>NZ_CP035088.1:4600000-5200000 GCF_004786035.1 Pseudomonas viciae
CCCTCTGTATTACCGCGGCTGCTGGCACAGAGTTAGCCGGTGCTTATTCTGTCGGTAACGTCAAGACAGTCACGTATTAAGTAACTGCCCTTCCTCCCAACTTAAAGTGCTTTACAATCCGAAGACCTTCTTCACACACGCGGCATGGCTGGATCAGGCTTTCGCCCATTGTCCAATATTCCCCACTGCTGCCTCCCGTAGGAGTCTGGACCGTGTCTCAGTTCCAGTGTGACTGATCATCCTCTCAGACCAGTTACGGATCGTCGCCTTGGTGAGCCATTACCCCACCAACTAGCTAATCCGACCTAGGCTCATCTGATAGCGCAAGGCCCGAAGGTCCCCTGCTTTCTCCCGTAGGACGTATGCGGTATTAGCGTCCGTTTCCGAGCGTTATCCCCCACTACCAGGCAGATTCCTAGGCATTACTCACCCGTCCGCCGCTCTCAAGAGGTGCAAGCACCTCTCTACCGCTCGACTTGCATGTGTTAGGCCTGCCGCCAGCGTTCAATCTGAGCCATGATCAAACTCTTCAGTTCAAACATCTTTGGGTTTTGAGAAAACCCTAAACTTGGCTCAGCAATCGTTGGTTACATCTTTGATTTCTCGCGGAGTAACTTGCGATGCTGATAATCTGTTGACTAGCAGTCTGACTCCACAAGCACCCACACGAATTGCTTGATTCAGTTGTTAAAGAGCGGTTGGTTAAGATCTTTCGTCTCAACCGAGGCGCGCATTCTACAGCGCCCCGTGTATCTGTCAAGCGGTTATTTTAAGAAGTTTTCAAAGTTTCCTTTGCAACTTCAACCACTTGCGCTTCCGATCTCTCGTTAGCGGGAGGCGAATTCTACAGCGTTACTCGCTGCTGTCAACACCTCTTTTTCTCCGCTTTCGACCGAGACGATCGAACCGCTGACAAGGCCAAACAACACCGCCTTATCAACTCCTTCCTGGCTTCGATGAACTGAAGCCCGACACCTTCAAAACAATGGTAACTCATTGATACTCAAGGAGTTTTCCGTTTCGACTGCGCCGGAAGTGGGGCGAATTATAGACGTCCAGAATTTGCCGTCAACCCTTAATTTGTTTTTTTATCCATAAGGTGCCTCTCCCATTTAAATCCACCTTGTATATAGACGGAAGCGTTTCGAATGCGCAGTATATTGCGCAAATCAGCCCTCCCCGCCTTCATTCTGGACGATACTTCGTAATGACTCCCCCACATCGCAGCCTGGCATCCACCCTGTACCCGGTTGCCTTGCTATTAATAGCCATGGCCTCCATCCAGTCTGGAGCCTCCCTGGCCAAAAGCATGTTCCCTATAGTGGGCGCACAAGGCACCACGACCCTGCGGCTCATTTTTGCCAGCATCATCATGCTTATATTGCTTCGCCCTTGGCGCGCCAAGCTCACCGCTCAATCCCTGCGCACTGTAATCGTCTATGGGATGGCCTTGGGCGGTATGAACTTTCTCTTCTATATGTCACTGCGCAGCGTTCCGCTGGGAATCGCCGTAGCGCTGGAATTCACAGGGCCCCTGGCGGTAGCCATTTACGCCTCCCGCCGGGCAATCGACTTTCTCTGGATCGCCCTGGCAGTGATTGGCCTGCTTCTGTTGATCCCCACCGGCGCCGCCAGTGCCGGCATTGACTTGGTAGGAGCCGGCTACGCACTGGGCGCGGGTGTCTGCTGGGCGCTGTACATTCTATTTGGCCAAAAGGCCGGCGCAGACAATGGCGTGCAAACCGCCGCACTGGGCGTCATGATCGCCGCCCTCTTCGTCGCTCCTATAGGTATTGTTCATGCCGGTGCTGCGCTACTGACACCGAGCCTGATTCCAATCGCCATCGGTGTCGCCATCTTGTCCACGGCCCTGCCCTATACCCTGGAGATGATCTCCTTGACTCGAATGCCAGCCCGCACCTTTGGCACCTTGATGAGCATCGAACCCGCATTCGGCGCCTTGTCCGGGCTCGTATTCCTCCAGGAGTACTTATCACTGGCCCAATGGGCAGCCATTACCTGCATCATCCTCGCCTCGGTCGGCGCAACACTGACCATGGGCAACACAGCAAAACCCGCCGTCGCGGCAGATTGAAGCAGGATTTAACGAAGGACTGGTATTTACCCCGCATTTAGGCCATGTTTAGGTCCGTAACCCAATGCCATACATGGACTTTTTTCATACAGGACGTCATGAACGCTTCAAGCGAAAGCGAACGCAACCGTAGGTGGGCATAAGATCCACGACGGTATAAGGACGGGAATGAAACGAATTTTGATATTGATCGCCGTACTTGCAGTTGCGGGCTGCGCGGCGACAACGAAAACTGAAGTCAAACGCGGTAAAAAGGGTTTGCACATCAACTGCTCCGGACTTTCTTCATCCTGGGACCAGTGCGCCGCCAGCGCCGCCAACTCATGTGCCCCCAAAGGTTACAAGGTCATCGCCAAATCGGGTGACGCGGTCGAGGAGCCGGGGGATTATCCCTTCGGACTCAACCCCGCCGGCTATACCAGCCGCAGCATGATTGTCATCTGTAAATAGGCGTCGGGTCAGTCAACCCGTTGCTCGGCCATACGACGACTGATTTCGTCGTAGCTGGATTTCAGGACATCACGCTGGACCTCTGGCGTGGCGAGCATCCGCGCAACTACCAACGCACCCACGCATTGCGAGAGGATGGCCCAGGCCAGGCTGTCACTTCCCAGTATTTGCGCCCAGCTTTCATGCAAGCGACAGATCCACGTCTGCGCCGCTTCCCTCACCTGCACTTCCGATCGCGCGATCTCGGCGCCCAGTACCGGCAGCGCACAACCTGCCTCCGGCTGCTCGACGTGACTCATGCTCAGGTACTGCCTGAGGCAACGCTCCAGTTTTGTCGCGTCCATGGCACTGTCGCCACTCAAGCGGTCCAGGCTCTGGGCCAACTCTCGCTCGACAATAGCCTTGAACAGCTCATCCTTGGATGAGAAGTGGCTGTAGAAAGCCCCACCGCTCAACCCGATCGCTTTCATCAAGCCATCGACGCCGACCGTGGAAAACCCCGATTTCTTGGCAGATTCGGCACTGCTGGAAAGCAGTTTTTCTCGGGTTTCCATTTTGTGATTGGCTGAATAACGCATAGTCCTGCCTCTAATTGCTCACCTTGACGCTCGCCGGATCTTAGCATAACGTCCGTTTAGTTAACGATCGTTTACCAATGAGGCTAATCATGAATAACAAGAAGGTCGTACTGGTTGTTGGCGCGGGCGATGCCACGGGTGGCGCGATTGCCAAGCGTTTTGCCCAGGAAGGTTTTATCGCCTGTGTGACCCGCCGTAGCGCCGACAAACTCGAGCCCTTGGTTGAGGGGATCCGCGCCCAGGGCGGCGAAGCCCACGGCTTTGCCTGCGACGCCCGAAAAGAAGACGACGTGATCGCGCTGATCGAAGAAATCGAGGACCAGATCGGCCCGATTGAAGCCTTTGTATTTAACATCGGTGCCAACGTGCCTTGCAGCATCCTCGAAGAAACCGCGCGCAAATATTTCAAGATTTGGGAGATGGCCTGCTTCTCCGGGTTTCTCAATGCACGGGAAGTGGCCAAGCGCATGGTCAAGCGCGAGCGCGGGACGATTCTGTTTACCGGGGCAACAGCGGGGTTGCGCGGCGCTTCAGGGTTCGCCGCATTCGCAGGCGCCAAACACGGCATCCGGGCATTAGCCCAGAGCATGGCTCGTGAACTGGGACCGATGAATATTCACGTAGCCCATGTGGTGGTGGACGGTGCTATCGACACGGACTTCATCCGCGATAATTTTCCGGAAAAATATGCAACCAAGAATGAGGACGGCATCCTCGATCCCGATCACATCGCCGACAACTATTGGTATCTGCACAGCCAACCTCGCGACGCCTGGACCTTTGAGCTAGACCTGCGCCCTTGGAGCGAACGCTGGTAAGCCCTCCCCTCACAACAACAAGAGAGCAGATACCATGAGCAAATCGGTAGAATTTTTCTTCGATCTCGGCAGCCCGACCACCTACCTGGCCTACACCCAGTTACCCGCGCTTTGTACACAGACCAATAGCAAACTGATCTACCGTCCAATGCTACTCGGCGGCGTCTTCAAGGCCACCGGCAATGCATCACCCGTTACCGTACCTGCCAAGGGGCCTTATCTATTCAAGGATCTGAATCGTTTCGCCGTGCGCTATGGTGTCGCCTTCAAGCTCAATCCCCACTTCCCTATCAATACGCTGTTACTGATGCGCGCCGTGACGGGCATGCAACTGCGCCATCCTGAACGTTTCGAGGCTTTTATCGACTGCCTGTTCCGCGCCCTGTGGGTGGACGCCCGTAACCTCAACGACCCGGCGACGGTAGCAGCGGTGCTGGATGAAGGCGGCTTCGATCCCGAATATGTGCTGGCCCTGACGACCGACGCACAGGTCAAGGACGCACTCAAGACCGTCACCGAAGAAGCCATTCGACGGGGCGTATTCGGCGCTCCGAGCATGTTCGTCGGCAACGAGCTGTTCTTTGGTCAGGATCGGCTGGACTTCGTCCGTGAAGCCCTGGCCTGATCCCTTACTTCAGATCGGCATTGTCCGCGTGTTCAGCCATTGCAGCGCGTCGCCCTCCAGCAACGGGCTCAAGCGACGCTGGACCTCGGCGTGGTAGGCGTTGAACCAGTCTTTTTCGTCCTGGCTCAGCAACGATGGCTCCAGGCAGCGGGTGTCGATCGGGCACAGGGTCAAGGTTTCAAACGCGAGAAACTCGCCGAACTCACTGCTTCCCGCCTCGCGGTTCAACACCAGGTTCTCGATGCGCACGCCCCAACGGCCCGGACGATAAGTACCCGGTTCGATGGAAGTGATCATGCCCGCCTGCATCGCCGTTTGCGGCGCTGCGGCGGCTTGATAGGCAATCACTTGCGGACCTTCGTGAACATTGAGGAAATAACCAACGCCGTGCCCGGTGCCGTGGCCGTAATCCACCTGCTCGGCCCAGATCGGCGCGCGGGCGATGGCATCCAGCAAGGGCGATAGAATGCCCCGTGGGAACTTGGCCCGGGACAAGGCAATCACGCCCTTGAGCACGCGGGTGCAATCACGCTTCTGCTCGGCAGTGGGTGTTCCGACCGGCACCATGCGGGTGATGTCGGTCGTGCCGCCGAGGTACTGGCCCCCGGAATCGATCAGAAGCAAGCCATCACCTTCGATGACTGCATGGGATTCTTGCGTAGCGTGGTAATGGGGCATCGCGCCGTTGGCATTGAACGCGGCGATGGTGTTGAAGCTCAGGGAGACAAAATCCGGCCGACGGGTGCGGGCCGCAGTCAGGTGCTCGTCGATGGTCAGTTCGGTGATTCGCTCGCGGCCCCAGGCACTTTCCAGCCAGGCAAAGAACTCACAGAGCGCCGCGCCGTCCTGCTCCATGGCCCGGCGGATATGCTCGGCGTCGGCCAGGCTTTTACGGGACTTGGCCAACGTCGTCGGATTGAGTCCTTCGACCAGCTTCACGCCGCTGCCCAGGTTATCCAGCAAGCCAACCGTGACCCGCGCCGGATCGATCTGCAGAGTCGCCCCACCCGGCACTTCACGCAACGCGGCGGCCGCTTCGCTGTAATCGCGCAGGGTCACGCCGTCCTGCTCAAGAACGGCCCGCAGCGCTGCATCAACCTTGTCCAGGGCGACGAACAGCGTGGCCTGTTGCTGGCTGATCAAAGCAAAGGAGACGAACACAGGGTTGAAGGACACGTCCGCGCCACGCAGGTTGAACAGCCAAGCGATGTCATCCAACGTGGCGATGAAATGCCAGTCGGCGCCGCGGTCCTTGAGAGATTCGCGAAGCTTGGCGAGCTTCTCGACCCGGCTGACGGTCGCCTGGGGTGGCAAGTGCGCGTAGACCGGTTGATCAGGCAGGCTTGGGCGATCGGTCCAGACTTCCTTGAGCAGGTCGATGTCGGTGCGCAACCGCGCGCCTCGCTCCTCAAGCTTGCCACCCAGGGTCCGCGCCGATGCTACGGCCATGACCTCACCGTCGACCGCAACCACTGCGCCTTCAGGCGTTTGTTCGGCCAACCAGTCCAAGGGCCCGGGCTGGCCCGGAACCAGCTTGACCAACTCGATGCCACTGCCCGCCAGTTCCTGGGTGGCCTGCTCCCAATAACGGCTGTCGGCCCAGACGCCGGCGAAACTGCCGGTCACGATCAAGGTGCCCACTGAACCATGGAACCCCGACAGCCATTGCCGCCCCTGCCAATAGCCCGGCAGGTACTCCGACAGATGCGGATCAGCCGATGGCACCAGCAGCGCGTGAATACCCTCACGGCTCATTAGTTGGCGGATTCGGGCCAGGCGCTGGGGAACCAGTCCATGGGTCAAAGACTCGGTGCTCATCGTTTCTCCTGTTCATTAATAATTGTTGTTCGTTGCCGAAGACGCTCGGTTTAAGGGGTCGTGACCCAGAATGCCGGCGCCGTCGCGCACGCAGCCTTGATCAACCGCACGGCCTCGTCGATATCCTGCTCGCTGGTAAAACGGCCCAGGCTCAAACGAATGGTCCGTCCGGCCGCGCGGGCATCGTGCCCCAAGGCCAGCAACACGTGAGACGGGGTGTTATTCGCCGAGTTGCAGGCCGAGGTCGCGGAAAATGCAATCGACGCGCCCAATGCAGCCGGGTTGAACTCACCTTCGTTGAAGGTCAGGCTCAGGGTGTGAGGAATTCGCTGGGTCGCACTGCCGTTTATACGCACACCGGGCAAGGCCAACAGCGGCTCGAGCAAACGATTGCGCAATCGGTCGATTTTAGCGAGCTCATCGTCAAAAGACTGAGCCGCCAGTTCGAATGCGGCGCCCATGCCCGCGATCTGATGGGTCGCCAAAGTGCCGGAACGCAAACCACCTTCGTGCCCGCCGCCATGAATCTGCGCCGACAGCCGCGGGCGGGCACGCTCGCCGACGTAAAGCGCACCGATGCCCTTGGGCCCGTAGACTTTATGGGCGGAAAAGGACATCAGGTCCACCGGCCAGCGGGCCAGATCAATCTTCACCTTGCCAGAGCCCTGGGCCGCGTCCACATGCAACAGCGCGCCATGCTCGCGAACGATCTCGCCAATGGCGACGACATCATTGACGGTGCCCAACTCGTTGTTCACCAGCATCAGCGACACCAGGAATGTGTCTTCGCGCAACGCCTCGCGAACAGCCTGCGGGTTGATCAGGCCCTCGGCGTCCGGCGCCAACCAAGTCACCGCGACACCACTGTCCTCAAGCTGCCGGGCCGTATCGAGAATCGCCTTGTGTTCGATCAGGCTGGTAATCACATGGCCGCCGGAACCACTGCGCGCCTGGGCCACACCTTTGAGGGCCAGGTTGTTGGATTCGGTGGCGCCGGATGTCCAGACGATCTGTTCGGACTGTGCGCCCACCAGTTCCGCCACCTGCTGGCGCGCCCGTTCCACCGAGCGGCGGGCCTCCTGGCCAAAAGCATGGGAACTGGAGGCCGGGTTGCCGAAGTTACCGTCAAAGCCCAGGCATCGGACCATGACCTGGATAACCCGCTCATCCACCGGCGTGGTGGCGGCGTAATCGAAATATAAAGGACGTTTATTCATGGGAAACTCGCAGAGCCTGCTCCGGGATCAGGCGCCCTCGTTGGGTTCGAGACTAGCAATACCTGATCAAAGACCTTAAAGAAGTCGGACTTCGTTTAAAAGTGCGTAGGAACGCTCCTGGACAGCGAGCTTAGCAGGCATCGCGTCGAAGCTCAGCCCTCAGCGGATGCTTTCGAGCAACAACGGATACAGGGAAGCGACCAACAACAGCGCCATGCCCCAGTTGAACAAGCGCAGCCAGCGACGATCACGCAGCAAATTGCGCAACAGACTGCCGCAGATCACCCACAGGCTGACGCTCGGCAGGTTGATCAGGGCAAACACCGACGCAATCACCACCACATTGAAGAAATAACCTTGAAGCGGCGTATAAGTGCTGATGGCACCAATGGCCATGATCCAAGCCTTCGGATTGACCCACTGGAACGCCGCTGCGCCCCAGTAACTGATCGGCGTATGTTCCCCTGCCTGGTTTTCCGAGACCGGGCCGGAGTGGGCAATTTTCCACGCCAGGTACAACAAGTACGCCGCACCGACGTAACGTAGCAGCGTGTAAAGCAACGGGTAAGTCTGGAACACCGCGCCCAGGCCGAGGCCCACCGCCAGCACCAGGAAAAAGAAGCCGCAAGTAATGCCCAGCATGTGGGGGATGGTGCGGTTGAAACCGAAATTGACACCCGAGGCCAACAACATGGTGTTGTTAGGGCCAGGCGTGATCGAGGTCACCAGGGCAAACAGGGCGAAGCCCAGCAACAGGTCAAGCGAAAGGGTCATGGCAGGTCAATCCATCGGGGCAGTCAGTCAAGTCATGACCCTACCCCACGTCCTGGCGCAAACCCATGGACAGTTGGGCAAAACTTCGAGCAGTACAGTCTCTCAGCTTGACCGGCCTGGTTGCTGCACGACCTGCTCGGCACTCATCTGGCCCTGATCGTCGAAGCCCACGTTTTTTTGCGCCGTACCGAGCAACTCGGCTTTTTTCGCGTGATATTCGTCGAACGACAGGCCTCGGCGATTCAAGGCTTCAAGGGCCAATTCACGGGTTTCGTCGGCGGTGTACGGGCGCAGCTCTGGAGACGAGGCGGCGCAACCGCTCAATACGGTGGCAGTCAACAGCAGCAAAACGGCAAGGGTACGGTTCATGGCGGGTGTCCGGTGTTCTGAAGTTGGGCGATGAACAAAGGCTACTCGCCGGCCCCGCACGGCAGAAATCAACCCTCTTGATAGTGGGTATCGCCCCCTCGGATCACCTGTTGCGCTCAATCGACTAACTGGCAGTGCAACGCGTTGTCCAGGCTGCGCTCGATGTTGTGCAGTACCTGAAACGAACCAAATGTCACGGCTTTGGCGCGGTGAGCCTGAATCAGCCGCCAGAAATCCTGCTCGCCGCTTTCGAAGCTTCGAAACGCCGCCTCGCCCGCCTCTCGGGTTTGCCATTGCAAGTAATTGAGGACGCGTCGGCCGTCTTCACTGGCCTGGATACTGGCACTCAGAAAGCCCTTATGGTCCCGCGCCAGGCGCTCGGTCTGCTCCGACAGGGCCGTTACCAGCGCCTGCAGCCATTGCGGCTCGATGTCGAACGCCATGAGTTGGGTGAAGCTGCGATTGTTCCTTGGCGATTGCATGAAAGGTCCCCGATGCTCGTAAAGCGAATCTTGCGATCCGAAGGCGTGCAGGGTAAAACCTCTAGTTAACTAGAGGTCAAGCGAGTAATTCAGGCGATGACGCAGATAAATGTCCACAAGGAGCTCACCGTCGGCCAACTGGCCGCCCGCAGCGGTGTGGCGATCACGGCCCTGCACTTTTATGAATCCAAGGGGTTGATCAAAAGCACGCGCAACCCAGGCAATCAGCGGCGTTATCCGCGGGAAGTGCTGCGCCGTGTGGCACTCATCAAGGTCGCCCAACGCCTGGGCATTCCCTTGGCTGAAATCGGCGAAGCATTGAAAACCCTGCCAGACAACCGCGCCCCAACGGCCGCCGACTGGAAGACTCTGTCGCAGCAGTGGAGCCGGGAGCTGGATGAGCGCATCAACCAATTGATGCTGCTGCGCGATCGGCTCAACGGTTGCATCGGCTGCGGTTGTCTGTCGATGGAAGCGTGCCCGCTGCGCAATCAGGCTGATGTGCTGGGCAAGCGCGGGCCGGGCGCGCATCTGCTGGGCCAGGCGTAAGACGTTCGTCGGGCCAGGAGCTGATCCCGGGTCGCTGTCCTATAGTGGATGGGCGCAAATCGACGAAGGCTCTCTTCGCCTCCCATAACAACAAGGAGAAACGTCATGGGCGTCAAATCCACTCCCGAAGGTTTCAATAACATCACGCCCTACCTGGGCATTCAAAAAGCCGCCGAAGCCATCGACTTCTACAAAAAAGCCTTCAATGCCACCGAAGTCATGCGCCTGGCCATGCCCGATGGCGGCATCGGGCATGCCGAGCTGCGGATCAACGGCTACCCGATCATGCTCGGCACGCCTTGCGATCAAGGCCCTCTGAGCAGCCCGGACCAATCGCCATCGGTGGGCCTCCATTTATATGTTGAAGACGTGGACAGCGCCTTTGCCCAAGCAATTGACGCCGGTGGCACGGTGATTTCCGAGGTCAAGGATCAGTTCTATGGTGACCGCACCGGGACGTTGAAAGACCCTTATGGGCATGTGTGGTTCCTGGCCACCCATAAGGAGGATCTGACCCAGGAGCAGATCGAACAGCGGGCCCGAGAAATGTTTCAACAGGGCTGACGTGCCCCAAGGCTAACTGGCCCCCGTGGTGAGGGAGCTTGCTCTCTCACCACAAAAACAGGGATGGCAAACGCGAAACATTTTCTTTCATCTTCCGCTTCAGGATTTCAGTTGCTCGTTCGTCTTAATTAGATGCAGCAGACCGCGTCGGCAAAAGCCACGGTCGGCTTTTCAAGGTTCATGGGATTGCGAAGCCCGTAATCCGGAACCTTTCATCGAATCAAGACGTTCAATCATGTCGAAGAAGTCCCGCTCCAAACTCTGGTTCCTGGTCCACAGCTGGCTGGCATTGCCCATCTGGTTTTTCGTGCTCATCGTCTGCGTGACCGGCACCCTGGCGGTGGTCAGCCAGGAGATCGTCTGGCTGGTCAACCCTGAGATGCGCGCCAGCAAACCCTCGGACGATGCGCCGCTGCTCAGCTATGACCAGGTCATCGCCGCCATCAAACAAGCCCAGCCGCAGACCCAGGTGCAAAGCATCGTGCGTCCAGACGAGTCGCATTTTGCGCTGGAGGTCGGCGTGACTTACCCCGACGGGCGCCCCGACAAGGTCTACGTCAACCCTTACAGCGGCGTCATCCAAGGCTCGGCGCCGGCGTTCAACTTCAGGGGGTTTACCCGCGCCCTGCATGGCTGGTGGCTGGTGCCGTTCACCAACGGCTACAGCTGGGGCTGGTACCTGGTGTCCTTGCTGGGGTTGCCGTTGCTGGCCTCCCTGGTAACCGGGCTGGTGGTCTACAAGCGTTTCTGGAAAGGTTTTTTCCGTCCGACCCTGCGGATCCGCCACGGCGCACGGATCTTCTGGGGCGATTTCCACCGGCTCAGCGGTATCTGGTCGATCTGGTTCATCGCGGTGATTTCCATTACCGGCACCTGGTTCCTGATCGAAGCCCTGCTGTCGGACAATCAGATTTCCATTTCCAGCGCGCCGGTCATTCCGGTGGTGGCGCGTGAAAGTGTTCCGCTGTCAGCCGATGCTCTTGCGCCCCCGCAACTGAACCTGGACCGCGCGATCGAAATCGCCCAGCAGCGAATCCCGGGCTTGGAAGCGAGTTTCGTCAGCCTGCCCGGCAACGCCTACAGCCACTTGGAAATCGGCGGCCGCGGTTGGTATCCGCTGATGTTCCAGACTGCCACCATCAACCCCTACAACGGTGACGTGGCCGCCTCGCGACTGCTGTCGGACCGCACGACGCTGGAGTTCGTCACCGAATCCATGCGCCCCTTGCACACCGGGGATTTCGGCGGCCTCTGGATCAAGCTCATCTGGTTCTTCTTCGGTTTGGTCCTGAGCATGATGGTCCTCAGCGGGCTGCTGATCTGGACCAAGCGCACAGCCCTGGCCACCGCCAATGCCTTCAAGCGCAGTCAGAAACCCACCCGCGCAGCTCGAATTGCACGATCACCGCAGCCGTCCATCCACCGTGAATCACCGGAGGGCAACCTGTGAATCCGTCCACCACGGCCTCGCCGTCACGCCTGAGTCTGTTCTGGCATAAATGGCGCTTCCACCTCAACGTGTTGTTGTTGCTGATTCCCCTGGGTTTCATGCCCAAGTATTTCTCGGAAGCGGCACTGTTCCGCGGGGATACCGGGCTTGGCGAACGGGAGGTCGGCGAAGTCCAGGTCGGCCCCTGGAGCCTGCGTCTTGCCGAGTTTCGCAACGAAGCCCCCCGCCCCGACGGCCCGGCCAGGTATATGAAACATTTCAATGCGGCCCTTTGCGAACGCTGCATCGGCCAGGTCAAGGCCACCTACCTGCGTATCGGCAAGCCCCGCAGCCTGCGGGCCGCCGGGGTCATTTTCTTCGGCTCGCCCTATCGCATGGGAGCCTCGTTGCCGGTGCCGCAAAAGACCCCGCTCGACGCCGAACTGTGGATAACCCTCGAGGGCTGGGACGGCTCGATGCACCAAGCCGCCATTCCCCTGAGCCAGGCCTCTCCCGCCACCATTGCCTGGCTGAAAACCCAAGGAGCCCAACCATGACCCCCCGCGCCTCTCTCAACAGCCTGGCGCTGCTGCTCTGCGCCGGTTTCGCCAGCAGCGCCCTGGCCCACAACCCGATGTGCGAATGCAAGGCCATCGACGCCGAGCAGATCCAGTGCACGGGTGGTTTTTCCGATGGCAGTGGTGCGCCTGGAGTCACGCTGGACGTGATCGGCTATGACGAAACCATTCTGGTACCGGGCAAGCTCGGCGCCGATTCGACGCTGACCTTCAAAAAACCGAACGCCGAATTCTACGTGCTCTTCGACGCCGGCCCCGGCCACGTGGTGGAAATCGACCAAGCCGATATCGAGGCCCCATGAACGATCCCACCACCCAAGTCATCCGCCCCGCGGGCGCGGGCCATGAAACCCTGTATGTGTTGCTGCTGTGCCTGATCATCGTGCTGGTGGCCGGGTCGGTTGTGGCCTGGCACGGCGAAGCCGAAGACACCGGCCACCTCGCTACGAACCAACTCGATGCCCGCCGCGATCTCAGCGCCGCCGAACAAGGCATCTATGCCGATCTGCGGGTGACCCTGGATGAAATCCGCCTGCTGCGCGAAGAACAACAGGCCCTGCCCAGCCCACAGACGCTGGCCGATGAAGGCTTTGCCCCGTTCGCCCAGGACGCCAGTTCTGTCAGCCGCGGCGGCCATGCCTGGCAGCAACTGGAAGACCGGGCCTACTTCGGCGCGAGCAGCAACTCATCCGTCGCCGGGTCGTTTCTGATGCGCATCGGCGAAGCATCCGACGCCGCTCCCGACATCTGGCTCAATCGCAGCAAGGGTTTGGCTGCCCCCGCCGTGTTGGACGATTCCGCGTTGTCCGCCGCCGGCTGGCAACAGATCGTCGCGCAATTCGACGCTGGCGTAACCCGCCAGCACCGGCACTGATCCCAAGCCTTATTCGAGAGAAGACCCTTCGCCCATGCCTATTGCATCTCAACGCCGCCCCTTGCTGCGCCTGCTGTTGATCGGCCTGCTGGCCTGCCTGTTCACCTCGCAGGCCAGCGCCGAAACAGCCAAGCGCCTGCGCATCGGCATCACCCTGCACCCCTATTACAGCTACGTGGCGAACATCGTCGGCGACAAGGCCGAGGTCGTGCCGCTGATCCCGGCCGGTTTCAACCCCCATGCCTACGAACCACGGGCCGAGGACATCAAGCGCATCGGCGGACTCGACGTGATCGTGCTCAACGGCGTGGGTCACGACGACTTCGCCGACCGCATGATCGCCGCCAGCGAAAACCCGAACGTGAAAGTGATCGAGGCCAACGAGAACGTGCCGCTGCTCGCCGCCACCGGCACGGCGGCCCGAGGCGCAGGCAAGGTCGTGAACCCGCACACGTTCCTGTCTATCAGCGCCTCCATTGCCCAGGTCAATAACATCGCCCGGGAGCTGGGCAAGCTCGACCCGGACAACGCCAAGACCTACACCCAGAACGCCCGCGCCTACGGCAAGCGCCTGCGGCAGATGCGTGCCGCCGCCCTGGCGAAGCTGACCCAGGCACCCAATGCCGAACTGCGGGTCGCCACGGTGCATGCTGCCTACGACTACCTGTTGCGCGAATTCGGCTTGGAAGTGACCGCCGTGGTCGAGCCCGCCCACGGCATCGAGCCGAGCCCCAGCCAGCTGAAGAAAACCATCGACCAATTGCGCGAGCTGGACGTGAAAGTGATCTTCTCGGAAATGGATTTTCCGTCCACCTACGTCGACACCATCCAGCGTGAATCGGGGGTGAAGCTGTACCCGCTCTCGCACATTTCCTACGGCGACTACAGTGCCGAGAAGTATGAAAAGGAAATGGCCGGCAACCTCGACACCGTGGTCCGGGCGATCCAGGAGTCCGGCGCATGACCATCCAGGAAACCCTCACTCTGCAACGCGCTGGGCCATTGATTGAGTTCGCCGATGTCAGCCTGAACCTGGGCCGCACCACGATCCTCGACAATGTGGGGTTTCAGGTGCAGCCCGGCAGCATCCATGCCCTGGTGGGCCCCAACGGCGGCGGCAAGAGTTCGTTGATCAAGACCTTGCTCGGACAGATGCCGCACCAGGGACGCCTGAGCCTGCAATGGCCGGGTGAACCCGGTGTCATCGGCTATGTGCCCCAGGCGCTGGAGTTCGACCGAGGCCTGCCCATGACCGTGGATGATTTCATGGCGGCGATGTGTCAGCGGCGCCCAGCCTTCCTCGGCCTGAGCAAGCATTACGCCGGCGCCATCGGCCAAGCCTTGGAGCGGGTGGGCATGCAGGACAAACGCAAGCGGCGCATGGGCGCGCTGTCCGGCGGCGAGCGCCAGCGGGTGTTGCTGGCCCAGGGGCTGATTCCGTCGCCGCAGTTGCTGGTGCTGGATGAGCCGATGTCGGCGCTGGATGAGGCCGGCATCCAGGTGTTCGAACGGTTGCTGCAGGACTGGCGTCAGGCCGGCATCACCGTGCTGTGGATCGAACATGACCTGGAAGCCGTCGGGCGCCTGGCCGACCGTGTCACCGGCCTGAACCGCCGAGTGCTGTTCGACGGCCCGCCACGCCAAACCCTGACCCCAGAGCGCTTGCTGACGCTGTTTTCCACCCATCCACGCACGAATGGGAGCGCTGCCTGATGAGTTATGAAGCCTTTCGCTTGATGGTCCAGGGTTGGGCCTCGTCCGGTTACTTGCCCGAGGCGCTGGCCTACGGGTTTGTGGTCAATGCGTTGCTGGCCGGGCTGTTGATCGGCCCGGTGCTGGGCGGTCTCGGCACGCTGGTGGTGGTCAAGCGCTTCGCGTTTTTCTCCGAGGCGGTGGGCCATGCGGCGCTGACCGGCGTGGCGGTCGGCATCCTGCTCGGCGAACCCTACACCGGGCCTTACGGCAGCCTGTTCGGTTACTGCCTGCTGTTCGGCATCCTGCTCAATTACCTGCGCAACCGTACCGGCCTGGCGCCGGACACGCTGATCGGCGTCTTCCTCTCGGTGTCCCTGGCCCTGGGCGCGAGCCTGCTGCTGATCCTGGCGGGCAAGATCAACGTGCACATTCTGGAGAACGTCCTGTTTGGTTCGGTACTGACGGTCAATGGCAATGACCTGCTGGTGCTGGCCGTGGTCGGCTCATTGGTCATGGCCCTGGCCTTGCCGCTCTATAACCGCATCATGCTCGCCAGCTTCAATCCGCAACTGGCGGCGGTACGCGGGGTGGCGGTCAAGACCCTGGATTATTTGTTCGTGGTGCTGGTGACGTTGATCACCGTGGCGGCGGTGAAAGTCATCGGGGCGATTCTGGTGGGGGCGCTGCTGGTGATTCCAGCAGCAGCGGCGCGCCTGCTCAGCCAATCGCTGAAAGGCTTTTTCTGGTGTTCAGTGCTGATCGCCACTGTCAGCACCTTGTGCGGGATTCTCGCGCCAATTGTGTTCGACCTGCCGATCCCGTCCGGCGCCGCGATCATCCTGGTAGCCGGCATCGCTTTCGCCCTGAGCGCCATCGCCCGTGGCGTCGTCCCCAGCCTCAAAGGGAATCTTGGATAAATGGTTTTTTCATTACGACAACTGACCCTGGCCGTAGCGCTGTGCAGCGTGGCCATCACCTCGTCATTTGCCAGCGAAAAAGTGCGTCTGCTGGCATCGCTGCCGGTCACCTACGGATTAAGCGAAGCCTTGCTCAAGGGCACCGACGTCAGCCTGGAACGGGCCGCGCCCGCGAATCTGCCCGGCACCCGCCAGAGCGCCTACTTCAGCGGTCGTGGTGCGCCGACATTGAGCAAACTGGCCAGCGAGGCCGACGGGGTGATCGGCCTGCGTTCGCTGTGGCCGGACGATCCGTTGTACCCCATGGCCCGCCGCAGCAATATTCGCATCGTCGAAGTCGACGCCGCCCGCCCGGTAGACGGCGCCCTGCCCGGTATCGCCGTGCAACCGGGCATGGCCGACGGCCTGGCGAGCCAGCCGTGGATGGCCAGCCATAACCTGGGACGCATGGCCGATGTGATCGCCGCCGACCTGGTGCGCCTGGCTCCGGCGGCCAAACCGAAGATCGACGCCAACCTGGCGACCCTCAAGCAACGCCTGCTCAAACTCAGCGCCGACAGCGAAAAACAGCTCGCCAGTGCCGACAATCTGAGCGTGGTCAGCCTGAGCGAGCACTTGGGTTATTTGATCAGTGGGCTCAACCTCGACGGCATCAGCACCGATGCCCGCCCCGACGCCGACTGGACAGCCGAAGCCCTCAAGCAATTGACCGCCACCTTGAAAGACAACGACGTGGCGCTGGTGCTGCATCATCGCCAGCCTTCGGATGCCGTGAAGGCGGCCATCAGCGAGGGCGGCAGCCGGCTACTGGTGCTGAACACCGACTCCGCTGACCCCGTGGCGGAGCTGGAAAATAATGTGGGGCTGGTCATCGCAACGCTGACAGGGGGCTGACGGCAGGAATGCGTTCCACTGTGGGAGCGGGCTTGCTCGCGAAAGCGGTGTGTCAGGCGACATCAATGCTGACTGTACCGGCCTCATCGCGAGCAAGCCCGCTCCCACAGGTAGTTATGTCAGTTCAGGACATCCCCCGGCACCCGCACAAACCCTTCCATCAACACCCGCGCGCTGCGGCTCATGATGGCTTTGTTCACGGTCCATTCGCCATCGACCTGGCTGGCCTCGGCGCCGACGCGCAGGGTGCCGGACGGGTGGCCGAAACGTACGGCGTTGCGTTCGATACCGCCCGCCGCCAGGTTCACCAAAGTGCCGGAAATTGCTGCGGCCGTGCCGATGGCGACCGCCGCGGTGCCCATCATGGCGTGGTGCAGTTTGCCCATGGACAGGGCGCGTACCAGCAAATCGACGTCCCCGCTCGCCACAGCTTTTCCGCTGGATGAAATGTAATCCGCCGGCGGTGCGACAAACGCCACTTTCGGCGTGTGCTGGCGCTGGGCCGCTTCGTCCAGGTGCTTGATCAAGCCCATGCGCAAGGCGCCGTGGGCACGGATGGTCTCGAACATGGCCAACGCCTTGGGATCGCCGTTGATAGCACCCTGTAACTCAGTACCGGTATAACCGACGTCCCGGGCATTGATGAAAATCGTCGGGATCCCGGCGTTGATCAGGGTCGCCTTGAAGGTGCCCACACCCGGCACCTCGAGGTCGTCCACCAGGTTGCCGGTGGGAAACATCGAGCCGCCACCGCCCTCTTCTTCTGCCGCTGGGTCCATGAACTCCAGTTGCACTTCGGCCGCCGGAAAGGTCACGCCGTCGAGTTCAAAATCACCGGTTTCCTGCACCGCGCCGTCGGTGATCGGCACATGGGCGATGATGGTCTTGCTGATGTTGGCTTGCCAGATCCGCACCACGGCCACGCCATTTTGTGGGATGCGAGCGGCGTCCACCAAACCACTGCTGATGGCGAATGAACCGACCGCCGCCGACAGGTTGCCGCAATTGCCACTCCAATCCACGAATGGCTTATCGATGGACACCTGGCCGAACAGGTAATCGACGTCGTGGTCGGCCCGGGTGCTCTTGGACAGGATTACAGTCTTGCTGGTACTGGACGTCGCGCCGCCCATGCCATCGATCTGCTTCTCATATGGATCGGGGCTGCCGATCACCCGCAGCAGCAAGGCATCCCGGGCCGGGCCTGGGACGCGAGCCACTTCGGGCAGGTCCTGCAAGCTGAAGAACACGCCTTTGCTGGTGCCGCCACGCATGTAAGTGGCGGGTATTCTGATTTGCGGTGCGTGAGCCATGATGCTCCTCAAGCGGACACGCAAGGTGTCCGCAGCTGTGATTTAGACGGCAACCGCCGATTCAAGGAAGTCCTGGGCAAAACGCTGCAGCACGCCACCGGCTTCGTAGATCGACACTTCTTCAGCGGTATCGAGGCGGCAGGTCACCGGCACTTCGACGCGCTCGCCGTTCTTGCGAGTGATGACCAACGTCAGCGTCGCCCGCGGGGTGCGCTCGCCGATCACGTCATAGATTTCGCTGCCGTCGATGCCCAGAGTCTTGCGGTCGGTGCCGGGCTTGAACTCCAGCGGCAACACGCCCATTCCCACCAGGTTGGTGCGGTGGATGCGCTCGAAACCCTCGGCGGCAATCGCCTCGACACCGGCCAGGCGTACACCCTTGGCCGCCCAGTCTCGGGACGACCCCTGGCCATAGTCGGCACCGGCAATGATGATCAGCGGCTGCTTGCGCTGCATGTAGGTTTCGATGGCTTCCCACATGCGCATGACCTTGCCTTCCGGCTCGACCCGGGCCAGGGAGCCCTGCTTGACCTTGCCGTTTTCCTGAACCATTTCATTGAACAGTTTCGGGTTGGCAAAGGTCGCGCGTTGCGCGGTCAGGTGGTCGCCGCGGTGGGTGGCGTAGGAGTTGAAGTCCTCCTCCGGCAGGCCCATTTTCGCCAGGTATTCGCCGGCGGCGCTGTCGAGCATGATGGCGTTGGACGGCGACAGGTGATCGGTGGTGATGTTGTCCGGCAGCACCGCCAGCGGGCGCATGCCCTTGAGCGGCCGCGCACCGGCCAGCGCGCCTTCCCAGTACGGCGGACGACGGATGTAGGTGCTTTGTGGGCGCCAGTCGTACAGCGGCGTGACTTTCGGCCCGGTGTCTTCCTGGATGGCGAACATCGGGATGTACACCTGGCGGAACTGCTCCGGCTTCACCGAGGCCTTGACCACCGCATCGATTTCTTCGTCGCTCGGCCAGATATCCTTGAGGCGTATTTCCCGACCGTCCACCACGCCCAGCACATCCTTCTCGATGTCGAAGCGGATGGTCCCGGCGATGGCATAAGCGACCACCAGCGGCGGCGAGGCGAGGAACGCCTGTTTGGCATACGGGTGGATGCGCCCGTCGAAGTTGCGGTTACCCGACAACACAGCGGTGGCGTACAGGTCGCGGTCGATGATTTCCTGTTGGATCACCGGGTCCAGAGCACCGGACATGCCATTGCAGGTCGTGCAGGCGAAAGCCACCACGCCGAAACCCAGCTTCTCGAGTTCGGACGTCAGGCCCGCTTCATCCAGGTACAGCGCCACGGTTTTCGAACCCGGCGCCAGGGACGACTTGACCCACGGCTTGCGGGCCAGGCCCAGGCGGTTGGCGTTGCGCGCCAGCAGGCCGGCAGCGATCACGTTGCGCGGGTTGCTGGTGTTGGTGCAACTGGTGATCGCGGCGATGATCACCGCGCCGTCGGGCATCTGCCCAGGCACATCGTCCCACTGACCGGAGATACCTTTGGCGGCCAGATCCGCAACCGCGACACGGGCGTGAGGGTTGCTCGGGCCTGCCATGTTGCGCACCACCGAGGACAAGTCGAAGGTCAGGCCACGCTCGTATTGCGCGCCCTTGAGCGTGTCGGCCCACAGGCCGGCCTGCTTGGCGTAGGTCTCGACCAGTTGCACCTGCTGGTCTTCGCGACCCGTGAGTTTCAGGTAATCGATGGTTTGCTGGTCGATGTAGAACATCGCCGCCGTGGCGCCGTATTCCGGAGCCATGTTGGAAATGGTCGCGCGATCGCCCAAGGTCAGGGCACTGGCGCCTTCGCCGAAGAACTCCAACCAGGCGCCGACGACTTTTTGCTTGCGCAGGAATTCGGTCAGCGCCAGCACCATGTCGGTGGCGGTGATGCCCGGTTGCAGTTTGCCGGTCAACTCGACGCCGATGATTTCCGGCAGACGCATCCACGAGGCGCGACCGAGCATGACGCTTTCGGCTTCCAGGCCTCCGACGCCAATGGCGATCACGCCGAGGGCATCGACGTGGGGCGTGTGACTGTCGGTGCCCACGCAGGTATCGGGGAATGCCACGCCGTCACGCTGCTGGATCACCGGGGACATTTTTTCCAGGTTGATCTGGTGCATGATCCCGTTGCCCGGCGGAATCACGTCAACGTTCTTGAAGGCTTTCTTGGTCCAGTTGATGAAGTGAAAACGATCTTCGTTGCGCCGGTCTTCGATGGCGCGGTTCTTGGCGAACGCCTGAGGATCGGAACCGCCGCTTTCCACTGCCAGGGAATGGTCGACGATCAATTGGGTCGGCACCACCGGATTGACCTGCGCCGGGTCACCGCCTTGCAGGGCGATGGCGTCGCGCAGGCCGGCCAGGTCCACCAGGGCGGTCTGGCCGAGGATGTCATGGCAGACCACCCGGGCCGGGAACCACGGGAAATCCAGATCGCGCTTGCGTTCGATCAGTTGCAGCAGCGACTCGCCCAGCGTGGCCGGGTCGCAACGTCGCACGAGGTTTTCCGCCAGCACCCGGGAGGTGTACGGCAGACCGTCGTAGGCGCCGGGCCGAATGGCCTCCACGGCCCCGCGAACGTCGAAATAATCCAGCGAAGTGCCGGGCAGCGGTTTGCGAAATTCTGTGTTCATCGTCAGGACTCGGGTCACGGTGGTTTCAGAAAGGGCTGGCGCAGCCACTGAAGTGAACTCGGTCCACTGTGGGAGCGGGCTTGCTCGCGAAGGCGGTGTATCAGTCGGCATCAATGTTGGATGTCAGTTCGCATTCGCGAGCAAGCCCGCTCCCACAAGGGGTTTTAGATTCCTTCAGTTGCAGCGTCAGCGCCCTCCAGCTCAGCGTTGTTCGATTGGCACGAACTTGCGCTGTTCGACGCCGGTGTATTCGGCGCTCGGTCGGATGATGCGGTTGTTGGCGCGTTGTTCGTACACGTGGGCGGCCCAGCCGGTCAGGCGCGAGCAAACGAAGATCGGCGTGAACAACTTGGTCGGGATGCCCATGAAGTGGTACGCCGAGGCGTGGTAGAAATCGGCGTTGGGGAACAGTTTTTTCTGCTCCCACATGGTCTTGTCGATGGCCTCGGAGACCGGGAACAGCACCGTGTCGCCCACTTCGTCGGCGAGTTTCTTCGACCAGCCCTTGATCACCTCGTTGCGCGGGTCGTTGTCCTTATAGATCGCATGGCCGAAGCCCATGATCTTGTCTTTGCGCGCGAGCATGCCGAGGGTGCCTTCGATGGCTTCCTGCGGCGAGCTGAAACGCTCGATCATTTCCATTGCCGCTTCGTTGGCGCCGCCATGCAACGGGCCGCGCAGCGAGCCGATGGCGGCGGTGATGCAGGAAAACAGGTCCGACAAGGTCGAGGCACAGACCCGCGCGGTGAAAGTCGAGGCGTTGAATTCGTGCTCGGCATAGAGAATCAGCGAGACGTTCATCACCTTGACGTGCAACTCGCTCGGCTTCTTGCCATGCAGCAGATGCAGGAAATGGCCGCCGATGGAGGTTTCGTCGGTCACGCATTCGATGCGCTGGCCTTCGTGGCTGAAGCGATACCAGTAGCACATGATCGCCGGGAACGCGGCCAGCAGGCGGTCGGTCTTGTCGTGCTGTTCGGAAAAGTCTTTCTCGGGCTCCAGGTTGCCCAAAAACGAGCAGCCCGTGCGCATCACATCCATCGGATGGGCGTCGGCGGGAATGCGCTCCAGCACTTCTTTCAAGGCTTGGGGCAAGTCCCGCAGTTGGCTCAGTTTGCGCGTATAGGCATCCAACTGGGCCTGGGTCGGCAGCTCGCCGTACAGCAGCAGGTAGGCGACTTCTTCAAACTGCGCGTCCGCCGCCAGGTCACGAACGTCGTAGCCACGATAGGTCAGGCCCGCGCCCGACTGGCCCACGGTGGACAACGCGGTTTGCCCGGCCACCTGGCCACGGAGCCCGGCGCCACTGAGTACTTTTGCTTCGGCCATTTGCTGCCTCCATTTTTTGAATTTGTAGGGAATCGGCAAGTTGTAGGGAGTCGCGCCTTACTTCTTCGACGCGAACAACGCATCGAGCTTCTGCTCGAAGGTGTGGTAGTCGATGCGATCGTAAAGCTCCATGCGCGTCTGCATGGTGTCGATAACGTTCTGTTGCGTGCCGTCGCGGCGGATGGCGGTGTAGACGTTCTCGGCGGCCTTGTTCATGGCGCGGAAGGCCGACAGCGGGTACAGCACCAGGGACACATCGGCGCCGGCCAACTGTTCGGTGGTGTACAGCGGCGTTGCGCCGAATTCGGTGATGTTGGCCAGGATCGGCGCTTTCACGCGGCTGGCGAACAGCTTGTACATTTCAAGCTCGGTGATGGCTTCCGGGAAAATCATGTCGGCACCGGCCTCGATGCAGGCGGCGGCGCGGTCCAGGGCCGACTCCAAGCCCTCCACGGCCAGGGCGTCGGTGCGGGCCATGATCACAAAACTGTCGTCGGTGCGGGCATCGACGGCCGCTTTGATGCGGTCAACCATCTCCTGCTGGGAGACGATCTCTTTGTTCGGACGATGGCCGCAGCGCTTGGCGCCGACCTGGTCTTCGATATGAATGGCCGCCGCGCCGAACTTGATCATCGACTTGACCGTGCGAGCCACGTTGAACGCCGAGGAACCGAAACCGGTGTCCACATCCACCAGCAGCGGCAGGTCACAGACGTCGGTGATACGGCGCACATCGGTCAGCACGTCATCCAGGCCGGTGATGCCCAGGTCCGGCACGCCCAGGGAACCGGCCGCCACGCCACCGCCCGACAGGTAGATCGCCTTGAAACCGGCGCGCTTGGCCAGCAGCGCGTGGTTGGCGTTGATCGTGCCCACCACTTGCAGCGGATGCTCGTTGGCGACCGCATCGCGGAAACGCTGGCCTGGCGTGCTGTTGCTGGAACTCATGACTCACCTCGTTCAGTGGCGGCGCTGTCCTGGAAATGACGCGCAATGTTGCGTTTGGAGGCGCCGATGTGCCGGCGCATCAATAATTCAGCCAGCTCGCCGTCACGGTCGGCGATGGCGTCTAGAATCCGGTGGTGCTCGGCAAAGGCCTGGCGCGGACGGTTGGGCGTGGTGGAAAACTGGATGCGGTACATGCGCACCAGTTGATACAGCTCGCCGCACAGCATTTGCGTCAGGGTGCGGTTGCCGCTGCCCTGGATGATCCGGTAGTGAAAGTCGAAATCGCCTTCCTGCTGGTAATAGCCGACGCCGGCCTGGAACGCCGCATCGCGCTCGTGGGTTTCCAGGACGCGACGCAGTTCGTCGATTTCCTCCAGGGTCATGCGTTCAGCCGCCAAACGGCAGGCCATGCCTTCGAGGGACTCACGGATTTCGTAGAGCTCCAGCAACTCGGCGTGGCTCAGGGATACCACCCGGGCGCCGACATGGGGCACGCGCACCAGCAGGCGCTGGCCTTCCAGGCGATGGATCGCCTCGCGCAGCGGCCCGCGACTGATGCCGTAGGTGCGCGCCAACTCGGGCTCGGAGATCTTGCTGCCGGGGGCGATTTCACCCTTGACGATGGCGGCCTGGATACGCCGGAAGACGTTCTCGGAAAGGGTTTCCGAGTCGTCCTGCGCCATCACCGGGGATTCGACCTGATCGAGCATATTGTCGACACCTTGAAAATCAATATGGCAAAAACTAACCAATAGTGGCGATAACGTCAAAACAAAAATCGATATTGTCGACAATCGTCTAATAAGCTCGCCCGCCATAACTGGTCATTTGAATGCGTCGTAGCCTCCGGCCAGCGGTGGCGTCAGAAAACCACCGTGCTAGAATGCCGCCGCTATTTGTCGCTCTCTTCTATATAGAGAAGGCTACCGAAGGAGCTTGTGCAGTAATGCCAGGGCCTGAACCGATAAACGGAACGCTGCGCACCAGGATCTATGACACTCAAGCCCTTATCTGCTGTTCTTTATTTCATGTGCCTGCCGGGGCTTGCCGTGGCGGGTGAAAAAACCGTGTACGGCCTCAATGAATACGCAGCCCTGCAGGGCATCGACCTGGAGGTCGCCGCCAAGCTCGACACCGGCGCCAAGACCGCTTCGCTCAGCGCCCGCGACATCAAGCGCTTCAAACGCAACGGCGAATCCTGGGTACGCTTTTACCTGGCCATCGACGCGGCCCACTCACACCCCATCGAACGTCCGCTGGCCCGGGTCAGCAAGATCAAACGCCGCGCCGGTGACTACGACCCGGAAGAAGGCAAGAAATACACGGCCCGGCCGGTCATCGAACTGGACATCTGCATGGGCTCGGCCCTGCGCAGCATCGAAGTGAACCTGACCGACCGTAGCGCCTTCCAATACCCGTTGCTGATCGGTTCCGAAGCACTCAAGCGCTTCGACGCACTGGTCGACCCCAGTCTTAAATACGCTGCCGGCAAACCCGCCTGCGCCAATGCCGCTCAAACCGCAGAGTAATTCCAATGCGCTCCCTTACCCTCCATCTGAAAATGCTGATCGCCATCCTGGTGGTGCTGGGCCTGTCGGTGACGGCCTATCAGATTTTCGTGCTCGGCATTCCGGTGACCGAAGACGCCACCGACGACTTGTGGAACATCGACGCCAAGGTCGAGTTCGTGCCCAATGCCAAGGATCCGGTGAAGATCCAGATGTTCGTGCCGCCCCTGAGCCGCGACTACGTCAGCCTCAACGAGAGCTTCATTTCCAACAACTACGGTGTGGCGGTGAACCGGGTCGACGGTAACCGCAAGGTGACGTGGTCGGCGCGCCGGGCCAAGGGCAACCAGACACTGTATTACCGCCTGGTGCTGACCAAGCGCTACAGCGCTGAAAAAACCAAGGTCAAGGGCCCGACCTTCCGCGACAGCATCGCCGTCGAAGGCCCGGAGAAGCTCGCCGCCGAAGCCTTGCTCGCGCCGATCCGCCAGCATTCGGCCGACGTCGAAACCTTCATCAGCGAAGCCATCAAACGCGTCAACAACCTCAACGACGACAACGTCAAGCTGCTGTTGGCCGGCGATCCGTCCTCGGCGCACAAAGCAAAAATCGTCGAACTGGTGCTGTCCATCGCCCACGTACCGGCGGAAAAGGTCCACACCATCCGCCTGGTGGCCGACCAACCGCAGACACCTGAACTGTGGCTGCGCAGTTTCAACGGCACCGACTGGCTGTATTTCAACCCGGACACCGGCGAACAGGGTCTGCCCACCGACCGCTTGTTGTGGTGGACCGGCGATGAAAACCTGATCACCGTCGATGGCGGCAAGAAAGCCACCGTCACCTTCAGCATGAACAACAGCGAAATGAACGCCATTCGCCTGGCCAAGCTGACCGACGAGAACACTGACGCCAATTTCCTCGAATACTCGCTCTACGGCCTGCCGCTGCAAACCCAACAGACGTTCATGATCATGGTGATGATCCCGATCGGCGTGCTGGTGATTCTGGTGCTGCGCAACCTGATCGGCCTGCAGACCCTGGGCACCTTTACCCCGGTACTGATCGCCCTGGCCTTCCGCGAAACTCAACTGGGCTTTGGGATCATCCTGTTCACGGTGATTACCACCCTGGGCCTGTCGCTGCGTTCGTACCTGGAACATCTCAAGTTGCAGATGCTGCCAAGGCTCTCGGTGGTGCTGACGTTCGTGGTGGTGCTGATCGCCGCCATCAGCCTGTTCAGCCACAAGCTGGGCCTGGAGCGCGGTCTGTCGGTGGCGCTGTTCCCGATGGTGATCCTGACCATGACCATCGAACGCCTGTCCATCACCTGGGAAGAACGCGGCGCCGGCCATGCGATGAAAGTCGCCATCGGCACCTTGTTCGCCGCGTCCCTGGCGCACCTGATCATGAGCGTGCCAGAGCTGGTGTACTTCGTGTTCACATTCCCGGCGGTCCTGCTGATCCTGGTCGGTTTCATGCTGGCCATGGGTCGCTATCGCGGCTACCGCCTGACCGAGCTGGTACGGTTCAAGGCCTTCCTCAAGGCTGACTCGTAATGTTCGGCCTCTGGAAGACCTGGAAGGCCCTGGAAGCCCGGGGCATCATGGGCATCAACCGGCGCAATGCCGACTACGTGCTCAAGTACAACAAGCGCAGCCTGTACCCCATCGTCGATGACAAGATCATCACCAAGGAACGGGCCATCGCCGCCGGCATTCACGTGCCGGAACTGTACGGGGTGATCTCCACCGAGAAGGAAATCGACAAACTCGACGCGATCATCGGCGGGCGTACCGATTTCGTGATCAAGCCGGCCCAGGGCGCTGGCGGCGACGGCATCATTGTGATTGCCGACCGCTTCGAGGGCCGCTATCGCACGGTGTCCGGCAAGATCATCAGCCATGAGGAGATCGAGCACCATATCTCCAGCATCCTCACCGGCCTGTATTCCCTGGGTGGGCACCGCGACCGGGCGCTGATCGAGTACCGCGTGACGCCGGACCAGATCTTCAAGAGCATCAGCTATGAAGGCGTGCCGGACATTCGCATCATCGTGCTGATGGGTTATCCGGTGATGGCCATGCTGCGCTTGCCGACCCGCCAGTCCGGCGGCAAGGCCAACCTGCACCAAGGCGCCATCGGCGTGGGCGTCGACCTCGCCACCGGCCTGACCCTGCGCGGCACCTGGCTGAACAACATCATCACCAAACACCCCGACACCACCAACGCGGTGGATGGCGTGCAGTTGCCCTATTGGGACGGTTTCATGAAACTGGCCGCCGGTTGCTACGAGCTGTGCGGGCTGGGCTACATCGGCGTCGACATGGTGCTGGATCAGGAGAAAGGCCCGTTGATCCTGGAGCTGAACGCTCGGCCGGGGCTGAACATCCAGATCGCTAACGATTGCGGCCTGACCCTACGCACCCATGCCGTGGAAGCCCACCTGGAAGAACTCAAGGCCCGGGGCGTCGTTGAAACCGTGGAAGAACGCGTGGCGTTCGCCCAGACGTTGTTTGGGCATATTCCGCCGGTTGAAGGCTGAAGGCTGAACACCTTGTGGCGAGGGGATTTATCCCCGCGCCACAAGGTGTTCACACTCCAATATTTTTGATGGCCCCATACTTACTCATCTCCGACATCCCTCTAGGAGCAAATCCTACAGAGGGATTACAATCGCCACCCCGCCTGAACGGCTGATCCGCCCTGCCCATGCCAACCTGCTCCGTACACCCGCTGCCCTACCGCGCCAACCCCGCCGAGTATTTCGCGGCGATCCGTCACGCTCCCGGCAGTGTCATGCTCGACAGCGGCCGGCCAAGTGCCGAGCGCGGGCGTTATGATCTGCTCAGCGCGTGGCCGCTGGAGCAACTGGCAGTGTCGTCGGACGAGAGCGGGGCCGATTTCCTGCAACGCTTGCGCATTCAGCTGACACAGCTGGGGCACGCCGTACTACCGCCCACAGTGCAATTGCCCTTCGCTGGCGGCCTGATCGGCTACTTGAGCTACGACTTCGGCCGACACCTTGAAGCGCTGCCGTCCCACGCCAAAGACGACCTGCAACTGCCCGAGGCGCGTTTCGGCGTATACGACTGGGCGCTGGTCACCGATCATCAGGCCGGCACCAGCCAACTGGTGTTCCATCCCCATTGTGGCGAGGGCGAACGCCAGCGCCTGATCGCGCTGTTCAGCCAGCCGACTGCAGCCCCCGTTGGCGTCTTCAGCCTCCAAGGGCCTATGGCACCCGACCTCAGCGCCGAGGCCTATCGACAGGCGTTCGAACGTATCCAGGCGTATATCCAGGCCGGAGACTGCTACCAGGTCAACTTTGCCCAGCGTTTTCGCGCGCCCTGCGAAGGCGACGCCTGGGTCGCCTACCAGGCGCTGCGCGCAGCTTGCCCGACACCGTTTTCCGGTTTCCAGAGTCTGCCGGAGGGCGGCGCGGTGCTGAGTCTGTCGCCCGAACGCTTCGTCAAGGTCTGCGAAGGCCATGTCGAAACCCGGCCGATCAAGGGCACCCGCCCCCGTGGCACGACGCCTGGCGAAGACGCGGCCCACGCCGCCGAGCTGCTGGCCAGCCCCAAGGACCGGGCGGAAAACCTGATGATCGTCGACCTGCTGCGCAATGACCTGGGGCGCACCTGCCGCATCGGCTCAGTGCGGGTGCCGGAGTTGTTCAGCCTGGAAAGCTACCCGAACGTGCATCACCTGGTCAGCAGCGTGACCGGCGAGCTGGCCGATGAGAAGGATGCCCTGGACCTGATCGCCGGCAGCTTCCCCGGCGGTTCGATCACCGGCGCCCCGAAAATCCGCGCCATGCAGATCATCGACGAGCTCGAACCGACCCGCCGCGGGTTGTATTGCGGCTCGTTGCTATATCTGGACGTGCGCGGGGAAATGGACAGCTCCATCGCCATCCGCAGCCTGCTGGTCAAGGATGGCCAGGTGTGTTGCTGGGGCGGCGGCGGGATTGTCGCCGATTCGGATTGGCAGGCGGAGTATCAGGAGTCGATTACCAAGGTTCGGGTGTTGCTCGATACTTTGCAGAACCTGTAACCACATCACAAACAACACATGACCCCTTGTGGGAGCAGGCTTGCTCGCGAAAGCGGTGTATCAGTTGACATCAATGCTGTCTGACACACCGATTTCGCGAGCAAGCCCGCTCCCACAGGGGGATTGTATTTACAGGCTGAGGTTGCGGTTCGAAGCCTTGAGGAATTCCTGCTTCAACTCGGCAAAACTGTGCACCGCCGGGAATTGCGGGAACTCGCGGATCACATTCTCCGGCGCATGGAACAGAATCCCGGCATCGGCTTCGCCCAGCATCGTGGTGTCATTGTAGGAATCCCCCGCCGCAATCACCCGGTAGTACAGGCTCTTGAAGGCCAAGACCGACTGCCGCTTGGGATCTTTTTGACGCAGTTGGTAGCCGGTCACCCGCCCGCTGTCATCGGTAATCAGACGATGGCAGAGCAAGGTCGGGAAACCCAACTGACGCATCAAGGGTTGGGAAAACTCGTAGAAGGTGTCGGAAAGAATCACCACTTGGAAGCGCTCACGCAGCCAGTCGACGAACTCGATGGCGCCGTCCAGCGGCTTGAGCGTGGCAATGACTTCCTGGATGTCGGAGAGTTTGAGGCCGTGCTCGTCGAGGATGCGCAACCGTTGCTTCATCAACACGTCGTAGTCGGGAATGTCCCGAGTGGTCGCCCTGAGGGACTCAATACCGGTTTTTTCAGCGAAGGCGATCCAGATCTCCGGGACCAGCACACCTTCCAGGTCGAGACAGGCAATTTCCACAAGACACTCCCATATTTTTGATGTTTATCGGTTGAGCGAACAAAAGGCCTGCCGACTCTAGCCATTCACCGAAGGCTACGCAACGCACAGGAGCGCGCCAGCTTCGACAGCTTTTGTTACCATCAGCCCCATATAGAGCGCCCAGCGCCACCGACCTGTAGGAAACCGCCCTGATGAGCCCATCGTTTGATGTCGTGGAACTCGCCACGACCTATGCCAACAAGTCCCCGCAGGACATCCTCAAACTGGCCTTCGCCGAATTCGGCGATGACCTGTGGATATCTTTCAGCGGCGCCGAAGACGTGGTGCTGGTGGACATGGCCTGGAAGCTGAACAAGAACGTCAAGGTGTTCAGCCTCGACACCGGCCGTCTGCACCCGGAAACCTATCGTTTCATTGATCAGGTGCGTGAGCACTACAAGATCGAGATCGAACTGGTGTCGCCGGACTACACGAAACTTGAACCCTTCGTGAAGGAAAAAGGCCTGTTCAGCTTCTACAAGGATGGTCACGGCGAGTGCTGCGGTATCCGCAAGATCGAGCCGCTGCGGCGCAAACTGGGCGATGTCCGCGCCTGGGCCACCGGCCAACGTCGCGACCAGAGCCCCGGCACCCGCAGCCAGGTGGCCGTGCTGGAAATCGACACGGCGTTTTCCACCCCGGAGCGCACCCTGTATAAATTCAACCCGCTGTCGCAAATGACCAGCGAAGAAGTCTGGGGCTACATCCGCATGCTGGAGCTGCCCTACAACAGCCTGCACGAGCGCGGCTTTATCAGCATCGGCTGCGAGCCCTGCACCCGCCCGGTACTGCCGAACCAGCACGAACGCGAAGGCCGTTGGTGGTGGGAAGAAGCCACGCAGAAAGAATGCGGGCTGCACGCCGGGAACATCATCGCCAAATCCAAGACCGTCTAAGCGTCCGCCGCACCCTGTGCACAAAAATGTCACTACAAGTGGCATTTTTGTGTGCAATTATTCCGTTACTGCCCCCAAAGGTTACACACACCTTCCCGTCTCGCCTGCCCTTCCAACTCCACTGGCGTTCGCCCAAAAATAAATACCTGTTTAAATGGTCAGTTTTAAATCACGGTATTTCAGTTAGTTACCCAAAGATCATAACGAAACGAAATTTGCGCTTCTTCGAATAGATCCGTAAGTGGCATAGATCTGGCTTGAGTCGACACATGTTTTGTATACAACTTATATAAAACATACACACACTTTAGATCCGCAAGCCTGAAGCGCCCTATCCCGTACAGGCTGCAGATGCCCCGTAACCAATGATGCTCACCCGCCGCGACGAAGATTTGTCGAGCCTCGCGCTCATGCACAGTCATCGCGGCCGAGAATCAGGAGCCTGCCGGAATGCGTACAAGTCTCTCCAATAACATCGCGCTGGATCTGCCCTCCTCCACCACTGCCCTTGATGATAAAACCCCGGCCCCCCTGGCCTTGAGCCCGCGGCTGCATAACAAGGACCTGGCGCCGACCAAAGTCGAAGGTCGCCGCTGGGGCCGCTACAGCATCTTTGCCCTATGGACCAACGACGTACACAACATTGCCAACTATTCCTTCGCCATCGGCCTGTATGCGCTGGGCCTGGGTGGCTGGCAGATCCTGCTGTCCCTGGGGATCGGGGCGACGTTGGTGTATGGCTTCATGAACCTGTCCGGCTATATGGGACAAAAAACCGGGGTGCCGTTTCCGGTGATCAGCCGGATCAGTTTCGGTATACACGGGGCGCAAATTCCTGCCTTGATCAGGGCCGTCATCGCCATTGCCTGGTTCGGTATTCAGACGTACCTGGCGTCCGTGGTCTTGCGGGTATTACTCACCGCGATCCACCCCGGTTTCGCCGACTACGACCACGATTCGATCCTCGGCTTGTCGAGCCTGGGCTGGGTGTGTTTCGTGGCGATCTGGTTCGTGCAACTGGTGATCCTGGCCTACGGTATGGAAATGGTACGCCGTTACGAAGGGTTTGCCGGGCCGGTGATCCTGGTGACCGTCGCGGCCCTGGCCGGTTGGATGTACACCCAAGCCAACGCCACCATTGCCTGGTCGATCCGCGAGCCCCTGAGCGGTGGCGAAATGTGGCGCAACATCTTTGCCGGCGGCGCGCTGTGGCTGTCGATCTACGGCACCTTGATTCTCAATTTCTGCGACTTCGCCCGCTCCTCGCCGTGCCGCCGGACCATCGTCGTCGGCAATTTCTGGGGCCTGCCGGTGAACATCCTGGTGTTTGCCGGAATTACCATCCTGCTCTGCGGTGCGCAGTTCCAGATCAACGGGCAAATCATCGAAAGCCCGACGCAGGTCATCGCCTCGATCCCCAACACCTTCTTCCTGGTGCTCGGTTGCCTGGCATTCCTGATCGTCACCGTGGCCGTGAACATCATGGCCAACTTCGTCGCCCCGGCCTTCGTGCTCAGCAACCTGGCGCCCAAGTACCTGACCTTCCGCCGCGCCGGGTTGATCAGCGCCGCCATTGCCGTGCTGATCCTGCCGTGGAATCTCTACAACAGCCCGCTGGTGATCGTGTATTTCCTGTCCGGCCTCGGCGCCCTGCTCGGGCCACTGTACGGCGTGATCATGGTCGACTACTGGCTGGTGCGAAAAGGCCGCATCAACGTGCCGCAACTGTACAGCGAGGACCCGAACGGTGCGTATTTCTACAGCAATGGGGTCAACCTCCGCGCGGTGGTGGCGTTTATCCCGGCGGCCCTGATCGCGATTATCCTGGCGCTGGTGCCCGGTTTCGACAGCGTTTCACCGTTCTCCTGGCTGATTGGCGCTTCGATTGCAGGGTTGCTGTACCTGATCATCGCCAAGCGCCAAGCGTATTACGAAGATGTCAGCGGCGAATCCATTGCGGTGGATAACGTCAGTCATTAATTGAATTGGCTCGCAACGGCCCGCCAGGTTCGGGCCGCTTATTTTCTATGTAAAGGAGGACAGCTCATGCGAATTCTCGTGGTCAACGTCAACACCACCGAATCCATCACCCAAGCCATCGCCCGGCAGGCCCAGGCCGTGGCCGCGCCCGGCACCGAGATCGTCGGACTCACGCCGCATTTCGGTGCCGACTCCATCGAAGGCAATTTTGAAAGCTATCTGGCCGCCATTGCGGTGATGGACCGAGTGATGTCCTACGACCAGCCATTCGACGCGGTGATCCAGGCCGGTTACGGCGAACATGGTCGTGAGGGCTTGCAGGAACTGCTGAACGTGCCGGTGGTGGACATCACCGACGCTGGCGCCAGCACCGCGATGTTCCTCGGTCATGCCTATTCGGTGGTTACCACCCTGGACCGCACCGTGCCGCTGATCGAAGACCGCCTCAAGCTCTCCGGCCTGTTCGACCGCTGCGCCTCGGTGCGGGCCAGCGGCCTGGCGGTGCTGGAGCTCGAACAAGACCCACAACGGGCGGTTGAAGCCATCGTCCGGCAGGCCGAACTGGCCGTCAGCCAGGATAAGGCCGAGGTGATCTGCCTGGGCTGCGGCGGCATGGCCGGGCTCGATGAGCAAATCCGCCAGCGCACCGGCGTGCCAGTGGTCGATGGCGTGACCGCGGCGGTGACCATCGCCGAATCCCTGGTGCGGCTGGGGTTGTCGACTTCGAAAGTGCGCACCTATGCGACACCTCGGCCCAAGACCATCATTGGCTGGCCGGGGCGGTTTGGGCGGTGAGTTCACGGCTTTAGACCGCATCGCCCCCTTCGCGAGCAAGCCCGCTCCCACATTGAATTGTGCTGATCATGAGATTTGTGTACGACACAGATCCATTGTGGGAGCGGGCTTGCTCGCGAAGGCCGCGCCTCGGTCTGGAGCCCAGCTCATACCGCGCTAAACCGCGCCCCCAACCCCTGCGCGGCAAACTGCTCGATGATGAAGTCCACAAACGCCCGGGTCTTGCCCGGCAATAGTTTGTGCTCGGCGTAATAGATGGAGATGTTGCCATCGTCGACATACCAGTCCGGCAACACCCGCTGCAGGGCCCCGGATTCCAGAAAGGGAACGGCTATCGGCATGCTCACCAGCCCGATGCCCAACCCTTGGGTGGCGGCCGCGCAGTCGGCTTCCGAATCGCTCATGGTCATGCGTGTCTTGAGCGTCAGCGGACGGTGTTCCCGACTGCGACTGGTCAGTTGCCAGGAACGCACGCGCCCGGTTTGTGGCGAACGAATCAGAATGCCTTGATGCTGTGACAGATCTTCCGGCTCAACCACTGCAGCGTGGCTTTGCACATAGTCCGGTGATGCAACCAGCACCCGATGGGCCACCGTCAATTTGCGCGCCACCACGCCTTGGGGCAGCTCGAAACCGCCACCGATGGCCGCATCGAAGCCTTGGCCGATCAGGTCGACCTGGCGATTGTCGAAATGCCAGTCCGGATTGATCGCCGGGTAGCGCTGCAAAAAAAACCCCAGCAACGGCACGACATACAATCGACCGAACGCCGTGCCCATGCTCACTTTCAAGGTGCCCGCAGGCTGCCCACCGGCGCTGGCCAGATTGGCGACGGCGTTCTGGATGGTATTGAAACTGGTGCCCACTTCCCTCAAGAACAACTGGCCAGCTTCGGTCAGCGTCAAGCTACGGGTGCTCCGCTGGAACAGGCGTACACCCAGCCGCGCTTCGAGCTTGGCCACGCTTTTACCCACCGCAGCAGGCGTCACACTCAAGCGCCGCGCCGCTTCGGCAAAGCTGCCAACTTCAGCGCTGCGCACAAAGCATTCGATACTGCTGAAGGTTTCCATAGGGCCCACTCTAAACTTTTGGTTTACACAGACTGTATCAATAGGCGTCTACACAGCCGATACCCGATTCCTGATACTCGCTCCCATCAACCGCGGCATCTCGCCTCGGCACGTTTGGAGCACCTCATGAATACTCAATCCTTGAGCGGTAAAGTCGCCTTGATCCAAGGCGGTTCCCGTGGCATTGGCGCCGCGATCGTCAAACGCCTGGCCGCCGAAGGCGCCGCCGTGGCATTCACCTACGTCAGCTCTGCCGCCAAGTCTGAAGAACTGCAAAACAGCATCACCGCAACCGGCGGCAAGGCCCTGGCGATCAAGGCTGACAGCGCCGATGCCGACGCCATCCGCCACGCCGTCGATGCCACGGTCGAGGCCTTTGGCCGGCTGGACATCCTGGTCAACAACGCCGGCGTGCTGGCCATGGCTCCGTTGGACGAATTCAAACTCGAAGATTTCGACCAGACCCTGGCCATCAACGTGCGCAGCGTGTTCATCGCCACCCAGGCCGCCGCACGACACATGGGCGAAGGGGGTCGGGTCATCAACATCGGCAGCACCAACGCCGACCGCATGCCCTTCGCGGGTGGCGCGCCATACGCCATGAGCAAATCCGCACTGGTGGGCCTGACCAAAGGCCTGGCCCGCGACCTCGGCCCACGTGGTATTACCGTCAACAATGTACAACCCGGCCCGGTAGACACCGACATGAACCCGGCCGACAGCGAGTTCGCCTCCAGCCTGATGTCGCTGATGGCCATCGGGCGCTACGGTAACGTCGATGAAATCGCCAGCTTCGTCGCTTACCTGGCAGGTCCGGAAGCCGGCTATATCACCGGTGCCAGCCTGACCATCGACGGTGGTTTCGGCGCCTGATCCTGGCATGAAAAAACGCCGGTCATGGCTTCAACCATGACCGGCGTTCTGCTGTGTCGCGTTGTGTCGTCAGGCCCATTCCAGTTCCGGCAAACCGCACAGGCTTGGCTGGAACAACTTCAAGGAGCGAATGATCCCATCAGCATGGGCATATTTTTCGTCAGCCATGGCCGAATCCGGGATGGCGATGGCGGTCATGCCGGCAGCCTTGGCCGCCGTCACGCCGAACGGTGAATCCTCGAACACCAGGCAGTCACGCGGTGCGACGCCCAGGCGACGGGCGGCGGTGAGAAAGATATCCGGCGCCGGTTTCGCCGCGCCGACTTCGGGGTCGTCTGCTGTCACGATGAAATCGAACAGCGCGAACCAGTCCCTGTGCAAGGTGGTTTTGAGCGCGAACGACTGGCTCGACGAACTGGTACCCACCGCAATCGGGATGTTGTGGGCCTTCAAATGCCGCACCAGGTCCTCAGCGCCGGGCATCCCCAAGGCATGGGGAAAACGCTCGCGCATCAAGGGTTCGCGGATGACCAGGAACTCCTCCGGGGTGATCGGCAATTCCAGGGCCTGGACGACATAATTGGCCAGATCCCCGGCACCGCGCCCGATGATGTTCTGCTTGACGCTCCAGTCGAACGTGCGCCCGTAGCGCTCGGCGATGATGGACGTGACCTCGGTATAAATGCCCTCGGTGTCCAGCAACAGCCCATCCATGTCGAAAATCACAGCCTTGATCGGGCCAAACTCTTTTTGCGGTGCATTCATCGCATCTGATCCGTTATCAACACAACATTCCAGGGATGGCTCAGGTGCGGCCAGGGGTGCGTGTTCGCCTTAAAGGATTCAGCAGGATAACGAGCAGAGCTTGGGACAGGCAATGGGAAATCTGGATGAGACGCAACAGGCTCTCAGCTCGGCTCGCCAGAAGCATCGTCACCGGCAATGTCCGGGTCATCCGGACTCACTTCGATATTCTCATCCTCATCCTCGCTCGGCACCTGCTCTACACCGGCCTCATCATCGTCAGGTGGACGCTGGTCACGGCTCAGGGGGTTGGTTGGCGACGGCAGCGGGTATTCCGGGGTTTCATCGTCGCTGGGGACAGGCGAATCGGCAGACATATAACCTCCTGGCAGGTGAAATCACCTGTCGTGCAGTTGCGAGAATGCGACGGTCGGCTTGAGCGAGTTCAATCGTAGGATTCGTCCTCAAGCTCAGCGTCTTCATCCTCGATCAACGGAACCTGGGCGTCATCCATCAACGAACCAGGATCTTCATTGCCGGGGTCATTGGGGCCTGGATCATTGACGAAGGGAACGCCCGTGGGGCCTTTTTCTTCCTTGCCTTCAGTTTCCGGCGTCATGGCACACCTCGCGATTGCTGATGGATGTATGAATTCGAGGCGGGGAGAGGCCAATCGTTCCAGATAGATGCTCAAGAAAAAACCCGGCACAAGGCCGGGTCTCTTTATCAAACATCTGCTTAGCGGTGCTTTCTCTTATGCTTGTGCTTCTTGCCGCCCGAGTGACCGTCGTTGTCATTGGACAGGTTGCTGCCCAACGCGCCGCCAGCCGCACCGCCAATGCCGGCACCGATGGTGGAACCGGTGGAGCCGCCCAGGCGGTTACCAACAATCGAACCACCGGCTGATCCCAAGCCACCGCCAATGGCCGCTTCCGTACGGCTGCCCTTGCGCGCGCCTACCGCACTGCCGGCTGCACCACCAACACCCGCACCAATCGCAGCGCCTGTGCTGCCGCCCATCTGCTGGCCGACCACATTACCCAACACACCGCCCAAACCCCCGCCGACTGCAGCGGTACCATCACCGGCAGCCATCGCACCCTGGGCAACCAACAGCCCAAGTACCAAGGTGGACAAAGTCAAACGCATGATAAAAACCTCAAGAATGCCGCATCGGGGAAAGATGGCCGGTGCTCGCGAGCGTCAGTTTACGCTAGATAGCGATCAGCCATACCCGTTGGACAACAAACGGAGAGGTAGTTTTATGACAGGCAAAAAAAAGCCCGCTGGGGAAACGGGCAGGTACTGCTTTCTAACGGATGAGCTAAGACTACGTGCACGCTTGTGAAAGAAACGTGAAAGAAACTGGCGGTTGAAAAAAGATGAAAAATATTTACGAGACTTTCTATTTTCCTGGCGAAATCCGCCTGAAAAAAAAGCCCCGTTCGGTGACGGGGCTGCGCTTGCGGTTATTTCCTGGTCGGGACTCTGGGCAAAAACTTGGCCTTTTCCCCTCGCTGCACTTTGGCCACCTTCGTCCGGATGGACTTGATCGGCTCGTCGCCAAAGTCTGCATGGTAGGCCGATTGGCCACACTGCAACCCTTCATTGATCGGATACGCGGCTGCGGTCTCCTCGCTGTACGGTGCTCCCATCGCCTTTCCCCTCTCGTCGAGGCCCATACCGGCAACAAACCCATTGCCTGAAAAATATTGACCTTCGATTTCAGACTAGCCGGTCATCTACAGACTTACCGTTCAGAAGGGACCTTACCGACGAATGGATCCATGTTGTTTCAAAAGCGAAACACTCAGTCAGTGCCCAACATCGTCCGGCTTAAAACCCGGGAAACCTGGTCGGCCGAATAGGGTTTGGACAAGAACTCAAAACCACCATGACCGCTGTGAGCCAGCTCCTCGCTGTAACCGGATGTCAGGACCACCGGCAGGTCCTTGCGGCGCTGGCGCAATTCTTTCGCCAAGGCGACACCACTGATCCCCGGCATGACCACGTCAGAGAACACCGCGTCGAATGCCATCGCATCCGGGCCAACCATTTCCAACGCCTCCTCGGCGTTGGTCGCCCAGGCCGTTTCGTAGCCCAGGTCCTGGAGGATCTGGTTGGCAAAACGCCCCACCTCCAGGTTGTCCTCCACGATCAATACCCGACGCCTGCCCTTCTCCAGCACCAGAGGCGTGATTTCCTCCTTGAGGGGCTCATGGTTCTTTTCGGGCGCCACTTCCGGAAGGTACAAAGTAAACACCGTTCCCTCTCCAACCACAGTCGAAACATCGACGTTACCGCCGGACTGCTTGGCAAAACCGAACACCTGAGACAACCCCAGCCCCGTGCCCTTGCCCACTTCCTTGGTCGTGAAAAAAGGCTCGAAGATATGCTCGAGTACGTCTGGGCCAATACCCGTGCCGGTGTCCGCCAGGGCGATGGCGGCAAAAGATTGCCCGGCTCCGGCATGACCGCGGATCGACGGCATGCCGTCGCCGCAACTGAGCCGCAGCCACAGCGAGCCCTGGCCATTCATCGCATCCCGGGCATTCAGGGCCATGTTGATCAGCGCTGTTTCAAACTGGCTCAAATCGGCCCGGATGTAACAAGGCCGGTCGCACAACTCGACAATCACCTGGATCCGCGCGCCCGTGACGGTTTGCAGCATGTCCCCCAGGCTCTGCACTTGTTGGCCCACGTCGATGACTTCCGGTTTCAGGGGCTGGCGCCGGGCAAACGCGAGCAATTGGCTGGTCAACTTGGCGGCGCGGTCCACCGTTTCGGAAACCGCCGTCATGTAGCGTTGACGGCGCTCTGGGGAGAGGTTGGGCAGGCGCAAAAAGTCGACAGAGGAACGGATGATCGTCAGCAGGTTATTGAAGTCATGGGCGACGCCACCAGTGAGCTGGCCGATGGCTTCGAGCTTTTGCGACTGGCGCAGCGCCGCCTCGGTCTGTTTGAGGCGGGTGGTGCGCTCCTCGACCCGCTCCTCCAGCGTCGCATTCAACTCAGCCAAGGCAGCCAGGCCTTCACGCACGGCGGCGTCCGCACGGGTGCGTTCGATGTGGGCCCAGGATCGCTCCGTGACCTCCATCAACAGCGCCAGGTCGTTGGATGACCAGACTCGGGGGGTTTTATCGTGGATGGCCATCAATGCGGTCAAACGCCCGTTCTTGATCAGCGGCACGCAAATGGTGGCCGCGATACCGATCGCCTGGAACGTCGCCGCTTCTTCCGGCGCCAGCTCCTTGAGATTGTCGTTGACCACCAGTGGCTTGCCGGCCCGCAGGTTGGCGACCGCCAGCCGACCGAAATCCGCCAACCGATAATGCCCGACGATATGCGGCGAACCGGCCCTGGCCCAATCGCCACGAATGGTGAAACCGTCCTCGTCCTCATCCATGTCTGCATAGGCGCAGTTGGACAGGTTCAAGTGCGCCGCCAGAATCCGCGTGGTCGTCGCCATGATGGCCTGCGGGTCGGTGGCATTGGCTACGGCATTGCCAATCGCATCCAAGACCGCCAGGCGTTGGGTCATGAACACCGTCGAGGTGGTCTCGGTGACCGTATCCAGCATGCCCACGACCTTGCCAAACTGATCACGAATGGGGCTGTAGCAGAAAGTGAAATAAGCCTGCTCGGGGCCACCGCCGCGCTCGATGACCAGGGGGAAGTTTTCTATGTAAGTCGCCTGTCCGTTAAAGGCGCCCTGCAAGATCGGCGCAATATCGCTCCAGACCTCCTGCCACACCTCGTCAAACCGCCGCCCCAGCGCCTCGGGCTTGTTGCCGAGGATCGGCAGGAACGCATCGTTGTACAAGGTGATCATGTCCGGCCCCCACACAATGGCCTGGGGGAAATGCGAGGCAAGGCTCAGGGCCACGGTGGTCTTCAAGACATCGGGCCACTGATTCGGCGGCCCGAGCGCGGTGGCGTCCCAATCATGGCGGCGTATCCGTTCGGCCACCTCTGCGGTGCTCTGCAGCCAATGTGTCATTGCGATTGATCCTTCTCAGCCGCCAATACAATCAGGGGGGAAGCGATTGTGACCTCAAGCCGGGCCGTATTATCCCGCGTGGAGTGGGAATGCGCGATTGGATTGTGGAAGGTAGGTCGACACCACCGCCCCGCTACGCATCCTGCTCGATGCAGCAACCTACCGAATCCGTTCCGCTACCCAGTTTCTGGAGAACCTGGCGATGCGCGATGAACAGACCATCGACCCCGCGCCCCTTCAAGATCTGGCGCAGCTTTGCTGTATCCCACTGCGTGACGGGGGCGACGTGATGGATGTGATTGCACGACGATTGGATGCGGCGCCGGCAGGTTCCACTTTATAAGCCTGCCACAGGTTCATCGTTTGCTTAAGTGCGCATTACCGAGCTGTAGGTAGAGGACTTTCCAACGTCCCAAACAGCTTCTGATCGATAGCCGCTTGGTATCACACAACACTCGCCCGCTGCAGACTGCTCATATGCCCGACACCCGCCACCTTCAAACGGCTCACCAAATCATCCCGCGCCTCTCGCCCACCAGAACGGACATACTCCAGCTCCGTCGCGGTGATCAACACCACCGGCACCAATCTGACCGGGGATAAGGGCATGTCATCCAAACGAGTAGAAAAATCCGGCTCCGGGGCGCCCAGCAGGACGCCGGCGGCGTCGTCATCGGTCACGAAGTGTTTGGGCAGTTGATCACCCATGTGATGCGACTGGCTGACTCCGGGAAGTTCGAGAGAGAGTGCGCCGTGTTGTTCGAGTTGGTGAGTGATCCCTCCAGCCTCGGCCACCGTCTTGGCAACATGCTCCACCAACTCGAATGCCCAACTGCGCTTGAAAGGATCGACCTCACCCACGGGGCCATAGGCGTGCTCGGGGATATCGGCGGTTTCCATGAACAACTCCATCTCGAAACCATTGCCCATTCCCTCAGCATCATCGAATGGATCTGACAGGCCTTCGGTGGCGAGAATGATTGTGGCGCCACGACGAACCACTCGGTAGGCCTGACGGGTCGAAGGCCAGTACGGGCCACCGGAAAAGCTCGGACTGATCAGGTATGAGAGGACGTCCCGCTCGACCATTCCGACCGAGTTCCAATGACGATCCAGGCACGCTTCGCTGGCTTGTCGAGCTGCTTGATTAGCCGCTTCAACCTCGGTCGGGTTGTTGGGTGCGACCGGCTCGGGGCGTTCGTGGGATTGCGGTGTGGGCTGGACGTCTTGGGCGGCGGGACCTTTCAATGAAACGAGAAGCTTCTTGAAGAAATTCATGGGCGTTCCTTGCTGGATGTTGACTCCGTCTCACAAGTGTCAGCACTTGCAGATCGAGGGAGAAGCGTTGAGCGCATTGTGGCGAGGTAGCTTTGATATGAAAACCCAGGCAGCAACTTGCGCGCAGTTTCGACAAAAGGCGTGACGATCAGGCTATAGACCGTCAGGTAGCGCGCCTGATCCTGTTCCCCGGTGCCAAAGCGCAAGTCCTCGGGCTGCGCGCGAGTGACATAGAGCGTGCCGAACATCCAGTCCCACAGCGACAGGTTGGTGCCGAAGTTGCGATTGAAATGCCGGGGCGCGTCGCTGTGATGGATCTGGTGCTGGGCCGGGCTGTTCAGCACATGTTCCAGCACCGGGCCAAATGACAGCCAGACATGGGTATGACGCAGATTGGCCGCCAGGCTATTGAAGATGAACACCAGATACGTCACGCCGAACAACGTATAGCGGCTGACCTCACCACCGCAGGCATACCAGAAGCTACCCGCGAAGAGCCCCAGGCACGCGGTGACGCCGAGCTTCTCGACGATCTTCTCCACAAAGTGCACCCGGCTCGCCGTGGCCGGCACCAGCACCGGTGCCGAGTGATGAACCTTGTGAAACGCCCACAGCCAACGCGAATGAAAGGCCCGATGCGCCCAGTAGTGGACGAAATCCTTGACCAGAAACACCCCCAACCCATAGAGCAAAGCGAGCGAAAGGTTCTCCCCCAGACGCGGGCGAGCGCCCCAGAGGTTGGTGAAAAAAGCATGGTAATCCGCGGAACGCAGAATGTACGGATCCACCAGATGGACGATGGGCAGCACGAGGGCAATCTTGAGAACGGCCCGCACGAAGTAGTAGCGATAATCCAGCAAGGCCGAACGATGCAGATGCACCCGGCTACCGCCGATGAATTGCCAGAACGAACGGGCGTCGGTCAGGCCGCGATGTTTTCTGAAGCGAAACAGGCCATAGGCGACACCGTAGGAGGCGCAGAGAAACAGGATCCCGAGGCGGCCGTTCAAGTTGAAAATGCCGAAGAACTGATCGGTGATGGGGGCGATGACCCACTGGATCAGTTGCTGATAGACAACGGAAAAAGCATCCACGAAATGCCAGCCTCGGTTGAAGGGCAGGCATTGTAAATCAATCGCGTTCAGGCTTGCTGTAACGTCAACGACACTGATGTAGCTTTCTGTCGTTCCCAAGCCCGTTTTATGGCCTCGATGCTCGGCACAAACCTGGACATATGCCGTATCCCCACGACGGGCACCTTACGGCTGCCGAATGTCGCGGTGAATCCATAAGTCGCCCGGTAGGAAGAAGAGTCGACGTGGTCCAGCGCTTCTCCCTTACCCAATCGCTCCCACAACATTTTGATGACCTGAACGTCAGGTTTTCAATAGCGTACATGTACTCAGAGAATCCAGCGCGCGACTCATATGAATGAGCGCTGTCCTTCGATTGTCCGCAGAAATTCGCTCCTCGATAGCAAAGGGTAAGAAACCCAGCTTTGGATACAGCAGCAAACCCGCCGTATTTTCATTGAAGCAAGATATCTGCACCTGCGTGGCGTTATAGCGATCAAACGCCAGGGCCGTCATCGTTTCCACGAGGAAGGTCGCAACACCTTTACCTCGTGCCTCTTGGGCAACGATGACATTGCCGATACAGCAAATTCCGCCCGTTTCGGCCCGGTAGAAGTTGGCAAAGCCCATAACGCGGCCTTCCGTCTCCACGACCGTCGAGTCGAATCGTTGAGTGATGGCGTTGGAGAGTTGAGCCTCAGTCAGAGGGTATTGAGCTTTCGGGAACATATAAAACAGTTCCTGAGCATTGAGCGGAAAGCTGCAGATGGTTTTGATGTCATCAGCCTTCACTGGCCTGTGTCGCAATATCATCGCGGGTCCTTGAGTTCTATGCGTCCGGCATTCTAGCGCACCTGGACTTGCTCAAACATCTGACCCGATCACGGCTTCTGGCCGATCCGCTCATGCCCCCTGGCGCTTGCGGCAACGCTTTGCCCATCTCGGCAAGCGCGTGCCTCCCAGCCATTGCGGCGACGGGGTCAATGCCCCGTTAAAGATAGGCCTAAGCCAATGGCCCGGCTTTTGCTCTGCTTCTCGGCTACCCACCAAGGAGTACCAACATGATAGGAAGCACCTTACGTTCGCTGCCGTACGTGGATAACCTCAGAAAGGCTTTGGAGAGTGGCACAGCGACGGCCGGCAGAATTCAGGTCGCAAACGCAACGCCGGAAATCGAGGCCCGGCTCGACGAAAACTTTCGCGATACACAACGGACTCTTGAACAACTGGCAGCCAGCTCTAAAGCTGGTTCCAGTTGGGCGACATTCGACGAGAAAAGCAACGCTGTCGACCTGCCCAATGTGGAAACCCTCAGCAACAGCGACGCCTCCCAAGTACTGAACAGTCTTCAACACTTGATCGACATCGGACGCCTGGAGGGGAAAACCATTAATGCCAAGAATGGCGACCAGGCGACTGACAGCGCTGCGGTCTACCAGCAATGGCTACTGGCGCGTGTGGGCGTGGATGCATACGCGTAGGCCGATTGGGATCGGCCTCTGTTTGTCACGCTGTTGCTGTTAATAGCTGTCTGCGGTCATCCCCGAAAAACTTACCTCCACCGGCCCAATGAGGAAGACCGCACCCACGCCATCCCATCGAACCATCACACTTCCGCCATCACACTCAACCTCAACGCAACTGTCCAGCAAGCCACGCCGTATCCCGTTAACAGCAGCACCGCACGAGCAGGAACCCGAACCGAGCGCAATACCAGCGCCACGCTCCCAAATGCGCAACCGGATGTGCTTGCGGTTAATAACCTGGACGAAATGTACGTTGGTCTTGAGTGGAAAAAGGGAATTGCTTTCGATTTCCGGTCCGATCGTCGCGATATCAACGACGGCCAAGTCATCCACAAAATAAGTGCAATGCGGATTTCCCATGCTGCACGCCGCCGGGCTACCCGCAAGTGGCAGAACAGCGGTGTCCAGTTCCCGCGCCAAGGGAATGTCTCGCCAGTTGAAAAGCGGTTGCCCCATGTCGACAGAAATTTCCCCGGTTGAGGTCCGCTCGCAGGTGAGCAGACCACGGTGGGTGCGCAGCGTTATCGACGTCACATTTGATTCACGCATAAGCATGTCCGCAGCACCTCGAGTCGCGCTGCCACAGACATCCAGCGTAGAACCATCTGCATTCCAGAACATCACGCGGGCATCCGCATCGTCGCAATCGAGCAACACCGCGAGTTGATTGAAGCCCACGCCTCGGTGGCGATCCCCCATGCGCCGGGCCATGGCACTGGTCACCGGGCAATCTGAGTGTCGCGAATCGACGATAACAAAGTCATCGCCATTGGCATGCATTTTTTGAAAGTTCAGCGGCATGCAAACGCTCTACTGGAAATAGAAACGAAATTCCCGTCCCGCACATACAGCATGATTCGATTGAGTAGCGGTTCCATGCATTCTTCCTTGATCGCTACTGACGATTAGGCAACAGCCCCTGTTCACGATGACGGCTCAAGGCCAGTCAATGACCACCGCTTTTGGGTCTCCCTGGCGCATCTGGGCCAGTTCAGCATCCGCTTTGGCTTGCGTCGCGTGACAGAACTCGAAAGCGTTCTGAGTCTTACCGGTCGGTCCCTTGGCCTCGGCCATGCACACCACGGCGCTCGGTGCACAAACAGCGCTGTTAAGTTTGAAATCTCCCCAAACGCCGGGCTGTTGCTGTTTCACCTTAGCGATGTAGCTCTTGAGTGAGGGCTGCATGTCGTTCGCTGCCCCGGTGATTAACTTGACCGGGCTGACGGTAGCACCGTAAGTGTGCTGAGTGGCCAGCACTGCAGTGCAAAACATAGCACCGACTGCAGACGCGGCCGCGACACCATTGGCCGTCACTGTCGGCGTCACCTATACTTGAGTCCCTCCAGCCCCGACCACAACAGGAATGATGCTAAACGCGTTAGCTCGCCATACCTTCAGATTCACCCGCGAGCCGATTGAAGCTTTTGCAACGGCCACCCTGAAATCGATTGAATCGGCGATAGGCCGATCATCAACGGCCACGATCACATCCTGAGGCAATAGTCCGGCCTGTTGAGCACCGCTACCCGGAACAGTTGCCAGCACCACAACGCCTGCGGGGGGAAATGACAAGGCCATCGCCCGCTGCGGATCGATGGTGTCGATGTTCGCGCCGATCTTACCGCGAGGTAAATTGGCAAGCTGGCAACCTTTTTCAAGCCATACCTGGCTGGCCGCTTCTTTTCGAGCCGTGCCGACCTGCTTCAATATCGGCTCAGCACTCCCCTGGTACATCGGCACCTCACTAAGGGACATCTCAATGTACTCACACGATTTGGAACGATACCGGTCAGGTGTTTCCCGGGTCACCAGCTTTTGCAGGTCAATGGGGGGCAGCCCTTGGGGCGCGGCAACAGTGGAGGTCGCGGGAGAAACACTGGCAGAGTCCGCACTCGCCACCGAGGAGAGCACATAGGCACCGGCCGCTACGCCTACGGCAGTTGTCATTACGCTGGTGTCCACTCCAGCCGGCATGGGAAGGAACATCGCACCGATCACCGCAGCCTCACCGAGACCGCCATCAGAGGCACAGCCAGTCAGGCCGGTGAGCGACAGTGCAACGGCAAGCCGGGTGCTTGATTTGAAGGCAGTAGCAAACATTTCGCTTCTCAATGCTTAATTTGAGTTGATCGTCCCGCATCATGGCGAAGTGCCTTCAGGTTGTATATCGAATGAACGTCTGGTGGGATGCCGCTCGTCCAATCACCGCAGCAATGCGGTGCCTGGTTTGACGTTGGACAGCATGATGGCCAAATAGTACCTTGCATGGACTCGCTTAAACGCCACGACATCAGGGAAGTCCTATGCCGACAAAACGCCTTGCCGGAACGCTTGCTCTCTTCCCTCTTCTGGCGTCTTGCGTCAATCCCATGTACAGCTCAGCGGAGCGAGCCGAAACAGCGGAATACCTGCGCAAGGTCAGAGACCCGGCGACCTACTACGCCATGGATTGTGAAACGTTCCTGGCAACCAAACGAGGGTGGGAGCAATATCCGAGCATGGCGGCCGACCCCGTCAACCTTGTGATTCAACAGGTAGCCACGCAACGCGACTGCTCAGCCGGAAGCGCTCCCGCACCAAGCGTTGCTACAGTCCCCCCGACTACCGTGACGTCAGTGGCAACGCCTGTACCCACGGCGAACCAGACGGGGACGTTGGGCCTGCACATCACCGCCGTTACACCGACGGTGGCTCGGCAATTCGGCTTACCCACCGTCAGCGGTGTATTGGTCTTGGGGCCAGTGCCGGGAAGTGGTGCTGAAAAGGCAGGTATGTTGGCTGGCGATATCGTTTTGCAAGTTGCCGGGACTTCGGTCAATAGCCCAGCCGAACTGACCGCCGTCACCCGCCGCATTCGACCTGGTTTCACGGCGCCGCTGAAGGTGTGGCGTTACCGGGCAACCATCGACGTGCTGGTGGAAATAGGTGGCTCATCGGACGTGGCACAATCGGTAGCACCTGCGCCTCCGGCAGCCGTCGCGCCGAAATCGGGGCCCTCCCTGGCCATCGCGTGGCGTCCTTTGGCGGGTAAATAACTACCCGGCTGACCTCCATGGACAGTACGGTTCAGGTGTTCTCGTTTTGCGTCCGCTCGTAGGCATTGGTCATGACCTCCCAGGTCTTCGCATCAGCAGGAATCAGATGCTCAATGCGCAATGAGCTCATTGTGATATCGAGCGGCATGCCGAATGTGGTGAACGTTGACATGAACTTCAGCTCGCCATGGGGAGAGTTGATTCGCGTCAGCAACAATGGCAGCAGTTCTTCAGCCAGCGTTGAAAGGCTGTTCGGAACCGGCAGGCTCTTCAGAATCTCAGCCAGTGTGGAGTTGCTCGAAGCTTCTCGAGTTGCCCGTTGCCAGGCCACTGATCTTATTTCCTCCGCATTGCACAAATGGTCGCCCAAGCCGCCCGGTTGTAAGAGTGTCACTAAGAGGTTCAGCCCTTCTGCCGCGTCTTTGGCAAGGCCCACCAAATCGAACAAAACGCCAGTGCTGGCGTTGGCTGCAAGAACCTCCCAGTGACTGCCCAAAACAATCGCCGGAGCTGGATTGTTGGCGTGAAGTACATGATGAATGGCATCACGTACCACTTCCATTGACGACGATGTGAGCGGCGTCGTTTCGTAGCGAGGGGCATAGCCACTAGCGAGGAAGATGTCGTTGCATCGCTCCAAGGGAGCATCCAGGGCCGTCAGCAAGTTATGTAGAGTGCCAGGGCCTGGCTTGGCGCGCCCCGTCTCGATGCAACTGAGATGACGCTGAGATATCCCAGCTATCAGCGCGCAGTCCAGCTGACTTAATCCGGCTTGTTGGCGCAAATGACGCAGTTGCGCGCCAGCAGAAATTGGCGGCGTAGTTCGAGAAAAAGGTCGACTGCTCATGCGTTGACTCTGGCATTGCGGGTGGGCGGCGTCCATGACCTCAGAGGTCATTGAAACCATGACTGTCATATCACTAGCCTACCTCTACCGATCGATGATCTTGCCCAAGGAGGTAGAGTGAAGAAACCTTACATTGCACTTGTCACGCTGCTGCTTTTTTCCCTGTACACGACGAGCACTTTGTTTCTCGCCGAGCAATCGCTCCTGGCGTTCGGCATCAGGCTCATGTCTAGCCCAGACACCGCGCAGGTCGTCATCGACCTTTATCTGCTCGCTTGCATGGCGTGCATCTGGATGTACAGAGACTCACGCGCGAAAGGCAGGTCGTTCGTCTCGGTGCTGCCTTACTTGCTGATCACCGTGATCTTCGTATCGATCGGCCCGCTGCTGTACATCGTCATTAATGGATTTGCACACAAGCCGTTGGCGACAACCACTGAGTGAGACATCGAAAATTGCACCGTTCGCTCTTACGGCAAAAAACGTATCAGCGCTTTAGCTGAGCACCAGAAAAGATGCACTGGCTCGAACCACGCGCTCCTCTCCAGCTCTGATATAAGTATTGGCAAATACCAATCGACTACCGGTTTTTTGAATATCTACGGCAGCCTCCAACCAATCGCCGATCTTGGCGGAGCCAGCGAAATCAGTAGTCATCGTGGTCGTCACGAGCTTAAGAGGAGGATCTTTCGAGAAAGCTGCGCTGTAGCCTAGTGCGATATCAGCCAGCGCCATGAACAATCCTCCGTGAGCGAGTCCACGCGCATTGGTGTGTTTCTCCTCCACCCGAATCCCAACGGTAAAACCTTCGGAGTTTTCCCGATAATAAAAGGGACCCAGCAGGTCAAGGAAAGGGCTGCTACGAAATAACGGTTTGAAATCCTGTGGGATATCCATTTCACATTCCTTTACCCGTTAACCCGACAGAGTTCCTGGCGACGACCGTGGTAACTTGTCGTTCACCGATGAATTGACCCATTTGGCTCTGCTCAATTCGACCCCAACGCGGCCTTTTTCTCAAGCCAATTCCCACGCGTCATCTCCCAGATATCCTTAAGCAACGGCCCACAAACAAACTCCCCCTGCTGCGTCGCAATCATGCGCATGCCTTCATGTTCCGAAACCCTGCGCGAAGCATGGTTGCCCACCGCCTTGGGCACTTGCATGACGGGACGTTCCAGCGTTTCAAACCAATAGGCGTTGATCACTTCGCAGGCCTCGCGCATGTAGCCTTTGCCCTGCCATTGAGGCGCCAGCCAGAAACCACGGTTGTTGCCTGGCTGGTCGTACAGGCTGATGCTGCCGATGCTGTGTGCAGGATCTTCGGCAAGGCGGATCATCCAATGCCATTCGCGCCCCATCGCAATGGCAGGGAGCGCGTGGTCGCGAACGTAAGTCAGCGCGCCGTCATCCGGGTAAGGCCAGGGCACGCGGCTGTCCAGGTAACGGACCACTTCCCAGAGGGGAAACAACCGTTGAATCGCCGGTGCATCCGTCAGCTCCAAAGGCGTGAGGATGAGGCGACGGGTGTGCAAGGTGGGGAGGGTTTCCATCATGAAGCTCCTTTTCAAACGTTATGGCGTCCTTGGCAAACAACGCTAAAAGTTATCCGTCACCTTGCACAGTTTGCTTTCCTTCAAGGGTGAAGGGGAAAACGCGCCCGTCCCCACGGGCGTTTGTTGAAGCGTCACACCGCACTTATAAAGCCCTGCGGCGTCCAGTTGGTAATCCACGCCAGCCTTAGGGACAAAGCTGAACATGTTGTAGCAGCGAGCACCAATGTAATGAAAGGCGATGGGTTTCCCGGCGGGCACCAACAGCTCAGTCATAACCGTGGAAGATGGGCGCTCGCTGGTCGCCGGCATGCCCAGGCTTTCTCTGTTGCGATTGGCGTAGCCATCCCGGAACGCCACCATGACGCCAGCGCCCGGCAGGCGGAAGTCGACGCAATCGGACTTGGGCACGCCCCTGACCATGCCATCGCTGATGACCCGCAAGCGTGCGGTCTCGCCACCGTCAGGCGTTGAATAGGGCGTGGAGAATGAGCGGACATCCGTCAACGCGCCACATCCGCTGAGCAGGGCCAGGACACTGATGCTCAAGGCGGGCAGCACGCAAGACGACACGTTGCGCGAGCAGGTGTTAATTCGAAAGTTGAGGGCGCGCGGCGATTGGCTCACGATGATGCTCCATGCGGGTCAGATATCCAGGGGGCAAGACGATCAAGAAAGTCGTGATGTCAGCGCGGGATTTTATAGAGGGTTCGAAGGCTCGCTGCAATGCCTGTCCTGACCTGGGGCAGTTACCGGTCAATGGATGGGAGAGCCGGCTTATAAACGCCCACACAAACATCGCCGACCCCGACCTCAACAGTCCACGAGCCGTTTTTATGCAAACTGTTCCGGGTAACGCCTAGCCTGGAATATGAGTGTTCGTGCCATCGAACCTCTTGTATTTCCAGCTGAATCCGTCTCGCTGCACAGGCGCGAAACTTTTAAACCAATCCACCCAATTACTCGCCGAAGGCATCCACCAGCCCTTGACGGTATTACCCCAGTGAGCGAGTCCCAGCTCGGAAACCAGGTAGTGGCTATGGCTCACACAGTTCTGGTACTGGGTTTTGGCACTAGGAAGATTGGGCCAGAAGGCATCGTAGGAGGTCTTGGTTTTCTTTAGCTTGGCTTCAAGCTGCCGATACTTTTTCACGAAAGCTTTATTCACACCGATGTAATAGACATAGGTGGTCGCGCTTCCCGTGGCGCGAGCCCAATCGGTTGAGCCAAGAGCACCTGTATCGAATACCCACCCGTCGTCACTGATACCCGTCAGGGTGATGTTTCTGCCGTCGACGAGAAAGGTCGTGGCGTGCCCATCTTCGACAAGCTTGCCCAGTGTTTTTTTCCAAGAGCCAAGACTGAAAGGGCTGAAGCCTTTTCCTACGCCGCTCCAGGTAAGTATTGAATAACAGATCCCGAAAATCCCTGCTGCTCCGGGGATTGTCTCTAAACCGGCTACCAACTCAGTTCCTTTCTTGTTCGCCATTCCATGACTCCCTGGACACCGTGCAATAAGTACCGATGAGGTCCTGCTGATCAGAAAAGACTAGGACAGGGTGAGTAATGGCGCCAGGCCATAGAGCTAGAGGGGACAAGCTAGGTATTTCGACGCCATGAGCTGGTATCGTCAAGTTATCTATACTGGCTTCCCGGACGAAAACCAGAGCGTGAATAATGCCCCTCACCCGCCATCAAAATCCGCCCATCATTTTGGTCCCAGCTCAACAAAGCGACTCGGACGATCTGGTGGACATTCGAATCGAGGCCATGCGCGAAAGCCTGGAGCGCGTGGGGCGATTTGATCCCCTGCGCGCGCGCGAGCGGTTTCTTAGTGGTTTCGAACCTCGCTACACACGCTACATCGAACTGCAGGGAAAGAGGGTTGGGTTCGTTGTAGTCAAGCCTCTCAACAATGAGTTCTTGCTTGACCATTTGTATGTAAGACCAAGCGCACAAGGATCAGGAATAGGCGCTGCTGTTCTCAATCATATTTTCAAAGAAGCGGATGCAGCCGCGCTCCCGATAAGGGTTGGCGCCCTTAAAGAAAGTGCCTCGAATCGCTTTTACGTCCGCCACGGTTTCCAATTCGTCGAAAGCAGTGAGTTCGACAATTATTATGTCTGGCAGAGCGCTTGCGCGACTGGCCCGACTCGCTAGCTGGCTAATCGACGCAAGTCAACGCAGGATCAACACCGCAGCGACTGCAATCACGGCCACCACACCGAAGACCATTCGCGCGATCCAGGGCGCGGTGAGCCAGACGCCAGTCACCCCGGCTATCTGGCCCACGTTCTTCTCGGTCAAACGGAAACTCGGCTCCCGGAAAGGGTTGCCGCAATGCGGACAGGCATAGGCCTTGTCGGAAATTCGGGAAGCGCATTCGGGGCAATCGATCAGGCTCATTGTGCAATCTCAGGGCGAGTGGAATTTGGGTTTACAAAAGACTACCCGTTTCCGGTTTTTGTTCTGGATCAAGCTTAGCTTTTTAGATTCCGCTGTACGGAAACGCGAACGGCCTCATGGAAAATCCATAGCTGTTCACGCCCGAACACCCACTCCCCTTTGCACCACGCTAGGTCTGCTCCTGAAAATACCCTCCTATTACTGCGCAGGTTTTACGCGATGCATAAGGTCGTTCAACACATAGGTGTCCAGAAAGGCCTTTACCTGCGTGATCTGGCCGTCCTTGAATGTCATGTGCCACAAGTAGGTGTTTTTGTAGGGTTGGCGATCCAATGCGGTTGCTTCACCGCTCCACAGAACGACCACAACGTCCTCCTCGGCAACAATGCTTTGGACAGTGGGAGAAATCGCGGTCGCCAGCCGAGCCGTGATGGGTCGTACGGCCTGCTCCAGCAAGTCTTTTTTGCTGTTATACACACCCGATACGGGGCTTGATCCGGTCACGGTCCATATGGCGTTGGGCGCCAGCAGATCGAACACAGTGCCTTTGCCTTGCTGCCAGTTGGTGAACGCTTGGCGCACCCTATGCGCATTGGCGTCCTGAGTCATCGTTTCCGAAGCCCAGACCGGGCTCGTTGAAAGTACCCAGTACAGGGCGACAGTCTGAAGGCGCAAAGTCGAACTCATCCGTATGGTCATGATGTTGCCTCATAACAATGCAGTTGATAGGAAGCTCTTGAAGAGGAACCTTAGCGGCATGCACTTGAATGCTGTTGCTCGATACTGTTGCGAATTTGCCTGATGCTGTCTGGCGAAAAGTTCTGACGCGACTAGAGGGTACGAGTCGCACGAAATACCAACCTTCAACGAGGCACTTTATTCGTAGGTTTGCTTCATTCCGAGAGAGATACTGGTTTCCAGAATCGCCCAGCCAGCCAGCGACTTACACTCAAGGCCCAGGCAAGCAAAGCGATCAATCCGACACCCAGCAGCATCCCATTCACGCCCATGCTGCTGATGAGCCTGCCGGCGATAAAGGGAAACCCGAATACGCCAATAAAATAGGAGAGACTGAAAAGCAGGAGTGCCTGTGCGGTCAGTCCAGGTGGCGCCTCGTTGGCCGCCAAGCCATTAATGACCGAATAGTTGAGACCATAACCGATCCCAAGTATGGCAGCGGTCAACCCATAACTCAGACTGTCATGGACCCACACACCGAACCCCGTCACGGCGATCAACATCAGAGTGGTCAATAGACAGGAAGTCGCGAAGGGGTCACGACTGACGACCCACCCGGCAATCAACAACCGACAAGCGATAGCCGCCCCCATGAAACTGACGAAAAACAGGGAGTAGTCAAGCCCCTGGCTCGCTGCATAACTTGTCTGGAAACTGCCCAGGCCGCCGAAAATCGCGCCCCCTAGACCCACCATCAAAATGGACAACGCTGAACGTGAGCGTAGAACATCCGTCGCCGATCTCAGCCCCATCCGAAGCTTGTCGCCAGACCGGCGCTCCAACTCGGCGAAGCCAGTTCTCAACCACCAAAAATACAAACCACCCAGCAACGCCGAGGCCGCAGCACAGAAGAAAGCCGTCTGAATGGGCAGTCCTGCATAGCTTGCCAACTTGCCTGTGAGAGGGCCGCTGCCGATCCCCGTCAACATGCTCCCAGACAAAAGCGCGAAGCAATGAGTCCGCCTGGCTGGCTCGACCATCGCGGCCACCATGATGGGCCCAACCGTGTAAAACAGCCCCCATCCAATCCCCAGCATCATTCCACAAGCCAACAAGGCGATGCCAAGACCCGACAGCAGAGCAAACCCCATTGATGAAATGACCAGAAATACGGCGCCAAGGGCCATGCACGGTGCCGCGCCTACGCGCTGCATCAAATGCCCAGAGCCGACTACAGCTACCAAGGTACTCGTCATGGCAACGGCAAAGACTTGTCCTGCATCGCGCTCAGTTCCCCCTAGGGAGGACACTAGCAGCGAGACCAGGAAGGTGACGCCGTAAGAAATGGACAGAAGAAAACTGGCTACGCAAAACAGGCCGAATCGATGGGAGGGCCTGCCGTTGGAGAGCGCTGGCATCGGTGTTTTTCCAGGCGTTGAACAGGCCTTTTTGTAGCACGGCTAAACGTGGGGATAGTCATTGCGATGGTGGAGTCAAGGTTAGGAAATTCGCACCTTTTGCGCTGAGGGCGTATCACCTGGGCGCCATTGCCCATATCGTCATTTTTCAGACGGCAGAAACCACAAAGCCCCTGATTTTCTTGGAAAACCAGGGGCTTTATGTATATCGAATGTGGCGGTGAAGGAGAGATTCGAACTCTCGATACAGTTTCCTGTATACACACTTTCCAGGCGTGCTCCTTAAGCCACTCGGACACTTCACCGTATCTCGACAAACTGTTCAGTCTGTCGAGGCGCGCTAATGTAGTCGAAAGCTTTTCCGATGGCAAAGGTTTTTTTCAGAATTTTCATGCGGTTAAGCTTGGTCAGGCATTTTAAACGCACCTGGGCAGGGCAAACCGGCCAATCTTCGGGGCTGTGCAGGCGCAGCTCTATAGATGAAGGCTTGGCGGGATGGGCGGGCCAGGCTGTTTGCGGGGCTTGGGGCTGACCGGTGAGTCAGTCACGGCGCTTTACCTGGCCTGCGACGGTGGGTAACGTCTGCGTCACTTCTCTTACAAGGAATAGCGTCATGAGCGACCTGATTGCCTACCATCTCGAAGACGGTATCGCGACCCTGACCTTGAACAACGGCAAGGTCAATGCCATTTCGCCGGATGTGATCGCCGCGTTCAACGCTGCTCTGGACCAGGCGACAGCGGATCGGGCGGTGGTGATCATTACCGGGCAGCCGGGGATTCTGTCGGGCGGTTACGATCTGAAGGTGATGACCGCCGGCCCTAAGGAAGCGGTGAGTCTGGTCACGGCCGGCTCGACCCTGGCGCGTCGTCTGTTGTCGCACCCCTTCCCTGTCGTGGTCGCGTGCCCGGGGCATGCGGTGGCCAAGGGCGCGTTCCTGCTGCTGTCGGCGGACTACCGCATTGGTGTGGACGGGCCGTTCAGCATTGGCCTGAATGAGGTACAGATCGGTATGACCATGCACCACGCGGGTATTGAGCTGGCCCGTGATCGTCTGCGCAAGTCGGCGTTTCATCGCTCGGTGATCAATGCCGAGATGTTCAACCCGCAGAGTGCGGTAGATGCTGGCTTCCTCGACAAGGTGGTGTCGGTCGAGGAGCTGCAGGGTGCGGCGTTGGAGGCGGCGCGTCAGTTGAAGAAAATCAACATGACGGCCCACAAGAATACCAAGCTGAAAGTCCGCAAGGCGCTGTTGGATACACTGGACAGTGCGATTCTGCTGGATCAGGAGCACATGGGCTGACGCTCCCTGGTCACTCAAGGCTTACACGGGTCACCGTGGCGAGGGAGCAAGCTCCCTCGCCACGGTGTAGTGACCTTCCTTAAGCCCTTAGCGTTGGGCATTTTTCCTACGTGCGTCGTTTAAAAGCCCGCAACCGCTCTAGGCCGCTTCTGTCGCGTTATTTGGAAACATGCGCTTAAACATCGTCCATTTCCTACCTCTATAGGGACAATTGCCGAAAACAGTGCACATCCGTACACTGCGCCACCTTTTGTCCCGATGGGGCCTGTAGATGCTGTTTGTATTGCGTATGTTGTTGATGGGCCTGAATTTTGTCCTGGCTGGCGTACTCGGGGTGATTTTGGGGCTGTGCCGGCCGTTCAATCCAGACAACAGCCGTTTATGCGCAAGGTTGTACGCATTGCCGGCCATGTGCATTTTGCGCCTGCGGGTCCGGACGCAGGTCGACACGCTGGTGGATAAGCCCAACGGCTGTGTGATCATCGCCAACCACCAATCCAACTATGACCTATTCATGTTCGGTAACGTGGTGCCGCGCCGTACCGTGTGCATCGGCAAGAAGAGCCTGAAATGGGTGCCGCTGTTCGGGCAATTGTTCTGGCTGGCGGGCAACGTATTGATCGATCGGGGCAATGCGGTCAAGGCGCGCCGGTCGATGCTGACCACCACCCATACCTTGCAGAACGAGGACACCTCTATCTGGGTATTCCCGGAGGGCACGCGCAATCTTGGCAAGGATCTGCTGCCGTTCAAGAAAGGCGCCTTTCAGATGGCGATTGCTGCGGGAGTGCCAATTATCCCGGTGTGCGTCAGCAGCTATATCAAGCACATGCGCCTCAATCGCTGGCGCAGCGGTGACATCCTCATACGTTCATTGCCGGCAATTCCTACGGTGGGACTGAGCATGGATGACATGCCCAGGCTCATGGCCCAATGCCGCGAGCAGATGCGCGAGTGCATCGCGACAATGGATCGGCAGTTGCAAGCCGCTTGAATGGAAAACCCGCCCCACGGCGGGTTTTCTTTTGCCGTCGAACTACGCAGATTTTGCTGACTCTCAAGCAACAGGGCGCGCTAAGCTGAACGCTGCCTGCCACTGCCATTTTCACAATAAGAAGTGAACCACCATTATGGGTAGAGTCGTTGCTGCTGCGGTTTACAGCGCCGGAAAAAAAGTCACCGATATCACCCTCGACGAAGGCAGCGCCTGGGCTGCCAAGCCTGGTCATTTTGTCTGGATCGGTCTTGAAGAGCCCAGCGCCCTGGAGCTGACCAACCTGCAGCGTCAGTTCAATTTGCATGAGCTGGCGATCGAAGATGCGATGGAAAAGCACAGCCGCCCCAAGCTGGAGACCTTTGGCGATGCGTTGTTTATCGTCACGTATTCGCCGATACGCAAGGACGGCAAGCTGCTGTTTATCGAAACCCATATCTTTGCCGGTAAGGGCTACATCATCACCGCCCGTAACGGTCACTCAGCTTCCTACGCCCACGTCCGACAACGCTGTGAGGCGCGTCCTCTTTTGCTGAAACACGGGGAGGACTTCGTACTCTACGCCATCCTTGATTTCGTGATTGAAAACTACCAGCCCATGGGTGAAGCGATTCATGCCGAGATCGATGAGCTGGAGCACAACGTAATGTGCAGCTCCCTGAACGAGCGGGACATCCAGAACCTGCACAGTTTGCGCCGCGACGTATTGCGCCTGCGCCGTTATGCGGCGCCGATGGTGGAGATCAGCGAAGAGTTGCAGAGACTGGACTTCCCCTTCATCGACAAAAATATGAGTCCATATTTCCGTGACGTGCAGATTCATGTCACGCGGCAAATGGAAGACCTGACAACCCTGGCCGACATCGCCAGCCAGACCATCGAAGTCGGTGTGTTGCTCGAAGCGTCACGCCAGAGCGTGGTGCAACGCAAGTTCGCGGCCTGGGCGGCGATCCTCGCATTTCCCACGGCAGTGGCCGGGATCTATGGGATGAACTTCCAGGATATGCCGGAATTGAGCTGGCAATATGGGTATTTCGCGGTGCTTGGGGTTATCGCGGTGGGATGCTCGTCGTTGTGGTGGAGTTTCAAGCGTTCGGGCTGGTTGTAGGCGAGCTCCCACATTAGTAATGATCTTTAGCCTTGGGTGGCTTCGGCCTGCGGCTTGTGAGCGACGAACCGCATCATCCACTCCGCCACCGTCGTACCGTGGTGCTCATGGGCCAGGCTCGCCACGCCCTGGCTATAGATCTGCTCGCCGAGGTGTTGCTGGCGAATCTCCAGCAAGGCGCGGGAATAATCGTGGATGAATTCCGGGTGGCCCTGGAAACACAGCACCTGATCGTTGATGTGATAGGCGGCGAACGGGCAAAAATCGCTGGAAGCGATGACCGTGGCGTTCTCGGGCAATTGGGTGACCTGGTCCTGATGACTGATCAACAGGGTGAGTTCTTCCATCACTGGGCTCATCCACGGCGCCTTGGCCGCGAGTTTGTAGCGATGGGTGCCGACACCCCAGCCCTGGGTAGCGCGCTCGGTCTTGCCGCCCAGCAACAGCGCCAACAGTTGATGACCGAAGCACACGCCCAGCAGCTTGTCACCCCGCTGGTAGCGGTCCAGCAAGTAAGTCTTGAGCGTTTGAATCCACGGATCGGTACCGAAAGAATCAGCCTTGCTACCGGTCACGAGATAGGCGTCGAACTGTTCATCATCACTGGGGTAGTGGCCTTCCATCACGTTGTACACAGTGAACTCGGCCGCCACAGGTTGTTGTGAAAACAGGCGCTGGAACATCTGCCCGTAACCCTGATATTGATCGACCAGTTCCGGACGCAGGATATCGGTTTCCAAAATGCAGATGCGTAGCGACATAAAAAATACCTGACACGATGATGGGAATATTGCACACCCCAAAGCCTGCCCTGAACACGGTCCCAAGGCAAGCCCCTCACCAGGTAGTCAGAACAGTTCCTGCCTGGCTGCTTTTTCCAGCAACAAGGTCGGCGGTGAGAAACGCTCGCCGTATTGCTCGGCCAAATACTGCGCTCGCGCGACAAAATCCCGCAGACCGTACTGGTTGATGAACTGCAACGCACCGCCAGTCCAGGCCGCGAAACCAATGCCGAGGATCGATCCAACGTTGGCATCGGCCGTCGAGGTAAGCACCCCCTCCTCTACGCAACGCACGGTTTCCAAGGCTTGGATAAACAGCAGCCGATCACGGATATCCTGCGACGAAATCTGCCCGTCGGCTTTCTCGAAACGGCTTTTGAGCTGCGGCCAAAGGTACCTTTTCCCGTTGGCCGGGTATTCATAGAAGCCAGCGCCGGCGGCCTTGCCCGGCCGCTTGTATTCGTTGAGCAGCAAGTCAATCACAGCGAACGCTGGGTGCTCAATCGGCGTTTTCCCTTCAGCGTGCAGGTCCGTGGCGGTTTGCGCGCGGATATGGCTCATCAGGTTGAGAGAAACTTCGTCAGAGATCGCCAACGGCCCGACCGGCATCCCGGCCTTGCGCGCTTCGGTCTCGATCATCGGGGCGCTCACGCCCTCGCCGAGCATGGCGATACCTTCATTGATAAAGGTACCGAAGACCCGGGATGTGAAGAAACCGCGACTGTCGTTGACCACAATCGGTGTCTTGTTGATTTGCAGGACGAAATCAAAACCTCGAGCCAAGGTTTCATCGCTGGTGCGGGCGCCCTTGATGATTTCTACCAAGGGCATTTTTTCCACGGGGCTGAAAAAATGCAGGCCGATGAACTTCGCCGGGACCGGCACCGCCATGGCCAGGCCGGTGATGGGCAAGGTCGAGGTGTTGGAGGCGATCACCGTGTCATCGCCCGCCACGGCTTGGGCAGCGGCTGATACCTTGGCTTTCAGGGCACGGTCTTCAAACACCGCTTCGATGATCAGATCGCAACCGGCCAGGTCAGCATCGCTGGCCGTGGCATGGATCCGCTCCAGGGTGGCTTCGCGCTGTTCGGCGGTGAGTTGGCCGCGAGCGACCTTCTTGTCCAGCAGCACCGCCGAACGGGCCTTGCCCTTCTCAGCGGCGCTCAGGTCGACATCCTTGAGCACCACTTCAATGCCGGCCAAGGCGCTGACGTGGGCAATGCCGGCCCCCATCATGCCTGCACCAAGCACGCCGACTTTCTTTGTCAGATAGGGCGCAAAACCCTGTGGGCGCGAGCCGCCCGCCTTGATCTCGTTGAGCTGGAACCAGAAGGTGCCGATCAGGTTCTTGGCCACCTGGCCGGTGACCAGCTCGGTGAAATAGCGGGTTTCAATCAGATGGGCGGTGGCGAAATCCACCTGGGCGCCTTCCACTGCGGCGCAGAGAATTTTCTCCGGTGCCGGCAGGCAACCCTGGGTCTTGCTACGCAGGATCGAGGGCGCAATCGCCAGCATTTGCGCGAGTTTCGGGTCCGACGGCGTGCCACCCGGAATCCGATAGCCCTTCGCATCCCATGGCTGGACCACGCCGGGGTTGGCGAGAATCCAGGCCCGGGCTTTGGCCAGTAACTCGTCGCGATCCTTCGCCAGTTCTTCGATCAAGCCCGCCTGCAGCGCCTGTTGCGGGCCGACCTTCTTACCCTCGAGCAGATACGGCAAGGCCTTTTCCAAACCGAGCAGACGCACCATCCGTACCACCCCGCCGCCACCCGGTAACAGGCCAAGGGTGACCTCCGGCAGGCCGATCTTCACCGACGGATGATCCAGCGCCACGCGATGATGGCAGGCCAGGCAGATCTCCCAGCCGCCTCCGAGGGCCGCGCCGTTGATGGCCGCCACCACGGGCCTGCCCAGGGTTTCCAGGGCGCGCAGTTGCGCCTTGAGGCCCAGCACCATTTCGTAGAAAGCCTGGGCCTGGGGCTTGCCGACCTTGACCAGTTCATTGAGGTCACCGCCAGCGAAAAAGGTTTTCTTGGCCGAGGTGATGATCACCCCGGCAATCGAGTCTTTTTCGGCGATCAAACGGGCGACGCAGGCGGCCATGGCCTCGCGGTACACAGCATTCATGGTATTGGCGCTCTGCCCCGGCATGTCCAGGGTCAGGACGACGATCCGGTCCGGGCCGGTTTCGTAACGGATGGCATCGGTCATCAAAAGTGTTCCTTGAAGTCGTGGCTCAGAGGCGCTCGATAACGGTGGCAATGCCCATGCCGCCGCCGACACACAGGGTCGCCAGGCCATAGCGCAAGCGCCGCACCTCCAACTCATCGAGCAAAGTGCCGAGGATTGCGCACCCCGTGGCGCCCAAGGGATGGCCCAGGGCGATGGAGCCGCCGTTGACGTTGACCTTGGCGGGGTCGATGGCCATGTCCTTGATGAACTTGAGCACCACCGAGGCGAAGGCTTCATTGACTTCGAACAGGTCGATGTCCTCCACCCGCAGCCCGGCCTTGGCCAGGGCCTTGCGGGTAGCCGGCGCCGGGCCGGTGAGCATGATGGTCGGGTCGGTGCTGGTGACGGCCGTGGCGACAATCCGCGCCCGGGGTTGCAGGCCCATCGCACGCCCCTTGGCTTGGGAACCGATCAGCATCAACGCCGCACCATCGACGATGCCAGAGCTGTTGCCCGGCGTGTGTACATGGTTGATCCGCTCGACATGGCTATAGATCCGCAACGCCGTCGCGTCGAAACCCATTTGCCCCATGGCTTCGAAACTCGGTTTGAGCTTGCCCAGGCCTTCGAGCGTAGAGTCGGCACGGATGAATTCGTCGTGGTCCAGCAGCACGATGCCATTTTGGTCCCGCACCGCTACCAGGGATTTGTCGAAAGAACCGTCAGCCCGGGCACGTGTGGCTTTTTGTTGCGAGTTCAGCGCATAGGCATCGACATCTTCGCGGCTGAAGCCCTCCAGGGTGGCAATCAGGTCGGCGCCGACGCCTTGAGAAATGAAATGACCGTGCAGGTTCGATTGCGGGTCCAGGGCCCAGGCGCCACCATCGCTGCCCATAGGCACCCGGGACATGGATTCGACGCCACCGGCAACCACCAGGTCTTCGAACCCGGAACGCACTTTCATGGCGGCCAGGTTCACCGCCTCCAGGCCCGATGCGCAGAACCGGTTGAGTTGCATACCCGCGACACTGACATCCCAGTCGGCCACCAGGGCGGCGGTCTTGGCGATATCGGCGCCCTGCTCACCCACCGGTGTCACGCAACCGAGCACAATGTCGTCGACCTGACTGGTGTCCAGGCTCATGCGCTGCTGCAAGGCACTGAGCAGGCCGCCCATCAGGTTCACCGGTTTCACACTGTGCAAGGCGCCGTCGGCCTTGCCCTTGCCGCGAGGCGTACGCAATGCGTCGAAAATCAAAGCTTCGGTCATGACATCCTCAAACCACGGGGATAATGCGATGCCTCCAACCATAAGCCCGGCAGCGAAGGATTCAATGACCACAGTGCTCAATGACGTTGACGGCCACGCTCAGACGAACGGTAGCGAGCTATCGGGTTAACCGATTCAGGTGAGCAAGCTGTCTAGCCAAAGGGCCTTCAAGAAGATGGCAATGGGCCTCATGCCATTTAAATAGCAATAAATTCAGTATTGATACGAATTGGATCTAAGCCAAGGCGACTGCGGCCCCTAATGTAATCCTTGTACAAGAACAGTCGTCGGGTTTTGCCGAGGCGCTTGTCATACAGGAAGTGCAACGCCAGCCGTCATGGATATGCAGGCTGGCCTCAGGAAATAACAATAAAGGCGGGTCAGCCATGTTCAAACATTCGAAAGTTCGTCAAGCCGGACTCATTCTCTTTGCCACGACGCTGCTGTTGATTGTGCCGAATATCACCAAGGTGATCGGCTGAGTCCTGCGCGCGGGCATCTGCATTCTCAATATGTTGTGTCGCCAAAAAATGTGACGGGTTTATTGTTCGAGCCCCAGGGGCTGTGCCAACCTTTACGGCACTCCCTCGACATGGAAGGCGATCCACTTGAAAGCTCTCATTGTGATCGGGGCGTTGCTGCTCAGCACGCCCCTGTATGCCGCACAGCTGGTGCTGGAGCTGGGCGCGAAGACGCGCACCTGGCAAACCGAAGAACTGCTCAAGCATCCTGAAGCCCAGACGGTCCAGATCGCTGACGACGTTTCCTACAAGAAACCGATGAGTTATCGCGCCGTGCCGCTGACTGCACTGTTGACTGGCGTGCAGTCGGACGACCACCTGCAGGCCGTGGCGCTGGACGGTTTCGCCGCCGAAATGCCCGCTGCGCCGTTACTCAACAAACGTGGCGCCCGGGCCTGGCTGGCCATTGAAGACCCTGCCAAACCATGGCCCCCACTGGGTGAAGGCAAACACAGTGCCGGGCCTTTCTATCTGGTTTGGACCGACCCGCAGGCGGGTCATATCAGCCCCGAACAATGGCCGTACGCGGTGGCGAGCATCAAGCGCCTGTCAGCGGTGGCTGAACGCTTCCCAGCCCTGCTGCCCGCAGCCAACCTGGCCAAGGACGATCCGATCAACAAAGGGTTTGAGCTGTTCCAGAAAAATTGCCTGGCCTGCCATCGCCTCAACGGTGCCGGCGATGCGCAATTCGGCCCTGACCTGAACATCCCCTTCAACCCAACCGAATACTTCTCCGGGGATTTCCTCAAGCGTTATATCCGCGACCCGCAGGGCCTGCGTCACTGGCCCCAAGGCAAGATGCCGGGGTTCTCGGCGGCGGTGCTGCCGGATTCGGAGCTGGATCTGTTGGTGGGGTATCTGAAGCATATGGCGGGGCGTAAACAGCCTTTGAAGCAGTGAGCTTGCCCCCGCTGCCCCGCTGACAGGGCTGCGCAGCAGCCCCTCAAATAGCTTGCGAGCGCTTCGCACTCGAGCGGGAGCAAGCTCCCTCGCCACAAAAGCCCGCTCGCCACGCGGCTATTGTCGTTGCACCGTAAGCACCGGGGCCGGTGTCACGACCTTGGCATGCATCTGCTCACCGCCACCACCGCGGCGCATGCCGCGCACTGGGCAGGCGTCCAGGTAATCCAGACCCACCGCCAGTTTCAAGTGTCGCTCGGGACGGGCCAATTGGTTAGTCACGTCGAAGCTGTACCAGGCGTCGTCGAGCCATGCCTCGGCCCAGGCATGGCTGGCCAGGTGTTCGCTCTGCTCACTGAACAGATAGCCTGACACATACCGTGCCGGCACGCCCAGGCTGCGGGCGCAGGCCAGGAATGCGTGGGCGTGATCCTGGCACACCCCGCTACGGCTGGCAAAAGCCTGGGCCGCGCTGGTCTCGACTTCAGTGGAACCCGGGGTGTAGACCATGTGCTGGTTCAACCCGTGCATCAGGTCGATCAACGCGGTGCGATCGCGGCGCTGCTTGCATTGCTGCGCGGCGAAAGCTCGTAGCGCCTCGTCCGCTTCGGTCAACCGGGTGAAGCGCAGGAACGGCAGCGCCGACTGGCTCTCATGTTCGGCTTCACGCAACGGGTCGATGTCCACTTGGCCACGGGCACCAATGATGACCGTTTCGTGGGGCTCGTCCAGGGTCAGTACATGAAGGATGTTGCCGAACGGATCCAGCTGCGCACGTACCGGCCGTGGCAGATCAAGCTGCCAGCTCAGCACATGCTGGCGCTCGCTGTCGTGGGGTGTCAGGCGCAGGTACTGGATGCTGGCGCGAACCTGGTCTTCATAGTGGTAGGCCGTTTCGTGGCTGATTGAGAGTCTCATATGACCTCCAGGTAGGAACTGTGAATGGCGTTGCCCAGTTCGCGGACCAATGGGATGAATTCGGTGAGCCAGGCATGCAGGCCCCCGTCGAGGATTTCGTTAATCCCGGTGTAGCGCAGGCGCGCGTCCATTTCCGCGCCCAGGCGTTGTGCCTGCCGGCCGTTGGAGCCTGGTAGGCTCGCGAGGATCTGCTCGATTTCTTCGGTGCAGGCCCGCAGCGACCGCGGCACATCGGCGCGCAGCAGCAACAGTTCAGCCACATGACGCGCGCCCGGGGCGTCACGGTAGATTTCGGTGTAGGCCTCGAAGGAAGACAAGGCCCGCAACAAGGCGCTCCACTGGTAATACGCGTGGGCCGTGCCGTCGCTGACCGTGTCGGCCTGGTCACCGGCCATCTCGTAACGGGCGTCTAGCAAGCGCAGGGTGTTGTCGGCCCTTTCGATAAAGGTCCCCAGGCGAATGAACCTGAACGCGTCGTTACGCATGATGGTGCCGTAGGTTGCGCCTCGAAACAGGTGAGACCTTTCCTTGATCCACTCGCAGAAACGGCTCATGCCGTAGCGACTCAAGCCTTGCTCGGCGATATCGCGAATTTCCAACCAGGTGGCGTTGACGTTTTCCCACATGTCGGCGGTGATTCGCCCACGCACCGCGTGGGCACTGGCGCGCGCGGAACCGAGGCAGCTGTAGATGCTCGCCGGGTTGGCCGCGTCCAGGGCAAAAAAATGCAACAGGCGTTCGGCGTGCAAGTCGCCGTGTCGCTCCCGGTAATCATCCAGCGTGCCGGTGATCAGCAGCGGCATGGCCAATTCGTGCAGGCCATCGCCGCGCCCGTCCTGGGGCATCAAGGACAGCGAATAACTGACGTCGAGCATCCGCGCGAGGTTTTCCGCACGCTCCAGGTAACGCGACATCCAGTACAGGTCCGAGGCGGTTCTACTTAGCATGGCAGCTCCTCAATCCTCGACCACCCAGGTGTCCTTGGTGCCACCGCCCTGGGACGAGTTCACCACCAGCGACCCTTCGCGCAACGCCACGCGCGTCAGGCCGCCCGGCACCACACGGGTTTCCCGGCCAGACAGGACAAACGGCCGCAAGTCGATGTGGCGAGGGGCAATGCCATTTTCGACAAAGGTCGGACACGTAGAAAGCGACAGCGTCGGCTGGGCGATGTAGGCGTGCGGCTTGGCCTTGATGCGTTCGCGGAAGGCGTCGATCTGCGCCGTCGTCGCCGCCGGCCCCACCAGCATTCCGTAACCGCCGGAGCCCTGGGTTTCCTTGACCACCAGATCTGGAAGATTCGCCAGTACGTGGGAAAGTTCAGCAGGGTTACGACACTGCCATGTAGGGACGTTCTTCAGGATCGGCTCTTCGTCCAGGTAAAACTTGATCATGTCGGTGACGAACGGGTACACCGACTTGTCGTCCGCCACGCCCGTGCCGATGGCATTGGCCAGCACCACGTTGCCAGACCGGTAGGACGACAACAGCCCTGGCACCCCGAGCATCGAATCCGGATTGAAGGCCAGTGGATCGAGGAACGCGTCGTCAAGGCGACGGTAGATCACATCCACCGCTTTCGGCCCGTCGGTGGTGCGCATGAAGACTTTGTCGTCGCGCACGAACAGGTCGGCGCCTTCTACCAGTTCCACGCCCATCTCCCGGGCCAGGAACGCGTGCTCAAAGAATGCACTGTTGAAGCGCCCCGGCGTGAGCACCACGACGCTGGGGTCATCCAGTGGGCTGGCGCTTTTCAGGGTGTCGAGCAGCAGGTTGGGGTAATGGTCGATGGGGGCGATGCGCTGGGCGGCAAACAGTTCGGGGAACAGGCGCATCATCATCTTGCGATCTTCAAGCATGTAGCTGACGCCACTGGGCGTACGAAGATTGTCTTCAAGTACGTAGTACGTGCCATCGCCGTCGCGCACCAGATCGACGCCGCAAATGTGGGCATAGATGTCGCGGTGCAGATCCAGCCCTTGCATCGCCAGTTGATATTGCTCGTTGGCCAGCACCTGCTCGGCGGGGATGATGCCGGCCCGGATGATTCGTTGCTCATGGTAGAGGTCGGCCAGGAACATGTTCAGTGCCTTGACCCGCTGGATGCAGCCACGCTCGACGACCCGCCATTCGCTGGCGGGAATGCTGCGCGGGATAGTGTCGAAAGGGATCAGGCGCTCCGTGCCCTGCTCGTCCCCGTAAAGCGTGAACGTAATGCCGGCGCGATGAAACAACAGGTCCGCTTCGCGTCTGCGTTGTGCCAGAAGTTCGTCTGGCGTTTCGGCCAGCCAACGTGCAAACGCCCGATAATGCGGGCGGACCTGGCCGTCGGCCTCGTACATCTCGTCAAAACCAGTGCGGATCATGCCGTACTCCTTGTCACCCTGGCATCAGGCTTCGCAAGGCCCGTGCCATCGGCATAAACGCTTTATGATCAACGGGTTGGATTATCCACTGAGAGGCTGCGCACTCTTGTAGTGCGGCAAATCCCCCCACCCCGCTGCCCCCGCTTCATTGCGGCGCAGGGCCGTCGCTCCCCTGAGCATAGACACGGAAAAACGCCATAGCCTGGCTTGGATACAGTTAGGTACAAAACCTGGGGGTAAGATCGCTGACATGAAAACGGCCGACACAAAGGTCAGCCGTTGCTCTGGTTGCAGTGAGTGAAGTATCAGGCCTGCAAGCGCCGAATCTCTTGCTTGACGCCCCAGCCCTCGATGATGCCGCCCAACGGCTCAACCACGGCCTCAAAGTCTTGCTCGAAGTCTCCGATATCGTCGTAAGTGGCATACATCACCCGGCTCAGTTCCAATGACCAAGCCCCGTCGTCCCGTGCACTGATCTGCGCGTTCAGCGATTCGCCCCGAAATTGACCTGCCGCCCTGCGCGCCCGCTCCTCATCCGGGAAAATGGCGTAGAACTCGATGGGATGGAATTTTGAGAAATCGAAACCGCCTTCTTTCATGCGGCGCAACACACTGGTGCTGATGTCTTCTTGATAGGCTGTGCTCATGAAACGTCCTCCTAAAACCGATGGATAGACTTTCCGTCTTCCCGCGCAGGCAACCCGTAAGTTGCAGGCGTTACGGCATCAAATTACCGTCGGGACACAAGCATGTAGCTGACAAGACCGGACCTAAGCGATCCTTTCGCTGATCTCACTTGCAGAGTAGCCGCAAGTCGTGGCCACTGCCAAGCGGGGCCAGACAACGATTTTCATGAAATCGGTGTAATGCTGATGATTTCGATGCTGTGCTGGGACTTGAGGTTCTTGACCGTCGGGTCTTCAGTGCGCCCCTCCAGGTCATTGAGGTCCAACTCGCTGGCCACTGGAAACAGCCGTCCGCGAATCAGTTGTGCGGCCTGTTCCATGGTGGGCTCCTGGTCACAGTCGAACAGTTCTTCAGTGGTGTCGCCGTGATCATCCACGAAAGTGATTTCCCACTTCTGCATCGGTGTCTCCTCGATCAATTCAGGGCCTGGCTTACCTCTATCTCGACATTGAGGGCTGAACAATCGTTCCGCTGGGTTGTTGGGCGGCACACATGAAAAGACCGCCTCATGGGCGGTCTCCTGATGCAACCATGGCCGATTACTTTTCGGCGCGCTCCTTCAGCGCTTTCAAGGTGTTGAACGGCGCATCCACCACGAACTTGTTAGCCAGCCAGGACGGTACATCGCCACCGGGTTCGGTGTGGACCTGGTACGTCACTTCGACCTGGTTCGCGCCCTTGGGGGTGAATTTCCAGAAGCCGTCGACCTGGGTCACTCGTACAAAGCCCTTCTCTTCAGGCACGTAGGTCGGTACGCCTTTGAGATTGCGGGTCAGGCTGCCATCCGCGCCATCGACGGTGGTGACTTCCAGCACCGAGTCTCGGGAAGTGACTGGCCATGGCGTATTGAACTGAGTGTAGGTCCAGCTCTTGTCACCTTCGTGCTTGAGTAGCTTCTGGCTCTTGCACTCATGAATCCAGGCGCAGGCACCCGGGACATCTTCCTGCAGGGCCCGCAACTTGGCCATGGTGGTCTGCATGACAGTCACGCCGCGGTAGGCCTTGTACTTGGAGCCAGCCACTTCACTCAGGGATACCTTGATACCGTCCTTCTCCTTGGTGACCTGCCAGTCCTCTGCCTGAGCGCTGGCGGTTGCCAACAACACGGTCAAGCCACACAACACAGCCATACGATGCAGCGAACCCATAGTTTTTTCCTTATTGTCCAAGTTCTGATCATTGACCCATTACGCTGCCGTGACTTGCTCCCACCAACCGATCAGTCGGATGGCGTCTTCGCTGCTGCTGCCACAGACCTCGATGTCGGCCTCGAACGCCGAGCACACCGCGGGGCGTTCCGGCTGGCCGAAGATCCGGCACAGATTGTCGACCGACAACTGCGCGCAGCGTTCTCCCGCCGGTTTGCCTTGGGGCATGCCAGGGATCGGGGAACTGATGGACGGGGCGATGCAGCAGGCGCCACAGCCTTCACGGCATTTCATGACGACAACATCCTCACGACAGGTAATGGTTGGTAACAGCGCACAGAGTAACGGCTAAAACACTCGTTTAAAATTAAAGTCCGCAGGTTTTTTCGCCCACGGCGAGATGACCGAACGGTCAGCGACGAGCTGCATGCATGGCAAGGTTCACTGCTTGAATTCGAACTCCAGTGCCGCGCCTTCCACTTCATTGCGCTCCTGATTGCGCAGCGGCAGTTGCATCTCATTGCTCAGCAAACGCCCATTGAGTTGGAACGGTCCGGGTTTCTCCCCGAACATGGACGGCAACAGTGGCTGGTTTTTAGCTGACTGCACCTTACCCGGCGGTTGCAGTTCCTCGACCATGTCATGGGGCAAGCTCAAATCCAGCTTGGCCGCTGGTAATGGAGTCTTGGCAACCTCATGGGCGGATTTGCTCTTGGAAGCGATGGGCGCGCGTTTTTTCTTCGCCGCCGTTTTTTTCGCGGGAGCCTTCTTGACCACCGCCGTTTTTTTCGGCGCATTACTCGTCGCGCTGGCGACGGGTTTCTCCTGCGCCGAAGCCGCCACGACGCCTCCCGTATGGAAGGCGGTCAACAGGCCGATCAAAACCCAGGCAGCAGGAGCAATGGCTTTCATAAACACAACGGTACTTACGGCAGAGACCGCCATGCTCGCCTGATAATGAGGCGCTGACAAGCACATCAGACTAAGCCGCTGATTCCTATAAAAATCCGTTGGCAGTCTCTTGGCACAATTGAGTGGCCAGCAGGCCCAGCGTCATCAAGGCTCGCTCCGCCTCGCGGTTCCAGGGTGTGCCGCAATTCAGGCGGATGCAGTGATTGAACTGCTCGGTATTACTGAAAATCAGCCCTGGCGCGATACTGATGCCTTGCTGCAACGCCCGCACATGCAATTCCTGGGTGTTGACCCGCCCCGGCAGGCTGACCCACAGGATGAAGCCTCCGTTGGGGCGGCTCATTTGCGTGCCTTCGGGGAAATATTGCTGCACCGCCAGCTGAAAAGCGCTGAGGTTCTTGCGGTACTCCTGGCGGATATAGCGCAGGTGCCGGTCATAACCGCCATTTTCCAGATATGCCGCGATGCCCATTTGCGTAACGCTGCACGCCGAGTGAGTACTGAAGGTCTGGAGGCGCTGGATTTCCTGCTGGAATTTGCCGGCGATCATCCAGCCGATACGTACGCCCGGCGACAAGGTCTTGGAAAAACTCGAGCAATAGATCACCCGATCCAACCGGTCGTAGGCCTTGAGCGCCTTGGTGCGCCCCTGCTCGAACATCAGCTCGCCATAGATATCGTCCTCGACGATCTGGATGTCGAAGTCCGACGCCAGGCGCAGCAGTTGCTTCTGACGCTCCTCCGGCATGGTGCTGCCCAAGGGATTGCTCAGGCGCGTGGTCAACACCAGCGCCTTGATCGACCATTGGTTAGCCGCCAGTTGCAGCGCCTCGAGGCTCATGCCGGTGACCGGATCACTGGGGATCTCGATGACCTTGAGGCCCAGCAGATCTGCCAACTGCAGCAAGCCGTAATAGGTAGGTGACTCGGCAGCGATCAGATCCCCTGGCCGGGTCAGCACGCGCAAGGACATCTGCAGCGCATCGACACAGCCGTGGGTGATCACCACTTCGGAGGGGTCCACCACGACGCCAGCATCACGCATGCGAATCGCCACCTGACGCCGCAACGGCTCGAAGCCCGGGCTGAACATGTAGCTGAACGCCCGCGGGCTGTGAAAACGCGTGACCTTGGCCAATTGCTGGTGCAGCGCCCGCACAGGCAGGTAGTCGACGCTCGGCACCGCCGCCCCCAACGGGAATACCCCTTCGCGGCGCGACTCGACCAATACCTGCTGGATGATACTGCTGCGCGTCACCAACCCTGGGCGCTCGACCCGGGCGATGTCCGGCGTCGGCGCGGTAAGGGCCGGCGTCTGGTGCACGTAGTAACCCGATTGTGGCCGCGCGCGGATCAGCCCCTGGTCTTCAAGGTTGGCGTAGGCCTGCAGCACCGTGGCATGGCTGACGTTGAGCTGCGAGCTCATCTTGCGCACCGAAGGCACGCGTTCACCGGGCTGATACACGCCGCGCCGGATGTCTTCGGCCAGCTGTTGCGCAATACGTTGATAAAGCAGGAGGTTGGTCATGACGCAGCACTCGATTTCACGGGCATTTTATTTTTGTCGGAAACGATACCGGAACAGTTTAGAAGTGTACGGGGACAGTTGCCAGATTACTCGACAGTACAGCCCAGTGACAGCCCCAACTGTACTCATTGCGCCGCGATTTGCAGGTGTAAAAAAACCCGGCGCCTTTAAAGGGGCCGGGTTTTCCAGTGACGCAGCCCTCAGCGGGCGGCGCCGAGCTGGCCTTTTTCGTCGGAGAACACAATTTCCACGCGACGGTTCTGCGCCCGGCCACGCTCGGAAGCGTTGACGTCCACCGGAAATTCGTCACCGTAGCCTTCGACCTGGATGCGCTTGTCGTCAATGCCCAAGTCAACCAGCACGTCCGCCACCGCCTGCGCGCGGTCACGGGACAACTTGAGGTTTTCCTGCTTGCCGCCGGTGCTGTCGGTGTAGCCCTCGATGCGCACGACACGCTTGGGGTTGAGCTGCAGGAACTGCACGATCTTGAGCACGATCCGGTTGGCCGAGTTCTTCAATTCCGCTTCGCCGGTATCGAACAGAACGTCGCCCAGCGTCATCACCAGGCCGCGATCGGTCTGGGTGGTCGCCATCGCCATGATCTGTTCTTCAAGCCATTTGCCCTGCTGCTGCACACTCAGCAGTTTGGATTCACGCAGGGCCAATTGCAGGCGCTGGCGCTCCAGTTCGAGCTTTGCCGCACGTTCTTCATTGAGCACCTGGTTGCTGTGTTCCCGAGCAATCGCACTGTAGCGCTGGCTCAGGTAGGCGTAATGCTGCACATCCTCACCACTGCCCCAGTAGCTGGACAAGCGATCAGCACGGGCCAGGGATTCGCCGGCACGGATCACGTCCCTGGGCGCGGCGCGCAATACGTTGGCGTCTTCCTTGACCGTCTGGAAGTCGTTGCTGGCCTGCTCAAGCGCTGCTTCGCTGCGCTGTCCGGCGCAGCCATACAAACTGGCCAGGCTCACGAGGAGCAGACCGCCGAATACATGGGACTGCTTCATTGGGCATCATCCCTCAACTGTTTGCGCAAGCGCTTGATGCGGGTGTCGAGCACGTTCAGTTGCTCCTGGCTCTTGAGGGTCAGCACCTTCGCTTCAGCCAGGCGTGCATCCAGTTCGGCCTGTTCGGCCCGCATGCGCGCCTTCTTGTACGATTGGTCGGCCATGTTGGATTGGGCCCGGGCGAACTTTTCTTCTGCCAGTTTCAATTCAGGCACTTCGTCGGCAATGGCGCCCACGGCTCGGGCTTGTTTCAGTGCCTGTTCGGTCAGGCGGATCTGTTCATTCGGCGCCGGATCGGCTGCGCAGCCCGCCAGAGCCAGAACGGCCAGGGCAGCGAAAAGAGGTCGAATAGTCACTAATGTTCCCTACTGTTTTGGGGCGCTGACAGGTGGCTGCAACTGTGTGTTCCAACGCTCGAGATTGCGCTGCAACACAGCTTCCGTCAGGCCGGACGCGGCCAATTCTGTCATCTTTTGCGCCAGCTGTCCGCGTAACCATGGGTCATTGCAGGCGGAGTTATGGGAAACCGCCAGGAACAGCCCCGGTTTATCCACTGGCTGCGGTGCCGCCTGAAGGTCGTTCGCCATGCCCAGTGTCTGCGCCATCGCCAGGCCCGAATAGCGCCCCGCCAGGACATATTCCACCTCCCCCAGCAGCAATTTCTGAAAGGCCTGGGTCAGGTTGGGCGTGCGGGTCAGGGACAATTGCTGCTCGGCAAAAACGCCGAATCCCTGGGTCATACGGGCCTTTTCCGACAAGGCTCCGGGATGACCATGAAGATCCTCGGGCTGGTTGACGACCAAGGTCGAGTCCTTGCGTGTCCAGACCAGATGGTCGTTTTCCAGTAACGGTGGATGAACGTAGTCCAAGGCTTCCAGCCCAGTGCTGGTCAGTGGAGCGTCGGTGAGCAAGTCCATGCGACCACTGCGCACTTCGTCCAGCGCCTGGGCACGCTTGCCGGCATAAAGCAGTTCGATCTTGATCCCCAGCTCTCCTGCCACTTGTTGGAGCAAGTCGGCGCCGGCGCCGATCAGGTGCTTGGGGTCCTGGGGGTCTTGCCAAAGGTAAGGGGGCGCATCAGGGCTGCCGGTGGCGATCAGTCGCTCACACTTGCCGGCGGCAGTAGCCAGGCCCGGCATACCCGCCAACGCCCATAGCAATGACCAGCCAGCCAAACGGCGAAGATCCATGGCAGTACGCTCCCCTTGCAGCGAAAACAAATAGTGCAGAAATAAAAAACCCGGCCAAAGGGCCGGGCTCTTTATAAGTGAAGACGCCGGATTAGACCAGCTTCTCCAGCTCAGGGATGGCTTCGAACAGGTCCGCTACCAGGCCGTAATCAGCTACCTGGAAGATCGGCGCCTCTTCGTCCTTGTTGATCGCAACGATCACTTTGGAGTCTTTCATGCCGGCCAGGTGCTGGATCGCGCCGGAGATACCGACGGCGATGTACAGCTGTGGCGCAACGATCTTGCCGGTCTGACCGACCTGCATGTCGTTGGGTACGAAACCTGCGTCGACTGCCGCGCGGGAAGCGCCGACAGCAGCGCCCAGCTTGTCGGCCAGGGCGTACAGGTGCTTGAAGTTGTCGCCGTTCTGCATGCCGCGACCGCCGGAAACGACGATCTTGGCAGCGGTCAGTTCAGGACGATCGGACTTGGCCAGTTCTTCGTTGACGAAGCTGGAGATGCCGGCGTCGTGGGCAGCGCCTACGGCTTCAACGGCAGCCGAACCACCTTCGGCGGCAACCGGGTCGAAACCGGTGGCGCGAACGGTGATGACCTTGACCGCAGCGTTCGATTGCACGGTGGCAATGGCGTTGCCCGCGTAGATCGGACGCTTGAAGGTGTCGGCGCTTTCCACCGAGATGATCTCGGAGATCTGGTCGACGTCCAGCGCAGCGGCAACGCGTGGCAGGATATTCTTGCCGTTGGACGTGGCGGCAGCCAGGATGTGGCTGTAGCCCTTGCCCAGCTCGACTACCAGCGGAGCAACGTTTTCCGGCAGTTGGTGCGCGTAGGCAGCGTTGTCGGCCGCCAGCACTTTAGCCACGCCAGCGATTTTCGCGGCGGCTTCAGCCACGGCGCCAATGCCCTGGCCAGCAACCAGGACGTGAATGTCAGCGCCGATTTTGGCAGCGGCAGCCACGGTGTTCAGCGTGGCCGGAGCCAGCACCTTGTTATCGTGTTCGGCGATTACCAAGATAGTCATGTCAGATTACCTTCGCTTCGTTTTTCAGTTTCTCGACCAGTTCAGCCACCGACTTGACCTTGATGCCCGCGCTGCGTGCAGCTGGCGCTTCGACTTTCACGGTCTTGTTGGTGGAGGCGGTGGAAACGCCCAAAGCGTCCGGAGTCAGCACTTCAAGCGGCTTCTTCTTGGCTTTCATGATGTTTGGCAGGGACGCATAGCGCGGCTCGTTCAAACGCAGGTCGGTGGTGACGATGGCCGGCAGTTTCAGGGAAACCGTCTGCGCGCCGCCGTCGATTTCGCGGGTCACGGCAACGCTGTCGCCGGACACTTCAACTTTGGACGCGAACGTGCCCTGACCGTAGCCGCTCAATGCCGCGAGCATCTGGCCGGTCTGGTTGTTGTCGCTGTCGATGGCTTGTTTGCCGAGGATCACCAGCGATGGCTGTTCCTTGTCGACAACGGCCTTGAGCAGCTTGGCCACGGCCAGGGAAGTCAGGTCTTCGGCGGATTCGACGAGGATGGCGCGATCGGCACCCAGTGCCAGCGCAGTACGCAGTTGTTCCTGGGCGGTGGTCGGGCCGATGGAGACGACGACGATCTCAGTCGCCACGCCTTTTTCTTTCAGGCGTACGGCTTCTTCTACGGCGATTTCGCAGAAAGGGTTCATCGACATCTTGACGTTGGCGAGGTCGACGCCGGAGTTGTCCGCCTTGACGCGAACCTTGACGTTATAGTCGACCACTCGTTTGACAGCTACAAGAACCTTCATGGATTCCTCGTTACTCTCCGGTGAAAAGAAAGTCGCCTAGGCGAACCTGGCGGTTGATGCTCATGGGCGCAAGGGCACCTCTAAAAACGCCGGCATGAACCACACATGACCTTGCTCACGGGAGTGAAGACCGTTCGTCAGTGATGACTGATGAGTCATTCATTATCGCGGCGTGTAAACTGCGCGTCCGAACCACGCAATACGTCACTTTGTGCTGCCTTCGCCCTGTCTTTAGAGGTGCTCTTGAAACCAACAGTCAGCCTACGGCGAGCGCAAAACCGCCCGTATCTTGACCGGAACGCCTATTCCGGTCAATACGGCAAAATGGTCAGTCATAAGCCGCACGTCAGTGATTTATCTGGCCTGCGGCAATTTCAAACAAACGTTTGTATTGGACCCTGAGAGTGGTGTAGATATAATGCGCCGCTTAAGAGAGCACCGCGTGCCATTCCGTGTCGTTTTCGTCGCTTTTAGCAAAGAAACCACGGATGCAACGCTCAACCTCCAATTAGAAAAAACTGTAGAGCCTTGAGTAGGAGATAGCCTGTGGAACGCGAATACATGGAATTCGACGTGGTCATCGTCGGTGCCGGCCCCGCTGGCCTGTCTGCCGCTTGCCGACTGAAACAGAAGGCCGCCGAAGCCGGTAAGGAAATCAGCGTCTGCGTGGTCGAAAAAGGCTCCGAGGTCGGTGCGCACATCCTCTCCGGTGCGGTGTTCGAACCCCGCGCCCTGAACGAACTGTTCCCGGACTGGAAAGAACTGGGCGCCCCGCTCAACACCCCGGTGGTGCGCGACGACATCTATGTACTGCGCAGCAGCGAGACCTCCACCAAGGTGCCCGACTTCTTTGTGCCCAAGACCATGCACAACGAAGGCAACTACATCATATCCCTGGGCAACCTGTGCCGCTGGCTGGCCCAGCAGGCCGAGAACCTGGGCGTAGAAATCTACCCGGGCTTCGCCGCCCAGGAGGCGCTGTTCGACGAGAATGGCGTGGTCCGCGGGATCATCACCGGCGACCTGGGTGTCGACCGTGAAGGTCAGCCGAAGGAAGGCCTCTACACTCCCGGCATGGAACTGCGCGGCAAGTACACGCTGTTCGCCGAAGGCTGCCGTGGTCACATCGGCAAGCAGCTGATCAAGCGCTTCAACCTCGACAGCGATGCCGACGCCCAGCACTACGGCATCGGCCTGAAGGAAATCTGGGAAATCGACCCGGCCAAGCATCAACCGGGCCTGGTGGTGCACACCGCCGGCTGGCCGCTGGACATCATGAGCGCCGAAAACACCGGTGGCTCGTTCCTTTATCACTTGGAAAACAATCAGGTCGTAGTCGGCCTGATCGTTGACCTGTCCTACAGCAACACCTTCCTGTCGCCGTTCGATGAGTTCCAGCGCCTCAAGCATCACCCGGTCCTCAAGCAGTATCTGGAAGGCGGCAAGCGCATCAGCTACGGCGCCCGCGCCATCTGCAAGGGCGGCCTGAATTCGCTGCCGAAAATGGTTTTCAAGGGCGGTGCGCTGATCGGTTGCGACCTCGGCACCCTCAACTTCGCCAAGATCAAAGGCAGCCACACTGCCATGAAGTCCGGCATGCTCGCGGCCGACGCCGTGGCCGATCGCTTGTTCGCCGAATCCGAAGGCGGCGATGAACTGACTGCCTACGTCGACAGCTTCAAGAACAGCTGGCTCTACGAAGAACTGTTCGCCACCCGCAACTTCGGCCCGGCGATGCACAAATTCGGTCCGATCATCGGCGCTGGCTTCAACTGGTTCGACCAGAACATCATGGGCGGCAAAATGCCGTTCACTCTGCACGATACCAAGCCGGACTACGCCTGCCTCAAGCTGGCCAAGGACAGCCAGAAGATCGACTACCCCAAACCTGACGGCAAGCTGAGCTTCGACAAACTCAGCTCGGTGTTCATCTCCGGTACCAACCATGAAGAAGAACAACCCTGCCACCTGAAGCTGACCGACCCGAGCATCCCGATCAGCAAGAACCTGCCACTGTACGACGAACCCGCGCAGCGCTACTGCCCGGCCGGCGTGTACGAAGTGGTGACCAAGGAAGACGGCGAGAAGCGCTTCCAGATCAACGCCCAGAACTGTGTGCACTGCAAGACCTGCGACATCAAGGACCCTGCACAGAACATCACCTGGGTTTCGCCGGAAGGCGCCGGTGGTCCGACTTACCCGAACATGTAAGCTGATCCGCTGAACATCGAGGCTCCCGGAAGGGGGCCTTTTTGTTGTCTACGATTTCAAGAACCACAACAGATCAAAATGTGGGAGCGGGCTTGCTCGCGAAGGCGTCGTGTCAGTCGCTAAAGATACCGGCAGTAAACCGCCTTCGCGAGCAAGCCCGCTCCCACAGGGTGATTTGCGGTGGATCAGGCGGCGCGCTCTTCTCCAGGATTGCGCTCGAAGTAGCGCTTGTACTCGCGGCTGAACTGCGACGAACTCTGATACCCCACCTGATGCGCGACCTGGGCCACGCCCAAGCCTTCGCTAAGCAGCAATCGCTGCGCCTTGAGCAGACGCAAGCGCTTGAGATACTGCACCGGCGACAACAGTGTGCTGCGCTTGAAATGCTCATGAAAGGTCGAGGTGCTCATGTTTGCGCAACTGGCCAGCGTTTCGACGTTCAGCGGCTCGGTAAAGTGTGCATGCAGATGGCTCAGGGCAGCGGCAATCCGGGCGAACTGCCCTTGCTGTTCCACCAGTGCCCGCAATACATCGGCCTGAGGTCCACGCAAGGCGACGAACAGCAATTCCCGCAGCCGCGCCTGGCCCATGACCTGGCACTCCAACGGATCGTGCAGGCAGTGCAACAAGCGCTCGACGCACCCACGCATCGCGTCATCGAGCACGGCACAAGTCATGGACTCCGGCGTCTGCGGCGCCAGGCTCCGCCCCGCCACCAGCCCCATGGCCAGCACCAGTTCCCCCAGCATCACCCGATCGATCGCCACAGAAACCCCTAGCAGCGGGGCATTGGGCATGGCATAGGTTTCGCACTCGAACGGCACCGGCAACGCCTGGATCAGATAATTCCCGGCACCATATTCCAATGTGCGAGGTCCCAAGTACGCCAGTTTGCTGCCCTGGGCAATGATCACCAGGCTCGGCTCGTAAAGCTGCGGGCCGCGGGCCACATCCTGGCAGGCCCTGAGCACATGCACCCCGGGCAGCCGCGTGGGAACGAAACCATCGCGGATCGCCAAGGGCTCGATCAGCGAGACCAAGGCGGCGTTGGCATCAAGATGACGAGTCAACAACATAGGAAAACTTCACGAAAAAAGGATGAAGGCATCATCGCAGGTCTGCGTCTCGTAGAAATCAAATCATAGCCAGCGCCGGAGAAATAGGCATGACATACGTAGGAATCACCATCGCCGCAATCCGGCAAGACTCCCAGAATGGACCACCTCACCGTTCACTGCTTAGCGAGGCTCATTATGTACACTGCCATCGGATATGCCGCCCAGTCGGCCACCACTCCCCTCGCCCCCATGAAGTTCGAACGCCGCAGCCCGCGAGCCGACGATGTGGCGATCGACATTCTCTACTGCGGCGTCTGCCATTCCGACATCCACCAGGCCCGCAATGAATGGGGCATCGCCGTTTACCCGTTGATGCCCGGTCATGAGATTGTCGGCAAAGTTACCGCCGTCGGTGCGAATGTCACCCGCTATAAGGTTGGCGACCTGGTAGGCGTTGGTTGCATGGTCGACTCCTGCCGTGAGTGCGAAGCATGCCGCGCTGACCTGGAGCAATACTGTTACCAGGGCATGACACAGACCTACGCCAGCCCGGACCGTATCAGCGGCGGCCACACCATGGGCGGTTACTCCAACAGCATCGTGGTCAGCGAGCACTTCGTGCTGCGCATCCCGGAAACCCTCGATCCGGCCGGCGCCGCGCCGATTCTCTGCGCCGGCATCACCACCTACTCGCCCCTCAAGCACTATGGCGTGAAGGCTGGCGACAAGGTTGGCGTGCTGGGCATGGGCGGCCTCGGGCACATGGGCATCAAGTTCGCCAAGGCCATGGGCGCGGAAGTGACGTTGTTCACCCGCTCGGCGAGCAAGGCTGAAGAAGCCCGTCGCCAAGGTGCGGACCACGTGATCGTGTCCACCGACGCCGAGCAGATGGCCGCTGCCGCCGGGCGCTTCAACTTCCTGCTGGACACCATTCCGGTGCAGCACGACCTCAACCCCTACCTCGACACCTTGCGTTTCGACGGTGTGCACATCCTGGTGGGTCTGGTCGAGCCGATTGATCCGCCGGTCCATGCCGCAAAACTGATCATGGGCCGTCGGGTCCTGGCTGGCTCCTTGATCGGCGGTATCGCCGAAACCCAGGAAGTGCTGGATTTCTGCGCCGAACACAACATCAGCTGCGACATTGAAATGCTCGACATCCGTCAGATCAACGAGGCCTACAGCCGTATGATCGCCGGGGATGTGAAATACCGCTTTGTCATCGACATGGCAACCCTCAAGGCCTGACCCTCAGACCTTGGCACCAAGCTCCGCCGACAGCCGGGCTGTGACCCCTTTGACCAGGGGAATCAGCTCGGCCATTTTTTCCAACGGCATGTAGGGCACGGTGCTGGCGATGCTGATACCGGCAACGATGCGCTTGCCGGCGTCACGGATCGGCGCCGCCACGCAGCGAATCGACGGTTCGTTGTCTTCCAGGTCGAACGCATAGCCCCCCGCCACATACTCCACCATCCGTTGCTGGAACTGTTCCCAGGATTGCTCCTGATGCTGGGGCCAGAACTGATTCTTCCCACCGGCCGGCAGGCTGATTTCGTACAGCCTCTTCCATTGTTCCTGCGAGTCATCGAGCATCAGCGCCTTGCCGATCCCGGTACGTGCCAGCGGCATGCGATGGCCCACGCGCGAGCGCATCTCCGGGCCGTTGCGCCCGGGATTTTTCAGCAGGTACAAGACCTCATCACCCTCGCGAATCGCCAGGTGAACGGTGTCGCCGGTAAGCGCCGACAGTTCGTCCAGGTACGGCCCCGCCAGGCTCACCAACGGCAGTTCTTCCCGGGCCTGGAAACCCAGTTCGATCAGCTTCGGCCCCAGCAGGTAACCCACTTGCGGCACCACGCGCAGGTAACGTTCGTCCACCAGGCAACTGGCCAGGCGATGGGTGGTGCTGCGGGTGGTGCCGATCAGCCGGGCGATTTCCTTCAAGTCACGGGCGCCGCTGGCAACCGCCTGGACCACGCCCAGGCCGCGCAGCAAGGTCTGGGTGCCTGTGGGCGCTGCGTCCTTGGTGATTTTTGGATCGTCTTGCTGCATAGCCGGCCTTCAACAGTGAGCGGGGAACGGGCGGCATTATGGTCGCCCGCCCCGTCGGACTACAACTCGATGCGCTCGACCTTCCCCACCAGCAGGATGTAGGACAGCGCGCCAATCAATGCCAGAACGGCGATATAGGTGATGGCCGGGGCAAACGAATCGCCGCTGGCGAGGAACCCAATGACAATCGGCGTGGTGATGGCCGCCAGGTTGCCGATGAAGTTGAACACCCCACCCGTCAACCCGAGCAGCCGTGCTGGGGCCAACGTGGAAACCAGCGACCAGGTGATCGACGCCAGGCCATTGCCGAAGAACGCCAAGGCCAGGAATGCGATGACCAGCGGCGTCGATTCGACGAAATTGGCGCCGATGATCGACGTGGAGATCAGCAGCCCGCCGATGATCGGCAGCTTGCGCGCGAATCCCACGCTGGTGCCACGACGGATCAGCCAGTCGGAAAAGAACCCGGAACACAGCACGCCGACAAACGCCGCAAGGAACGGCAACGACGCCAGCAGGCCGGACTTGATGAAGTCCATGCCGCGATATTTCACCAGGTAGGTCGGGAACCAGGTCAGGAAAAACCACAGCGTGGAGTTGAGGCAGAACTGTCCCAGGTAAATGCCCCACAACTTGCGTTGGGTCAGGACGATCCCCAGGTCGGCCCAGCTGAATTTTGCCTTGGCCTTCGCGGTATCGGCCTGGATATCGACTAATCCGCCACCTTCGCGGATCAGTTCGATTTCAGCCGCATTGGCCCCTTTGAAGTCCCGTGGTTCGCGATAAACCGCGTACCAGATCAGCGCCCAGAGAATGCCCACCGCGCCCGTGGCGACAAACACCATGTGCCAGCCGAACGCATGTTGCAGCCAGGCCAATACCGGCGTCAGGAAGGCCAACCCGACGAACTGCCCGGAGGTGTAGAAACCGATGGCCGTGGCCCGCTCGCGCTCAGGAAACCAGGTGGTGACCACGCGACTGTTGATCGGATACGCCGGCGCTTCCAGCGCACCCACCGCCATGCGCAGCACGAACAGCGCGATGAAACTGGCGGCGAAGCCAAGCATCACCGTGGCCACCGACCACAGCAGCAGCGCCACACTGTAAAGAATGCGCGGCGGCACCCGGTCCACCAGCCAGCCACCAGGAATCTGCATGGCCGCGTAGGTCCAGCCGAACGCCGAGAAAATCAGCCCGACATGAATCGGATCGATGCCCAGGTCACTGGTCAGTGCGGGAGCGGCAATTGAGAGGTTACTGCGGTCCAGGTAATTGATCACCACGGTGATGAACAGCAGGACCATGATGAAAAAACGCTTGCGGCTGGGCGTCACCAACGACGCTTGCGCGCTCAGGGTGTGCGCTTGCATGTGAGGTGCCTCTTTTTATGTTTATTGAGGAATCGGGCGCATTGCTGGAGATCTCCCTGTTTAAGGAGATCGAGTGTGGGAGCGGGCTTGCTCGCGAAGAGGGTGTGTCAGTTAGCGGATGTATTACTGACACACCGTCTTCGCGAGCAAGCCCGCTCCCACATTTAAACCGAGTGAGTCAGAGCACTCACCACTCAGCAAAACTACCATCGGCATGCCGCCAGATCGGATTGCGCCAGCGGTGGCCGATGGCCGCGCGTTCGATGACGTATTCCTCATTGATCTCAATGCCCAGGCCCGGGCCGTTGGGGATTTTCACGAAGCCTTTGTCGTAGTCGAACACCTGCGGATCCTTGATGTAATCCAGCAGGTCGTTGCTCTCGTTGTAGTGGATGCCCAGGCTCTGTTCCTGGATGAACGCGTTGTAGCAAACCGCGTCCAATTGCAGGCACGCCGCCAGGGCGATCGGGCCCAGCGGGCAGTGCAGCGCCAGCGCTACATCGTAGGCTTCGGCCATGTTGGCGATCTTGCGGGTTTCGGTGATGCCACCGGCATGGGACGCATCCGGCTGGATGATGTCCACGTAGCCTTCGCTGAGCACCCGCTTGAAATCCCAGCGGGAAAACAGCCGCTCGCCCAGGGCAATCGGGGTACTGGTCAGCGGCGCCAGTTCTTTTAGGGCCTCGTAGTTTTCGCTGAGCACCGGCTCTTCGATGAACATCAATTTGTAGGGGTCGAGTTCCTTCATCAGCACCTTGGCCATCGGCTTGTGCACGCGACCGTGGAAGTCCACGCCAATGCCGACGTTCGGCCCGACCGCGTCCCGCACCGCCGCGACGTTGGCCAAGGCCAGGTCGACTTTTTCAAAGGAGTCGAGAAATTGCAGCTCTTCGGTGCCGTTCATCTTCACTGCGGTGAAGCCCCGCGCCACCGCCTCTTTCGCCGCACGGGCGGTGTCGGCCGGCCGGTCGCCGCCGATCCACGAATACACACGGATCTTGTCGCGCACCTGGCCGCCCAGCAAGTCGCTGACCGACACGCCCAGGGCCTTGCCCTTGATGTCCCATAGTGCCTGGTCAATGCCGGCCAACGCGCTCATGTGGATCGCCCCGCCCCGGTAGAAGCCGCCGCGATACAACACCGTCCAGATATCTTCGATGTTGCGTGGGTCTTTGCCGATCAGGTAGTCGGACAGTTCCTCGACGGCCGCCGCCACCGTATGGGCACGACCTTCGACCACGGGCTCGCCCCAGCCGGTCACGCCTTCGTCAGTTTCGATCTTGAGGAAGCACCAGCGCGGCGGAACGATAAACGTGGTCAGTTTGGTGATTTTCATCTTGTTGTCTCTCTTATCAGATGCAGCGCACGGGGCGCTGGAAAAGTCTTCAGTTCAAGGCATTCCACGCGGCCACGTAGGCCTTGGCGCGCACCGCCACTTCGTCCGCCGTCAGGCCCGGCTTGAACAGTCCGGAACCGAGGCCGAAACCCTTGACGCCGGCCTCGACGAACACCGCCATGTTGTCCGGCGTGATCCCGCCCACCGGCACCAGCACGGTCCCCGTGGGCAACACCGCCAGCCAGGCCTTGACCACCGCCGGGCCCATTTGCTCGGCCGGGAACATCTTCAGCACATGGGCGCCTTCGGCCAGTGCGGCAAAGGCTTCGGTGGGCGTGGCAACGCCGGGCGACAAGTACAGCCCTGCCGCTTTCGCCGCCCGCAGCACCTTAGGATCGCTGTGGGGCATCACGATGACTTGACCGCCAGCGGCTTTCACTTGCTCGACCTGTTCCGGCGTGAGCACCGTGCCGGCACCGATCAGGCAATCGGCGGGCAACGTACTGCGCAGGATGCGGATACTTTCGTACGGCTCGGGAGAGTTAAGCGGTACTTCGATGACGCGAAATCCGGCGCCATAAAGGACTTCGCCGATAGCGGCGGCCTCGTCCGGACGCAGACCGCGCAAAATTGCGATCAGCCCGTTGTGCGCCAGTGCTTGTGTGAGCATGTCAGACCTCCAGTCGTTTAACGCGATGCGGTGGAATCGAGCAGCCCGGCCGCCACGGCCAGTTGCCACAAACCACGCTCGGTGGCCTGTTCGGCCAGGGTCACCCGGGCAAAACCGCAGGCGTCGAGGGCCCGTTGATAACGGGCGCAGAGTTGGGAATTGCCGATCAGTACCACGGCCGGCAGGTGGATGCTGTCGCGGCGCCGGCGTTGTACGGTGGCCAGCGCCGTCAGCTCATGACCGATCAACAGGCCAGAGAGGTAGTCCGCCTGGGCGCTAGCCATCAGTTCGCCGGTCAAGCCCAGGCTGCGGGCGCTGAACACGGTGGACAACGGGCCGATCTGGCCATCCACCGACAACGCCACTTGCACGCCACGATCAAAGGCCAGGCCGTCGAACGTCGCGCTACGCTGCTGGGTACGGCCGAGAATGCTGTGGTCGCTGAGCACGGCGAAGATCTCACCGGTCATGAAGGTGTCGAAATGCTCGATGCAACCATCGGCCACTTCCACCCATTTCGAGTGACTGCCGGGCAGGCCGATCAGCACGGCTTCGTCCGGCAGGCTGTGCAAGGCACCGAGCACTTGGGTCTCTTCACCGCGCATGACATTGGGCAAGCGTGAACGCTGGATCACCCCAGGCACGATATGCACATCAACGCCGCGAAGACTCCGAACGGTTTGTAGGGAATGTCCGAGATTGGCGACGTTGGCGGGTGTGTCGCAGTAAGGCGCTTCGCGCCAGCCCTGAGCACTGCCGACCATGCCGCAGGCAATGACAGGCAAGCCAGGCTGTGCATCGAGCCAGTCGCCGCAGGCCTCATCGAAGGCCAATTCGAAGCCGTCGACGCACACCCGGCCGGCCAGGGTTCGCGGCCCGGAGGGCAACTGCATGATCCCCGTCGACAGCGAGCGCTGTTCGAGCACCTCGCCACCGGCGGCGAGTTTGTAAGCCCGTAATGAGGTGGTCCCCCAATCGAGCGCGATCAATTGCGCCTGCATCCGCTTCACCTGTTTTGTTTTTTGGCAGTGAGTGAGACGGACTATAAACCTGGGCGCGATTAAATCTCAATATATAAATATCACTCCCATATAGTGGGATATAAAGATCACCTACAAAGCCAATCGCCATTCAGCCACGACCCTGCTACGTTTCCTGTCCGGACGCCTTAGAATTCAGGGAACAAGTGATGGGACAACTGCTGAAAATCCTCGGTCGTACTTCCTCGATCAACGTCAGAAAAGTGCTGTGGACCTGCCAGGAACTGGAAATAACCTACGAGCGTGAGGACTGGGGTATCGGCTTTACGCCGACCCATGATCCAGCGTTCCTGGCCCTCAATCCCAATGCCCAGGTGCCGGTGATCATTGATGAGAACGGCGTGCTCTGGGAGTCAAATACCATCTGCCGCTACTTGGTAGGCAAGAACGGACGCAGCGACTTACTGCCCCTTGAGCCTGCAGCCCGGGCCCGCGTTGAACAGTGGATGGACTGGCAGGCAACGGAACTCAACCCGTCATGGGGCTACGCGTTCCACGCGCTGGTGCGCAAGAATCCGGATTTCCAGGACCCGCAGCGCATTGCCGCCGGCATCAAAGGCTGGAACGAGAAGATGGGTTTGTTGGAACAACAGTTGAACCGCACCGGCGCCTACGTGGCCGGTGCGCAGTTTTCCCTCGCGGACGTGCTCATCGGCCTGTCTGTGCATCGCTGGCGCCAGACGCCCATGGAGCGTCCCGACTATCCGGCCGTGGCCGCCTACTGCAAACGCCTCGAACGGCGGCCGGGGTTTGCCGAATACGCATCCGCGGCACACTCATGAAGCACTCAGTTGCCGTGGGCGAAATCCCGTAGCACCTTGCCATCCATCCGGTAGCGCACCCACTCTTCCTGGGGTTGCGCACCGAGGGATTTGTAGAAGTCGATGGCCGGGGTGTTCCAGTCCAGCACGCTCCACTCGAAGCGACCGCAATCGTTGTCACAGGCAATCTTCGCCAGATGCCGCAACAGTGTCTTGCCCGCTCCGCCACCGCGCTGGTCAGGCGTGATGTACAAGTCTTCAAGGTACAGGCAGTTGCTGCCCAGCCAGGTGGAATAGCTGAAGAAAAACACCGCAAAACCAATCGGCACGCCGTCCCGCAGGCAGATCAGCCCATGGGCGGTCGCGCCTTCGCTGAACAGACTGCGTTCGATGTCAGCCACACTGGCAATGACTTCGTGGCGAGCCTTTTCGTAATCGGCCAACTCAGTGATGAAAGCAAGGATTTGAGGCGCATCGCTGGGTTGCGCAGGACGGATCTCGATCGACATGAACAGGCCTTGTAGCCAATTGAAAGCGCCATACTAAGCCGCCACAGGGCGCTCGTCACACATGAAAAAGAACATCTCCATCGAAGTACCTGCAAACAAAGGATCTGTCATGACCGCCGCCTTTGCGCCACTACAAACCGTCGCCGCTCAATTGTTACCCCATGCGCTGGAGCCTTCGGAGGACGGCGCGCACGATCTGTCGCACCTGCAACGGGTCTGGCACAACGTGCGTACCCTCCAGGGTCATGAGGGCGGTGATCTGTCTATTCTGCTGGCGGCGACGTTGCTGCATGACTGCGTGGCTGTGGAAAAGAACTCACCCTTGCGCGCCCAGGCTTCTCGACTGGCGGCAGACAAGGCATCGACCCTGTTGTCGACGCTGAACTGGCCAGACGAAAAAATCAGTGCCGTCGCCCATGCCATCGAAGCTCACAGTTTCTCGGCCAATATTCCTGCCGTCACGCTCGAAGCAAAAATCCTCCAGGACGCCGACCGCCTCGACTCACTGGGCTTGCTCGGAGTCGCGCGGACGTTCTACGTTGCCGGACGCATGGGCAGTGCGCTCTACGATCCCGAGGATCCGCAAGCCAAGTCGCGAGATTATGATGATCGTCGTTTCTGCCTCGATCATTTCCAGACCAAGTTGTTGCACCTGGCCGACGGTTTCCAGACCGTCACCGGGCAACACATGGCGCAGGTCCGTCACGAAAAGCTAAAAGGCTTCATGGAGCAATTCATCGAAGAAGCCGGACTCGACGCCTAGACCATTCGTCGCGCCCGAGGCACCAACGCAAATCCAGCGCAGCCCAAGACCAGGCAAGCATTCTGAAAAATGGAGGCGACACCATGATCACTTCAAGGCTGACTGCACTCACATTGGCCACGCTGCTGTCCTCGGTGGCCTTCGCGGCCTCTACCTCCGGCACCGGGCCGACCGATCCCGTGGAGCCGCCCAACTCCCCCGCCACGCAAGGCCTGCCCAAGTTGAACACCGACGGCACCGGCGGCGGCCTGAACAATGGCCAGCCACCGGCCACCGGCACCGATCCGCGGGTGCAGGGTAATGACACGGGGCGCCAGGGGGGCATGAATACACCGGACTCGACCACGCCTGATAACGCCGAGACTGGGGTAGGCTCGAAAACCACAACCGGTGGTTCGGGCTCCGAAGGTGGCGCCGCCAGCCAGTAGCCTCTGCCCGGACATTTGAGGAGGAACATCCCATGCCTCGTGGAAGCAAAGAAAAATACACCGCCGAGCAAAAGCGCAAGGCCGAACACATTGAAAAGAGTTATGAGAAAAAGGGCGTGTCCGAGAACGAGGCCGAGGCACGGGCTTGGGCAACGGTGAACAAGCAGTCCGGTGGCGGCGAACGTTCTGGTGGCTCTGGCAAGGAAAAACCGGCGGCGGCCAAGAAAACCGACCGCAAGGAATCAGCCCGCCGCGCCGCCAAGACCCGCGAAGGTCACCCGCGCACCAGCAAAGCCTCCCACGGGACCCAGACCGTGGACAGCCTGATGAAGGAGGCCCGGGCGAAAAATATTCCCGGGCGCTCGAAGATGCGCAAGCAGGAATTGGTCGAAGCGTTGCGCAAGGCGGGGTGATCGTTGGCGTCAGGGAGGACGCTATCGCGAGCAAGCCCGCTCCCACATTGGGTCTGTGCTGTGCCGAGGTTCTGAGCCCTGACACCAAAACCTGTGGGAGCGGGCTTGCTCGCGATAGCGGTAGAGCAATCGCCAACGATCTCTGTTTTCAGCGTTGCTTCAAGCGGTCAATCACCACCGCCAGCAGCAGGATCGAGCCGCGAATGACGTATTGGTAGAAAGTGTCGATGTTCTTCAGGTTCATCGCGTTTTCGATGATTGCCAGAATCAGCACACCGGCGATGACATGGCGGATCATGCCGATACCACCGCTCAACGACACGCCGCCGAGCACGCAGGCCGAGATTACGGTCAGTTCGAAGCCCTGGCCGATCATCGGCTGGCCCGAAGTCATGCGCGACGCCAGGATCACCCCGGCCAAGGCACCGATCACGCCATGGACGGCGAAGATGATGATTTTGGTGCGATCAACGTTCACCCCGGCCAACAATGCCGCTTCCTGGTTGCCACCGATGGCCATGGTGTTGCGCCCGTAGGTGGTGTAGTTCAGCAGCCAGCCGAAAAACAGAAAGCAGACGATGGTGATCAGGATCGGCACCGGCACGCCAAACATCTGGCCATTGCCGAATACAAAGAACGATTCCTGGGACACCCCCACCGCTTTGCCGTTGGCAAAAATGTAGGCCAGGCCACGGACGATCTGCATGGTCGCCAATGTGGTGATCAACGCATTGACCCGCAACTTGGCGATGACGATGCCGTTGATCAGGCCAACGATCAGCCCCATCACCAGCGCTGCGCTGATGCCGAGGAACACGCTGTTGGTGTCACGCATCACCACCGCCGCAACCACGCCGGCACAAGCGATCACCGAGCCGACCGACAAGTCGAAGTGTCCGGACGCCAGGCAATACAACATGGTGCAGGCGGCGATGCCGGTGGTGGAAATCGCCAGGCCCAGTCCGCGCATGTTCAGCGGCGACAGGAAGTTGTCGATCATCAGGGTGCAGAGCACGAAGATGCCGACGGCCGCCAGCAGCATGACCCAGTCATCCAGGAAGCGACGCAGGTCCAGGGGTTTGCGTGCCGTTGGCAGTGCATTGTTTTGAATGGTCATGATTACCTCTCAGTTCGCCGCGTCGGCAACGCGTTGGCGTGGCAGCGCCAGTTGCAGCAGGTTGGATTCGTTGGCCTGGTCACGCGGCAACTCGCCGCGCATGGCCCCTTCGCAGAGCACCAGGATTCGGTCGGAAATACCCATCACTTCCATCAGGTCGCTGGACACCACAATCACCGCGATGCCGTCGGCCGCCAGGCTGTGGATAATCTGGTAGATCTCGGCCTTGGCACCGATGTCGATACCGCGGGTCGGCTCGTCCAACAGCAGGACTTTCATCGGCATCGACAGCCAGCGACCGAGGATCGCCTTCTGCTGATTGCCACCGGACAGGTACATGATTTTCTGCCCCGCCGTCGGGGTTTTCACTTTCAGCGCCTTGATCTGTTTGTCGGCGTTGCTCCGCTCCCAATCGCCACGCAACAGGCAGCCGAGGGTGGAATGGCTGCTGCGGGCGCTGATGTTGATGTTCTCGCTCACGCTGGCCAGCGGCATGATGCCTTCTTTCTTGCGGTCTTCCGGGCAGAGCAGCACGCCGGCGGCGATGGCATCGCGGGGCGAACGCAATTTCAGTTCTTCACCATGCAACACCAGGCGCCCGTCCGTCTGACGCTCAAGGCCACTGAGCAAGCGCAGCAGCTCGGTACGACCGGCCCCCACCAACCCGAACAGCCCGAGGATTTCCCCCTTGTGCACTTGGAAACTCACGGGCTCGCGCAGTCCCGGGCCGAGCAGGCGATCAACCTGCAACGCCACGTCGCCGCGCTCGCGGGCACGGTAATCGTAGATGTCCTGGATATCGCGACCGACCATGCACGTCACCAACTGATCGTGGGTCAGTTCACTCATGTTCTCGAAGGTCCGTACGTAGCGGCCGTCCTTGAACACCGTCACCGCGTTACAGATGCGGAACACTTCTTCCATGCGGTGACTGACGTACAGCACCACTTTGCCCTCGTCCCGCAGGCGGGTAATGATCGCCATCAAGCGGTCGATTTCCCGTGCCGAGAGGCTACTGGTGGGTTCATCAAAGGCAATGACATGGGCGCCACGGGACAAGGCCTTGGCGATTTCCACCAGTTGGCGCTGGCCGAGGGACAGACGACCGACTTTTTCCTGGGGGTCGATTTCATCGGCCAGGCCTTTGAGCAGCGTCAACGCCTGCTGGCGCAGCAGCCCACGATTGACCAGGCCGAAACGGGCCGGCAAATGGCCAAGGAACAGATTCTCGGCGACAGTCATTTCTGGCACCAGGTGCAGCTCCTGGTGAATCACCGCCACGCCGCTGGCAATGCTGTCGGCGGTGGATTTGAAGGCCATCGTCTGCTCGCCGATCTGTAAATCGCCGCTGCTCGGGATGTAGGCACCGCCGAGGATCTTCAACAACGTGGACTTGCCCGCGCCGTTCTCGCCCATCAAGGCATGAACCTGCCCCGGATGAGCAACGAAACTGATATTGGCCAGCGCCTGCACGCCAGGAAAGGATTTACCGATCCCGTTGAACCGCAAGCTGCCGCCGATGTTGTGTTGCTGTGTCGCTGTTTGCGCTTGCATAACCACCTCGAACTCACAGAGATCAAGCGACCCCGTTGCCGGGGTCGCTTTGAATCAATCGGCCATCAATTCCACAGGCCGATTTTTTCCAGCTCTTGCTTGAAGTTCTCCCGAGTGATCAGCGTCACTTCGTCCATGGCGGTGTACTTCGGCGGCTCCTTGCCGGTGGTGACCCACTCGAACATCATTTCGGCAGTTTTGTAGCCTTCGATGTGTGGGCTAGGCAGCATCGAACCGAAGAAACCGCTGTTGGGTTTTTTCAGTTCGCCGATGGCGTCAGTGCCGTTGATGCCGATACCGATTACATTGGCCGCCGCAAAACCGGCGCTTTCAGTGGCGCGCACGCCGCCCAGCACAGTGTTGTCGTTCATGCCACCGATGATCAGGTTTTTCGCGCCGCCGGGCAGTTTCACCAGGGCCGAGTTGGTGGCATCCATGCTGCCGGGTACATCGAGGGTTTTCAGCGCGGTGTAAAGAATGTGATCGTCTGGAAAGCCGGCCTTCTTCAGGGCGTCCACCGAACCGTCGGTGCGCTTCTTGCCAGTGTCCAGTTCGTTATAGGTGTTGATCACCGCGTAGGTGTCTTTCCAGTCCCAGCCGCGTTTTTTCGCTTCAGCGGCCATGGCGCTGCCCTGCTTCTGGCCTACTTCGAACGCGGCCATGCCCAGGTACGGCACGTCTTCCATGAACTTGCCATCGGAACCGACGAAACGGTCATCGACGGCAATCACTTTCATGTCGTTGAGCTTGGCCTTGGCCATGATGGCTGGGCCGAGGGACACGTCGGGCGGGCAGATTACAAAGCCCTTGGCGCCGTTGGCGGCGAGGCTGTCGATGGCCGAGAGGGTCTTCTCTCCGTCGGGCACGGCGATCTTGATCACCTTGAAGCCCTTGTCCTTGCCCGCCTTTTCGGCGAACGCCCATTCGGTCTGGAACCAAGGCTCCTCGGCCTGCTTGACCAGAAAACCGATTTTCACTTCTTCAGCCGCCAGCAAGCTGCTGCTGAGGCTGACCGCGGTAACCGCCAGGGCGGCGCGGCACAGGGAACGGATCCCACGACGATGATTCATAGTTGACTCCTTGTTTTTTTTATTGAAAGCCAAACGTCCAGGGTTCTGCTCCACCATCGGTGGAAATGCGCAGGCTGGGCGGTCAAATCAAGTTGCTACACAGCATAGGCCCAAATAGTCATATCGTATGATGATTGGATTACAGGCAAAGTTTCCGACTGCAACCCAGGAATATTCAGTCGTGGTACATGACCGAACGTCCACCATCGATGGTGATGCATGACGCGTTGATAAAAGGTGCTTCATCGCTGGCCAGGAACACGGCCGTCATTGCCACTTCGATCGGTTGCCCGATACGCTTTGGCGGGTGCAGATCCAGCGCACGCTGGCGTTCGGCATGAGGATCGGCAAAGCCGTTCCAGTAGTCGACATTCAGTTGGGTTTCGATATAACCCGGCGCAATGGCGTTGACCCGTACCCCTTTTGGCGCATATTCGATACCCAGGGCGCGGGTCAGGCCAAGCAGGCCGTGCTTGGCCACCGGGTAAGGGAAACAGCCGGGAATGATGTGGGACGAATGGGTCGACGCGATGTTGATGATGCTGCCCACGCCCTGTTCGATCATCTGCGGCAACACCGCCTTGCAGCCATACCAGGCGCCATCCAGGTCGATGGCGAAGCAGCGACGCCAGTCTTCTTCACTCATTTCCAATGGGTCGCGGAACACGTTGACGCCGGCGCAATTCACCAACACGTCGATACGGCCGTGCAGCTCGACCGCACGGCGGGCCATGGCGTGCAGGTCCTGCTGGTTCGACACATCGGCTTTCAGCGCCTGCACGTCCGACCCGCGCTCACGCCAGTGGGCGGCGACTGTCTCGACCTTCTCGGCCTGAATGTCACTGATCACCAACCGTGCCTGTTGCGAAGCGAACGCGGCGACGATGGCCTCGCCGATACCCTGGGCAGCGCCAGTCAGCAACACGACCTTGTTCTTCAGTCGCTCGCCCTTCGGTGGCTCGGGCACTGGCGGCAAGGCAAGGGCTTCAGCCATGGCTCAAGACTCCTGCTCGCAGGCACGACAAAAACCGGGCCTCCAGGGATGACCGGTCACAAGGCATTGTAAAAAACCGTGAGTCTCGTACGCCGCCAGGGCGTACGGGGGAGGATCGTTGCATCACTTCACCTGTTTTGTTTTTTTAGTGTGAGTGCGTATCGCTGATGGAGCCGACTATAAACCCGACCACCAAATAATCTCAATATATATATTTACATCCCATATTTTGGGACAATCCCAGCAAACCGAGTACAGGCCACACCAGGGACATCCACCCGCATCGACAGCACGGCACCGTCCAGCGGATGGCCCAGCGGACTCGCCGCGCTGGTGATGTACAACGTCTTGAGGTCCTCACCACCGAACACACAACTGGTCGGTCGACTGACGGGCAACTCGATCACCCGATCGACATGACCGTCCGGGTGCAACCGCAGCAGGCAACTGCCATCCCAGCGCGCGTTCCAGATATAACCTCGGGCATCCATTGCCGAACCGTCCGGCCCACCACGGGGGTGGGGGCCAAACCAGACCTGCGCGGGCGCCAGGTTGCCCTCAGGGTAGATAAAGTGTCGGTACAACGTGCCATCGAGACTATCGCCGAAATACACCGTGGTGCCATCGGGGCTCCATAGCAAGGTGTTGGGAATGCCCAGCCCGCGCAACAACGGCATGACCCGACCATCACTGCTGACGCGAAACAGCCCGCCGGACCGCTGCTCGACAGGCAAGTCCTCGCCCTCTTCGCCGATGTTGTTCTGCATGGTGCCAAGCCAGAGTTGGCCCAGGGCATCGCAACGGGCTTCGTTGGGCCGATTTCCGGGCTGGGGATCGGCCATGCACAGCAGCGTCAAGCGGGGTTCCAGCCCCGGTGAGTCGAGATCCAGCCGGTACACACCACTGCTCAGGGTCACCAGCGCGTCGCCACTCTGGGTTGGAATGAAGGCAGACACATGCTCGGGCATCTGCCAGATCTGCACATTGGCGCCGATCAGTCGCAGCGCCTGCTTGCCGGCGATATCAACCCAATACAGTGCTTGTGTCGGCACATCCCAGAACGGCCCCTCACCCAATGTCGCCCGATGTTCCGTCACCGCTGTCCACTTCATTGAAACCTCCTGTTTCCAGCTTGCCCGGCAGCGTCTGTTCGACCGGCCATGACATTTGGGTAAAAGCGCTTGATCGCCAGGTCGGCATTATCGATCAGCGTCATGCAGGCCCAGACACCGCGCGCCGCGTCACGGGCGGCGATGGCGTCGGCGATGTCCTTGTGAATCGGCAAGGTGCGGCGCAGCTCATCCGGGTCGGCGGCCGACACCTCGAACGACACCGCCAGCAGCGCGCCCAGGGCCGGGACCATCTGTTCGATGAATTGATTATGGCTGGCCGCGAGGATGCACTCGTGGAAAAACTGGTCGGCGCGGTTGTAATCGGCGCCGCTGTCCACCGCCCGCTCCAGGGCATGGTAGGCCAGGCGGATCGCCTGCACCTGGTCGGCCGTGGCCCGCTCGCAAGCCCAGCGCACCGCCATCGGCTCGATGGTACGGCGCAGGTCCAGCAAGTCATCGACAAAGTTTTCCGGCAGGCCGCTGCGCGACAGCCAGCCGACCACCTGCGGGTCGAACAGGTTCCAGCGCCGCACCGGCAACACCCGCGTACCGACTTTCGGCCCGACTTCGAGCATGCCTTTGGCCACCAGGGTCTTGATCGCCTCGCGAATCACTGTGCGGCTGACGCCCAGTTGCTGGCCCAAGTCCGCCTCGACCTTGATGGTCTGCCCAGGCTTGACCTGGCCGGCGGCGATCCAGCCCCCCAGCCAATCGACGGTCGATGCATGAAAACTGCTGGACATGAAAACCCCGTGGGCCACTCTTATTGGTGGTCCACGCTAATCATCATATGATTGGGTGTCAATTTGAATTTTACGCAAACCACCTGTGGGAGCGGGCTTGCTCGCGAAAGCGGTGGGTCAGCTGAGAAGATGTTGGATGTGCTGGCGCCTTCGCGAGCAAGCCCGCTCCCACAGGGTTTACGGTTCCAGGCCAATCGGGAAGAACACCCCACCACTCCACACGCCCAACCACCTCTGCCCATCGATCTCGCGGCTGACCGCCAGTTCCACCAGTTGGTAGAACACATTGCGGTGGATCAGCGCTTCGAGGTTGCTGCGCACATGCACGTAGGGCGCAGGCTCCTGGGTCTGGGGATCGATCACCACCCGCAGCGGATGCTCGGCACCAGCCTCGGTGGTTTCCTCGACATTGGTGGTGAAGCGCAACAACTGCCCTTCCCCTTGACCTTCAACCTCGAGGGTCACGGCCACGAACGGCGCATCGTCGACCTTGATGCCGACTTTTTCCACGGGGGTAATCAGGAAGTAATCATCGCCGTCGCGGCGGATGATGGTGGAGAACAGCTTGACCATCGGCTTTCGCCCGATAGGCGTGCCCAGGTAGTACCAGGTGCCGTCACGGGCGATGCGCATGTCGATGTCGCCGCAGAAGTCGGGGTTCCACAAGTGGACCGGCGGCAGGCCTTTGGTCTTGGGGATCTGCCCCAGCAAGTCATTGGCTTTTTGCGGTCCGCTCATGGTGACTCCTTATTTACTCGTCGCCCATCCCCAGCAAGGTGCGGGCATATTCACGCAAAGGCGCGGCGATGAGGTCTTGTGGTTGCTTGTCGTGCAACGTCAGTAAACCGCCACGACTCTTGATCCGTGCAGTATCAATCAAATACTGGGTGCTGGTCTCGATCAACATGATTTGAATCACGCTGGTATCCACACCCAGGCGATCCACCGCTTCTTCATCTTGCCATTCGTCGGTGTTGCCGATGCGGTTATCGGCCTTGGCGAACCGGGTGTAAAGCAAGTAATGGGCACCGGCGGCACGGGCTTCGCCCATGGCCTGGTCGAGGCCTTCGGGAACACGGGCGCGACGGACCATGGGGAAATATTCGATGAAACCGTTAAAGGCTTCTTCGGCCACGACGTTGGGACGCGGATAGGCGCTGCCGGGTGGCGCGAAGGCCCCCTGAGCGATGTAGATGAACGAGTCCGGCTGAATACGCAGGTTGTTTATACGACGGCTTTCGCTATGGTCCAGCAGGCCAGCGTCGCTCATGTGGTAACGAACGCCCTCCCCCATGTCGCTGACATTCATGCAGCCACCAAGCGCCAAAACGGCCAGCAGCAAAACCAGGCTACGCATCCTACCCTCCAAAAACCGGTGACGGAAAACCGGCGAATGGCCAGTGGATGCAGCTTTTGCGCCAGCTCATCGAAATACGGGTGTCAGACGGATCCAAGCAGAATGAAAAATGGCTATCGCGGGCAAGCCTTCGGTCAGCCGCCGATGATTTTCATGATGGTCGCGCCACCGGAGAACGCCACTTCCTGCTTATCTCCCAACGCCTTGACCAGCAGGCGCTGCAGCGCCGGCAATGCCTGATGACGAGGTTTATCCAAAAGGTCGCCGACGAAATGACGGTTACTCGACGACAGGCAGCCATGCAGCCACCCCGTAGAGGACAACCGCAGCCGGGAGCAGGTACGGCAGAAAGGCACGCTTTCGTTGGCGATCACGCCAAAGTGCCCCAACCCCGGGATCTCATAGCGCACCGCCGTGGCATCCACTGGCGCGTCGGCTTGCAGGTATTCGTATTGCTCGCCAATCAGGCTCAGCAACTGTTGAAGACTGACGAACTGCTGCAGGAAGGCGTTGGAGTCGCTGGCCAGGTGGCCCATGCGCATCAACTCGATGAAACGCAACTCATAGCCACGTTCCAGGCAGTATTCGAGCAAAGGCATCACCTGGTCCAGGTTCTGCCCGCGTAACGGCACCATGTTGACCTTGATCTTCAGCCCCGCCGCCCGGGCCTGTTCCATGCCGTCGAGCACGGTCGCCAGGTCGCCGCCACGGGCGATACTGCGAAACGCTGCGGGGTCCAGGGTATCGAGGGAAACGTTGATCCGGCGAATGCCAGCGTCTACCAGCAACGGTAGTTTTTTCGCCAGCAACTGACCGTTGGTGGTCAGGCTGATGTCTTCCAGGCCCATCTGCCCCACCGCCGTCATGAAACTTTCAAGCTTGGGGCTGACCAGTGGCTCGCCACCGGTGATGCGCAGCCGTTCGATGCCGGCGGCTTCGATCAGGTAAGCCACGCCCCGCGCCATGGCCTCGGCCGACAGTTCATCCTGCGCAGCCACCAGCCGCTTGCCGTTGGGCACGCAGTAGGTACAGGCGTAATTGCAGGCGGAAGTCAGGCTGATCCGCAAATTGCGAAAACGCCTGCCTTGACGGTCAACGATCATGGATCACTCCGGCGAAAGAAGAATCGGACCCGTGAAACTTGACCTCTAAATCAAGTTTTCGCAAGGCCCAAGCCTGAGTATATTCCTGGGGCACTGCGCCATGTAAGCGGACATGGCGCAATAAGGCATCTGAATGTCAGTTGCTCGGGACGTCGGTATCGCGCTTGCGCTTGTTGCCCATGCGCACGCCAATGTCCATCAGGAACTGGAAGAAGCCTTCCTGGTCTTCCAGCACGTTGCTCCAGAACGGCGAGTGATACAGCGCCACCGCGCCGTGCACCAACGCCCAGGCCGCGCAGTAATGGAAATAAGGCGGCACGTCTTCGAGCTTGCCTTCGCTGATCCGCCCCTTGATCAGCAGGGTCAGGCGTTCGAAGTTCGAGGCGCGGATCTTGTGCAGCTCCTCGACCATCTCCGGCACCTGATTGCCCTTGACCACCTTCTCTTCCAGGCGATCGAACAAGCGGTAGCGTTGCGGGTCGCGCATGCGAAACTCGAAGTAGGCCCGCGACAGGGCCTCCTTGTCCTTGTCCACATCAGCCGAATGCAGCAACTCGTTCAAATCGCGCTCGTAATCGAGCATCAGGCGCAGGTAGATCTCCGCCTTGGATTTGAAATGTTTATAAATGGTGCCTTTGCCGATACCCACGGCATCCGCAATCATCTCGACGGTGACGCTGTCTTCACCCTGGTCGAGGAACAACTTGAGCGCGGTGTCGAGAATTTCCTGCTCGCGGCGGCGAAACTCACGGACCTTACGGGGTTCTTTGTGCATAAGAAAAAGGTCTGAAGGGTCAAAATTCGAAGCCGGGTATTATGCCTAACTTACGCAAAAATGCACGGATCATCCGTTCTCGGCCACAGTTCTTCGGAAAACCGTGCAGGCCAGGCTTCCCGCTTTTCGCTCCAACACGCCGTCCTGGCAAGCCTTGGCGACAGTGAGAACTTATCCGAAGCGAGCGTATTCCAAATTTGTTTAAAAACCACCCTGCCCAGACTGGACGCGTGGGGATACTGATCAATACTTGAACTGTCGGGGCGACATCTCCCCCAAGTGACGCACCGATAAGGGTACCAATGGACCGCGTGCCTTTGTTTTACTCCTAATGGTCTTAACCCGGATTCACCCCCCAGAACCCGGGTTTTTTTTGCCTGAAGTTCAGGCGTGCGTCGGCCGCACGTGGGCCAGTGGAAACAATTGCTTAAAATTTTCTGTGGTCTGTTCGGCGAACCGCTCATAGGACTCACCACGCAACATCGCCAAAAACTCCGCCACCTCCCGTACGTATTGCGGAAGGTTCGGCTTGCCGCGATACGGAATCGGCGCCAGGTACGGTGAATCGGTTTCCACCAGCAGGCGATCAGCCGGCACTTTACTGGCCACGTCGCGCAGGGCGTCGGCATTGCGAAAGGTGACAATCCCGGACAAGGAAATGTAATACCCCATGTCCAGCGCCGCCTTGGCCATCTCCCAGTCTTCGGTGAAGCAATGCAGCACGCCAGCCTGGGGCAACCCAGCGTCACGCAGCAAGGCCAGGGTGTCGGCCCGGGCGCCGCGGGTGTGGATGATCACCGGTTTGCCGGTCTGGCGCGCGGCCTCCAGGTGCAGCCGGAACGAGGCCTGCTGGACCTCGGCGGCTTCCGGCTCGTAGTGATAGTCCAGGCCGGTTTCGCCAATGGCGACCACCCGTGGGTGATCGAGCTCTCGTAGCAGCCAGTCAAGGGCCGGTGCGGCATCGGGCTGGACATCCAGTGGATGGATACCGACCGAACAATCGACATCCGCATAACGTTCAGCCAGCGCCTTGACGTCGGCGGCGTTGTCGGCACTGACACCGATGCACAGGAAGTGTCCGACGCCCCGCTGGCGGGCAGCGTCCAGCGCAGCGTCCAGGGAGCCGTCATGGGCAGCGAGGTCGAGACGGTCAAGGTGGCAATGGGAATCTACAAGCATAGAGGGCTGGGCTACATCGTATGGGTGGGACGGTCGGACTTCAGGGTTCCGGCCAGGTGGGTTTCGATCTGATTGCGGGCCACATTGTCGCCGTCATTGAACTGCACGCCAACGCCAGCGGCCCGGTTACCCTGGGCACCTTTGGGGGTCATCCAGATCACCTTGCCGGCGACCGGGATCTTCTCTGGTTCATCCATCAGGCTCAACAGCATGAACACTTCATCGCCCAGGCGATAATTCTTGTTGGTGGGAATGAACAGGCCGCCATTCTTGATGAAGGGCATGTAGGCGGCGTAAAGCACCGACTTGTCCTTGATCGTCAGGGACAGGATGCCGTTGCGTGGCCCGGGACTGACAGGTTCGTTCATGCTGATCTCCCGCTACGATTGAGCAGAGTCTAGTCAGTTTCGACCAGGCAGACTCGCCCACTGCACCAACAGCGCCTCGAGCAACAGCACCCGATTGAGGTTCGCCTTGCTCAACACCTTTTGCCGTTGGGCAAGAATCCAGTCCTGAATGTTCAAGATTTTGTCCTGGCTGCTTTTTTGCGCCAGGTATTGGATCACCTTGCGCATGTCCGCCAACCCGAGGCCCGCTTCGTCCTCGGTGAGTTGGTAGCGCAGGATCAGGCTCGACCAGTCGCAGAACCAGTCGAACAGCAACAGCAATGGGATGGCATTCCAACCTTCAGCCAGTTGCGTGGGGGATTGCTGCTGCTTGAGCAGTTTTTTCACACCGTCCACTACCAGCGCCCGCTGCTCGCGCACGCCCTGGGCTTGAAGACTGACAGCCGCCAGGGGCGAACCGGCAGCGAGGGTCAGCAACTCGACACGCTCTTCATCAGAGTTGTCAGGCAGAGCCTGGGCCAGCCACTGCAAACTCATCGCCTCACTCGGCAGCGGGCAAGCCTGCTGCACGCAACGGCTCTTGATGGTCGCCAGCAAGCGACTCGGCTGATGGCTGACCAGCAACAGCACGGTGTCGCCGGAGGGCTCTTCGAGACTCTTGAGCAGGGCGTTGGCGGCGTTGATGTTCATCGACTCGACTGGCTCGATCAGCACCACTTTGCGCCCGCCCATTTGTGCGGTCTGGACCACGAAACTGACCAAATCACGCACCTGGTCGACCTTGATCGCCTTGTCCGCTTCCTCCGGCTCCAACACGTAATTGTCCGGATGGCTGCCCGCCTTGAGCAGCAGGCAGGACTTGCATTCACCACAAGCGTTCGCGGCACCCGGACGCTGGCACAGCAGGCTGGCCATCAGGCGTTCGGCCAGCGCGCGCTTGCCGATGCCGGCCGGACCGTGCAGCAGATAGGCATGGGCATGCTGGGCACGACCGGCCAGTTGCTGCCAGAGCCCCTCCTGCCATGGGTAGGCTTCAGCCACGGGCACGCTCCAGCAAACGTGGCAGCAAGCCGTCCAGGGACTGCTGGACCTGCATCAACGGCTGAGCGGCATCGATCAATAAGTAACGGGCTGGATCGGCCTTGGCGCGACTCAGGAAGGCATTGCGTACCGCGTTGAAAAACGCCTGGCCCTCGAGCTCGAAACGATCCAGCCGGCCACGGGCGCTGGCGCGGGCCAGGCCAATTTCCACCGGCAGATCGAACACCAGGGTCAGGTCAGGCCGCAGCTCACCCTGGACGAAGGTCTCCAGCGCGGCGATGCGCTCCAGGGACAAGCCCCGGCCACCGCCCTGATAGGCGTAGGTCGAATCGGTAAAACGATCGCAGAGCACCACCGCGCCACGGGCCAGCGCAGGGCGAATCACTTCGGCCAAGTGCTGCGCACGGGCCGCGAACACCAGCAACAGCTCGGTGTCAGGGTTCATGACTTCTTCGACCGGCGCCAACAGCACTTCGCGAATCCGCTCGGCCAACGGCGTACCGCCAGGTTCACGGGTCAGTACCACCTCAAGGCCGGCAGCCCGCAGGCGTTCGGCCAGGTATTCGCGGTTGGTGCTCTTGCCGGCGCCCTCGGGGCCTTCCAGCGTTATAAACAAGCCAGTCACGGGCGATCCTTAATCAAAGTCATTGCGGGCTCGGCGGCTCGCTGGCATTCGGTTCGGGTGCAGGTTGCTGTTCAGGTACTTCGGGCGACGGCGCGGGAATCGGCACCTGCTCGTCCGGCGTGCCCGGAGCCGGGCTGGAACGGTAATCGGCGCGGCGCTTGAGCTGAAACTCACGCACCGCGTTGTTGTGCGATTCCAGGTCATCGGAGAACACATGGCTGCCATCACCGCGGGCGACAAAGTAAAGGCTGTTGCCCGACACCGGGTTCAACGCGGCATGAATCGCTTCGCGCCCCACCATCGCAATCGGCGTGGGCGGCAGGCCTGGAATCAAATAGGTGTTGTACGGATTTTCTTCTTTCAGGTGGGCACGGGTGAGTTTGCCGGTGTAGCGCTCGCCCAGGCCGTAGATCACCGTAGGGTCGGTTTGCAGCAGCATGCCCAGGCGCATGCGGCGCACGAATACACCAGCGATCTGCCCGCGTTCCTGGGGCACACCGGTTTCCTTTTCCACCAGGGACGCCATGATCAGCGCCTGGTAGGGCTGGGTGTAAGGCAGATCGGTGGCACGCTGGGCCCACTCTTTGGCAAGCACGTCTTCCAGCCGGGCATAGGCTTTTTCCAGCAGATCGGCATCCGAGGTTCCGCGCACGAAGCGATAGGTGTCCGGGAAGAACCGACCTTCGGGAAATACCCCGGAATGGCCAAGACGCTCCATCACCTGGCTGTCGCTCAGGCCAGCGAGGGTCTGCTGGAGTTTTTCATCCTTGGCCAGCGCCGCGCGGACCTGACGAAAATTCCAGCCTTCCACCAGGGTCACGCTGTACTGCACCACTTCGCCGCGCTTCCAGACGTCGATCAGGCCTTGCATCGTCATGCCCGGCACCATCCGGTACTCACCGGAGTGCAATGGCTGGTCGGCGAGATTGAAGCGCCAATAGACTCGCAGCCAAAAGGCGTCCTTGATCAGGCCGTCGGCTTCGAGGCGTTTGAGGGTTCCAGTCGGGGTGGTCCCGTTGGGCACGTCCAGCAATTCTTCCTGGGTGATATTCAGCGGCTGTTGCAGCGCCGAATAAATCTTCCAGGCCGAAGCGCCCAACAACAGCCCTGCCAGAACCAGTCCGGTTTCCAGCAGCAGCAAGAATTTACGTCTCACGAATCAAGCATCCAATAGCGCGCGGGCAAGGGTCTGCAGTTTACGGGTGAGCGGCCCAACCGACCAGCGCGCCGAACCACATGTGTGCACTGGCCACACGCCATAGACGCTGTTGCAGACGAAGACTTCATCGGCCTGGTGCAGCTGTTCAAGGCGAATGTCGGTGATTTGCGTGGCGATACCTTGAGACTCGGCTTGAAACAATAATTCTGCGCGCATCACGCCGGCCACGCCGCAGCGGCTCAGATCCGCCGTGATCAACACGCCATCGCGCACCAGGAACAGGTTACTGAAGACCCCTTCGATGACCCGCCCGGATGTATCCAGCATCAAGCCTTCGGCATGTTCCGAGTCGTTCCATTCGGCGCGGGCCAGCACTTGTTCAAGGCGATTGAGGTGCTTGAGGCCGGCAAGCAAGGGCTGCTCCGACAGGCGCACGGTGCAAGGAAACAGGCGAACACCTTGTTCGGCATGTGCAGCAGGATAAGCGGCCGGCGGGTTCCCTTGCAGGATGCGTCGGGCCGGGGCCGAGGGATCAGCAGCATAACCGCGCTGGCTGTCGCCACGCGTGACGATCAGCTTCAGCACGCCGTTGCCCAGGCCTCGGGCGTAGGTGCTCAGTTCAGCGCTCAAGTCGTTCAGGTCGACCTTGAGCGCCAACCGCCGGCAGCCCGCTTCCAGGCGCTGCAGATGACGCGCCAGCAACACCGGCTCGCCCTCATGCACGGCGATGGTTTCAAACAGCCCATCGCCGTAAGCCAGGCCGCGATTTTTCAGCGACAGGACGTCGGCCGGCTGACCGTCGACCCAGCTTTCCATCAACCGGCGAACCGGCGGAACACCAGCGAGCCATTGGTCCCACCAAAACCGAAGGAGTTGGATAGCACCACATCGATGTCCATGCTGCGGGCCGTGTGTGGCACGAAGTCCAAGTCACAGCCTTCATCCGGCTCATCGAGGTTGATGGTCGGCGGTGCCACCTGGCTGTTAATCGCCAAGACACTGAAGATCGCCTCCACCGCACCTGCGGCGCCCAACAGGTGACCAGTCATGGACTTGGTCGAGCTGACGGCCAGCTTGTAAGCGTGATCGCCGAACACCGTCTTGATCGCCTGGGCTTCGGCCAGGTCGCCCGCCGGGGTGGAAGTGCCGTGGGCATTGATGTACTGCACCTGCTCGCCGTTGAGTTTCGCGTCACGCAAGGCGTTGGCGATACAACGGGCAGCACCTGCGCCATCAGCCGGTGGCGACGTCATGTGGTAGGCGTCGCCGCTGGTACCAAAACCGATCAGTTCGGCATAGATGGTCGCGCCACGTGCCTTGGCGTGCTCCAGCTCTTCGAGTACCAACGCACCGGCACCGTCGGACAGCACGAAGCCATCACGCCCCTTGTCCCATGGGCGGCTCGCCCGGGCCGGTTCGTCGTTGCGGGTCGACAACGCACGGGACGCACCAAAGCCCCCCATGCCCAAACCGCAAGCGGCCATCTCGGCGCCACCGGCAATCATCACGTCGGCTTCGTCGTACATGATGTTACGCGCGGCCATGCCGATGCAGTGAGTGCCAGTGGTGCACGCCGTGGCAATGGCGTAGTTAGGTCCCTGCGCCCCCAGATGGATGGACAGGAAACCGGAAATCATATTGATGATCGAGCCCGGCACAAAGAACGGAGAGATCCGTCGCGGCCCCGACTCGTGCAGCGTGCGGCTGGTTTCTTCGATATTGGTCAAACCGCCAATACCCGAGCCCATGGCCACGCCGATGCGTTCACGGTTGGCGTCGGTGACTTCCAGACCGGCGTTACGCACCGCCTGGAAACCGGCTGCCAGGCCGTATTGAATGAACAGGTCAAGCTTGCGGGCTTCCTTGACCGACAGGTATTCCTCGACATTGAAGCCCTTTACCGAGCCGCCAAAACGGGTGGAATAGGCAGAAAGGTCAGTGTGTTCGATCAGACCAATGCCACTGCGGCCAGCCAGAATGCCCTGCCAGCTGCTCGGCACATCCGTGCCCAGTGGCGATAACATACCCATACCGGTGACTACGACGCGTCTACGCGACACAGCACTCTCCTTTTTCTAATGACGACTTTGCATCAGGCCTAAAGAAAAAACCGCACGCCGTGATGGCAGTGCGGTTTTTCCATGACAGCTAGCGACGACTAAAAACGATTACGCCTGATGGTTGGTAACGTAGTCGATAGCAGCTTGTACAGTAGTGATCTTCTCAGCTTCTTCGTCAGGAATCTCGGTCTCGAATTCCTCTTCCAGAGCCATCACCAGCTCAACGGTGTCAAGGGAGTCGGCACCCAGGTCTTCAACGAAGGAAGCGGTGTTCACAACTTCTTCTTCTTTAACGCCCAGTTGCTCGGCAACGATTTTCTTGACGCGCTCTTCGATGGTGCTCATACCTTGTTTTCACTCCTAATGGACAAATTCAGGCAGCTGGCCGGTGGGTAAGTGTATAGAAGAACTTTTCGGTTTTTCAACCGAAAGCTTCACTCCTCAAACCCTGCGGCCCGCCGTCTATAAATTGATTGCAGCTTTATAACGGATTTTAGACAGCTCGTATGACATTTTTTTGAAGCGATCCGTCACATTTAACTCATGTACATCCCGCCGTTTACCGGGATTGTAGCCCCGGTCACGTATGCCGCACCGTCTGACGCAAGAAAAGCGACCACAGACGCGATTTCTTGAGCTTGCCCCAGACGACCCAGCGGAATTTGTGTCAGCAAGGCTTCACGTTGCGCCTCTGGCAGTTCACGGGTCATGTCGGTGTCGATAAAGCCCGGGGCTACCGAGTTTACCGTAATCGAGCGCGAACCCACTTCACGGGCCAGTGCACGGCTGAAACCTTCCAGGCCGGCTTTAGCCGCAGCATAGTTTACTTGGCCTGCGTTGCCCATGGCACCCACAACCGAACCGATACTGATAATTCGCCCCCAACGAGCCTTGGTCATGCCACGCAGAACGCCCTTGGACAGCCGGTACAGGCTGTTCAGGTTGGTGTCGATCACGTCGAACCATTCGTCATCTTTCATGCGCATCATCAGGTTATCGCGGGTGATACCTGCATTATTGACCAGGATCGCCGGCGCGCCGAACTGCTCCTGAATGCTGGCCAGCACCGCCGCAACGGATTCGTCGCTGGTGACATTCAGTTCCAGACCGGTGCCTTGAATGTCGTTTTCCTTCAGGGTTGCGGCGATGCGCTCAGCGCCCGAAGCGGAAGTCGCGGTACCAACAACGATGGCACCTTGACGACCCAATTCCAGGGCAATGGCCTGGCCGATGCCGCGGCTTGCACCGGTCACCAGTGCAACTTTACCTTGCAGACTCATGCAAGCTTCTCCTGTTCAGGCCTGCGCTGCACGGGTGGCAGCGAAAGCGTCTGGGGTATTGAGGTTGGAAGTCGACACGCCTTCGGCGCAGCGTTTGTTCAGGCCGGCCAGCACTTTACCAGGACCGCACTCGACCAGTTCGGTCGCGCCCTTGGCTGCCAGGGTCTGCACCGATTCGACCCAACGAACCGGTTTGTAGAGTTGTTCCAGCAGATCGCGCTTGAGGGTTTCGAGATCCGGCGCCACGTTGGCGCTGACGTTCTGCACCACGGGAATCTGCGGAACCTGCCAATCGATGGCGGCGATGGACTCGGCAAAACGCTCGGCGGCCGGACGCATCAGCTCACAGTGCGACGGCACGCTGACCGGCAGCGGCATGGCGCGCTTGGCACCACGAGCCTTGCAACCTTCGATAGCGCGCTCGACAGCAGCCTTGGCACCGGCGATCACCACCTGGCCCGGCGAGTTGAAGTTCACCGCACTGACCACATCGCCTTGCGCCGCTTCGGCACAGGCCGCCAGCACATCAGCGTCTTCCAGGCCGAGGATCGCGGCCATGCCGCCCTGCCCGGCCGGAACGGCCTCCTGCATCAACTGGCCACGACGCTCCACCAGCTTCACCGCGTCGCCCAGGCTCAGGCTGCCAGCGGCCACGAGGGCGCTGTATTCGCCCAAGCTATGACCGGCGACGAACGCAGGGCGCGCACCACCTTCAGCCAGCCACAGGCGCCAGAGCGCGATCGAGGCGGTCAGGATGGCCGGCTGGGTTTTATCGGTTTGATTGAGTTGCTCTTCCGGCCCTTGCTGGGTCAGTGCCCACAAGTCATAACCGAGAGCATCGGAAGCTTCTTTGAATGTTTCGAGGATCAGCGGGTATTGCGCGCCCAGCTCGGCCAGCATGCCGAGGGACTGCGAGCCCTGCCCTGGAAAGACGAATGCGAGGGAAGCAGACATGAAAACAAAGCCCCTAATGATCTTGTCGTCAAAAATTGACGCCCCTGGGGGCGCTAGGAAACTGACAGTTGGATGGCCGGTTGGACCGACCGGTCACATTTAAGCATTGTCGGACGAAAACGCCTAAGTTAACAAATCTTCGAGGCGGCCATGCAGGCGCTCGGGCAAGTTTTCCTGGATTTCGATCACCGCCCGGTTAATCGCACTCTGGAAACCCTGCACGCCCGCCGAGCCATGACTCTTGATCACGATGCCCTGCAGGCCAAGGAAACTCGCCCCGTTGTGCCGCGCCGGCGCCAGGTCCGCCTGCAGCCGTCGCATCAAAGGCAACGCCAGCGCACCCACCACCCGCGAAGCCAGACTCTGCCGGAACAAGCTTTCGATGCGCGCACCGATCATGGTCGCCAGGCCTTCGCTGGACTTGAGCAGGATATTGCCGACAAAGCCGTCACACACCACCACGTCCGCCTCGCCGCGGTACAAGCCATCACCTTCGACGAAGCCGATGTAATTGATACCACGCGCACCCTGCAACAACGTGGCAGCCAGCTTGACCTGCTGGTTACCCTTGATGTCTTCGGTGCCGATGTTCAGCAGCGCCACGCGAGGGCGCACGATGCCCAGCGTTTCCGCGGCCACCGAGCCCATCACGGCGAACTGCAACAGATGTTCGGCGCTGCAATCGACATTGGCGCCCAGATCGAGCAACTGACAAAAACCGCGCTGGGTCGGAATCGCCGCAACCATCGCCGGACGGTCGATCCCTGGCAGCGTCTTGAGTACGTAGCGCGACAGCGCCATCAGCGCACCGGTATTGCCCGCACTGACACACGCCTGGACCTTGCCATCGCGCAGCAGCTCAAGGGCCACACGCATCGAGGCGTCAGGTTTGCCACGCAGGGCCTGGGCCGGCTTTTCGTCCATGGTGATGACTTCGGACGCCGGAGTGATTGTCAGGCGCGCACGATCCACAGCCGATTGGCCGTTGAGCATTTCTTCCAGAAGAGAGGGTTGACCGACGAGGGTCAGGTGCAGCGAGGGCGTAGCATTCAGACAAGCAAGGCTGGCCTGAACAATGCTGCGGGGACCGAAGTCCCCGCCCATTGCGTCAATCGCGATGACTTGAGCGGACAAGGATTACTCGTCAGCGCCCTTGTCGATCACTTTGCGACCACGGTATACGCCTTCTGGCGATACGTGGTGACGCAGGTGAACTTCACCGGTGGTTTTTTCTACAGACAGGGTGCTAGCCTCAAGAGCGTCGTGCGAACGGCGCATGTCACGGGCAGAGCGGGATTTTTTGTTCTGCTGAACAGCCATAATTGATTAACTCCTAAACGTTTGGGTCACGCTTTAACTGCGCCAATACACTGAACGGGTTGGACCGCGTTACCTCGTCCTCGCTCGGTTCGGGCTCATCTGCTCCCGCCGGCTGCTGGCATTCTTCCGGATGATGAGCAGGCACAATGGGCAAGGCGAGCAGAAGCTCCTCCTCGATCAGTGACTGCAGATCCAATGGATCTTCGCCCAGTTCCAGCACGTCATAACCTTTCGGCAACGACTGGGTATTCGCACCCTCCTTCACCACGGCGTAACTGCATTCGCTGTGGATCGGCAGGGTGACCAGCTCAAGACAACGCTGGCAAACCATTTTGACTTCAGTGTCGATAAAGCTGTGGATTACCACAGATTTACGTTCATCTCGTTCAAAAACGAATTTGGCCTGGACCGTACCGACATCGTCGGAAAGCGGGTCGCAGAGTCTCTTCAAATTGGCCAGCAGCAGTTCACCTTGAAGGGTGGTGCCACGATCAGCCAATTTGCGCGGGTCAACGTGAGGTGGAATCGGGTCATTCAACATAGGCGCAGCATTATAGGGATGCACCCAGCCATGTCAAAGGAAATTCAGCCCTGTCCGTTACTTGCGTGCCTCGCTAGAATTCGACCCTGCCTTTTGGAGATGCCCATGCTGCCTTTATTACTTGCCTCCAGCTCGGTCTATCGGCGCGAATTACTCGCCCGCCTGGGACTGCCGTTCGTCTGCAGCTCGCCGGACATCGACGAAAGCCATCGTCCCGGCGAGCCCGCCATCGAGCTGGTAAAACGCCTCTCCCGGGAAAAAGCCCTCGCACTGGCCAGCAGCCACCCTGCCCACCTGATCATCGGATCGGACCAGGTCGCCGTGCTCGGCGAGCGCGTCCTGGGCAAGCCTCACACCTTCGAGAACGCCCGCGAACAACTGCTGGCCGCCAGCGGCGCTCAAGTCACGTTCCTGACCGGCCTGGCGCTGCTCAACAGCCAGACCGGTGCCTGCCAGGTCGACTGCGTTCCGTTTACCGTGAATATGCGCTTGCTGGACCCGGAACGGGTCGAGCGTTACCTGCTGGCCGAGCAACCCTACGACTGCGCCGGCAGCTTCAAGGCCGAGGGACTGGGCGTAAGCCTGTTCCAGAGCACCGAAGGCCCGGACGCCACCAGCCTGGTTGGCCTGCCACTGATTCGCCTTGTGGATATGTTGCTGGCCGAGGGCGTACCGGTGCCTTGAGCCGAAACCTCGCTACAGGGGACGGCATCAGCCCTCCCCTGCACTCAAGCCCCAAGACAATCAGCGCAACGCTGGCCCCTGGAACCCCATCCACATCGCCAGGTGCTCGGCAATGCTGGCGCCCAGCTTTTTCGAGAAGCGGTCAATCGGCGACTCTTCGATGGTGAAATCCACCAACTCCTTCTCGCCAATCACATCCCGAGCCACCGAACTGGCACTGCCCAATCCGTCGATCAGCCCCAGCGGTAACGCCTGTTCGCCAGACCAGACCAGGCCGGAGAACAGCTCTGGATGCTCCTTGTCTTTCAGCCGTTCGCCCCTGCCTTTCTTGACGCTGGCGATGAACTGTTTATGGGTAGTGTCGAGCACGCCCTGCCAGAACACCGTTTCCTCAGGCTTTTGCGGCTGGAACGGATCAAGGAAGGATTTGTGCTCGCCCGCGGTATAGACCCGGCGCTCCACCCCAAGCTTGTCCAGCGTCTCGACGAAACCATAACCCGCTGCCGTCACACCAATGGAACCCACCAGGCTGGCCTTGTCGGCATAGATCTGATCCGCCGCACTGGCGATGTAATAGGCACCGGAGGCGCCGAGATCGGAAATCACCGCGTAGACCTTGATATCCGGATGCGCAGCACGCAAGCGGACGATTTCGTCATAGACGTAGCCAGCCTGCACCGGGCTGCCGCCCGGACTGTTGATGCGCAGCACCACCCCTTTGACTTTCGAATCTTCGAACGCAGCCCGCAGACTGCCAATGATGTTGTCCGCGCTGGCCACTTCCTTGTCGGCAATCATGCCCTCGATGTCGATGACCGCCGTATAGGCCGCACCACCTCCCGGACTCTTCTTCCCATCAAGCGCCTGGAAAATCATCGCCAAGCCGAAAAACAGATAAATGAAGACCAGGCACTTGAAGAAGATCCCCCAGCGGCGCGCACGACGCTGTTCCTCCACCCCGGCCAACAAGGTTTTTTCCAGCAATTTCCAGCTCTTATCGTCACCGTTGTCAGCGCTCGCCTTGGCCGGTGCCTTCCATTCATCGGTCATACATGCATCCTCAACAGACTTTAATCGGTGCGCCGGCTCAGCCAGGCGTGCAATTCAGGAAAATGGTCGATCGCCAGTCGCGGCTCGAATGCCCGGAGCGCCTCGATGGACTGCGCGCCATAGCTCACAGCCACCGACCCCATGCCGGCGTTGCGCGCCATTTGCAGATCGAACGACGAGTCCCCCACCATCAATGCCTGCTCCGGTCGCATCTCGCAATGCGCAAGTATCTGCTCGAGCATCAGCGGATGCGGCTTGCTGGCGGTTTCATCCGCCGCACGAGTGATATCGAAATAATCGTCCCAACCATGGGATTTCAGTACCCGATCCAACCCACGACGAGCCTTGCCGGTCGCGACAGCCAAGTGATAACCCTCGGCTCGCAGGACTTCAAGGGTGTTGACCACACCGTCGAACAAGGGCGAAGGCTCAGCCTCCAGCGCAATGTAATGATCGGCGTAATGCTGGCGAAAAACCACCAACTCATCGTCACCGATCTCCGGATACAAGCTACGAATCGCTTCTGGCAAACCCAGGCCAATGATGCCTTTGACTGCAAAGTCATCACATCGGGCAAACCCGGTACGATCCGACGCGACATGCATCGACTCCACGATCCGACCTATGGAATTGGCCAGAGTGCCGTCCCAATCGAAAATCAGCAGCTTGTAGTCAGGATGCACTCAACCGCTCCACGGTCTTGGCCCACATATCATCCACAGGGGCCTGCAATTTCAGTTCACCGCCGTCGGGCAGCGGCACGGTGAGCATGTAGGCATGGAGGAACAGGCGTTTTCCGCCCAGATCACGGATTTCCTTGGTGAAATCGTCATCGCCGTATTTGCTGTCGCCAGCAATGCAATGCCCGGCATGCAGGGTGTGGACGCGGATCTGGTGAGTACGGCCCGTCACCGGCTTGGCCTCGACCATGGTGGCGAAGTCACCGAAGCGGCGCAGGACCTTGAACACCGTGAGCGCCTCCTTGCCCTCTTCGTTGACTTCCACCATGCGCTCGCCGGAACGCAGGTTGCTCTTGAGCAACGGCGCACGAACCTGCTTGATGGATGTGTCCCAGCGACCGCGCACCAGCGCCATGTAGCGCTTGTCAACGCCATCACCGCGCAACTGCTCGTGCAAATGACGCAGCATGCTGCGCTTCTTGGCGATCATCAGCAGGCCAGAGGTGTCGCGGTCCAGGCGATGGACCAGCTCCAGCTCCTTGGCGTCGGGACGCAACTGACGAAAGGCTTCGATCACGCCGAAATTCAGCCCGCTGCCGCCGTGAACCGCAATGCCCGCGGGCTTGTTGATCACGATCAGGGCTTTGTCTTCGAAGACGATCGAGGCCTCGAGACGCTGCAGCAGGCCTTGGGCCAGGGGCACCGGCTCATCGCGTTCAGGCACGCGAACCGGCGGCACGCGCACGATATCGCCCGCCTGGAGCTTGTATTCGGGCTTGATCCGACCTTTGTTCACCCGCACTTCGCCTTTGCGCAAAATGCGGTAGATCAAGGTCTTGGGCACGCCTTTGAGTCGGGCCAGCAGGAAGTTATCGATTCGTTGGCCGGCATATTCCGGCGAGACCTCGAGCAGTTGAACGCCAGGGGTCGAAGGGGCAGTAGTCGTCATGGCGGCGATCATAACAATTTTTTATGGAATTGAAGCACTTAATCATTGCTGCTATAGTCGCGAACGCCGCCAAAAGTGGCTGGACAGCGGACTAACGGTCAAAAACCGGCCCTGACCAACGCAATTCACGAGGACGAGAGGCCGTCCTACGGGGCTTTCGCTACGTAACGGTAGAGTTTGCAGGTGTAACGAGCGCAGGTGACATGAGGCCTGAAATACGCGGCAAAGCAGAGTTTTGACTCGCCTTGCGCGCCACATTCACGGCCAGTTCACAAAGTGCAGTCAGCTACGAACGACCCCGAGCGAGAGCTTCGGAAACAACGCCTAAATTAGCCATGATGCGTGACCTCCCCTTTCGGAGCTCACGGTAAATGCCAACCCGCTGCGGATTCTGCGCGCGGCAGCACCCGATTATCAGGGATACGTGTAGGGTGGAGATGTACAACCGTCGGACTGTGTAGCACTAGGCTTATATTTAGACGCTTCATCTCGTCCACAGGCGCCGGTTGATTCCTCCTCCTGACTGAGTGCTTGAGTACCAGCAAGCAGGACGCGTCCGTCGCGACTTCGCCATCATTGGGTCGAACTCGCTGGACACTGGAATGGCCCTGCCACTTCCAGGACGCACCTGACACCGACCGTGAGAAGTCGTGTGTGCCGAACGCCGTTTCCGGCAGCCCGGAAACCGACGGTACTACATGAAAAGAATGCTGATTAACGCAACTCAACCCGAAGAGTTGCGTGTTGCACTGGTAGACGGCCAGCGCCTCTACGACCTGGATATCGAATCCGGTGCACGCGAGCAGAAGAAGGCCAACATCTATAAAGGCCGGATTACTCGCATCGAACCAAGCCTTGAGGCTGCCTTTGTCGATTTCGGCTCCGAGCGCCACGGCTTCCTGCCCCTCAAAGAAATCTCCCGCGAGTACTTCAAGAAAGCCCCTGAAGGCCGCGTCAACATCAAGGACGTCCTGAGCGAAGGCCAGGAAGTCATCGTTCAGGTCGAAAAAGAAGAACGTGGCAACAAGGGCGCAGCCCTGACCACTTTCATCAGCCTGGCCGGTCGTTACCTGGTCCTGATGCCGAACAACCCGCGTGCCGGCGGCATCTCCCGCCGCATTGAAGGCGAAGAGCGCAACGAACTGCGTGAAGCCCTGAACGGCCTGGTCGCACCGGCTGACATGGGTCTGATCGTGCGCACTGCCGGCCTTGGCCGCAGCAGCGAAGAAATGCAATGGGACCTCGATTACCTGCTGCAACTGTGGACCGCCATCAAAGAAGCCTCGCTGGATCGCTCCGCGCCGTTCCTGATCTATCAGGAAAGCAACGTGATCATCCGCGCCATCCGCGATTACCTGCGCCAGGACATCGGTGAAGTGCTGATCGACAGCGTCGAAGCCCAGGACGAAGCCCTGACCTTCATTCGCCAGGTGATGCCGCAGTACGCCAGCAAGATCAAGCTCTACGAAGACAGCGTTCCGCTGTTCAACCGTTTCCAGATCGAAAGCCAGATCGAGACCGCTTTCCAGCGCGTCGTCGAACTGCCGTCCGGCGGCTCCATCGTCATCGATCCGACCGAAGCCCTGGTGTCCATCGACATCAACTCGGCGCGCGCCACCAAAGGCAGCGACATCGAAGAAACCGCCCTGCAGACCAACCTTGAAGCCGCCGAAGAAATCGCCCGTCAGTTGCGCCTGCGCGACATCGGCGGCCTGATCGTCATCGACTTCATCGACATGACCCCGGCCAAGAACCAGCGCGCCGTGGAAGAAAAAGTCCGCGAATGCCTGGAAGCTGACCGCGCTCGCGTACAGGTCGGCCGCATCTCGCGCTTCGGCCTGCTGGAAATGTCCCGTCAGCGCCTGCGTCCATCCCTGGGCGAAAGCAGCGGCATCGTCTGCCCTCGCTGCAACGGCACCGGCATCATTCGTGACGTCGAATCGCTGTCCCTGGCGATCCTGCGCCTGATCGAAGAAGAAGCCCTGAAAGACCGCACCGCCGAAGTTCGCGCCCAAGTGCCGATCCCGGTAGCCGCGTTCCTGCTCAACGAAAAACGTAACTCGATCACCAAGATCGAACTGCGCACCCGGGCCCGCATCGTCATCCTGCCGAACGATCACCTCGAGACACCGCACTTCGAAGTGCAGCGCCTGCGCGATGACAGCCCGGAAGCCCACACCAACCAGTCCAGCTACGAAATCGCTGCTGCCGCTGCCGAAGTGGAAGAAGTCCAGCCGGCCGCCGCTACCCGCACCCTGGTTCGCCAGGAAGCAGCGGTCAAGACTGCCCCGGCTCGCGCCAACGCTCCGGTTCCGACCGAAGTCGCCGCTCCGGTTGCCGCCCCGTCCGCCGTGCCTGAGCCAAGCCTGTTCAAAGGCCTGGTGAAGTCGCTGGTCAGCCTGTTCGCCACCAAGGAGGAGCCAGCAGCGCCAGCCGTTGTCGCCAAGCCGGCCACGACCGAGCGTCCAGCCCGCAACGAGGAGCGCCGTAACGGTCGCCAGCAGACTCGCAACCGCAACGGTCGTCGTGACGAAGAGCGCAAGCCCCGCGAGGAACGTGCACCGCGTGAAGAGCGCGCGCCACGTGAGCCGCGTGAAGAACGCCAGCCTCGCGAAGCCCGTGAGGAAGCGCCAGCCGTAGCCCGCGAAGAACGCGCACCGCGTCCGCCGCGTGAAGAACGTCAGCCGCGCGCACCGCGTGAAGATCGCAAGCCACGTGGCGAACGCGAAGAACGTGTTCGCGAACTGCGCGAACCACTGGATGCCGCCCCGGCCGCTGCTGCCGTTGCTGCTACCACCGCTGAAGAGCGTCCGGCCCGCCAGCCTCGCGAAGAACGCGCACCGCGTCCTCCTCGTGAAGAACGTCAGCCACGCGCCGAGCAGGCAGCCGCCGCTGCCAGCGAAGAAGAAGTGCTGAACAGCGAAGAGCAACTGCAGGAAGACGGCCAGGACACCGCCGAAGGCGATCGTCCACGCCGCCGTTCCCGTGGCCAGCGTCGTCGCAGCAACCGTCGTGAGCGTCAGCGCGACGCCAACGGCAACGTGATCGAAGGTTCGGAAGAGTCCGAATCCACCGAGAACGCCGAAGCGCCAAGCGCTGCCGACCTGGCTGCCGGCCTGGCCGTGACTGCGGCAGTTGCCAGCAGCACAATCAGCGCCCCTGCTGAAGCCCAAGCCAATGAGCAGGCCGAACGCGCTACCGCTGTAGTGGAAAACGCACCGGTTGAAGCGCCTGTGGTCGAAGCCACTACTCCAGTAGAAGCCACCGCCTCGCCAGAAGTGGAACTGGCACCGGTACGTGAAGCCCAGCCTGAAGCCGAAACTGCCGCCGAGCCTGCACCGGTCGTCGAGCAGCCTGTGCTGGCCGCTGAGCCTGCATTTGAAGCACCGGCCGAGGAAAAAGCACCAGAGCCTGCCCGTGAAGAGCAGACGGCGTTCAACTGGACCGCAGAGCCCGTTGCACCGGCACCTGTTGTCGAGCCTGAACCGACCCCAGAGCCAGTGAAAGCGATCGAACCCGTCGTGGTCGAGCCTGCTCCAGTGGTCGAAGCGCCTGTGGTGGTTGAAGCACCAGCCCCGGTGGAAGAGCCTGCGCCTGCCAGCGCCCTGACCGCGAACGGCCGTGCGCCGAATGATCCGCGCGAAGTGCGCCGTCGCAAGCGTGAAGCCGAGCGTCTGCAGAAGGAAGCCGAACAAGCTGCCGCTGCCGCCGCTCAAGCGCCTGTCGTCGAAGCCGCTCCGATCGTGGAAGCAGTCGAGGCAGCCCCTGCCCCGGTCGCTGAAACAGCCTCTGAGCCAGCCCCGGCCGAACCGGCGCCAGTGACCGACGAGCCTCAGTACTCCGCTGAAGCTGAAGAAGTCGCACCGCGTCACATTGAAGCCTTGGAAAAAGAGCACGAGCCTAAACCTCACGCCTGATTCCATCGCCCAATAAAAAGCCCCGCCTGGTTATGCCAGGCGGGGCTTTTTTATACCCTCAAGTTATGCACACATCCGTATGGGAGCGAGCTTGCTCGCGATTGCGTCGGGTCAGCTTGCATCAATGCTGAATGCCGGACCGCTTTCGCGAGCAAGCTCGCTCCCACAGGGGATTGGCAGCGCTCATACAATGAATGTCCGCCACAGGGGGATTTTGCAGCGGCTGTTATTTGAAATTCAGAGCTTCAGGCACATCGACATCCCAAACAACGCCAGGATCATCCAGCGCCACCTCGACCACTCTCGCACCAGCAAACAACACCTTGGCGCCACGATCGCCGGTCAATGCCATCAATTTCGGCCCAAACCCACGACCAAACCCCACCGGATGTCCGTATTCACCGGCAAGGACCGGCACACTGATGCCATTCTCGCGGATTCCCGCCGTCACCCGCTCAATGCTCGACGGCAGGATGAACGGCATGTCACCCAGCACAATCAGCCAGCCATCAAGGTCCGGACAAGCCTGGACGCCGGCGGCAATGCTGTCCCCCAAACCGGGCGAGTCCAGTTCCACGAAGTCGCAACCGTAGGCCTGGGCCATGCGAATAGCCTGTGGGCGATCCTTGCTCGTCACCAGCACGCGTTTTTCCAGGGCGGCGGGCAAATTCACCAGCACCTGCTCGATCACTGACCGGACAGCGCCGTCACGCCCCGTGCAATCGGCCAACAATTTATCCTTGTCCGGGCCCGCAACCTGACGGAAACGGCTGCCCGTTCCGGCGGCGAGAATGATCACGCCAATCGACTGGGACATATTCCCTCCTCATCGGCGGCCTACAGCGGCTTTTTCTGCCGCAGCTCCACGCCATTCTTGATCGCCACGATTTCGGCCAGCAGCGACAAGGCGATTTCCGCCGGGGTGTGGCTGCCAATGTGCAGGCCGATCGGGCCATGCAACCGCTCGATGGCCTCTGCAGACAAGCCTAGCTGAGCCAGGTTATCCCGGCGCTTCCGGCTGTTGACCCGCGAGCCCAGGGCGCCGACATAAAACGCCTTGGAATCCAGGGCCGTGAGCAGCGCCATGTCGTCCAAGCGAGGATCATGGGTCAAGGCCACAATGGCCGTGCGCTCGTCGGTCTGGATGCTCAACACCGCCTCGTCGGGCATCCCCGAGACAAAGCGACCATGCTGCTCTTCCCAACCATAGACAAACTCCTTGCGCGGATCGCAGATCAGCACTTCAAAGTCCAACAGCCTGGCCATTTCCGCCACGTAACGCGACAGTTGCCCGGCACCGATCAGTAAAAGCCGCCAACGTGGACCATAGATAGCCCGCAGGACTTGGCCATCGAACACCAAGGCGTCGGTTTTGCTGGCCGGTGTCAGCGCCACGCTGCCGCTGTCCAGCGTCAGTTCACGGGCGACAATTTCATGGGCTTCGCAACGCTCCAACAGTTCGGCCACCCATTGCGGATCCCCCACCCGCTCTTCGGTCAGGCGCAAGGTACCGCCACATGGCAGACCGAAGCGCGCCGCTTCCTCGCGGGTGACGCCATAGGTGATGAGCTGCACTGGCGGACCGTCTGCCGGAATGCGACCGTCGTGCAGTCGCGCGATCAAGTCATCCTCGACACAACCGCCCGACACCGAACCAATCACCACGCCGTCTTCGCGCAGGGCCAGCATCGCCCCCGGCGGCCTCGGCGCAGTGCCCCAGGTCTGGACCACGGTGAACAACACCACCCGCTGCCCGGCGCGGCGCCACTCAAGCACGCTGCGCAGGACGTTCAGATCAACGCTATCCATCAGGCTTTGGCCTGTTGCCAGCCTTGCAGCTGATAGCGCACGGGCAGGTTGCGGATGCGCTGGCCGGTGGCGGCAAAAATCGCGTTGCACAGCGCCGGCGCAATCGGCGGCACGCCGGGTTCGCCGACGCCGCCCAACGGCACCTCACCCGGTGGCGTGACCAGATGCACAGCCACCTCCTTGGGCGCGAGGGACATGTGCGCGACTTCGTACATGTGGAAGTTGTCTTGCTGGACCTTGCCGTCCTTGAAGCTGATCTCCCCCACCATGGCATTGCCCAAGCCCATGACGCATGCGCCTTCGAACTGTGAGCGGATGCGCTCGGGGTTGATCTGCGGCCCGCAATCCACGGCGATGTCGGCCTTGTGCACGATCACCGTGCCATCATCCTTGACCTCTACCTCGATCACCGCTGCCACGTAGGTGACGAAGCTGTAATGCACCGCCAGTCCAAGACCACGGCCCTTGGGCAGTTTGCGGCCCCAACCGGCGGCCTTTGCCGCGGTTTCCAGCACGGTGCGGATCCGCCCCGTATCGATGGGATAACGCTCAGGGGACTCGCCGTAGTTCCACTCTTCGCTCAAGGTGCGCGGATCGATCTTGCGATCCGGGCCAAGCAATTTGACCTGATACTTCAGCGGATCCTGACCGGCCTTGTGGGCCAATTCGTCGATGAAGCTCTGAATCGCAAAACCGTGAGGAATGTTCGACACCGAGCGGTACCAGCCGACCCGGGTATGAGCGGTGGCGGCGGGGTTTTCCATGCGCATGTTAGGGATCGCGTAGGCCATATTGGTCACGCCCATGCCTACTTCGAACGGTGCTTCGTGGGTCATGCCCGGCGCAAACAACGCAGTGATGCTGGGGGCTACGGTACGGTGCAGCCAGCCGGACGGCATGCCGTCCTGATTCAGGCCGGCCTTCAGGTATTCGGCCGAAACGGTGTGGAAATACGAGTGATGAATGTCATCCTCGCGGGTCCATTGCACCCGTACCGCCTGACCCGCAAACTCCTTGGCGAGCACCGCCGCTTCGAGGACGAAATCGGGCTTTGACTTGCGCCCGAAACCGCCGCCGAGCAAGGTGATGTTCACCGTGACCTTGTCGAACGGGATGCCCAATCGTTCGGCGAGGCGCTCGCGGGTAACCTGCGGCGCCTGGCTCGGTGCCCAGGCTTCGCATTGGCCGTCCTTGAAACGGGCGACGGCGACCATCGGCTCCATCGGCGACTGAGACAGGTGCGGCAGGTAATAGGCCGCTTCCAGGGTTGAATCGGCCTTGGCCAATGCGTCGTCAAGGTCACCGGTGCTGCGTACGACTTTGCCGGGAGTAAGGGCAGCCGCTTCCAGTTCCTTGCGATAGGCGATGGAGTCATAACCGGCATTCGGCCCGTCGTCCCATTCGATCTTCAGCGCCTCGCGGCCCTTGATCGCCGCCCAGGTATTTTTCGCCACCACCGCCACGCCGCCCAGGGGCTGGAACTCCGAAGGCAAAGGGCGCCCTTCGATCTGCAGCACTTTGACCACGCCCGGTACTTTCAGCGCAGCGCTGCTGTCCACGGTCTTGACCTTGCCGCCATAGACCGGCGGACGGGCCACGACGGCGTAGAGCATGCCGTCGAAATGCACATCGGCACCGAACACGGCGCGGCCGTTGACGATGTCTTCGCCATCGATGGCCCGGGTCGCTTCCTTGCCGATGTAGCGAAACTGCGAAGGCTGCTTGAGGCGCAAACTGTCACCGGCAGGCACCGACAAGGCACTGGCGGCGGCGGCCAACGCGCCATAGCCCAGTTCGCGACCGGATGGCTGGTGCACGACCTTGTGCAACTGGGCACGACATTCACCCACCGGGACATTCCACTGCGCGGCGGCGGCCTGCTCCAGCATGGTTCGCGCGGCGGCGCCGCAACGGCGCATCGGCTCGTACCAGTGACGCATGCTGCGCGAACCATCAGTGTCCTGGTTGCCGAAACGCGCCTCATCAGCTGGTGCCTGCTGCACCTTGACTAGCGCCCAATCGGCGTCCAGTTCATCGGCCACCACCATGCTCAGACTGGTGCGTACGCCCTGGCCCATTTCCGAACGGTTGCAGATCACCGTCACGCGGCCATCAGCGGCGATGCTCACGTACACCTTCGGGTCGTCGACCGCGCCATGGGGCATGCCCTCGGCGCCGAATTTCTTTTCTTCGGCAAAGGCATCCGGCAGCCCCCAACTGGCGGCCAGCACCAGCACACCGGTGGCGCTCGCGCCTTTGAGGAAGCCACGACGGCTGAGGTTGCTCAGCACAAAATCATTGGGCAAACGGCTCATGCCTTGACCTCCTTCAAGTGAGTGGAGGCCTGGCGGATCGCGGTCTTGATCCGGTTGTAAGTGCCACAACGGCAAATGTTGCCAACCATGGCTTCTTCGATCTGCTCATCGCTCGGGTTGGGGTTGGTCTTGAGCAAGGCGGTGGCGGACATGATCTGCCCGCCCTGGCAAAAGCCGCACTGGGCCACGGCGGTATCAAGCCAGGCCTTCTGGACGATTTGTCCAACCGGATCAGCGTGAAGCGCGTCAATGGTGCTGATGTCCTGCCCTTTCACCGAACCAATCGGCGTGATGCAACTGCGCGCCGGGGCGCCGTCGATGTGGATGGTGCACGCACCGCACAGGCCCATGCCGCAGCCGAATTTGGTGCCGTTGTAACCGGCCACGTCCCGAATGGCCCACAGCAGTGGCATGTCCTCGGTCACATCCAGTTGATGGTCTTTTCCATTGAGTTTCAGGGTAATCATGGGCACGCCCGCATAGTGTTCGAGTTATGGGGTCGAGCAATCTGCCGCTTGGGTAACGGTTTGGTTGTCGCAGACTGGCTCAGGCTGATCGGGCTCTCTTGTGCACACACGCAAGGCGTCTGCACCGGGCCTTCAATGCTGACTAAATTAACCCAGGATCAAGCAAAACGCCCTGCACAATCCTGCACAAATGCTTCGTGTGCGAGGTTGTGCAGGGCGTTTTTGGCCGACGGCAAAAACCAGTTTCAGTACCGATTGGGCTCCATTTCCAGATCGACCTGGAAGCGCTCAGCAATGTCTTTCTGGATACGCAGGGCCAGGTTCAACAGTTGCGGGCCAGTGGCATTGCCGTAGTTGACCAGCACCAGCGCCTGCAACTTATGCACCCCGGCGTCACCTTCACGAAAACCCTTCCAGCCGGCCCGTTCGATCAGCCAGCCGGCGGCGATTTTCATCTGCCCTTCAGGCTGTGGATAAGCCACCAGGTCCGGGTATCGCACTTTGAGTTGCGCCACGTGGGTGGCCGGCACCAGCGGATTCTTGAAGAAACTGCCAGCGTTGCCCAGCACGGCCGGATCCGGAAGTTTTTCACTGCGAATGCTGCAAATGGCCCGACTGACATCGGTGGGCGTGGCCTGGTCGACGCCCTGCTCGGTCAACCGTTGACGAACCGGGCCGTATTCCAGATGCAGGTGCGCGGCGCGACTGAGAGCAAAGCGCACCCGCAGAATCAACCAGCGGCCCGCCTGCTGTTTGAACAGGCTGTCGCGGTAGCTGAAACAGCACTCTTCGAGGTTGAAGTCGCGCAACTCACCGGTCTGGCGATCCAGGGCGGTGAGGCCGGCGAAGACGTCCTTGATCTCCACACCGTAGGCGCCGATGTTTTGCATCGGCGCTGCCCCTACCGTACCGGGAATCAGGCTGAGGTTTTCCAATCCCGCCCAACCTTGCGCCAGTGTGTACTGGACGAAAGGGTGCCACGGCTCCCCCGCCTCGGCTTCGACCACTACGCGTTCGCCGTCATCGCTGAGCAGGCGAATCCCGTAGCTGGCCATGCGCAGCACCAGCGCATCGATGTCGCCGGTCAGCAACAGATTGCTACCGCCCCCGATCACCAGCAACGGCACCTCATGCTCGCTGGCATAGGCCAACGCCTGGCGAACATCGTCATCGCTGTAGGCTTCGGCGAACAACCGCGCAGTGACGTCCACGCCGAAGCTGTTGAAGGGCTTGAGGCTGACGCCAGCCTTTACCTGCAAGCTCATAACCGCCCCTTCAATTCGATCACCAGGCGATCCGTGGCGCGCTCGATCAGGTCCAACACCTGCTCGAAACCCTGCTCGCCGTCGTAGTACGGGTCCGGCACATCATCGAGTTCAGCTTCGTAGCGACGCAGGAACAGATCCAGCTCGGCCCGGCCATTGGCCGGTTGCAGGGCCTTGAGGTTGCGCAAATTGCTGCTGTCCATCGCCAGGATCAGGTCGTAGGCGGCGAAGTCGGCACGGGTCACCTGCTGCGCGCGCTGGGCCGACAGGTCGTAGCCGCGGCGCAGGGCTGCAGCCTGGCTGCGCTTGTCCGGAGCCTTGCCCACGTGCCAGTCACCGGTGCCGGCGGAAGCCACTTCCACCTGCCCGGCCAACCCGGCCTCGCGCAGCTTGTGCCGCAGGATGCCCTCGGCGGTGGGCGAACGGCAGATGTTGCCGAGGCAGACGAACAGAACCCGCATCAGGCCTCCAGCAGGCGACGAACGCGCTCGAGGTCTTCAATCGTGTCGACGCCGGTTGGCGGGGCGATCAGTGCATCGGCGACATGGATCCGCACGCCATGCCACAGGGCACGCAGTTGTTCCAGGGATTCAGTGTTTTCCAGCCAGCATGGGCCCCAGGCAACGAAGTCCTGGAGGAAACCGGCGCGGTAGGCATAGATACCAATGTGGCGGCGGTAAGGCACGCCTTCTGGCATGACGTCGCGGCTTTGCGCGAACGCATCCCGGGCCCAGGGCAATATCGCCCGGCTGAAGGTCAGCGCCAGGCCGTTGAGGTCGCTGACGACCTTGACCACACTGGGGTTGAACAGGGTTTGCAGATCTTCGATCGGCTCGGCCAGGGTGGCCATGCGCGCTTCGGGATGGGCCGCCAGGTTCGCGGCGACCTGATCAATCACGCTGGGCGGGATCAACGGCTCATCGCCCTGCACATTGACGACGATGGCGTCGGGTTCCAAGCCCAGTTGCTCGGCGACCTCCGCCAAGCGATCCGTGCCGGAATTGTGATCTTCGCGGGTCAGGACCACCTCGGCGCCAAAGCCCTTGCAGGCCGCCACGATGCGCGCATCGTCCGTCGCCACTACCACGCGTTGGGCGCTGCTTTTGCAGGCCTGTTCCCAGACGTGCTGGATCATCGGTTTGCCAGCGATCAACAGCAACGGCTTGCCTGGCAGGCGCGTCGAGGCGAAGCGCGACGGAATGACAACGGTGAAGGCTGCGGTCATTTGTCCAAACGCTCATCGGTGGTCAGGGTACGGGCTTCGCTTTCGAGCATCACCGGGATGCCATCACGAATCGGGTAGGCCAGGCCGGCGCCCTTGCTGATCAGTTCGGTCTTGTCGGCACTGAGCTTGAGCGGGCCTTTACAGACCGGGCAAGCCAGAATATCGAGCAATTTGGTGTCCATGAAATTCCCCTGGATAAAAGGTTTTAAGGCAAAAGCCGATCTGGCAACAGGCGCATCAACTGCGTATCGAACCAGTCCGCGAAGGCCGGCGACGGTGCTGCGTCTACCACCAGGTACCACCAGTGGGGCGCGGCGAAGGCACGGCATTTGACCGCGTCCTTTTCCGTCATGACCACTGGCAACGAAGGCGTGAAATTCAGCGCCTGGGCACTGTATTCGGCGTGGTCGGCAAACCCGTGCGGTATTGGCCGCCAGTGTAGCGTTTCGAGGGTCTTGAAGAAACGCTGGGGATTGCCGATGCCGGCCACGGCGTGCAAGGCCTGGCCGGGTGGGAAATGATCGAGGGGCCGTCGTTCGCCACTGGCCAGGTTCACCAGCGCGGTGGGGCGCAATTGGAAGGCAAAGCCGTCTTCGTGATCAGCACTGGCGCCGTTGTACAGCACAGCGTCAACCGAGCGCAGGCGCTCAACCGGCTCGCGCAACGGACCGGCGGGCAGGCAACGTCTATTACCCAGGCCACGGGCATCATCGATCAGTACCAGCTCAAGGTCGCGAGCCAGCCGATAATGCTGCATGCCATCATCGGACAGGATCAGGTCCAGCGGTTCGGCTTCCAGCAGTGCCCGGACCGCGCGGCTGCGATCGGGATCGATCATCAGCGGCACGCCGGTGCGTTGGACGATCAACAGCGGCTCGTCACCCGCGACATCGGCGCCCTGCCCGGCCTCGACCCGCCAAGGCAGTTGCGGCGGCTTGGCACCATAACCCCGGCTGACCACCCCGACCCGCAGGCCACTGCGCTGGCAGTGCTGGATCATCCACAGGATCAGCGGCGTCTTGCCGGTGCCGCCTACCGTGATGTTGCCGACCACGATCAGCGGCACGGGCGGCTGGTAGATCTCGCCCTCCCCCGCCAGGAAGCGCTCGCGCTTACCCACCACCACTCGCCGGTACAACCACTCCAGCGGCCGCAGCAATACCAGGGCCGGATGACCGTCATACCACGCGGCAAGCAAGCGATCGGACATGGCCATCAGGGTGCAGGCGCCGCCTCGACGGTGGTCATGCGCAGATGGCTGAAGCCGAGCTTGCCGGCCGCGTCCATGGCGGTGATGACCGATTGATGAGGCGTCTTGCCATCGGCGCTGATCGACAGCGGCAGCTTAGTGTCGCCACCGGACTCCTTCTGCAGGGCGTCGATCAGGCTCGCCAGGTCACTCTTGGGCAGCAACTGGTTGTTCACCGAGAACGCCCCTTCGGCGCTGATGGTAATTTCCAGGTTCTTGAGCTGCTGGTCTTCGGCCGGCGAGCCACTGACGGCTTGCGGCAATTCAACCTTGAGCTGGGTTTCCCGGGTGAAGGTGGTGGTCACGACGAAAAACAGCAACAGGATGAACACCACATCGATCAGCGACGCAAGGTTGATCTCGATGTTTTCCCGTGGTTTGCGGCGGAATTTCACTTCTTGCCCCCGGCCAGGTCCACGTCACGATCGCCCTGCACCACCTCGACCAGCTTGATGGCTTCCTGTTCCATGCCCACCACCAGTTCGTCCACGCGTCGTTGCAGGAACCGATGGAAGAACACCGCAGGGATACCCACCATCAGGCCCGCGGCGGTGGTGATCAAGGCCTTGGAAATACCGCCCGCCAGCACCGCAGCGTTAGTGGTCATGCCGGAGCCGGTGAACGCGCTGAAAATGTCGATCATGCCCAGCACCGTACCCAGAAGGCCCAACAGGGGGGACATGGCAGCGATGGTGCCCAGGGCGTTGATATAGCGCTCCAGTTCATGGATGACCCGGGCGGCGGCTTCCTCGATGCACTCTTTCATGATCTCGCGACCATGCTTGGAGTTCGCCAGGCCCGCGGCGAGGATTTCCCCCAGGGGCGAACTGGCCCGCAGCTCCTTGAGCTTGTCCTTGTTCAGTTGCTTGTCCTTGATCCAGACCCAGACCTGCCCGAGCAGATGCTCCGGAGTCACGCGGCTGGCCCGCAGGGTCCACAGGCGTTCGGCAACGATACCCAGTGCCGCGATGGAACTCAGAATGATCGGCAACATCATCCAGCCGCCGGATTTGACCAATTCCCACACAGTGACAGCCCCCTCGAAAAAGTGCGCCACTTTATCATACAGACTCGCCTTGGAGGCTCGACCTGCCGATAAGTCCGTCGCGCGAGCTGACCCGAGTCAATGTTTGGCCTGCGGCCCGACAGGCGGCGGATCACGCCAATACCGCCGCTGCCTGGCCTGGGTGAAGGGGGGTTCAAAGGCCCCCAGTTGCAGACGAATGGCGCCCTGTTCGGCACTGTCGTAGATCGCCAGGCCCAACCGACGGTAACGAGCGATCACCCGGGGATGCGGATGACCGAACGCGTTGCCTTGCCCCCGGGAGATCAGCACCGAATGAGGATTCAGACGCGCCAGCAGCGCCATTGACGATGAGCTGCGACTGCCATGATGCGGGGCGGCCAGCCACTGGCTCGGGGCCGCCAGGGGCCCGTCGAGCAAGGCCTGTTCAGCATGACTATCGATGTCGCCAGTCAGCAGCAAGCGCTCGCCGCCGGCCTCGACCAGCAAGACGCAGGACTTCTGGTTGCTTTCACGGGCAGCGGACCATTGCCACAATTGGAACCTGACCCCGTCCCACTCCCAACCTTCGCCGCTGTCGCATGCTCCGGCTTGCAGCTCATCAGGCAGCGCGGCAGGATCGCCGCTGATCACCCGCCTCGTTGGCAGCCCGCTGCGCACCGCGCGAGCGCCGCCGGCGTGATCGGCGTCGGCATGGCTGAGCAGCATCAGATCCAACGCCTGTACCCCCAGTTTGCGCAAAGTCGGCAGCACGACGCGCTCGCCCGCGTCGGCCTCGCCGAAGCGCGGCCCGGCATCGTAAAGCAGGCTATGGCGACGGGTGCGCACGAGCACCGCAAGCCCTTGGCCGACGTCCAGGTGCCAGATTTCGGCATGGCCTTGCGGCACGCTTTCTCGCGGTGGAAAAACCATCAGCAGCAGCATTGGCCACCCCAGCACCCGCAGCGGCACCCCCTTGGGCAGCAGCAGCAAAAAAGCCCCGAGGGCGGCAATACACCAGGCCCAGAGCGGAATCGAAACAGGAACCCATGCCGGCATCCGCCCGGCAACCAGCGCCAGCCCCTTGAACAGCCAATCGAGCAAGCCACCGGCTATCCACAGCAGCCCTTCACCGAGCAACGGCACCGGCAACAACGCCGTGCCGAGCAACGCCGGCGGCAACACCAACAGGCTGATCCAGGGCACCGCCAGCAGATTTACCAGCGGCCCGCTGAGGCTGACCGGCAAGCCCAATATCACCAGTAACGGACACAGGCCGAGCGCAACCAGCCATTGGGCACGGGTCCAGGTTTGCCACCAGCGCCAGGGCCCCAGGCGAGCGCCAAAGGTGAACATCAATATCGCCACCGCCGCAAACGACAGCCAGAACCCCGGCCGCAGGCTGGCCAGCGGATCGAACACCAGCACCCCGACAAAGGCCAGCAGCCATGCCCACCAGGGGTCCGGGTGTTTGAAGCGCAAGCGCCAGAGGAGCACCAGGCCGATCATCGCGCAAGCCCGCCGCACCGGCACCTCGAACCCAGCGAGCAAGCCGTAGCCCAGGGCTGCGGCGAAGGCCAGCGCACAAGCCCAAGGCAACCACGGCAGACCCACCGGCCACAGCCCATAACGCGCCGCACCGGCCACCAGCAGGTACACCAGACCGGCGAGCAGACCGATGTGCTGCCCGGAAATCACCAGTAAATGGACGGTGCCAGTGTCTTGCAGTACCTGCCAATCTTCGCGGCTCAGCCCGCTGCCGTCGCCAAGCACCAAGGCCGCCAGCGCACCGGAGCGCCCGTGGGCATCCACTTGGGCCAGAGCCTGTCGCACGCCGTCGCGCCACGCACCTTGGGCCGCTTGCAGACGAAGGCCATCCTTCACCGTGCCGGTCGCCCCGATGCCTCGGCTCAACAGCCAGGCTTCATAGTCGAAACCGTGTGGGTTCAGTAATCCGGCCGGCCGTTTGAGCTTCACAGCCAATCGCCATCGCTCGCCGCTGCTGACGGGCGGACCACCGAACCAGGCCAGACGCATCGACGCCGGTAGCCGGGTGCGACGCGAACGGGCATCGGCCAGTTCGAAACGCACCACGTCCTCGCTGTGCTGCGGCAAGCCGACGACACGCCCTTCGACCCAGCGGGTTTCGCCATCCAGCACGGCAGGCAACCGGTCGGCCAATGCCAACTGCGCCGACAGGCAGGCCCAGGCCAACCCGAACAGAAAAAAACCCAGCGGGTAGGTGCGAAACGGCAACACCATCAACCCCAGCACCGGCATGGTTGCAATCAGCCAAAACGGCGGCAATGCCGGTAAAAAAACCGGGGCCAACAGCCCCAGTGCAAACGCGACCAACCCTGTGCGCATAACCCCATCCTTGAGAGCCCTTTCGTCAGGCATAGCCGGTCAGGGGCACCCTCGGCGTTATCAATTGTCACAAAGTCTGAATCTACCCGCCGTAGAATCCGGACATACTTGCGGCTTTATTGCTTTGAACCGACCGAGAAGCCTTATGCCCCGGCGCCTTTTCAAACGCTACATGCCAGACCCAGAGAGCATTCGGGAACACAAATCCTTACGTTTTCTCGGCACCCTGCTGCACGATCCCAACCTTTGGCACCTCAATCGCCATTCAGTGGCCAGGGCGATGGCCGTTGGTCTGTTTGCCGCGTTCCTGCCGATCCCCTTGCAGATGTTGCTGGCCGCCGCACTGGCCATCACGGTGCGCGGCAATATACCGATTGCCGTGAGCCTGGTCTGGCTGACCAATCCGATCACCATGCCGGCGGTGTTTTTTTGCACCTACCAGACCGGCGCCTGGCTGATGGATGTGCCTGCCCGGACGTTGCCGGAAGAACTGACCTGGGAATGGATCAGCGACCAGCTGTCCACGTTGTGGCAACCATTTCTGCTGGGATCGGTGGTGACCGGCCTGGTGCTCGGCGCCCTGGCCTACTTCGTCACCATGAGCTACTGGCGCTGGTGGGTGACCCGGCAGTGGAAACGGCGCAAGAAAAGCCGGATGTAAGATGCGAAAAAGGCCTCCCGAGCAGGGAGGCCTTTTTTGTGGTGTTTTTACTGGCCTCTTCGCGAGCAAGCCCGCTCCGACAGGGAGATTGTGGTGAACAGGCGTTTTGCGGCCATCCCGGAACAGTGTGGGAGCGGACTCGCGAAGAAGGCGTCGCGATCTTACTAGGTACGCATCCCCCGCCCACTGACCAACAACCGCGCGCACCCGACATAGAGCACCACGGTCGCCACCAGCATGAAGGTAATCGCGACACTGATCTTGATGTCCGAAACCCCGAGGATGCCGTAGCGGAAGGCATTGACCATATGCAGCACCGGGTTGGCCAGGGACACGGTCTGCCAGAACGGTGGCAGCAGGGAGATCGAGTAGAACACCCCGCCCAGGTAGGTCAGCGGCGTGAGCACGAACGTCGGGATGATGGAGATGTCATCGAAGTTGCGCGCAAACACGGCATTGATGAACCCCAGCAACGAAAAGATCGTCGCCGTGAGCACCACCACCAATATCGTCACCCCCAGATGGTGCACCTGCAGGTCGGTGAAGAACAGCGACAGCAGGGTCACGATCAAGCCCACTGCCAGGCCGCGCAACACGCCGCCCAGGGTATAGCCGATGAGGATCGTATGGGGTGAAACCGGCGAGACCATCAACTCTTCGATCGAACGCTGGAACTTGCTGCCGAAGAAACTCGACACCACGTTGCCGTAGGAGTTGGTGATCACCGACATCATGATCAACCCCGGCACGATGTAGTCCATGTACGTGAAGCCGCCCATGTCACCGATCTGGCGGCCGATCAGGTTGCCAAAGATCACGAAGTACAAAACCATGGTGATGGCGGGCGGCAGCAGGGTCTGCGGCCAGATCCGCATGAAGCGCCGGACTTCGCGATAAACGATGGTATTGAGGGCGATGAGGTTGGGGCGCAGTTCGGAATTCATACCGCCACCTTCGCCAGATTTTTCTCCACCAGAGACACGAACAACTCCTCGAGGCGATTGGTCTTGTTGCGCAGGCTCTGCACTTCAATGTGCTGCAACGCCAGCTGGGTGAACAGCCCGGTAATGCCGACGGCTTTATCCACCTGGACTTCCAGGGTGCGGTTGTCCACCAGCCGGGCCGGATAACCAATGAGCTGCGGCGCGACCTGCAGATCATTTTTCAGGTCCAGCAGGAAGGTTTCCACATGCAGTTGGCTGAGCAACTGCCGCATGCTGGTGTTCTCGACGATGGTGCCGTGGTCGATGATGCCGATGTTGCGGCACAGCTGCTCGGCCTCTTCCAGGTAGTGCGTGGTGAGGATGATGGTAATGCCTTTCTGGTTCAACTCGGTGAGGAAGGTCCACATCGAACGACGCAGCTCGATGTCCACACCCGCGGTCGGTTCGTCGAGAATCAGCAGGCGCGGCTCGTGCACCAGCGCACGGGCAATCATCAGTCGGCGCTTCATGCCGCCGGACAATGAGCGGGACGGCACGTCACGCTTGTCCCACAGGCCCAATTGGGTCAGGTACTGCTCGGCGCGCTCGTTGGCGATCTTTGGCGGGATGCCGTAGTAGCCCGCCTGGGTCACGACGATGTCGAAGGTCTTTTCGAACTGGTTGAAATTGAACTCCTGGGGCACCACGCCGATGCAGCGCTTGAGGGCGGCGGGCTCGCGGTCCAGGTCATGGCCGAAGATATTCACCGTGCCGCTGGTTTTGTTCACCAGGGTGGAAAGAATGCCGATGGTGGTGGATTTGCCGGCGCCGTTGGGGCCGAGCAGGGCGAAAAAGTCACCTTCGGCGACGTCCAGATCGATACCACTCAAGGCCTGGAAACCGTTGCCGTAGGTTTTGGTTAGCTGCCGGATGGACAGAGCGGAACTCATATCGGATTTATGCACCAAGAAGGGAGGAAAGAATGAGATAAGGGCGCGCGGCGAGCAATACAACCACGGCGCACGAAGGCAATGGTGCGTGGCGTCGCCGCACAAGTACAGTCACGTGTGTCGATAGTAAGTATTAAGTCAACGCGGTCATGACAGCCTTGCGGTAAGCCGCACGCGCTTGCAGCCGCGCGTACCAGGCCTGTAGATGCGGCCTCGCAGCCCGTTCGATGGGCATCTCGAACCAGGCATAAATGAAACTGCCGAGGGGGATATCGCCCATGCCGATTTCATCACCCGAGAGGTAAGGCTGTTCACTCAAGGCCTGCTCGACCATCGCCAGCAAATCTTCACACTCCTTGATCGCCGCCTTGATGGCCGGCCAATCCTGCTGCTCGGCCGGGGTGCGCAAGACGCCCCAGAACACCGTGCGAAACGGTCCGGCAAAGGACGATGTGGTCCAGTCCATCCATTTTTCCGCCGTGGCCCGCGCCTGGAGATCGGTCGGATACCACGCCGATCCCGCTGCATGGCGAGCCATCAGGTAGCGCACGATGGTGTTGGATTCCCAGAGCACGAAGCCGTCGTCTTCGATCATCGGCACGCGACCGTTGGGGTTCTTCGCGCGATACTCGGGCGTGTCGACCACTCCAAATGCACCGCCAGCGTCGATGGCCTCATAGGCCAGCCCCAGTTCTTCGGCGCACCACAATGCCTTGCGCACATTCGATGAGTTTTTCCGGCCCCAGATCTTCAGCATCACGGCTTCCTCGATGGATAAATGCCGCAGCAGCATACGCCGGATCAGTTGCGACTCAAATCACCCTGCATGTCACCGAGCAGGAGGGGCACTCGATCGCCAAACAGGTGTGGATAACATTTTTCCAAGTGTTCGAAAAAGAACGCTTCGGGCACATCGGCGAACTGGCCGTGGTCGGTGACGTACTCCATCAGCTTGGCGCCTTGACGGTTGAACGGGTGGAAAACGCTGTCATGGCGACCGTCGAACGCCAGCGGTGCCACATCGAACAACTCACACAAGCCCTGGTTGAACGCCGGCGTGGCTTTGACCCAGCGCTCGTTCAGGTACAGCTCGGTATAACCGTGCATGGCGAACACATCACTCTTGAGCAATTCCAGCAGGCGCGGCGTGGACAGGTGATTGCGTACATCCGCCAGGCCGATGCGCGCCGGGATACCGCAATGTCGGGCACAACCGGCCAGCAAGGTGGCCTTGGGCACGCAATAGCTTTCGCCCGCAGCCAATGCATAACTGCCACGCAGGGTCGCCGGATCGCGGCTGAAGGTGTAAGGGTTGTAGCGCACCGCCTCGCGCACAGCGTAATAAAGGTTGATGGCTTGATCGAGGGGATCACGGCCTGTGCCGCGATGGCCTTCGGTAAACTCGATGACTGCCGGGTGATCGCTGTCGATGAACGGGCCGGGGTTCAGGTATTGCTGCATGGGGAAGACCTCTCGAGAAACATCACCACCCGTAGGAGCTGCCGAGTGCAACGAGGCTGCGATCTTTCCCCAGACAATTGAACGCTGAGCGAAGACCGACAGATCAAGATCAAAAGATCGCAGCCTTCGGCAGCTCCTACAGGAGGGCTTGCCTCGAGTTTATCCACAGCCCCTTCGCAGCAATAACGGCATTTCAGCCAAACAATGGCGTTTTCTCACTTTATGAGCGAACGAATTCCCACGGTTGTTGCCAACCAGACTGGCGCAATGCATCCAGGGTTTCCCACGAAATCAATCACATTGCGCTGACCACCGGTTTTGCAGATGCCGTCTAAGCTCTGAGGGTCGGTTTGCCCTGGTTCACGGAGGATTACCTATGCTGTTGTTGTGGATACTGGTTCTGGTCGTCGGGATAGCCTGGCTGGCGCATCGGCGCACCGCCCCGCTGCCGGCGCTGGGGATCGTCGCGGTCTACCTGTTGGCCATGGGCATTTTGAGCCACGCGCCCGGTTGGCTGATGCTGGTCCTCTGGGTGGTACTCGCCGCCGTCGCGGCTCCGCTGCTGTTGCCAGACCTGCGCCGCAAGTATTTCAGCGCGCCGATGTTCGACTGGTTCCAGAAAACCCTTCCGCCCATGTCCCAGACCGAGCGTGACGCCATCGACGCCGGCACGGTGTGGTGGGACGGTGAACTGTTCAGCGGCCGGCCGGACTGGGACACGCTGCTGGCCTACCCCAAGGTGCAACTGAGCGAAGAGGAGCAGGCATTCCTCGACGGTCCCACCGAAGATCTCTGCGCCATGGTCAGCGACTGGCAGATCGGCCAGGCCATGGACCTGCCGCCTGAGGCCTGGACCCACATCAAGGAACACGGTTTCTTCGCGCTGATCATTCCCAAGGAATACGGCGGCAAAGGCTTTTCCGCCTACGCCCACTCCCAAGTGGCCATGAAACTGGCGACCCGTAGCGGCGACCTGGCGTCCACCGTGATGGTCCCCAACTCCCTCGGCCCAGCGGAGCTGCTGCTGCACTACGGCACCGACGAACAACGCGACCATTACCTGCCACGCCTGGCCCGTGGCGACGATATTCCCTGCTTCGCCCTGACAGGGCCATTGGCCGGCTCCGACGCCGGAGCGATGCCCGACACCGGCATCATCTGCAAGGGGCAATGGCAAGGCCAGGAAACCCTCGGCCTGCGCCTGAACTGGGAAAAGCGCTACATCACCCTTGGACCGGTGGCCACCCTCCTCGGCCTGGCCTTCAAGGCTTATGATCCTGACCACCTGCTGGGTGACGAAGAAGACCTGGGTATCAGCCTCGCCCTGATTCCCACCGATACTCCAGGCGTCAATATCGGCCGCCGTCACCTGCCCCTCGGCGCCGCGTTCATGAACGGACCGAACTGGGGCAAGGACGTGTTCATCCCGTTGGACTTCCTCATCGGCGGCCAGGCAATGCTCGGCAAGGGCTGGATGATGCTGATGAATTGCCTGTCGGTCGGACGCTCGATTTCCCTGCCGGCGGTGGGCACCGGTGCGGCGAAGTTCACCAGCCTGGTGACCGGCCAGTACGCCCAGGTGCGCGAGCAGTTCAACGTGCCGTTATCGGCATTCGAAGGCATCCAGGAAGCCATGGCGCGCATCGGCGGCAACGCCTGGATGATGGACGCTGCACGCATGCTGACCGCCAATGCGGTGGACCTGGGGGAAAAACCCTCGGTGCTGTCGGCGATCCTCAAATACCACCTGACCGAACGCGGCCGCGAGTGCATCAGCCACGCCATGGACGTACATGGCGGCAAGGGCATTATCATGGGCCCGAACAATTACCTGGGGCGCAGTTGGCAAGGTGCACCGATCTTCATCACGGTTGAAGGCGCGAACATCCTGTCGCGCAACCTGATGATCTTTGGCCAGGGGGCGATCCGCTGCCATCCGTTCGTGCTCAAGGAAATGGCCCTGGCCACCCGTGAAGACAAGGACCAGGCACTGATCGAGTTCGACGGTTTGTTGCTCAAGCACATTGGCTTCGCGGTCAGCAACGCCGCCAGCACCCTGGTGCTGAACCTGGGCCTGGGGCATTTCGAAAGGGCCCCCGGCAATGCCTTGAGCCAGGGTTATTTCCGCGACCTCAACCGGCAAGCGGCGGCGTTCGCCCTGCTGGCGGACCTGAGCATGATGCTGCTGGGCGGTGAGCTCAAACGCCGCGAACGCTTGTCGGCACGCCTGGGGGATGTACTGAGCAACCTCTATTTGGCCTCCGCCGCGCTCAAGCGTTACCACGACCTGGACTCGCCCGACCACATGGCACCGTTGTTTACCTGGGCCATGGAAGAAAGCCTGGGCCAGTCGGAGCGTGCGCTGGACGAACTGCTGAGCAACTTCCCGAACCGGGTGCTGGGTTGCCTGTTGCGCCTGGTGGTGTTCCCTTTCGGCCGCCGCCACAAAGGCCCGAGCGACAGGCTGGACGCCGAAGTGGCCGCCGTGATCGGCCGGGCCAAGGGCGATCCCACCCTCGAAGAGTTGCTGCAAGGCTGCTATCGACCGCAATCGACCGACGATCCGGTGGGTGCCCTGCAACACGCCGCCGACCTGCTTGCCGCCGCCCAGCCGCTGCATAAAAAACTGCACGTCGCCGTCAAGCAGGGCCAGCTCAACCCGGCCCCCGGTGAACACCTTATTGACGCAGCCCTGGAAGCCGGTGTGCTGCAGGTGGACGAAGCCCAGACGTTGCGCACGGCCGAAGCAGCGCGACGCAAGGTCATCGATGTGGATGATTTCGATAAGGAGGAACTGACGCTGGCCGAGACAAAAGTCCGTTGATCCTCCCTACCATGTAAAAGCGGGCGCAAGAGCTTTATACTCCTGCGCCCGTTTTGCTCTTGAGGACTTATCTCGTGTCCAATGTCGTTGCCGATCACCTTGTCTTGCTTGACCACTTGCGCAGCATCCTGGTCGCCGTGGGTGAGGCCGAACAGGTTCCCGAAGAAAGCCATGCCCTGTTTCTGGAACGCTTCGACGAGTTGCGCGCGCAGTTGCCCGTTGACCCGATCGAAAGCCAATACCTGGGCCAGGACCTGCTGTGCCAGGTGATCGTCCGTTACCCACAGATCGCCCACCTGGTGCCTCGCGACTTGCTCTGGTACTTCGCCGGTGACTGCCTGCACTACATGCCCGACGAAGAAATCGCGCTGTACCAGGCCTTGGAAGAACGTCGCTTCGAAGCCGAACAAAACGACGAACCCTTCGACTGGAACCAGGAAAAGCAATTGCTGGCAATGTCGGACCAGGACAGCAAACACTGATTGCGATCGTTCATGCAAAAGGCCCGCACGGTTAACCTGCGGGCTTTTTTTGCTTTGCCAAAGGGTGTTGCATGGACCGGCCTCATCGCGAGCAAGCTCGCTCCCACACTAGGTCGATGGCGAGCACACATTCTGCATTTACAGCAGTTCCCCTGTTGGAGCGAGCTTGCTCGCGATGAGGCCCGTTAAGACAACCCATCACTCTCTGGCAGCTCATAGTGCGCCGCCTCTTTGCTGGAACCACTCCCCCCACCCACCGTGTGCAAGGTCGGCTCCTTTGCCAGGCACTCCACCAGATAATCAATGAACACCCGCAATTTCGGCGGCAGGTAACGGGTCGGCGAATGCAGTAACCACAAGCCACCGTGGTAGGAAGCCAGGAACGTCCAGTCTGCCAGCACTGGCACGACCGCCCCCTGCTCCAGGGCATACCGAGCCGTGAAGTACGGCAAACTGCCAATCCCGATGTGTTGCAAAACCGCCTCCAGTCGCACGCCCGTGTGATTGGCCGCATAGCGGCCGCGCACGCCTACGGTGACCGACTTGGTGCCTTTCTTGAATTTCCAGCGAGCGTCACTCGGGGTTTCCCCCAGATAAATGCAGCTGTGCTCCAGCAAGTCCTGGGGATGTTCGGGGACGCCATGCTCGGCCAGGTATTGCGGGGTGGCGCAGAGCAAATGATCGATGCTCAACAACTGACGGCCCACCAGCCCGGCGGGAGGTTGATCGGTGATCCGAATGGCCAGGTCGACGTGATCATCAATCAGATCGACTTGCCGATCTTCCAGAAGCAGTTCCACATCGATCTGGGGATAACGACGCAGGAACTCGGGTATGTGGGGATGAATCACAAAGCGCCCCACCGCCTTGGGCACGCTGACCCGAATCCGTCCCTCGGCTTGCTGGGTGAATTGGCCGCTGATTTCCATCACAGAGCGGGCAGACGCGACCATTTCCTGGCAACGCTTGAACACTTCCTCCCCGCCATCGCTCAAGCGCAACTTGCGCGTGGTGCGTTGCAACAAGCGAGTCGCCAGGGCCTTTTCAAGGCGGGAGATGCTGCGACTGACAGCCGATGGCGATGAACCGGACTGGCGGGCCGCTTCGGAGAAGCTACCGGTCTCCACGACCTTGACGAACATGGCCATTTCGACGAGCAGTGGAAGCGGTAGATTTGTGCTCATGACGCAACAGTCCTTTGAAATTTGAACGGATTATCAACAATTTCCACACGACTTATAATCCCGAAACAAAATTTCTAATACGGATATGGAATGACACTTCGCCTCTTTTTCCATAGCGATGACCTCAAGGCCAACGTGGAAGTCCTGGATTGCAGCCCCTGGGAAAATGAATTTGCCGTGGTACTGCGCGCCACACTGTTCCACCCTCAGGGCGGCGGCCAGCCTTTCGACACCGGGTGGATCGGTGAGAGCCAGGTGCTGCGTGTCGTCCAGGACGGGCAACAGATCATTCACTATGTCGACCGCGCAGTGGCCTCGGGCATGATCTCAATTCGCGTGGATGAACAGCGCCGACAGCTGAATTCGCGCCTGCATTCGGCCGGGCATCTGATCGGCCATTTCGCCGAAACCCGTGGCTGGACACCCATCAAGGCTCATCACTGGCCCGGCGAAAGCCGTGTGCAGTTCAAACCTGGGGAGGATCCTCAGGAGCTGGACGCATCAATCATCCAGCAAGGCATCAATGAGTGGATCGCCGCCGACCTGCCGCGCCTGGTCGCATTGCGCGAAGGTTCGCGAGAAGTCGGTTTTGGCGAGCTGGCCCCCTATGGCTGCGGCGGCACTCACGTGCGGTGCCTGCAGGAACTGGGCACGGTCACTGTCGCCGCGCTTTCACAGAAAAAAGGAACGTTGTCGGTTCACTACCACGTGGACTGACACTCCGCGGCCAGGAACACGGCTCACGGTGAGCGTTTATCCGCTGAGCAACGCCTGCAACTCTCCTACTCGCCAGGTGAACCTTCTTGCTTTTATCTCCACCCACCGCGGGAAGTTTTCCCCGGGGACGTTTCTTCGCGCTTTCAAAAGAGGCACGCCATGCCAGACGCCCTTACACCGCAAGCACTGTCCCCTCTTGAGTTGCCCATTGTGTTCACTCCCGGCGCGTGGCAACGCGCAGTCATGCTTGAGCACTCAGATCACCCTGAAAACCTGCTGCTCGATCGACTGAGCAACGTATTGCGCGCGGTCTTTGAGACTCGCCAGGCCTATCCACACGAATCTTATGTGGTATTCGAGTTCATCCAAGTCGCCTCAGCGGCTGGTCCACAGCCTGATACGTTGCTGCAACTGAGCCTCAGTCTGTTCCACGAGCCGGACCAGCCTGATGCTCTGCTGATAGCGCTTGCAGGAGATCACCCGCATTACCAGGCCTGAAATCCGTCAGCAAAAAAAGCATCAAAAGACAGTTTATTGACGGCCATGCAAGCTCCAACTTTCCTTCCGTCACTTTTTAGTCGTTTTTTTTGATCGAGGCGTGGCGCTTTGCCATGCTTGAACTACCGTCAAAAAGAAGCGAACAGGGGGCCAGTCAAACCGCTCCTCAAACAACCTGATCGATGCCGGTCACCTGCTCGACATCCCGGATATTCCGGGGCCAAGAAAGGTTATATGTAAGCTGCCTGCCATTCAGTCAGGCCGGTGTAATGCGCCCGTTTGCTTGCTCAGACGAGGTCTGTCGCCGGAACCACTGGAGGGTTGGGTGAGATATGAAGGGGCAGCCCGGGCCCCTTAAGTGATCCGAGGCATCTGTAAGCCTAAGGACGGCCTCTCTATCGAGGATCACTTCATGACCCATCGTACCGTGCCTGTTTTAAAAAAATTCATTCATGGCCTGTTCTGGATGGGCCTTGGCCTGGATGCGGCGCAGGCCGCAGCGGCAAATTGTTCACAACTGGACAGTTTGCCGGCAACCTTCGAGGTCGGCCAAGGGCTTCAGAACGAACTGCGCATCCTCGCCCCTGTGACGAAGTTGGCGGTGGGCGACCCGAAAATTGCCGATGTGCAGCCCAGTGGCAGCGACGCCTTCATTCTCACGGGCCTGATGCCCGGCGCCACCAGCCTGATGGTTTGGACGGCGTGTTCGAAAACGCCCCGCCAGAGCATGATCTTCGTCAAAGGCCGGGCCACTGCGGCGCTGACCAGCGCCGCGAGCGTGCCTTCCGAAGACCCGATGCTGCTGGCCCAAGTACAGACCGACATCCGTTTTGTCGAGGTCAGCCGGACCAAACTCAAGGAGGCCTCGACCTCGATCTTCGGCAGTCGCGGCAACTTTCTGTTCGGCGCACCGAGAACCCTGCCCACCATCGGTGGCGTGGTTCGGCCTTCATTGCCGGTCAATAACGACATGTTCAACCTGTCCTTCGCCACCGGCCAGACGCTGCTGATGATCAATGCGCTGGAAGGCAGCGGTTTTGCCTATACCCTGGCGCGTCCCAGCCTGGTGGCCCTCAGCGGGCAGAGCGCGAGTTTCCTGGCCGGCGGCGAGGTGCCTATTCCAGTGCCCAGTGCCGGCAGCGATAACGTGTCCATCGAGTACAAGGAATTCGGTATCCGCCTGACCCTGACACCGACTGTCGTAGGCAAAAACCGCATCATGCTGAAGGTGGCACCGGAAGTCAGTGAGCTGGATTTCACCAATGCGGTGAACATCGCCGGCACGCTGGTTCCAGCGCTTACCGTGCGCCGTACCGATACCAGTATTGCCCTGGCCGATGGCGAAAGCTTCGTCATCAGCGGGCTGATCAGCACCCGTAACGCCTCCCAGGTGAACAAGCTTCCGGGGCTGGGTGACGTGCCGATTCTCGGCGCATTCTTTCGTGACAACTCCATCAACCGCGAAGAACGGGAGCTGCTGATGATCGTCACGCCGCACCTGGTCCAACCCTTGGCCGCCGACGCACAACTGCCGACGTTGCCGGGCGAACAGCTGCGCAACTATGACCCGAATTTCTACCGCATGTACTTCCTCGAACACGGCGAGTTCGACAATCGCAGCGGGCTTTCCCAGTGAGCCGGCGCTTGATGGGCAAGGAGCCAAGTGTTCAACCTGATGCGAGGGGACATTCAATGAAAGCAATGATCGCGATTGCAGCAGCGTTAGTGCTCACCGGCTGCGCCAGCAATGGTGTGGCTTCCCGCCAGGCCAGTTGCGCCAAGCCCGGATCCGATCAGGAACTGGCGCTGAACCTGGCCGATGACATGGCCAATGATGGACGGTTGTACGCCAGCCTGGCTAACCTCGAAGGTTTGCCCGAAGACTTGGTCCAGGTTCGCCTGCGCAAGGCCCGGGTGCTGCGCCTGATGGGGCGCAACGAGGCAGAGCCGTTGTACAAGAGCCTGCTCGGGACGTGCCTGGCCGCAGACGGCGAACATGGCCTTGGCCAGTTGGCGGCGGCCAAAAATGATCATGCGACCGCCACCCAACACCTGGAGCGTGCGGTGCGAATGACCCCTACCGACGGAAGAATGCGCAATGACCTGGGGGTCGTCTACCTCAACCAACGGCGGATCCCTGAAGCACGCTTCGAGTTCATGACCGCCATGGAGCTCAAACAGTCCGACTCACTGGCGGCGCTCAATATGGTGACGCTACTGATTTACCAGGACAACTGGAAACAGGCGGCTGAACTGGCAAACATGGCCAACCTGAGCCCCAAGCAAGTGGCAGATGCGCAAGCCCGCGCGGAAAGAATCAGGGGCACGGCCACTGGCGCGGTGACGTCACAAGCGAACCACCTGACCGAGGTGGTTGACGCCTCATCCGGTGCGGTCAAGTAGAGCGTTCTGAGGAGTCCAAGAGATGAAATCCAAACAACTGATGATCGTGTGCATGGCGTGCCTGTCTACCACCGCCTGGGCGATTGAGCCAGGCCCCTCTTCGGCGGCGCAACAAGGCACCGAGAGCTGGATGCAACTGCAGATTCGCGGCGTGGTTGCCTCCACCCATCTGCAAACCGCCTCGGCCACCGAACGCGAACTGGCCATGCAACGCTGGCTCAACAGCTTCAACTACCCGATCCCGGAATTCTTTGACCAGGACTCCGGGGGAGACATCACCAGTAGCAAATGAAACACCGCAGGAACAACGAAAAGATCGCAACCTTCGACAACACCTGCACTCGATCCGGTGTAGGTGTTGTCGAAGGTTGCGATCTTTTGGCTTGTACGGTCGGGTGATAACAGGAGAAAACCTGTGGGGGGCTCGCGAAAGGGCCCTCACATCCAACATCCATGCAAACTGACCCACTGCCTTCGCGAGCAAGCCCGCTCCCACAATGGGCCTGCGGTGAACACAGACTCATGAACACCCAACATCACCTGTGGGAGCGGGCTTGCTCGCGAAAGGGGCCCTCACATCCAACATCCATGCAAACTGGCCCACCGCCTTCGCGAGCAAGCCCGCTCCCACAATAAGCCTGTGGTGAACACAAGACTCATGAACACCCAACATCACCTGTGGGAGCGGGCTTGCTCGCGAAAGGGCCCTCACATCCAACATCCATGCAAACTGGCCCACCGCCTTCGCGAGCAAGCCCGCTCCCACAATAAGCCTGTGGTGAACACAAGACTCATGAACACCCAAAATCACCTGTGGGAGCGAGCCTGCTCGCGATGACGGACTGACATTCAACACCTTCATTGACTGTCAAACCGCTATCGCGAGCAGGCTCGCTCCCACACTAGGGCCTACGTGTTCTACATATTCCCAAAGGCCCTGAACACGCCGATCATGGCAGGGCCGATGGCGACCAGGAAGAAACTCGGCCACAGGCAGAAGATCAGCGGGAAGATCAGCTTGGTGCCGATCTTCGCGCCCATTTCCTCGGCGGCCTGGGTGCGCCGGTCACGAAACTCGTCGGCGTAGATGCGCAGGGTGTCGGCCACGCTGGTGCCGAAGCGAATGCTCTGGGCCAACAGGCTGACCAGCCCCTGGATATCCTCCAGGCCAGTGCGCACGGCCAGTTGCTTGAGCGCCTCGGTACTGGTGATGCCCGCACGAATCTGTGCATTGACCAGGGCCAACTCCTCGGCCAACTCCACCTGGCTGACCGACATTTCCTCAGCCACCCGTTCAATCGTCGTGGGCAAGGCCAGGCCCGATTCGACACACACCACCATCAAGTCCAAGGCATCCGGAAACGCCGCCCGCAGCCGGGTTTGTCGGGCCTGTTTGCGCTTGCCGACATACAGCGCCGGCAACAGCCATCCGATACCGACCACCAAGGTGAGCGCCAGCAGAACGATGGCGGCGTTCACCTTGATCATCGGCAACAACAGTACCGCAACGCCAAGCAGCGACAGCGGCAGTATCAGACGCACGGCCCAGTAAACCTGCACCGCCGAAGCGGAACGATAACCGGCGTGCGTCAGCAGGGTCTGGGTAGCCGATATCCGGGTCGGGTCGTTCGAGGCAAAGCGCTGGCCCACCCGCTCCAGCAAAAGTTGCAGGTTCCCCGGCGCCTCCTGCCCTGCCGAGCTACCTGAATACCCCCGTTTGATCAGCGCCAGGCGCCGCTGCACCGGGTCCTGCAACCCCATCATCAGCAGAAGCACGGCGACCACCGCCAGCACCGTACTGAGACCGACCACGGCGATGAACAACAGCCGTGCCACCTCCTCGTTTCCGGTAAACCGACTGAACAACCCGAGCAAAAAGTCCATGACTGATACCTCGCGGTAAAACAGCGCTTAAACCTGGATCCGAATAATTTTTCGTATCCAGAAAATCCCGATCAACATGGCGCAGAAGGCACCGATGATCAGCTTGTGGCCGATCGGGTCGTTGATCAGCACCGGCATGTAGCTGGGGCTCGTGAGGACGATGGCGATCGCCAGCACGAAGGGGATCGCCACCAGCACCCAGGCCGACATGCGCCCTTCCGCCGACAACGTCCGGATCTTGCGCTGGAAGCGAAAGCGTCCGCGGATCAGCCGGCTCAGGCGCTCCAGCACTTCGGTCAGGTTGCCACCGGTTTCACGGTGGATGAGGATCGACGTCACCAGCATCATCACCGTCATGCTCGGCATGCGCTCCAGCAAGCCAAGCATCGCCCGGCGCACGTCGTTGCCGTAGTTGATGTCGGCGAAGGTCATGCCGAACTCCTGGGCAACCGGCCCCTTATGTTCATCGGCGACCAGACGCAGGGTTTCGTTGAACGGGTGCCCGGCCCGCAAGGCCCGGCACATGGCGTCCAGCGCATCTGGCAAACCTTCCTCGAACGCGGCGAAACGCTTGCTGCGATCACGCATGATTTTGAACAGCGGCAGCCAGGTCACCACAAACGTCGCCAGCAGCGCCATCCACCACAGCGGCGAAACCATCAGCACCACGGCACCGGCCGCCACGCCCAGGACCAGCCCCAGCACCATCACCCGATAAGCCCGGTATTCGTGGCCGGCCTGCTCGATCAGTTGCGTCAGGTTGGCCATGAACGGCAGCTGTTCAAGCCAGGCCTCCAGGGGCGACAGGCGCGTCAGGTATTTCTGCCGCAACACGGTTTGCATGTTGGGCAAATGGTTGGCCTTCTCCAACACATGCAGGCGCCCACGGATGCGCTTGCGCATTTTGCCGGCCTCGCCGAACACCGGCACCACTACGCCCTGGGACAAAAGGAAGACCGCAATGAACACCATGGCGAGAAAAATCAGGATGAACTCACTGGGAATATTGCTCATGACTGCCGGGCCTCCATCCACTCAGGGCGGAACAGCGTCAGCGGCAATTCAATGCCGCGTTTGGCCAACACATCGCGGAACGCCGGGATCATGCCGCTGGGCCGATAGTCGCCAAGCACCTCACCGTGTTCACCGATGCCATGGCGCACAAAGGAGAAAATCTCGGTCATGGTGATGACCTCCCCTTCCATGCCGTTGATCTCTTGCATGCTGACCACGCGTCGCTTGCCGTCTTCTTGACGCTCCAGCTGGATCACCACATCGATGGCCGAGGCAATTTGTTGACGCATTGCCTTGATCGGAAACGTCGCGCCGGTCATCGACACCATGTTCTCGACTCGACCCAAGGCATCACGCGCGGTGTTGGCGTGAATCGTGGTCAATGAACCGTCGTGGCCGGTGTTCATCGCCGTGAGCATGTCCAGCGCCTCGGCACCGCGCACCTCGCCGATGACAATACGGTCCGGGCGCATCCGCAGGCTGTTGCGCACCAATTCGCGCTGACTCACCTCGCCGCGCCCCTCGATGTTCGAAGGCCGGGTTTCCAGGCGCACCACGTGGGGCTGTTGCAGTTGCAACTCGGCCGAGTCCTCGATGGTGACGATACGTTCGTTATGGGGAATGAAACTGGACAGCACATTGAGCATGGTGGTCTTGCCGCTGCCGGTCCCGCCGGAAATCAGCACGTTCAGGCGCCCACGGACGATGGCCTTGAGCAACAAGGCGATGGCCGGGGTCATGGTGCCCACCTGGATCAGGCTGTCGGTATTGAGCAGATCCACGGCGAAGCGCCGGATCGACATGCTCGGACCGTCGATGGCCAGCGGCGGGATGATCGCGTTGACCCGCGAGCCATCCTTGAGGCGGGCGTCCACCAGCGGCGAGGACTCGTCGATACGCCGCCCCAGGCTGGAGACGATACGGTCGATGATGTTCAGCAGATGCTGGTCATCGCGAAAGCGCACGTCGGTCCTTTGCAGTTTGCCGAAGCGTTCGACGTACACCGAGGCAAAGCCGTTGACCAGAATGTCGGACACACTATGGTCGGCCAGCAGCGGTTCCAGCGGCCCCAGGCCAAGCACCTCGTCGGTGATCTGCTTGATGATCAACTGACGGCTGACCGAACTCACCGGCGCCGAATGCTCCTCGAGCAGGCGCTGGCAGATGTCGCGGATCTGCCGCGTGGCCTCGACTTGTTCGAGAGCATCGAGCAAGGACAGGTCCATGACCTTGAGCAACTGCTGGTAGATTTTTTCCCGCCACTCGGCTTCCACCGGGGTGACCTGGCTGCGGGTTTCGTAGAGCACGTCCGGGATGGCCTGCTCCCAGGCCATCAGTGCTTCTGCCGGGTCTGCCAAGTCGTCGCCCTGCTGGGCGGTCACTGAAGAACCCGGTTTACCGGACTGTTTGCGCAAGCGGTTGCGGAAATCACTGATCATGGGTCATCCCCCGAAGAAACGGTTGAAGGCGCGCTTGAGCAGGCCTTTGTTCGTGGCCATCTGGTGACCGACCAGGTCTTCGGTCAAATCGCGCAGGGCGACGGTAATGGCCGCCCTCGGCGCATGCAGCCCCAACGGCACGCCAGTGTTCTGACTCTGGCTGACCAGGTTGAAGTCATTGGGTAATTTCGACAGGTTCGCGCAACGCAGCGCCTCGCCAATATCCTTGAGGCTGACCGCGGCGCCTTTGTCATAACGGTTGACCACCACCTGCAACTGGTCGCCGCGCACACCCAGGTCTTCGCGCAAAATCCGCACCAGGGCACTGGCATCACGCAGATGGCTGACGCTCTGTTGCACCACCACATACACCCGGTCCACTTGCTCCAGCACGGAGCCGGTGAGGTGGTCGATCTGCCGCGGCAGGTCCACCACCACCCAGTCATAGCTGGCACGGGCCAGTTGCAACAGGGCGTCGAGCTGTTCAGGTTGGGCGTCCTGGGGCAAGCACAGCTCGCCGGCCCGACCACCGAGCACATGCAGGGTCGGGCTGAAGTGACTGCAGAAACCGCGCAGCGCAACGCTGTCCATGTCCTCGATCTGTTGCAGCACTTCCAGATGGCTATGGGACTGCGCCACATCCAGGTAATGGGTCACGCTGCCAAATTGCAGGTCCATATCCAACAACAAGGTGTTACCTGCCCGGGCGCTCAACTGTTGAGCCAGATTGCAGGCCACCAACGTCCCACCGGAACCACCCTTGGCGCTGATCACGGCAACCAGCTTGCCTTCGGCACCGTTGCCGAGGCGAACCTCCGCCACCAGACGATTCAGGGCGGCCACCAACTCCATCTCGGCGACGGGCTCGGGCAGTACATCCCGAGCCCCGGCCTGCATCGCCAGGCGCATGCCCTCCTGCTCGCCCAACGGTCCGCACACCAACATCGGCGGACGCTCGTGGGCCGGACGCTGCAACAACGCCGCCAACTCTTCGCGCCACAGGTGGCTGACCCGCAGCAACAGTAGATCGGGCATCCGGTCCAGGCCGTAGAGCGGATCGACATGGCCGTTGCTCACCAGGCGCGTGCTCACTTCCAGGCACGGCATGCGCTGGCAGACGCATTGCAGGTCACGCAGGGCCGAAGCATCGCGGCTGCTGATCAGTATTCGCAACCCGGCTTTGCCGGTGGCGGTCGAGAGCGGAGTTTCCCTGGTATTCAGCATGGTGTGATCTCCCCGGAATCGGAATGACGCCCAAGGCTTTCGCGTGGCAAGGTTGCCCGGAACGCGGGCAAGGTAATGGGCACGCCTAAGCCGGGAATGAACAAATTGAACACGAAGTTCTGCACGCTCAGGCGCACGTAGCGGATGGCACGAAAGCCGTTGGCACCGGACGTATCGGCGGGGTTCGCCACCACGGCACCGTTAACATCCAGATAGGTCAGCGCCAGGTTCGAGGTCGCCAGGCTGCTGATCAGTTGGCTGGTCCCGGTGTCCGTCGCAGCGTTGAAGATGGCCCGGCGCAACACCACCGGATCGCTGATATTGCACACCGCCGCCAGCCGCACGCCACGCCTGGCGGCTTCATCCAGTGCGTTGACAGTGAAATACAGCCGGCCCATTTCCACCACGCCGAACAGCAGGATGAACACCAGCAGGCCCACGAAGGAGAATTCCACGATATAAGTGCCGCGCATGTGTTTATTGTTCATCACAACACCCTCATGACAGTGGTCGCGACCAGTGGGATACCCAGCGCAATGGCATTGCCGAAAAAACCCGGGATCGACCCGCTGCAGTTGCCCGCGCCGATCACCGGACAGAAGGTGTAGGTAATGGTGACGCGCACATGGTCGATGCCCTCGGCGGCGACCTGCACGTTCGCCGTCGTCAACCCGGACACCACTGCGCTGCCGGCCTGGCTGGGCACGCCATACACCGCCACGTTTTTCGTCTGGGTCAGCAGCGTGTTGCTCAAGGCAACGGTGCCGAGGGTGGAATTCCAGGCCTGGCCGGCGACGAAGCGATTGGCGTCACGGCTGGCCTGCAGCAGCACGTTGTACTGAAAAAGCATGCGGCCGAACTCGCCGAAGGCCAGTAACAGCAGCAGCAACAACGGCAGCACCAGAGTGAACTCCACTAGTGCCACGCCTTGCTGGGCCTGCGGTGCTTTGAAATGGACAAGTCCCATGACGCCTCCTACGAGTCGGTGCTCGGAGTGCCGCTGCCGTTGAGATAGGTTTTGTAAAGCTGGATGATCTGCGGGCCGGCGTCGCTGGACGGTGTGGGACCGGGCACGTTGTCACCTTCACACTCCTCGACGAACTGGCCGAAGATGATTGAATCAGAGCCTCCGCCGTTAACCGGTTGTACGACGAAATAGCAGCCGAACCCGAGGACGGGGATCGAGGTCGAACCACTGAGTTTGCCGGTGCAGTCGCCGATCACGATTTTCAGCATCCGCCGTTCGAAAACCCCGTTGCTTTCACAGCCGCTGCCCGCCCCGGCCACGCACGCAGCGACACTCGCCCGCCAGTCGTTGTAGTCCAGTATCGCGGCTGCACCTGCCGTGAGATTGCCGTTGTTCGACGTGATGGGCTGCCCTTGGTATTGCGCCTGGGAGAGCGCATCGTTGTAAGTCATCGCCGGTGTGCTGGACGCGGTGACCAGGTCCGGTGGATAGTCCGAGGAACTGACCGGGCCGTTATAGATACCAAAGCGCGTATTCAGGCCCTGGGACGTCGGCCCGGCTTTGTTACCCGGCGCGGTCTGAACGTTGTCCCCTACGTTGCGACAGACCGAACCACCGCCCGCCAGGTCTTCCCGGACCGCACTGCCGCCGGAACCAAAATCGAGCAGTTGGAAATTACCCGGCCCGATAGGCGAGGTATTACCCGCCGCTGTCTTCAGGACCTCCAGGTCACCGAAGCGATACCCCCAGAAGTTACCGGCGGCCGGGTCGTATTGAGAGGTATCACCGCAGACCATCAACGGCGCCAGATCACAGGGGGCCGTGGGGCTGGGGCCGGCGGTGGCAATTGCCGCCACTCGTTTATTACCGAGGCCGGCGCTGCCCATCGTTTGCACGAAACTCCAGAAAAAACCGTTCAGCTGATAACTGGACACCGACACCCGCACGTATTTGGCATCCGCAGGTCCTGGGTACGAGAACGGGCCATAGACGCTGCTGGAGAGCTCCACCGCGGCAAATGCGCCCGGGTTGCCGGCGACAGCGGTTGCCAGTTCAGTGTTACCCGCGGCGTTGGCATTTCGTGTCAGCGTGTCCAGGGCCGCCGCTCGGGTGGTACTGGCCATGTTTACGCCACCCGTCACCTGGCTCAGGGTCTTGGCGCCGCTCAGGGCCGCAGCATCCACTGCATTTTGCACCCGCGTTTTGTTCAGCAGCATGTGTCCGCCGTCCAAGGCCAATGCCGCCATCATGGAGATCGCCATCAGGGCGATTACCATCAATACACTTACCGCCCCTATCTGACGTTGCGGCACAGTTAAAGGCTGCCGAATACTGGGGTTCATTATCACGTCCTCGTCTACTGACGTTGAGGATCGGCATCGCCTGGGGCCGGGATTTTTCCGCGCCCGTCAGCGAACGTTGACCACACTGCGCTCGATACCGCGGATCACCGTGATCGAGGCATCGTCCTGTGCCTTGGCGATGCGTTGCACTATGGGTTTTGGCGTCGGAACAGCGGCGACCGGCGCGGCGGGTGTCGGCGCCGCGACCACGGCCTTTTTCTCCAGGTTCAGCGGGTTGCGCAGTGCCAGTTGCAGCTTGCCTTCGGTCTGCGCGGTGACCAGCACCTCCGCTTCGCTGGCCGACATTTCCAGCGTCACGGCCCGCACCACCACCGGTTGGGTTTTGTCGGTGCCGGCAGTCTGGTCCACCGCCAGCACCCGCAGGTTTTCCAGGATGGTCCGCGACACGGCATTGTTACTGCCGGCACTGGTGGTCTTGGTCGCCAGGACATCGACCCGGTTACCCGGCAAGAGGAAACCGCCCACACCGACCACATCGTCCACGCGTACCGAGATGGCGCGCTTGTCGGGGGCGATCAGCGAGGCCAGGGTGCTGCCGCCCAAGTGCTCGCTCAACCGCGCCCCCCGCACGATGTCGCCGCGCAGGATGTCGAATGTGGCGATCTTGCCCACCGCTTGCTCGCTGGAATCGAAGGCGTCGTCCGGGATCGTATCCATGGGCATGCGCACGGTCGTGACCTGCTGGGCCTCGACCATCTGCCCGAAAGGAATTTCCACCGTGGCCACCACCACGCTTCGCAGGTGGTCATCAGGTTTGGCGTTAAGGCGCGCGCTCAGCCAGGAGTCAGCCATCCATGCGGCACCAAGGCCCATTACCAGGGAAACGCCTATCAGCGAAAGCGTACGAGAGCTCATGTCGGTATCTCCGAATCAAAGGAAGTCGAGCTGAACGAAGTAGTTGTGCCAGGCCCATTCCAGCTCTTGCGGCAACAGGGGCCCGGAACCGCCCAGGTAACGCTGGCGGTCCAGCGCCATGTTCAGCAGGTCACGGGGATGGCAAGGCACCAGCGGCATGCCTTCGCCTGCATACAGCCGCTGCAGCACATAGCGCACCAGCAGCGGGTCATACGGGATACCCAGGCGTTCGCATTCCTGGCGCCAGATGCGTTCGTACTCCTCGGGCTTGAGGTAACCGAACTGCACCTTGTAGCCGATGCGCCGCAGGAAGGCCTCGTCGGCCAGCTCCAGGGGGTTGAGGTTGGTGGAAAACACCAGCACCAGGTCGAACGGCAATTCGCAGTGCCGGCCACCCCCCAGGTTGATGAAGTCACGCTTCTCTTCCATGGGCACGATCCAGCGATTGAGCAGCTCGGCTGGAGCCATGCGCTGACGCCCCATGTCATCGATGATGAACAGCCCGTTGCTGGCCTTGAGCTGCAACGCGGCCTGGTACTGGCGGGTGAAGGGGTCGTAGCGCACGTCCAGCTGTTCCATGCTCAACTCGCCACCGGTGATAACGATGGGGCGTTTGCAGCACAGCAGGCGGCGGTCGATGCCTTCATTGAGCATCAGGTTGTTCGATTGGCTGTTGTCATCCAGGCGCTGGTGCACCTGCGGATCGTAGATCTCGATCACCGATTCGTTGATGACAATGGCGTGGGGCACCCAGATGGCCTCGGCAAACAGGCGGATCAACCGACTGCTGACATACGTCTTGCCGGTGCCGGCCGGCCCATAAATCATGATCGCCCGGCCGGAGTTCAGCGCCACACCCAACTGGTCGAGCATTCCTTGGGTCAGCACCACGCCAGCCAGGGCCCGGTTCATATCATTGGCGGTGACGCGGCCATGGTGAATCGTCTGGATCTTGATCAGGGAGCGATAGGTACTTACCGGAAAAGGTGCCGCACCGATATAGCCGCTGCGCGCCAGGGCGTCACGGGCGAAACTGCGACCGCGCTCGGTCAGGCCGTAGCGCAGTGCCTGTACACTCGTCTGTCCGACCTGGCCAAGCACCTCGACGCGACCGTCCTTGCGCAGGAACGCCAGGACCTCTTCCAGTACCGCGCCGGTCAAGGCCAGGCGCTCCACCAGCCGCGTCATGTCCAGCACACCGGCATCGTGCAGATGCTTGCACACCAGCTCACCCAGGAAACTGTCGGTCAGGCCGGTGTCACGAATGGTGCACGGCTGAGGCGCCAGGCGTTGTACCGCGTCCCGTTCGCTGGGGTAGGCATCGCTATCGTTGATGACGTGCATGACTAGACTCCCCAGCCGTCGGCAACCAGTTGCCAGTAAACGCTGTTCAAAGTACCGATCAGGATCGCAATCGAATAAGGAAAGGGTTTGCCGGCCACCTCATCCGAAGTGGGCGCCAGATAAGACTGGGCTCGCACAATCAGCCAATAGCGCCCCAGGGTCTGGAGCAGTTGGCCGCGGGCCAGAACGATCAGGAAACCGCACACACCGCCGGCGATAAGGCTGAACAGCGCCGCCCACAGTGCGTAATGAAAAGGCAGGAAGCTGCCGACCATGGTCATCAACTTGACGTCACCGGCGGCCATGCCACCGACTGCATACATAGGCAGGAACAGCCCGAAACAGATCAGCATGCCCAGCAGGCTATCGCCCAAGCCGGCGATCCCGCCGGTATACACCTGGCCGGCCAATCCCAGGGCAAGGCCCAACAGGACCAGCGTGTTGGGGATGCGGTGGCGACGCAGGTCGCTCACCACCGCCACGCCCAGCAGTCCCAGCATTAGTACCGTCGACACCAGCAATTCCATGGACATGATGCGTCTCCCTAGGGGTGGTTATCGTTAGCAGGCAACGTTGCCATTGGCGGCTTGGCACAACGCCCGGATCTTGGTATCCACGGCGCCGCCCAGAAGGACGAATGCCGCCGCTACCAATACCGTGATCAAGCCACCCGCCACCGCGTATTCAACGATGGTCAGGCCGTCTTCATCTTTGGCGAACTTGCTGATCGAAGTGCTTATTGTCTGGAAAGTCATTTCATGAACCTCACGCTCGTAAGTAGTAGTAGTGCTACGAAGTTGGAGGGGACAGCGCGAAGTCCATTTGATTTATTCGTTGTACTCACTGCAAAAGAGTCGCAAGCGTTATTCCTTGAGGGTTACCGTGTCCCCGTCACCGTAAGTCGTCGCTGTCAGCAGGCAACGTTGCCGTTGACCGCCTGGCACAGTGCACGGATCTTGGTATTCACGGCGCCGCCCAGGAGAACAAACGCTGCGGCGACCAATACGGTGATCAACCCACCGGCCACGGCGTATTCCACAATGGTCAGGCCATCTTCATCTTTGGCGAACTTCAGTACCGAAGCCTTGATTGTTTGAAGAGTCATTTCGCACACCTCATCGGGGTTGTTTTTTCAAGGGCAGTACATTGCGAACTGCCTGATGCAACCCTAGTCAGCAGGTGGTGATAGCCGTTAGGAGGATTTTGCACATCGCTAGGATTTTTTTGCGGGGATCCAAGGTTGTGCCGTGCCATCGACACCCCCAGGGACCACCGTTTGAGGGGCATCGCGCTAAAAGGTGGTGGTTTTATAAAAATTTATTCGGCGAGATAGTGGCACATTGGCAATACTGCTAGCTAAAGGGCAGTAAGCACCGCTGAGTAAGCCTATGACCTCACACCTGACGGGCAAGCCAAAGCTGTTGTGGTTCGATCTGACTCACGATCGCTCCACCAAGGAACTCATCAGCCAGTTCGAGGACACCTGCGACTGCACGTTGGCGAAAAACGCCATGTTGTCCAATGGGGAACAGGCCGACATGATCTGCATCCATTTCGATCGTCCGGACACGCCAGGCTTGAGGCGTTTGCTGGAGATCAAGCGCACCGTCCCGACTATCCCCATCACCATGTTTACCGTGCAGCATTCCGAAGAGCTGGCAGTCTGGGCCATGCGCTCCAGCGTCTGGGAATACATGGTGCTGCCCTTTTGCGCCACCGAGCGTAAGCGCTATCTGACAGCCGTGGTGCAATTGTGTGAACTGCGCCGCCATGCCAACGGCCAGCGCAAAACCTCGCAGATCGACCATTCCCCGACCCTGCCGGACAGCATCCGCCTGACCGCAGGGCACCAGAAACACCAGGCCCTGAGCCACATTATGCTGTACATCGACCAGCATTTTCGCGAAAGCATCGATCAACGAGACCTGGCAAAGCGCTGCGGTATGACGACATTTCGTTTCAGTCGCCTGTTCAAGGAGGCCAATGGGCTTGGTTTTACCGACTACGTACTGAACAAACGCATGAGCTTTGCCAAGGAGCTGCTCGACAACAGCCAGATGCCTATCACCAGTATCGGTTATGAGGCCGGTTTCAAGGACCCCTCCTACTTCGCCCGCGCCTTCAAGCAATACGCCAACTGCACCCCCAGTGAATACCGTTCGGCCTACTCGATACGCAGCGCAAGCCCTGCACAAACGCCGGATGATACGGCGATAGAAGCGCTCGAAAGCCTTGTGCATAGCCTTGAAGGTTGAAGGTTTTTTCGAGAAAGAGCCCTGCGAGCGTGCGACGCAAGGGCTCAAAGGCTCAAGGAGCGAGCTTTCTTCTCTCGATAGGGACTGACAGAACAATGCTGGTACGCGTCTCACCGTACGCATTGATATTGGCAATAATACTCTCGATCTCAGCCATCGACCTGGCATAGATCCTGATCAGATAGGAGTCGTTACCGGTGATGTGCAGGCACTCAACGACTTCGGGGATGTCGGTGAGCGTCGCTATGAGTTTGGCTTTCGCCGGTTTGAGGGTGGTGATGCCAACGACAGCGGATATGCCGTACCCCAGTTTGGTTGGATCTAACTGAGCGCTATACCCCTTGATCACCCCGGAGTCTTCCAGTTTGCGCAACCTGTCAGTGGTGGCGGGAATAGAAAGACCCGCGTGTTTGGAAAGCTCTGTGATAGAAATGCGGCCACAGTCCTGTACCTTCCCCAGGATTTTTACGTCTATACGATCCATGTGCGTTTCCCCCAGAAAAAGTATAAATTTTAATGAAAAGCCCGTGTTTTTCATTAAAAAAATCATGCCCCAAAATAAAGCAGAGTGCTAGTCTATTTCCTGCCTGAAAAGCCTAAAAATAATCTGGGCAAGCAATAGCTCTCCTCTTTAGCACGACGCACTGCCTAATAAAATAATTTCTCTCCAGGGATGGTGTTCGCATGGAAGATGAAAAAATAAAGTGCAGCAAAAAGTCTGACCTTTTCACCCGTTACATTGGAACGCAAGTCCTAGAACTTCGCAGTTTCAAGAGGGATCAGTTCCTGATGTACTTGACGGGCGTCAGTTTCTTTTCAATAGGCGCCACGTGTTTCATCATCAGCCAACTGGGCACCGACCCATTAGATGTCCTGATCATCTCGATAGATAAAATACTGACATTCGGAATGGGCATTTGCTCGGCGATCGTGTCGTTATTCTTTCTAACTTGGTGGATGCTTTGGAACAAAAAATACCCGCCAATAAGTCCATTCATTACAACGACACTGACAGGCCTGCTGATTGATCTCTGGTCCCTGCTCGGGCTTGGAGAGTATTTGATCGTCAGAATGAATGCATACACATTATTGGCGACGGGCCTGGTGTTGTGCGCCTATTCATCGGCACTCATCATCATGAGCGGTATTGGCATCAGAATCATGGACCTCGTGGTACTGACCATGGTTTCCAAATGGGGCTGGTCATTCACCAAAGCCAAGATGATCATTGAAATCGGTATTTTCTCGACTGGCTGGCTTTTAGGCGGCCCCTTTGGCGTGGGAACGATTGCCTTCCTGCTGGTGATCGGCCCGCTTATTCAACCCTTCATGAATATGAATGCCAAGCGCTTTTCACTTAAGAACTACGGACTGATCCGCGCTTCTTCTGCTTACTAATAACTACAAGATGACGGCCACCGCTGGCGGCGGCATTGTTTCGCCTCGACTATTTTAACCGATGATGTTGATAGCAACTTCCGTGATGAGGAGTGAGAGATGGACACTGCAAAAAGTAAAAACTGGACCCTGGACAGCACCCCGGCAAAACTGGAAGAAATACTTCCAGGGGGCGCGGTAAAGTGTCATCTTTCCCCACGAAATTGTGTCATACAGGAGGGCAAGGTAGGTTTTTGCAAAGTGCGCGGAAACCGTGGAGGTCGACTCGTTACTTTGAATTACGGCAAAGGCGTTCACAGCACCGAAGAAACCATCGAAACCGAGGCAGTGTTCCACTTTGCTCCTGGTGAGCGAATTCTTTCCCTGGGCAACATCGGTTGCATGCTCAACTGCGGTTATTGCCACAACTGGAAGACCTCGCAGGCCAAGTATGTCACCGACAAAGACGTCTACTACTACACCCCTGAGCAGGTAGTGGAAACCGCGCTCAAGCATGGAATACGCGTTATTTCCTGGACCTACAACGACCCTGTGGTCTGGCATGAATTCATCCTCGACACGGCAAAGCTGGCCAAGGAAGCGGGCCTGATCAACCTCTATAAGTCAGCCTTCTTTATCAGTGAAGAAGCCATTGATGAGTTACTGCCAGTCATTGATATTTTCTCGATTTCACTCAAATCCATTTCCCCCGAATACTATCGGAAAGTCACAACAGGCTGGGTAGAGCCAGTCCTGGCCGGTATCAAGAAAGTCTACGACGCCGGCAAATATGTTGAAGTCAGCACCTTGATGGTGACCGACATCAGTGACGATGAAGACACCGCCCGGAAAATCAGCCAATGGGTACTGGATGAACTGGGTCCGAATGTGCCCCTGCACTTCGTACGGTTTCACCCCGATTACAAAATGAGCAACAGTATCCGCACCCCCGTGGACCGGCTCCTGAAAGCACGGGACGTTGCCCGGAGCATGGGCGTCGAGCATGTCTACCTGGGTAACGTAAATGATATCGAGGGCACCAACACCAGTTGCAATAACTGTAACGCCCTGCTCGTCACCCGCTACGGTTTGAACGCTGAAATAATCGGCCTGGACAGCAAAGGATGCTGCTCCCAGTGCGGACACGATGCGCATTTCAAATTGCTGGGCGAACCCGAAGCGAACACAACTGTTGAACTGCAGGAGGAGGCACTGAGCGATTACGAGAAGCGAAAATTCGAGTGGCACGGGGATATCGTATCGCTGCACGCCCAAGTACTGAATACCGAAGACTTCGAACAGACTGTGTACCTGCGGCGCAATTATACCGACGGGCACAACAGCGATTGGAAATCGCTGACACTGCGAGCGCATGAAAGCTATCGATTCATTATCGCCAAGGCACGCATCGATGAATCAGGCCCTGAGGTCTGGCTTCCCAAGGGAGTGAACTCTAACCTTCATGAAGTATTCGACAGGGCTCACTTCCCAACCGAGTCGATTGAAGAGATTGGTATTTCGCAGAATGACATTACCCCGACCATTGGTTATGAGGGCAAGCAGAACATGTATGAGCAGGTCATCAAAATGGTCAGCCAGTCATGAATGTGTCTACTGAAATACTTCATATCAAGGTGGATGATCGAGAGGCCCATCCCTCGGTAACACCTATTTATCAGTGCAGTGCTTTTAGTGCGGATTCGGCGTTCTTCTACTCGAGAAAAGCCAACCCCAATGTGACTGAATTGGAACAGGTTGTCGCGGCCCTGGAAGGCAGTGAATACGCCTTGGCCTACAGCACTGGGATGAGCGCCATTTACATGGTTTTGGAGCTGTTGAAACCGGGTGGCTCGCTGGTAATCAACAAATTCATCTATGGCTGTTCCTATAAGTTGTTTCAGAGGTATGCGGCACGTATCGGTGCGCAACTGACGATCCTGGACCTCACCACAGAAGAAGGTTTGAAAGCGTTGCCGGCGAACGTCGACATGGTCATTTTTGAAACACCGACCAATCCGTTCCTGAAAGACATCGATATTCACGCGGTCAGCAAGGCCGTCAAGCAAAATAACCCACAGGCCCTGGTGGTCGTTGACAACACCTGGGCCACCCCGATATTCCAGAAGCCACTGAACTTTGGCGCCGACATTTCACTGTACAGTGCAACGAAATACTTCTCCGGGCATAGCGATGTCATGGGCGGTTTGGTACTGGTCAACAATGAAGTGATTTATAACCGCTTGCTCGAAGGGCGCTTTTATTCAGGCTCGATACTCACCCCCAATAGCGCCTGGCTGCTTCGTCGAAGCATGCAGACGTTCAACCTGCGAATGGAGAAACACAGCCGTACCACGTCCAGCATGCTCAACTACCTGCGAGAACTGCCTTTTATTGAGAAAGTTTATTATCCGCGGGTCGATGGCAAACAATTGACCGGCTATGGCGGCATTGTGTTCGTTGATATCCGACCCGACTTGGTTGCCTTCTACAAAACGTTTACCGGTGCGCTCAAGTGGTTTGGCACGGGCACGGGAATGGCCTGCGTGACTTCGATGGTTGCGCAGCCCTTTAGTGGTAGTCATGCCTCAATGACCGATCAGGAAAAAGCCGACATGGGCATTGAAAAAGGCTTGGTTCGATTGTGCTTTGGTTTGGAGGACCTTGAGGATCTTAAAGCCGACCTGCTGCAAGCATTCGAAGCCACGGAGAATAAGGTCAATCAAAAAAGCTCACTCAATCCTGCCTGACGGGTGGTAATCATCAGCAACGAGCCTTAAAAGGGCTCGTTGCTTTTTTAATGGAGCAGCGAGATTGTCCAGCGCATTCGAAAACACAATATTCGAAGACCCCATTCTGAACGTTATCCACCTTCTAAACTCCATCGCCCAGGAAAACCCGGAAGCCATTTCCCTGGCTTCAGGTCGGCCGGATGATGAGCAGTGTGACCCCGTGCTCATCGACAAGGGGTTGACCCGTTACCAACAGCACGTCGCCAGTACTGAGCAGTCACTTGCAACACTGCTTTGCCAATATGGAAAAACCGCTGGAGTCATCAATGACATCCTCGCCGACTATTTGCAGGTGGATGAAGGGATAAAAGTTCTTAACCCTGAAAGCATTGTGGTGTGCATGGGCTTTCAAGAAGCTTGCACTTTGACGCTCTTATCCATCTTTGAGGGCGGCGGTATTTTATTGGTGCCGGATCCGGTGTTTTCCGGGATTACGGGGATTGCAAAACTGCTAAGGATAAAAATCCTACCCGTGCCCATGGCGACCTTTCTCAACCCCACTGCCCTGCGCAAGGTAGCTGAAGACCTTGAATCCAGAGGGGAAAAAATCAAAGCACTGTATGCGATTGCGGATTTCAGCAACCCCACCGCCGACAGCCTTTCCTATCACGACAGGCGGGCGATGCTGCGTTTAGCCAAGGAAATGGATTTTTTCATCCTCGAGGATACTGCCTACAGCTACTTCAGATACGAGGGAGAGAAAATTCCGTCGATGAAGTCGATCGACAGCAGCCGAGTGTTCCTGCTGGGTTCATTTTCAAAGTCGATTTTTCCAGGCTTGCGCATGGGCTATGTGGTCGCTCCAGAAGGCGACGGGGTTATGCCCTTCAGCACCAGGCTGTGCAAGGCCAAAAGCCTGGTCACGGTCAATACCCCGGCCCTGTGCCAGGCTGTTGTCGCAGGGCTACTGATCGAGAACCATTATTCGCTGAAAGGGTTGAACCAACCCAGAGTGTTGTCTTACACAAACAAAAGAGACCACATGATTAAATGCCTTGAGCGGCAATTCCCACTCAAGGCTGACGCCCGAAGAACGATCACCTGGAATCATCCGGCAGGCGGCTTCTTCATCAATGTGCACCTGCCTTTCGTCTTTGGATATTCTGAAATGTGCGAATGCGCCAAGGACTTCAAAGTCATTGTGTTTCCCACTTCCTTGTTCTCACTGACGAACGACGCGGTTACTCAGGTGAGGTTGTCGTTTAGTAATGCGACAACGCCCGAGGTCACACAGGCAATAGACCGTTTCAGGGCATACGTTGAGTTTAAAATGCCCTGAAACACCCCTCTCACGCTGCCGTGGCCAGCATGACGCCAGTGGCTACTTGGTAAGCGCCCAGAATCGTGATGGTTGCCCCGGAAAGGTAGTTGATCAATTTGAGCTTTGATTGGGCGATCCTGGCCTTGAAAATGGAGGAGAAGCCGCTCAATCCCAGCCACCAGGCCGCCGAGCCCAGAAAGATACCTGTCACCATGGGCAGCACTGAGTGCTGACTGCTTTGATCACTGACCATACCGTCACTCAGCGCGGCGAATATCGCGATAAACGATAAGATCGTCATGGGGTTCGACAGGGTCAAGAACAGCGTGGTCGAGTAGGCTTTGAACATGTTGGCACGCTCACCCGCCATAGCGGTTGCGCCGCCCTTCGATCGGATCGTTTGATAACCAATGTAAGCGAGGAATACCCCGCCGAAAATGCACAACCATGGTTTAAAGCTAATGAGCGTTGCGATGATGGCCGTGACCCCCAAGGCCCCAATAAATCCATAGATCGAATCGGCGGTGGCCGCCCCCAACCCTGTCGCGAAACCGGCTCTCCAGCCGAGCATGAGACTTCTCTGTATACACAACAGCCCAATGGGTCCCACAGGCGCTGCAATGCAAAGCCCGATGACCATTGATTTAACGAAAATCAACATAAATGCACCTCCTGAATGGGTACTGGAAGGTTAGGAGAAGTGCATTTTTTTAGAAATTAATTATTAATCTTCGTCACGCCATATCCCTCAGTTTTGCATGAAGTGCTCTCATTCCCCCTTCATTATTAAGGTGAAGCAACACCCCGACCCTCAGACAGAACAATCCACGAAAATTGTTCGTTAGAGGTTCACGGAGACTGACTCTCTACACCCTGAGGATTGAACTGAGTTTTTCACGCGCATAAAAAAACGCCGCTCAATGAGCGGCGTTTTTTTGAATTTGGAGCGGGAAACGAGACTCGAACTCGCGACCCCGACCTTGGCAAGGTCGTGCTCTACCAACTGAGCTATTCCCGCAAATGGCGTCCCCTAGGGGACTCGAACCCCTGTTACCGCCGTGAAAGGGCGGTGTCCTAGGCCACTAGACGAAGGGGACACGCTGCCCGGAACACATGGTGTGTGTTCCAGTGCCCAGACCCGCATCCTAAGATGCCGGCTCTGGTTTCACTCAGCCCTGCCCGAAAGCAACGCTGTTTAAAAATGGAGCGGGAAACGAGACTCGAACTCGCGACCCCGACCTTGGCAAGGTCGTGCTCTACCAACTGAGCTATTCCCGCATTGGCGTCCCCTAGGGGACTCGAACCCCTGTTACCGCCGTGAAAGGGCGGTGTCCTAGGCCACTAGACGAAGGGGACACACGTACAACATTCACTGCTTACCGCGTTTAGCTGAGTGCTTTACGCTGTAAGTGGCGCGCATTCTATGGATGGATTGGAGGGTCGTCAACCCCCAGATATAAATTTATTTAAATCAATGACTTCGCCCGGTTTGGAGGCCATTCGCAGATTTTGCTCGCCTGGTCTCTGACGTCTATATTCTGTCGCCCGCCAAGACGCTATAGTCGCGTCTGGCAAATAGTGGCAATGTGCATCTACTTAGCTGTGCTTCATATAAACAGCACGACGCCCGTCTAATCACGTCGCACGGGCCTATGCGCTTAAAAGCCAAGCCACTACACTCATAACATGCGAACCCCATTAAAGAGGTCTTACCGGTGACACCACTCATGATCACCCTGCTCGTCGTAGCCGGGATCGCACTGTTGATTGCCATTGGCTACATGAACCATGTGGTGGAAAACAATAAGCTGGAAAAGGCCCGCACCAAGGTTGAACTCAACGACCGCATGCGTCGCTGTGGCGAACTCACGGAAACCTTTCCGGGGCAGTTGATGACCCCGGCCCTGAAATTGCTGATGACGCGCCTTGAGATGAACGTCTGCCAGCGCTTGCTGAACCTGGAGAAAACCAATAACGCGGTCAAGGCGCGCCTTGATGAACTGAACGCATTAGCCGCCCAAGGTGAATCGATCCCGGTAAACAATCCACCAGCACCGATCCTGACCGAGGCCAAGGCCAAGGATGTGCGGTTTCTGCTCGAGGCTTTGCATGGTCAGATCACCCGCGCCGCCCAGGACGGTTTTCTGCCAGCCAACGAAGCCAAGCGCTGGATCCGCGAAGTACGGCACATCCTCGTCCTGTTGCACATCGAGTTCTTCAACAACCTCGGTCAACAAGCCTTGCAGCAAGAGCAACCAGGCCAGGCCCGCCTGGCATTCGAACGCGGCGTGCAATACTTGCGCAAACAACAGGAACCGCAGGTCTACGCCGAGCAACTGGCCTACCTGGAGAAACTCCTGGGCCGGGCCAATGCCATGGTCCTGGCCAGCACCCAGCCCGTCGAAGGCGAAGTCAACCAGTTGACCGAAGGCTTGAAGGATGACGAAATAAACGACGAGTGGAAGAAGAAGAAGGTTTACGACTGAAATGTGGCGAGGGAACTTGCTCCCGCCAAGCTGTGTAGGAGCTGTCGAGTGCAACAAGGCTGCGGTCTTTCTCCAAACGCTTGAGTCCCAAGCGAAAGATCAAAACATCGCAGCCTTCAGTAGCGCCTACACAGCCCAACGGGAGCAAGCGCTCATGGAACAAATCACAACCTGAAATGCCCCACCATCCCCTTCAGCTTAACGCCCAACTGTGCCAGCTCAATGCTGGACGCGGCATTGCCCTGCATCGCCAGGGAGGATTGATCGGCGCTGGCCCGAATACTGGTGACGCTGCGGTTGATCTCCTCGGCCACTGAACTCTGCTGCTCGGCCGCAGCCGCGATCTGCTGGTTCATCTGTTGGATCAACGACACAGCAGCAGCAATGCTTCCCAGGGCGCTTTCAGTCTGCAGTGCATCGCTGACCGCCATTTTCACTAGCTCGCCACTGCTCTGGATCTGCTGCACGGAGGTGTGGGCCGCTGAGCGCAAGGCGCTGACCAACCGCTCGATTTCCTCGGTGGACTGTTGCGTGCGCCTGGCCAGGGCCCGCACCTCATCGGCCACCACTGCAAAGCCCCTGCCCTGCTCACCGGCCCGAGCAGCCTCAATGGCGGCATTGAGCGCCAGCAAGTTGGTTTGCTCGGCAACGCTCTTGATCACACTCAATACCGTACCGATGTTCTGGATCTCCGCGCTGAGGCTTTCAATGCTGGTGCTGGCCGAAGTGGCCGAATCGGCCAGTTGCTCGATACGCACCATGCTCTGACGCACCACCTGTTGGCCGCTCTCGACTTTATCGTCGGCGGTCTGGGCCGCTTGAGCCGCTTCTTCGGCATTGCGCGCCACGTCGTGGACGGTGGCGGTCATCTGGTTCATGGCCGTGGCGACCTGCTCGGTTTCCTCTTTCTGGCTGCTGACCTCCAGGTTGGTCTGCTCCGTCACGGTCGACAGCGATTGGGCGGAGTTGGCCAACTGCTCGATACCGGCCTGCAAGCCACTGACGATACTGCTCAGGCCGGCCCCCATCTGTTGCATGGCCAGCATCAACTGACCAATTTCGTCGCGGCGCGTCACTTCGACCGTAGCGCTCAAGTCACCCGCCGCAATCTGCTGGGCGACACGAATGACGCTGCGCAGCGGTGCAACGATCAACCGGGTAATGACCCAGGCCGCGATCAAGCCCACCAACAGTGCCAGGGCCGACGAACCGATGATCAGCAGCGAGTTCTTTTTCAGTTCGGTCCGCATCGCACCGTCTTCGGCGCTGTAGGCCTGGTCTACCCGCTCCACGACTTGGGCGGCCCGCTCGTGCAGTTGTTGGTAGACGATTTTTTCCTTGGCCAACAGCCCGGTGTATTCGGCCAGTTGCTGGTTGAACCCGGCGATGTGCCCGGCCACTTCGTTAAGCACGGTCTGGTAACCCGGGTCCTTGATGACGGCCTTGAGCGCTTCAGCCTGTTTCATGGCCTGCTCGGCCTGTTCAATATTGCCTTGCCCGACCGCCTCATCACTGCCTTTGCGACTCTGGTCCAGACGGACCCGCGCTTCGTTCATGGCCTGCAGCATCAACCGCGACACTTCGCTGATCTGGTTGGCCTGCTCGATGAACTCAGCGCCCTCCTTGCCTTCGGTGTCTTTCAAGGTATAGGCGCCATCGTCCGCCAACCCCGCCTGTAGCACATCCAGGTTATTGGCGACGCTGGACACCGACCAACTGGCCATTTCCAGCGCCAGGTCCTTGCTCTGGCTCAAGCTGACAAACTCGTCGAACGCTTTGCGATAAGCCGCCAGCGCCTGCTCGACGTCGCTCATCACCGGGCCATTGGCCGCCGACTGCGCCTTGAGCACGTTCGCCAGGACAATCAGCCCGTCGACGCCCTGGCGCAGGGCGTCGGCCGTCTTAGCGTCGGAGCGCAGGGCGTAGTCCTGCTCAAGCAGGCGGACCTTGAGTAGCTCGCTGTTAAGGGCGGACATCTGTTTGAGCCCCTCGAAGCGATGGCTGATGGTCTGCAGGGACCAGACTCCGATAGCCGCCACCACAGCAGTGAGCAGTAATACCAGGACGAACCCGATACCCAGTTTTTTTGCCATACCGAGGTTGGCAAAACGTCCTTGCACGGCCGAAATCATTGCGCTCAGTCCTCTGCCAGTGTGTGTTGATTGCAGATTCGCAACGAGACGCCCCGCAACACAAGATGCTGGCGTCGGAATAATGGCAAAAAGCTACAGCCGCGTCGTTTTCAGGACACTCAAGGTCGATCCAAGGCCGCGGCCCGGAAAAATGCTTGTGCCCTGGGGTCCAATGCGTAGGCCACGTTGATCCGCAACCAGTCACTGTCGGCACCTGAAGGGCTGAAGGCCGTTCGCGAAGACAGCGATACGCCAAACCGCTTGGCCAAGCGTTGTAGTCCAGCGTAGTCACACAATGGCGGACGTGCCCAGATGAACAGCCCACCGACCGGTTTGCCAAAGACTTCCCAGTCGGCGTCTTCCAGCACCTGCAACACCGCCGCCCGATCGGCATTGAGACGTTGGCGCTGGCGCTGGACCAGCTTGCGATAGGCACCGTTGGCCAGCAGGCGGGCGAGCACCGACTCACAAAACCGCGATCCGCCCATGCTGGTAATGCCCTTGACCTCGCTGAGGCGCACGATGACGGATGGCCCGGCCGCCACGAAACCGACTCGCAACGAGCTGCTCAGGGTTTTCGAGAAGCTGCCAACGTAGACCACGTCGGCGTCCAGCGCCGCCAGCCGGGTCCGCGCCGAACCCTGGAAATCGGCATAGACATCGTCTTCGATCACCAGCATGGCGTGTTTTTTTGTCAGTTGCAGCAGCCGCTGGGCCACGGCCGGGACCAGGCTGCTGCCGGTCGGGTTATGGCAGGCGCTGTTGACGAACAGGGCACTGGGCCGATGAGTTGCCAGGAGGGTTTGCAGTGCATCGACGTCCGGGCCGCGCGGGGTCCTGGGCAGTTCGATCATGTCGATCTTATACAGCCTGAGCAGCTCGAACAGTTTCGAATAACCGGGGCTTTCCACGACGACGCAGCTCCCCGGCTGCAACAGTGTCCGCACGATCAGGTCCAGCCCGTGGGTGGCTCCGGTCGTGGTCATGATCAGGTTCTTATCGGCTTCGATATTGAGCAGCTTCAGGCGCCGGGACAGTTGCTCGCGCAAGGCGGGCAACCCCAACGGCGTACTGTAGTTGAACAGCCCCGCCATATCGGTGCGGGTAACCTGGCGGATCGCATAGCCCAGGTCATCGCTTTCACGCCAGCTCTCGGGAAGCCCGCCACACCCCAACTTCAACGCCCATTGCGAACTGCCGGGCAAATGCCCCTGGATCGGTGGCGCACCTTGCGGCCGATTTTCGTCGAGGGTGTCAGGTGACGGGGCGACAAAAAAACGAGAGCCGTGACGGGACGCCAACAGCCCTTGGGCAACCAGGCGTTCGCACGCTTCGCTGACACAGGACTGGCTGAGCAGATTCTCCCGCGCCAGTTGCCGGATGGATGGCAAGCGAGTGCCCGGTTGCACCGCATCCTGTCGGATCCAGCCTGCCAGCCCGTCGACAATCTGCTGCACGACGGGCACCAGGGCCTGTCGGTCGATTCTCAATTCCATGAGTAACCAAGCTCCTAAGCGTTTGTTTTATTTCCGGAAACAGTTAAGCACAGGCCGCCACCTGACGATGTACGACAACAGCCTCAAAACCGCTGATTCTCACTCCTTGAAACACATTGTCGGTCCCTTCCCAGGACTTTTCCGCCGCCCAAGAAAAAGCCCGCACCCAGTGCGGGCTTTTCCTACAAACTCAGCAGACGGTCCTCAGAAAGCCGTGACACCGCCGTCCACCGCCAGGGAATGACCCGTGGTGAATGCCGCTCCATCGCTGCACAAGTACAGCACAGCACTGGCGATCTCCTCGACCTTGCCAATACGACCCACTGGGTGCATGGCGTTGGCGAACTCACCCTTTTTCGGATCCGCCTCATAGGCACGACGGAACATGTCGGTGTCGATCACCGCCGGGCAGACCGCATTCACGCGGATTTTCTTCTTGGCATACTCGATGGCCGCCGACTTGGTCAGGCCGATCACAGCGTGCTTGGAGGCCGCATAGATGCTCATCTTCGGCGCCGCCCCCAGGCCGGCCACCGAAGCCGTGTTGACGATGGCCCCGCCGCCTTGGGCCAGCAGCAATGGTAATTGGTATTTCATGCACAGCCAGACGCCCTTCACATTGACGCCCATGATCGCGTCGAACTCATCGAGGGTGCCATCGGCCAGCTTGCCCTTCTCGATCTCGATCCCGGCGTTGTTGAAGGCGTAATCGAGGCGACCGTAGGTATTGATCACTTCGTTCATCAGGTTCTGCACGTCGTTTTCCAGCGTCACGTTGCAGCGCACGAACACCGCCTCGCCGCCCGCCTCTCGAATCGACTGCACCGTGCCCTCGCCGCCCGTCACGTCCAGGTCGGCCACCACCACTTTCAGGCCCTCTGCCGCGAACGCCTGGGCAGTGGCGCGGCCAATGCCCGCGGCTGCGCCCGTTACCACGGCGACCTGTCCAGAAAACGTCATGCTCATTGTCAGTTCCTCGAAGAATGCGGGGGATGACGCCAGTCTAGCCACAGGTCTCGATGACGCGGCAGCACTATCCAATTGCCGTTTGAGCATTCATGGGCGCCAGTGATAAAGCGCCTGGCCGGACTATCACTGTGTTGGATCGAAGTGCATTCGCTGCATCAGCAAACCTTGCGGCAAAGGCTTCGAAGGTCTATCAACAAGGCTTCATTCATCTTGAGTGCCAGCCATGACTGCCCAGACCAATCGCCAGTTCCTGCTCGCCAAACGCCCGGTGGGCGCCGCGACCCGCGAGACTTTCACTTATCAACAAGTACCGGTCGGCGAACCGGCAGCCGGTCAGATCCTGGTGAAGAACGAGTATTTGTCCCTGGACCCGGCCATGCGCGGCTGGATGAACGAAGGCAAGTCCTACATTCCACCAGTGGGCATCGGTGAAGTGATGCGCGCATTGGGTGTAGGCCAGGTGATTGCATCGAACAACCCGGGGTTCGCCGTCGGGGACTACGTCAACGGTGCGTTGGGCGTGCAGGATTATTTCCTCGGCGAGCCGAGAGGCTTCTACAAGGTCGATCCGAAACTGGCGCCGCTACCCCGTTATTTGTCCGCGCTGGGCATGACCGGCATGACTGCCTATTTCGCCCTGCTGGACGTTGGCGCGCCCAAGGCCGGCGAGACCGTGGTGCTGTCGGGTGCCGCCGGTGCGGTGGGCAGCATTGCCGGGCAGATCGCCAAGATCAAAGGCTGCCGCGTGGTAGGCATCGCCGGTGGGGCCGACAAATGCAAGTTCCTGATCGATGAACTGGGCTTCGACGGCGCCATCGACTACAAGAGCGAAGACGTCCATGCCGGCCTCAAGCGCGAATGCCCCAAAGGCGTGGATGTGTATTTCGATAACGTCGGTGGCGACATTCTGGACGCAGTGCTCAGCCGCCTGAATCTCAAGGCCCGCGTGGTGATTTGCGGCGCCATCAGCCAGTACAACAACAAGGAAGCGGTGAAGGGCCCCGCCAACTACCTGTCGCTGCTGGTCAACCGAGCGCGCATGGAAGGTTTCGTGGTCATGGACTATGCCGCGCAATTCGCCGCCGCCGGGCAGGAAATGGCCGGCTGGATGGCCAAGGGGCAACTCAAGAGCAAGGAAGATATCGTCGAAGGGCTGGAGACGTTCCCCGAGACGCTGACCAAATTGTTCAGTGGGGAGAATTTCGGGAAGTTGGTACTTAAGGTCTAGTCACAAAACACCTGTGGGAGCGGGCTTGCTCGCGAAGGCGGTGAGTCAGCTGGCATACATGACGCCTGACACTCCGTCTTCGCGAGCAAGCCCGCTCCCACAAGGGGAACCTCAGAGGTTGATCAGGCCAGTTCGGCCACGACCGACGCCAACGCCTTGGCCGGATCCGCTGCCTGGCTGATCGGACGGCCGATCACCAAGTAATCGGAGCCAGCGTCCAGCGCCTGGCGCGGGGTCAGGATGCGGCGTTGATCGTCCTGGGCACTGCCCGCTGGACGAATCCCCGGGGTCACCAGTTGCAGCGACGGATGGGCCGCTTTCAAGGCGCTGGCTTCCAGGGCCGAACAGACCAGACCGTCCAGGCCGGCCTTCTGCGCCAGCGCCGCGAGCCGCAGCACCTGCTCCTGAGGCTCGATGTCCAGGCCGATCCCGGCCAGGTCCTCGCGCTCCATGCTGGTCAGCACGGTCACGCCGATCAGCAGGGGTTTGGGGCCGCTACGCTGATCCAGCACGTCACGACAGGCTGCCATCATGCGCAGGCCACCGGAGCAGTGCACGTTGACCATCCACACGCCCATCTCCGCGGCAGCCTTGACGGCCATGGCGGTGGTGTTGGGGATATCGTGGAATTTCAGATCCAGGAATACTTCAAAACCCTTGTCACGCAGGGTACCGACGATTTCCGAGGCACAGCTGGTGAACAGCTCCTTGCCGACTTTGACCCGGCAGAGCTTGGGGTCCAACTGGTCGGCCAGCTTCAGGGCGGCGTCACGGGTAGGGAAATCCAGGGCGACGATAATGGGCGTCTGGCAGGCGGACATGAGCGGGCTCTCAGGCAAGTCGAAATCGGCGCGCATTGTAGCGGAACCAGCGCCGGTGCGGGACCCGATGATCGGTAAATCATCATCGCGTCCAGAGCAGCATGGACGATGCCGGCCTTTGTGTCGAAGCCGATACACTCATGACATGCGTGCAACATGCCGGCACGCTACCGTCTGGCGCCGCACCCCGTCCTTTCAGCGCTTCACGCCTCGCGGCACGACGCCTATGCTGAAGCCTCAACCTCGCCGCCTTCTTTGCGGTTGGCAGCCTACCTGGCAGATGATGCATCCATGCAGAACACCCCTGTTGCAAATTCTGACGATCAAAAAGCGCCCGACGATGACAAGCGCTGGAGCACCCGCGCGCTGATCGTCGACGACGACGTGCCGATTCGCGAGCTGCTGATCGATTACCTGGCCCGTTTCAGCATCCGCGCCAGCGGCGTGACCGATGGCGCGGCCATGCGCCTGGCAATGCAGGCCGAGCATTTCGACGTGGTCGTGCTCGACCTGATGCTGCCGGGGGAAGATGGCTTGCAACTGTGCCGCTGGCTGCGCGCCGAATCGGACATCCCGATCCTGATGCTCACCGCCCGGTGCGAACCCACCGACCGCATCATCGGCCTGGAACTGGGTGCCGATGACTACATGGCCAAGCCCTTCGAACCCAGGGAGCTGGTGGCGCGGATCCAGACGATCCTGCGCCGGGTGCGTGACGACCGCACCGAACAGCGAGCCAATATTCGCTTCGATAACTGGCGGCTCAACAGCGTGCTGCGCCAACTGATCTCCGCCGACGGGCTGGTGGTGCCGCTGTCCAACGCCGAATTCCGCCTGTTGTGGGTCTTCATCGAACGGCCGCGCCGGGTACTCAGCCGCGAGCAACTGCTGGACGCCGCCCGTGGACGCTCCATCGAGGCGTTCGACCGCAGCATCGATCTGCTGGTCTCGCGCCTGCGCCAGAAGCTGGGCGACGACCCGAAGGCGCCGCAACTGATCAAGACCGTTCGCGGTGAAGGCTACCTGTTCGACGCTCGGGACATCGGCTGATGCGCTTGCGCCTCGACTCCCTGTTCGGCCGTCTGTTTGGCGTGCTGTTGCTGGCGATCGTCCTGGCGCATCTGTTGGCGTTTGCCTGGTTTGCTCACTACGACAGGCCACCACCGCCCGGGCCACCGCCGGAATTTTCCCGACAAACCGAAGGGCGACCAGCCTTCGGTCCGCCACCCAACCGACCTGCGCGCCCCTGGTTCGGCGGCCCGGTGGTGCCGCTGACGTTCCAGTTCGTGTGCCTGATCGTGGCCGCCTGGTACGGTGCGAAATTGCTGACCCGGCCGATCCAGCGCCTGAGCGAGGCCGCCGAGCGCCTGAGCGAGAACCTCGACAGCCCACCACTGGAAGAAACCGGCCCCCGGGAAGCGCGGCAGGCGGCCCATACATTCAACCTGATGCAGCAACGGATTCGCGAACAGGTGCAGCAGCGCTCACGCATGCTCGGCGCGGTGTCCCATGACCTGCGCACTCCACTGTCGCGACTCAAGCTGCGCCTGGAGCAGATCGATGACCTCAAGCTGCAAGGCCAGATGCGCCAGGATTTGAACGACATGATCGGCATGCTCGACGCGACCCTCACCTACCTGCACGAACAGCGCACCAGCGAAGCCCTGCAATGGATGGACGTGCAGGCGTTGGTGGAATCGCTGAGCGAAAACGCCCAGGACCAGGGCGCCGATGTGCAGGCCAGCGGCTCCTGTGCGCCGCTGCAGGTGCAGCCGATGGCACTGCGCTCGTGCCTCAACAACCTCATGGACAACGCCCTGCGTTATGCCGGTCACGCCTTGATTACCCTGGAAGACCAGCCTCACCAGTTACTGATCCGGGTCATCGACCACGGCCCGGGTATTGCGGCGGACAAACGCGAGACAGTATTCGAACCCTTCTATCGCCTGGAAGGCTCGCGCAACCGCAATTCCGGCGGCGTCGGCCTGGGCATGACCATCGCCCGGGAAGCCGCAGAACGCCTCGGCGGGCAGTTGAGCCTGGAAGAAACGCCGGGGGGTGGGTTGACGGCGGTGATCAGCCTGCCTCGCGCCTGAGAACACACCTATCACCTGTGGGAGCGAGCTCGCTCCCACAGGGGCCAGCGTTGATCCGGAGGTTTTGTACACCCACCGGTACAAACTCCACACACCCACGACAACTGCCCCGCCGACGCTGCATAAGCCGGTGCACCCACCGGCATTCCAGCCCAAGGAGAGCGCCCATGATCGGTAGCGTCAGCAGTTACTCGCCCTACACCAGCACCAGCAGTACCGCGACCAGCAGTGCCCGCAGCCAGCAGTTTCAAAAGGAGCTGCTCAGCAAGCTCGACAGCAGCGGCGACGGTTCGGTTGATCAGGACGAATTGAGTACCGCCCTGTCGCAGAAGAGCGACGACGGTATCCTGGTCAGCCTGAGCGACAATTTCAGCGATCTGGACAGTGACGGCAGCGGTGACTTGAGTAGCGAGGAAATGGCCGCGATGGCCCCTCCACCTCCACCTCCACGGAACCAGGCGCCGGATACCGAACTGGCCGAGGCGCTGCTCAGCACCTTGGACGCCGACGGTGATGGCACGATCAGCAGCGATGAATTGAGCAGCGGCCTGGCCAGTGCTGGCAGCGATGCCGACAGTCAGCAAGTGTTCTCGGCGCTGGACAAGAATGAAGACGGTACCGTCAGCGCCGACGAACTCGCCGCCAGCCTCGCCCCACCGCCTCCACCACCGCAACAGGCCTCCAGCGAAGAGCTGTTCAGCCAGCTCGACAGCGATGGCGACGGCAGTGTTACCGCCAGCGAACTGACCAGCGCCCTGCAGGCCAGCGACAGCACCGCCACGAGCACCGACACCAGCGCAATGCTGATCAAAGCACTCGACAGCGACAGCAGCGGCGGGGTCGACAGCGACGAGTTCAACAGCACCTTGCAGGCCGGACGCAGCAGCGACAGTTCCACCGCCCAGGCCAATGGCAGCGAAGCGTTGAACAGGATGATCGCCAACCTCAGCCGGCAATACTCGCTGGATAACGTCGCGACCGTGGGGAAACACCTGAACGTGGCGACTTGATTCACCGGGGCTGCACTCGTAGGAGCTGCCGAAGGCTGCGATCTTTTGATCTTTCGCTTGGATTCAAGGGTCTGGGGAAAGATCGCAGCCTCGTTGCACTCGACAGCTCCTACACAGCTCCTACGCCCCCAGCGGGAGCAAGCTCCCTCGCCACAGGTGCTCGGCATTCACACTATCGTGCCTGGCTCTTGCTCCAATCCGTCAGCAAACTGTACGCCACCGCCAGCAAGGTCGGACCGATGAACAGGCCGATGAAACCGAAGGCGATCAAGCCGCCGAACACCCCCAGCAGCACGATCACCAATGGCAGGTTTCCGCCACGGCTGATCAGGTAGGGTTTGAGCACGTTGTCCACGCCGCTGATGATGAAGGTGCCCCAGATACCGAGGAACACCGCCATCCCATATTCACCCTTCCACGCCAGCCAGGCCGTGGCGGGGATCCAGACCAGCGGCGGCCCCATGGGAATCAGGCTGAGCAGGAAAGTGACGATACCCAGCACCAGCGCCCCCGGCACCCCGGCGATCAGGAAGCCGATCAGTGCCAGCACGGCCTGGGCCGCCGCAGTACCGATCACACCGTTGACCACCCGTTGCACCGTTCCGGCCACCAGTTCGATGTAATAGCCGGCACGGTCGCCGATCAGGCGCTCCAGCAGTCCATGGACGAACACCGCCAATCGTGGGCCGTCGCGATAGAAAAAGAACACGAACACAATGCTCAGGGTCAGTTCGAGAATCCCACCGCCGATCTGCGCGCTGCGGGCCAGCAGCCAGTTGCCGACCTGCCCCAGGTAGGGTCTGATGGACACCATCATTGCCGCACCCTGCTGGTCGATGCTGTTCCAGATACCCACCAACCGCCCGCCCACCAGCGGCACGCCGGCCAGCCAGGTCGGGGCTTCGGGCAGACCGTCAACCTGCACGTCCTTGATGAACGCCGTGGCATCGCGCACATGATCGGCCAGGTTGAACCCCAGCCACACCAGCGGTACCGCCACCAACAGCATCCAGCCCAACGTCAGCAACGCCGCCGCCAGGGATTCGCGGCCATTGAGCCAGCGGGTCAGCAGGCGCATCAGCGGCCAGCTGGCGAACGCCAGCACCGCGCCCCAGAACAGCGCCGACCAGAACGGCGCCATCACCCAGAGGCTTGCGCCGAACAACACCAGGAGCAGGATCTGCACCAACAGCCGATCGTTATTGAGCATGTAAGGTCTCGAAAATGGACAGGGCCAGGGTCACGGCGTGAAGCCCGTCACCCGCAACAGCTTATCGCAGCAACTCAAGGTGCAGGCCCGCCACATCGCCACGGGCAGCTTCCATCCGCGCCGCCCGGACACCCTGGTCAATCAGCGCCTGGCGCCAGGTCTCGGCCTGCGGACCGGCGATACTGACCCGCAGGCCCGTGTCCAGGTTCAGCGCCCGGGACAGCAGGCGTAGCCAGGTGTCATCCGGCTCACCGGCAAGACGCGGCAAGTCCAGCACCCCGGTGTCCTTGAGTTGGCGCAGCAGCGTGGCCGAGGTCGGCAGCAACTCGCCCAGTGCTGCGCTCGACTCGAACTGCTCGACATGCAGGTAGGCCTTGCGGTTACCGCGCGTGATGCCGTACAGCGCAATCAATGTGTTGTCCGCCGGTGGCGCCAGGCGCAACAGCAGATAGGCCTGACCATTGTCGGCACCGTAGAGCTTGGAATTGCCGAATACTTCGTTGGCCCACAGGCTGCTTTCACCGCAATCGCGGGCCTGGCACCAGAACAACAGCTCGGCGCCCTGCTTCTGCAACGCTTCGCGAGCGGCGGTAAAGGCTTGGGTGGCGGAATGTTCCGGCGGCAGCTCGTAAGTGACCGACGTGACATTGCCACGGGCCTCGACCTGGCCGTCGAAGCGCAACTGGCCGCTGATCCTACGGATCGAGCCCATGGGGTAGACGCGCTCCAGGTCGCTGGTTTGCCGGTAATCGACGATCTGCGCATCGGGCAGGCGTGGCACACGCTCCAGATCGTGACTGCCGGGCACATCGACGGCGAACGACGCCGGGCTGAAGCAACCCAGCGCCAGCAGGGCGAGTGAATGAACGGATAATTTCATCGGATCGGCATGGCCTGAGTCACTTGGACGAAACAGGCGTCGTCGATGCGCCGCGTGGCGGGTAAACAGAGATCTGTCATGGTTGTCTCCCTTTCAACCCGCCCAGCCTCGACAGTTGCCCGGCGCAAGTCAAGAAACGGTGAAGAACCGATTGAAACAGTCTGCTACAAGCGCGGCACCGTCCTCGTCGTTCAGGTGCAAATGATGGCCGCCCGGCAACTGCTCATGACTGAAGGGTAGACGCTCCAGCAGTTCAGGGTGCTGGGCAAGCATGCCGTCGGCCGCCACCACCAGGTGCGCAGGACAAGCGACCCGCGCGACGAAGGCCATGGCCTGCTCATCGGTCAGGCGCAGCGGCGATGGCAAGGTCAGGCGGTTGTCGGTACGCCAGGTGTAACCTCCCGGCACCGGCATCAGGCCACGTTGGGCCAGCAACTCGGCGGCCTCGCGGCTGACCGCCACCAGTCCTTTCATGCGCGCTTCGATGGCCCGATCGAGGGTTTTGTAGACCGGTTTGCGTTTTTGCTGCAAATCCAGCTGCGCTTGCAGGGCCATGCCCATGCGTTCGGCGGCGTTATCGCCTTTGGCGGTCGGAGGAATCACCCCGTCGATCAGGCCCAAGTGCGTTACGCGTTCTGGCAACGAGCCGGCCAGCACCAGCGAGACAATGGCGCCCATGGAGTGCCCCAACAGGGCGAAACGCTTCAAGCCCAGTTGTTCGGCGACTTGCAGCACGTCATGGGCATAGTCCCACAGGGCGTAACCGGCTCCGGGCGGCCGATGCCCGGAGTGACCGTGGCCGGCCATGTCCAGGGCAATCACCCGCAGGCCTGCAAGCCTTGGGGCCAGCCGGGCGAAGCTGTTGGCGTTGTCCAGCCAGCCATGCAGGGCGATCACTGGCCGGCCCTCTTCCGGGCCGAACAGATGGGCCGCCAGTTCGATGTGGGGCAAGCTCAGGCGGACTTCTTCGACCCCACTCATCGGCTGCGACCTTCCCAGCGCTGGAGCAAATCCTTGAGCAGATCAGCCGTGTCTTGCGGCCGCTCCAGGGGGAACATATGGCCGCCAGGCATGCTCAGGGATTCGCCCTGGGGCATGCGCCCCACCGAGCGGGTGTGATGCCCCATCACTACCCGACTTTGCCGGCCGCGCACCACCGCCAGCGGCACTTTGAGCTTACGGGTCCGTCCTGGGCTGGTGTGCGGCACGCCACGGTAGATGCTGATTTCCGTGGCCGGGTCGAAGCGCAGCCGCAACCGATCGCCAACTGGCTGCAGGCCATGTTGCAGGTAGGCGTCGAAGCAGTCCGGGTCAAACCCGCGGAACAGTGTCTTGCCGGCAAAATACGCCCGGGCCGACGCCAGGTCAGCGAACTCTTCACGCCGTCCCAGGGTCCGGCCGGCCGGGGTCAGGCGGTCGATGAAGCCCAGGCGCTTGGCGGCCAGGATCACCCATTGATCGGTGCGAGTCAGCACCGGCGAATCGAGCATGACCACGCCCCGGTACAACTGTGGGCAGCGCAGCGCCGCGTGCAGGTGCAGTACGCCGCCCAGGGAATGGCCGACGCCCCACACCGGCCCCGCCTGCTGTTCCAGGTGGTGGATGAGTTCATCCACCAGGTTGTGCCAGTTGTCGTCCACCGGGAAACGCGGATCATGGCCGTGCAATTCCAGGTGCGCGACCTCGTACTGCGGCGCCAGCGCGGCGAACAGCTTGCCGTAGGTGGCCGAGGGAAAACCATTGGCGTGGGCGAAAAACACCTGTTGCGACATGACAGCCGATCCATTGGGGAACTGGGGCTGATTGTCCGCAGAACCTGGCGGCACGGCAATGACCGTAACTGACAGGAATGATGACAGTCGGGGTTGGGCTATGGGGGGCAATGGGCAGTGAAACTGTGGCGAGGGGATTTATCTCCTCGCCACAAAGGCCCTCTCCTGCCCCGAAAAGTTAACGAGTTTCAACGCGCCGGCGGTTGCTCGCCCAGCGGCACCACGGCCATGGTCAGGCGCGACACACAGTTGACCTTGCCCTCGTCGTTGGTCAGGCGGATGTCCCAGACCTGGGTGGTGCGCCCCAGGTGCACCATCCGCGCCGTAGCCGTCACGCGACCACTGCGCACGCCGCGCAGGTGGTTGGCATTGATTTCCAGCCCCACGCAATAGAACTTGCTGGCGTCCACACACAGATAGGCGGCCATCGACCCGACCGTTTCCGCCAGCACCACCGACGCACCGCCATGCAGCAGGCCAAATGGTTGGTGAGTACGGTGATCGACGACCATGCTGGCGGTCAGGGATTCGTCGTCGAAAGACTCGAACCGAATGTCCAGCACTTCGCTGATGGTGTTCTTCCCGGCGGCGTTCAGTTGCTCGATGTTGGGGGGGGTGCGCCACAGACTCATCGTTGCCCTTCCTTTGTGATTTTCAGGGTGCTCAATCTTAGGGGTGCTTGATGCCCTTGAGCATCATCACCCCAGCCAACGGCAGATCGCCTTCCAGCTCAGCCAGGCCAGCCGTTTTCACCTGCTCAGGTTGTTGCAGATGACCATGTTGCAGCAAGCCCAACAAGCTACCCACCAGAGGGTTATGGCTGACCAGCAGCACATCGCCCTGATCATCGAGGTGTTCCAGGACTTTTTGCGGCCGGGTGTCCGGCGTGAGCCAGTCCACCGTGATCAGTTCCGGCTGAAAACCCAGCGCTTGGCGCACCAATAGCGCGGTCTGCTGGGCGCGCAGGTAGGGGCTGGCATAGATGGCGCTCAACGGTTGACCGATCAACTGCGCGGCGCTGCGCAACACTTCCTCGCGACCATGAGCGGTCAGCGCCCGCTCGGGGTCGGGACGGGCGCCGTAGGGCTCGGCTTCACCGTGGCGCAATACCCACAGCTTCATAGCTTCGGCTCTTCGTCACGAACCGGATGCGGGGCCGGTGCCACAACGTGAGGAGCTTCCCCCTCCGGGGCGCGCGGGGTTGGCCAATCAGCGAACGGCCAGGGTTTCTGGTCACTGTGGAAAGTGCCGAAACGGCCGATCTGGGCCAGGAACTGGCTCAGGCTGTCGCCGAAATTCATCAGGCTGGCGCTGGGTGCGCCGTAGATCAGCCGATAGATCAGTTGCACCAGCACCACGGCGCCGAGGATGAATTGCGCCACCTGCCAGACCAACAGATAAATGACCATCCACAGCACACGCAGCAGGATGGATTCGTATTGGGGCTGCTCTTTCGGATCGTTCATAGCTCGCTCCTGCTTGCGCTCAATAAAGGCTCAGTTGAAACCGCTGGTGGAAATGAAATCGACGTCGGTCTTCGGTTCGCCACGCATCAACAGTTCGATCACCTGTTCCAGCGTGCGCCCTTCGAACAGAATCGCATGCAACCCGGCGACCAGCGGCATGTACACCTCGGCCTCCTGGGACTTGGCCTTGAGGACCTTGAGGGTGTTCACCCCTTCGGCCACTTCGCCCAGGCGCGACACGGCTTCATCAAGGCTAAGGCCCTGGCCGAGGGCGAAACCGACTTGATAGTTGCGGCTCTTGGGCGAGGAACAGGTGACGATCAGATCGCCCACCCCGGCCAACCCCAGGAAGGTCATCGGATTGGCGCCCTGGCTGACGGCAAAGCGGGTCATTTCCGCCAGCGCCCGGGTGATCAGCATACTCTTGGTGTTCTCACCCATGCCCAGCGCCACCGCCATCCCGGCGATGATTGCATAGACATTCTTCAGTGCCCCGCCCAGCTCCACGCCAAAACGGTCGGCGCTGGCGTAGACCCGGAAGGTGCGACCATGGAGCGCGGCCTGGACCTGCTGACACAGGTCTTCGTCTTCACTGGCGACCACGGTGGCGGTCAAGGCGTGTTCGGCGATCTCCCGGGCCAGGTTCGGCCCGGAAATCACACCGATGCGCGCCTTCGGGGCGATCTCTTCGAGAATCTCGCTCATCAGCTTGAAGGTCTGGGCTTCGATGCCCTTGGTCAGGCTCACCAGCAACTTGCCACTCAAGCGTTCGGCATGGGGCGCCAGTACCGAGCGCAGGGCACTGGACGGCAAGGCGACGAAAAACAGCTCGCTGCCCTCAAGTGTCGCCTGCAAATCAGTGACCGGCTCCACTTCCGGGCGAATCTTGATGCCTTTGAGGTAACGCGGGTTTTCGCGGTTGACCCGGATGGCCTCGGCCTGCTCAGGGTCACGCATCCATTGGCGCACCGGGTGACCATTCTCGGCCAGCAGGTTAGCCACGGCGGTGCCGAAACTCCCGCCTCCCAGGACCGCAATCGGGCGCTGTTCAGTCATATGCAATCCGTTCATCCATACCAAGTGGCAATGCCGGGCATTATACGGAGCGGCCGGATCGCGACCAGCCCCGCCAACAATTACCGGAGGCTGTAGCAAGCTGACCATCAATTCCCCGGAAAATGCGGTCAACGTGAATGGAAAAGTCGTTCAGCTCGGTTAACATGCCCGCTATCCTTCCATTCCCAAAGGTCGTTCCGTGCCCGTTGGCCCTTCCCGTTCAGGCTCGTCACTGCTATTGGCGCTGATCATCAGCCCGCCAGTGCTGGCCGACGACTTGTTCGTGGACAGCCAAGCCCTGCCCCAAGTGCTGACGGCCACGCGCCTGAAGCAATCGCCGGCGGCGGTGCCGGGCAGCATGACCGTGCTGGACAGCGAATTGATCAAGGCCAGCGGCGCCCGGGACATCAGCGAACTGCTGCGCCTGGTGCCGGGCATGATGGTCGGCAACATCAGCGGCAACCAGGCCGCCGTGAATTACCACGGCACCAACGCCAGCGAAGCCCGCCGCATGCAAGTGCTGATCGACGGCCGCTCGGTGTACCGCGCCGGCCTGGCCACGGTGGACTGGAGCGATATCCCGGTCGCCATGGAAGACATCGAGCGGATCGAAGTCTTTCGCGGACCCAACACCGTCAGCTACGGCGCCAACGCGCTGATGGCAGTGGTCAACATCATCACCCGCGCTCCCGCCGACAGCCACGGCACCCGGCTGAAAATCACCCGGGGCCAGCGTGGTATCAGCGACTGGTACGCCAGCCAGGGCAGCGGCTGGGAGAACGGCGACCTGCGACTTTCGCTGTCCGGCCAGGAAGACGATGGCTTTGACAGCAACCGTAACGGCGCCGATTACCGCGACAGCCGTCGCTTGAACCGCTTCAACCTGTCCGTCAGCCAGGCATTGAACGAGCAGCAGAGCATCGATTGGCAATTGAACGCCAAGGACGGGACCAATCAGCGGCCCTACACCTACCACCCGGTGTTCGCCGGGATTACCGCCGCCGGCGACAATTCCGACGTTATCGCCAAGGACTACGCCGGTTCGCTGCGCTGGAACCTCGACCTGGACCCCAACCACAGCCTTTATGTCCAAGGCTCGATCCAGCACTGGGATCGTCAGCAGACCTGGCGTGCCTGCGATGCCGAGGTGTCCTTCAGCCCGCAACTGACCGACCTGTGGCAGCTCAACCCGTACTATGCCGAGAAGCTGGCGCGCAATATTCCCAGCTACCTCAGCAGCGGCGCGCCAGCCGGCACGCCACAGGAACAAGCGTTGGCCAACCAGGTGCTCGATCAATGGCGCAACGGCGCCTCGCAAACCCTGTGCGGCGATATCGACCAGAGCGCCCGGGAGTCGCGCTACGACCTGGAGATCCAGGACACCCTGAGCCTGTCCGACAGCCTGCGCCTGGTCACCGGGGCGAACTACCGGTACGACCGGGCCGACTCCGAAACCTATTTCAACGGCACCCTGGACGACACCACCTGGCGGCTGTTCGGCCAGTTCGAATGGCGGGCCACCGAGCACTGGCTGTTGCAGGGCGGAGCGATGTTCGAAGACACCCAACTGACCGGCAGCTCACTGACCCCGCGAGTGGCGGTCAACTACCTGATCACCCCGCGCCATGGCCTGCGGGCGGTGTATTCCGAAGCCGTGCGCTCGCCGGACATGTTCGAGAACAACGTCAACTGGAGCTATCAGGTCACCAACCTGCAGCCCACCGCCTTCGGCCAGAGCAGCGCCCGTTACTTCGTCCGGACCCGTGGCCCGGGGAACCTGGAACAGGAGCACATGCGCTCCCGGGAACTGGGCTACAACGGTTACTTCATGGACCTGGGCCTGACGGTCGATGTGAAGCTGTTCCATGACGAAATCACCGGCATGATCAGCGAACCGCTGCGCAATAATCAGTACATCGCCAGCAACAGCAACCAATCGCAGTTCTCCGGGGCCGAAACCCAGCTCGACTGGCGCCTGACCAGCGCCGACCGCCTGCGCCTGACCTACGCCTATGTCGATGCCCAGGCCAGCAACCCCCTCGACGAACAACTGACCGCCCGCAACAGCGGTTCGGCCGGCTGGCTGCGGAACTGGGGCCAGGGTTGGAACAGTGCGGTCTTCTATTACGCCGCCGATGCCCTCAACGGTTATCGCTTCGAACGGCTCGACACTCGGCTGGCCCGGCGCATCCCATTGGGCAAGGCTAGCCTGGAACTGGCGGGCGTCCTGCAACAGCGCCTGGACAATCAACCGACCACGTTCGTCGACAACCGCTACGACTCCCGTCACGTCCTGTATTTCAGCGCAGAGTTGTCCTTCTAGATGTCCCGGGGCCCATCACGCAAGACGCCATTTCATGGCCGCCTGTCGCTGGCGCTATGCCTGGTGTTTGCAGGGTTGCTGGCGACGATCGAGGCCCGCGCCGCCGAAATACTGCTGACCGGCGCCGAGGACAGCCCCGGCGTGCAGTCCTTCACCCAGGCCCTCAAAGCCCTGCGCCCCGAGGACAATGTGCGGTTCACCCCACTGTCCGGCTTGCCAGCGCCGGACAAATTGCCAGGCAATGTCCGTCTGGTCTTGCTCGACCTGCCCAGCCTCGACTGGCGCCTGCAGAAAACCCACGGACCGGCCACTCTGGTGCTGCGCATCAGTCGCCAGCAAGCCCGGGATCGCTTGGGCGAGGTCACGCCCGAGCACCTGAGCCTGCTCTGGAGCGACCCGCCCATGGCGCGCCAGTTGCGGCTGATCCGCACGGTCCTGCCGCAGGTGCGCCGGGTTGGCGTACTGTTCGACGGACACAGCGAGTTCTTGCTCAAGGACCTGCGCCAGGCCGCCCTGCCCCTGGGCCTGGAGATCGTGGCCGAACGCTGGGACGACACCAGCGACAGCCGCCCCTTGCAAAACCTGCTGGGCCAGAGCGATGTGCTGCTGGGCCTCGACGATCCCGACCTGTACAACCCCAAGACCGTGAAAAACCTCTTGCTCAGCAGCTACGCCCGGCAACGTGCGCTGATCGGGCCGAGCGCCGCCTTCGTCAAGGCCGGTAGCCTGGCCAGCACCTACAGCGACCAGGACGACTGGCTGGCGATCCTCGACGATCTGCTCGACCGCCCCGCCGCAACTTGGCCGCGCACCCTGTATCCGGCCCGTTTCAAAGTCCTGAGCAACCGACAGGTCACCCGTTCACTGGGGATCGAACCGATTGACGCCGAATCCGTCGCTGCGACGTTGGCCGAAGGAGAGCACCGCCCATGACCTTGCGTCGCCGTTGGGACATCAATACCCGCACCCAGCTCATCGCCCTCGGCCCGGCGCTGCTGCTGACCGTGCTGTTGATCAGCTTTTTCACCTTCGTGCGAATCCAGGACCTGCGCCAGGAACTCAATCACACCGGGCAACTGATCGCCAACCAACTGGCCCCCGCCACGGAATACGGAGTGATTTCCGGCAACAAGGAGGTGCTGGAAAGCCTGCTCGCCGCCACCCTGGCGACCCCCCACGTGCGTTTCCTGGAGATTCAGGACAGCACGGACAAGGTGCTGGTGTACGTCGAGCAGTCCGAGCAAACCCACGAGCGCACTCAGCAGGTAGAAGTGTTCCAGGCCCCGGTTCGCCTGCAACGTATTGCCCTGAACAATGATTTCCTGCAAGGCAACAGCACTTCAACCGAGGCGTCCGGCGAGGATTACCTGGGGCGGGTGATCGTCGGCATGTCCAGTGACGCCTTCAGCCAGCGCCAGCAGGAAATCCTGCTCAAGGCCGCCATCCTCGCGCTGTTCGCCCTGTTGTTCACCTTCCTGGTAGCGCGGCGCCTGGCAGCGAACCTGTCCCGACCGATCCGCGACATCGGCAACGCGGTCAAGGCGATCCAGCAAGGCGACTACAGCACGCCGCTGCCCATCGTTGACGACGGTGAACTGGGCGCCTTGTCACGGCATATCAACAACCTGGCCGACGGACTGGAGCAAGCCAGCCGGGAACAACACCAGGCCATGGCGCAACTGATCAAGACCCGGGAAGAAGCGGAAAAGGCCAACAGCGCCAAATCCGAGTTCCTGGCGATGATGAGCCATGAACTGCGCACGCCCATGAACGGCGTACTGGGCATGCTGCAACTGCTGGAAACCACCCGCATGACCGACGAGCAGCACGAGTACACGGCGCTGGCTTCCGAATCCACTGAACACCTGTTGAAGGTGATCAACGACATCCTCGACTTCTCGCGCATCGAGCGTTCGGCCCTGGAACTGGAACACATCCCGTTCAATCTGGCGGAACTGGTGGGCAGTTGCGCCCAGTCGTTCCAGCACAGCGCCGCACAACGCAAACTGGGCCTGGACCTGCAGATCCCCGACGACATGCAGGCCTTGCAGGTCCAAGGCGATCCGACGCGGATCCGGCAGATCCTGGTGAACCTGATCGGCAACGCGCTGAAATTCACCGAGCAAGGCCGTATCACCGTGCAGTGCCAGTGGCAGGCCCTGGATCACGAACTGCTGTGGTTCACCTGCACAGTACGTGACAGCGGAATTGGCATTCCGGCCGAGAGCCTGGAGCGCATGTTCGATGCGTTCCAGCAAGCCGACAGTTCGATTTCGCGGCGTTACGGCGGCACTGGCCTGGGCCTGCCGATCGCCCGCACCCTGGCCGAGCGTATGGGCGGCACGCTGCGGGCCCAGAGTGCAGAGGGCCAGGGTTCTGTGTTCACCCTCGAAGTGCCGCTGGCCCGGTCGCGACAGACCCCGCCGCCCCTGGTGCCACGACTGCCCAGCGGCAACGGCAATGGTGAAGGCCGCAACGTGTTGTTGGTGGAGGACAACCCGGTGAATCAGACGGTGATCGAAGCCATGCTGCGCAGCCTGGGCTTCACGGTGAGCGTCGCCGCCGATGGCGCTCAGGCCGTACGCAGCGCCGAAAGCCTGATTTTCGAAGCGATTCTCATGGATTGCCGGCTGCCCATCGTCGATGGCTACGAAGCCACCCGACAGATCCGCCAACTGCCCGGCTGCGGCGACGTGCCGATCATCGCCCTGACCGCCAATGCCTTGCAGGGCGACCGCGAAGCCTGCCTGGCGGCGGGCATGAACGATTACCTGGCCAAGCCGTTCAAAAGAGTTGACCTGCAGCAAATTCTGCAACGCTGGGTGCATTAGTGGCCGGTGTGACTGGCGTGAAAGGCGAAAGTGCGGCAGTCTTAGGCACCCGAACAGGCCCCGATTGGGGCTTGAATAAAAATTTCAGTGCACAGGTGTACATTCATTTCCCGTGTGCTGTGACTTTCACTACAACGCAATAGTCTATGAGTAAGCTGTCGATTCGAGGCGTGAACGCTTCGATCGGCCGGGAAGATTTGCCCCACCCTGCCGCATGGGACTATTGAGGAGCTCGCATGACCAAACAAAACGCCTTTACTCGGGAAGACCTGCTGCGCTGCAGTCGCGGTGAGCTGTTCGGCCCAGGTAACGCGCAACTGCCCGCCCCGAACATGCTTATGGTGGATCGCATCACCCATATCAGCGAAGAGGGTGGCAAGTACGGCAAAGGTGAATTGGTCGCCGAGCTGGATATCACTCCGGACCTGTGGTTCTTCGCCTGCCATTTCGAAGGTGATCCGGTGATGCCGGGCTGCCTGGGCCTGGATGCCATGTGGCAGCTGGTCGGTTTCTTCCTCGGCTGGCAAGGCCTGCCGGGTCGCGGTCGCGCCCTGGGTTCGGGCGAAGTGAAATTCTTTGGTCAGGTCCTGCCGACCGCCAAGAAAATCACCTATAACATTCATATCAAACGCGTCCTCAAGGGCAAGCTGAACATGGCCATTGCCGATGGTTCGGTTGCCGTGGACGGTCGCGAAATCTACACCGCCGAAGGCCTTCGGGTCGGCGTTTTCACCTCCACTGACAACTTCTAAGGGTTATCCGCATGCGCCGCGTCGTTATCACTGGTCTGGGCATCGTTTCGTGCCTGGGCAATGACAAAGAGACCGTCTCCGCTAACCTGCGTGCAAGTCGCCCTGGCATCCGGTTCAACCCGGAATATGCCGAAATGGGTCTGCGTAGCCAGGTTTCCGGCTCCATTGACCTCAACCTCGAAGAGCTGATCGATCGCAAGATCTATCGTTTCGTTGGCCATGCGGCGGCTTACGCCTACCTGGCCATGAAGGACGCCATCGCTGACTCCGGCCTGACCGAAGAGCAAGTGTCCAACCCGCGCACCGGCCTGATCGCCGGCTCCGGCGGCGCCTCCACCTTGAACCAGATGGAAGCGCTGGACATCCTGCGCGAAAAAGGCGTCAAGCGTGTCGGCCCGTACCGCGTCACGCGGACCATGGGCAGCACCGTTTCGGCCTGCCTGGCCACGCCGTTCAAGATCAAAGGTCTGAACTACTCCATCTCCTCTGCCTGCGCCACCAGTGCTCACTGCATCGGTAACGCGGTCGAGCAGATCCAGATGGGCAAGCAGGACATCGTGTTCGCCGGCGGCGGTGAAGAAGAACATTGGAGCCAGTCGTTCCTGTTCGACGCCATGGGCGCCCTGTCCAGCAAGCGCAACGACACACCGGAAAAAGCTTCCCGCGCCTACGATGCCGACCGTGACGGTTTCGTCATCGCCGGCGGTGGCGGTATGGTCGTGGTGGAGGAGCTGGAACACGCCCTGGCACGTGGTGCCAAAATCTACGCGGAAATCGTCGGCTACGGCGCCACTTCCGACGGCTACGACATGGTCGCACCAAGCGGTGAAGGCGCCGTACGTTGCATGCAAATGGCCATGTCCACCGTTGATGCACCGATCGACTACCTGAACACCCACGGCACCTCGACTCCGGTCGGCGACGTCGCGGAAATGAAAGGTGTGCGCGAAGTGTTCGGCGACAAGGCCCCTGCCATCAGCTCCACCAAGAGTCTGTCGGGTCACTCCCTGGGCGCCGCTGGCGTTCACGAAGCGATCTACTGCCTGCTGATGATGGAAGGCAACTTCATGGCCGGTTCGGCCAACATCGACGAACTGGATCCGGAAGTGGCCGACCTGCCAATCCTGACCAAGACTCGCGAAAATGCCACCATCAACACCGTGATGAGCAACAGCTTCGGCTTCGGCGGCACCAACGCCACCCTGGTATTGAAGCGCTGGCAGGGCAAGTAAGCCCCGCCGCTAACGCCACACAAAAAAACGCCCCGACTGGTTCGGGGCGTTTTTTTGCCTGGCAAATACACCTGAGTTCATTGTGGGAGCGGGCTTGCTCGCTCCCACATGAGGTCTACAGTGGGTGGAATTCAGCGCACGACAAACCGCTGCTGCGTCAGCAACCGATCACCCTGGAACACCATGAACCGCCACTCCCCCGGCACCACTTCGTGGCTTTCGGTGAATTCGTAGGCCATGACATCCTGGGGAGCGCCGGGCACCAGTTTCTGGATGACTTCGAATTTATCGTGGCGCACGCCATCTGGGGTGCGGATGCCAGGTGTGAAGTACAACAGGGTCAACGGCTGGTCATCTGCGACCTTGCCCGCCAACTGGTAGCGCATGCCGAACTTGGTGCCCAGCTTGGCCGGTACGCTTTCGGTCTGGCGGATCTGCTCGTTGCTGCGACGCAGGACCCGCTCCCCCGATTGCAGCTCGGCTTGCGGCCCTTGGAAGACGCCATACTCCACCGGGCCTTCGACACGGACTTCTGCCTGGGCCAGGCCGCAGGTCAACAACAGCGCGACCAGTGCGCTTGAACGGGTGAGGTGCATAGTGCGCTCCTTGATTGAGATGAGCGCGAGGGTATGACGTGGGGGTGACAGGCTGATGACACAACGGTGTTGGCCATGCCACCAATAGCCCGCAGACATGGTTGACCTGTGGCGAGGGAGCTTGCTCCCGCTGGGCTACGCAGTAGCCCCAAGGCCTTGACGACTGCTGCGCAGTCGAGCGGGAGCAAGCTCCCTCGCCACAATGTCTTTCCTATCTCGGGACAGTGCGAGGCAACACCGCCAGGAAATTATCCCGTGCAACCTTGCGCGCCACCTCTTCCGGCAAGGCATCGAGGAACGGATCGAAGCCGTGCAATTCCTTACCGAGCTTGTTGAATCGCCCAACCACATCCGACCCGACCATAAAGCGCTCCGGGAAGCGCTCCACCAGTTTTACCCACGCCTCGCGAGGCTTGCCCGCCTCGTCCAGCAGATACGGCGTGAGCACACTCCAGGACAGGTCTATGTACAAATTGGGATAGGACTCGAGCATGCGGGTCAGGGTCGGCAAGAGAAAATCCAGCTGGGTCTGGTGGCGATGGATTTCCATACTGGTGCCGGCGTGGGCCCAGATGAAGCGCGTGTGCGGGTGATTGCGCAACGGCTCTTCGATTTCGGCCAGGTACAGCGGATTTTTCTCACGCTTGGAGGTGATGTTGGAATGCAGTATCACCGGCAGGTCGTTCTCGGCCGCCAAATGATAGATCCGCGTCATCGCTTCGTTGTTGGCCCGCGGGGTGTCGCCCGAGGTCAGCGCCGTGAGGTCGTCATGGCGGGTGAACACCTCGCCGATGCCTTGCCACAGCCCCGGGTACAGATCGAGCATGCGCTGGATATGCGCGGCGGAGTTCTTGTCGTTGGGGTTGAAGCCCGACAGGAAGGGATGGAAGTGCTGGCGTTGTTCAGCGGTCAATTTGCTCACCGCCGCCGCGACAATCACGTCGGTGGCGCTGTACCAATAGGCGTCCGCATCGTCACCGGCGTAATAACGTGGGCGCTTGGGCTCATCCTCATGCCATTTCTTGGCGACCGGAACGCCGGAAATCATCACATGTTCAACGCGATTGTCCGCCATCGCCTTGAGCAGCTTGGGCATGCCGGCGGTTTCCTGGAAAAAATCGACGTAATGCAGGTGCGCATCGCTGTAGGCATATTCGCGGGCCATGGCGCCGCTGCCGGAAACAACCAGCAGCCAGGCAACGATCAGGCGGGTCAGGGGCACGGGCAGTCTCCAAAGGCCATAAGCAGCGTAGACCCCGCCCGTCCCGCCTGGGTTCAAGCGGCATGTGCCGCGGCTGGCGACGACGGGTTATGCTTTGCCCATTCGCCGTTCACCCTGGAAGACACCATGACCACGCCCCTGACCGTTCGCCCCCGCGCCGAAGACGTCGAAGGCCAGCCGATTCTTCGCCCATTGCCGTCCGCCAAGTGCCGCAGCGTCGGACCTTTCGTGTTTTTCGACCACATGCTGAAAACGGCCTACCCAGCCGGTAAAGGCATGAACATCCGCCAGCATCCCCACATCGGCCTGTCCACCCTCACCTACCTGTTCGAAGGCAAGCTCCAGCACAAGGACAGCCTGGGTTCCGACCAGATGGTGGCTGCCGGGGACGTCAGTTGGATGACCGCCGGCAGCGCCATTACCCATGTCGAGCGTACGCCCGAGTCACTGCTGGGCAGCGACTTCGTCATGCATGGGTTGCAAGTCTGGCTGGCCTCGCCCAAATCCCACGAACAGGGTCCAGGGCATTACAGCCATCATCCGGCACACAGCCTGCCGGTGAGCGAGAACCTGGGTGTGAGCATCCGCATGATCGCCGGGTCTGGCTTTTGCCTGGAATCGCCGGTTCCGGTGCTGTCTCCTACGCTTTATGCCGAATTGAATCTGCAAACCGCGACGACGTTGCTGATTCCCACCGAACATGAAGAGCGAGCGCTGTATGTACTGAGCGGTGAGGCACAACTGGAAGGTGAACCGCTGGAACCCCACGCGCTGGTGATACTGCCGGCCGGGGAAGAACTGACACTGTGTGCCGACAGTGATTGTCATGCCGTGCTGTTCGGCGGTGCGCCGTTGGATGGACCGCGACGGATCAACTGGAATTTCGTCTCCAGCGACCCGGCCCGGATCGATGAAGCCCGTCGACGCTGGGCGGCTGGGGACTGGCCGACCGTGCCAGGGGAAAGTGAGCGGATCGAGTTGCCCTGAGTTGAGAGTTGTCCCGGCCGCCCCCTTCGCGAGCAAGCCCGCTCCCACAGTGGATCGTGTCGTTCACAGATGTTGTGCTCGCCAGAGATCAAATGTGGGAGCGGGCTTGCTCGCGAAGGGGCCAACCCAGACACCGAAAACACTTAGCCCAAAAGCCAGACTCAGTCCTTGAACACCTCACCCAACAAATTATGCATCGACCTGAACGCTCGCCCGGCCACCTTGGCGTTGTACATCATCTTGCCCGGCACGTTGGCCTGTGGATCGGTGAACGAATGCACCGCGCCGCCGTAGCTCAGCAGTTGCCAATCCACCCCGGCAGCGTTCATTTCGTCTTCGAAGGCCGGCAGTTGCTCTTTCGGCACCAACGGATCGGAGGCGCCATGCATCACCAACACTGAACCCTTGATGTTCCGGGCATCCGCCGGGTTCGGTGTGTCCAGGGTGCCATGAAACGAGATCGCGGCTTTCAGCGGAGCGCCGGTACGAGCCAACTCCAGGGCACAGCAGCCACCGAAGCAGAAACCGAACGTGGCGAGGTTCGACGCATCGACCTGCGCATCGAGCTGATTCTGCAACTGCTCGAGCGCCGCCTGCATGCGTTTGCGCAACAGCGCCCGGTCGTTCTTGAGCGGCATCATCGCCGCCCCGGCCTCATCGGCATTGCTCGGGCGCACAGCCTGGCCGTACAGGTCGGCAATCAACACGACATAACCGTTGGCCGCCACTGACTTGGCGATCTCCTCGGCCCCCACCCCTACGCCCATCCAATTGGGCGCCATCAGCAAACCCGGACGCGAACCCTGCTGGCTAATATCAAAGGCCAGCCGGCCTTCATAGGTTTGGCCATCAATCTGATAGACCAGCGAACGAACCGTAACCTGACTCATGACGGACTCCTCTTGAACCGAACACCAGAAATGAAAAAACCCGCCGAAGCGGGTTTTTCCTGCACTTGATTAAGCTGACAGTTCAACCAACAGCTTGTTCAGGCGGCGAACATACGCCGCCGGGTCTTTCAGGCTGTCGCCGGCCGCCAGGGCCGCCTGGTCGAACAGGATGTGCGACAGATCGCCGAAACGCTCTTCGCTCTGCTCGTTGTCGAGTTTTTCCACCAGCGGGTGAGCCGGGTTGAATTCGAAGATCGGCTTGGAGTCCGGGACTTTCTGGCCACTGGCTTCGAGGATCTGGCGCATCTGCAGGCCGAGGTCCTGCTCACCGATGGCCAGGATCGCCGGGGAGTCGGTCAGGCGGTGCGAGACCCGCACTTCGCTGACGGCATCGCCCAGGGCCGTCTTGATCCGCTCAACCAGGCCTTCCTTACTCTTGGCGACTTCTTCAGCGGCTTTCTTGTCTTCTTCCGAATCCAGGTTACCGAGGTCCAGGTCACCACGCGCCACGTCGACAAAGCTCTTGCCGTCGAACTCGTTGAGGTAGCTCATCAGCCACTCGTCGATGCGGTCGGTCAGCAGCAGCACTTCGATGCCTTTCTTGCGGAAGACTTCCAGGTGCGGGCTGTTCTTGACCTGTGCATAAGTTTCACCGGTCAGGTAGTAGATCTTGTCCTGACCTTCCTTGGCGCGGCCCAGATAATCAGCCAGACCCACAACTTGCTCGCCATCGTCACCCTGGGTCGACGCAAAGCGCAGCAGGCCGGCGATTTTCTCTTTGTTGGCGAAGTCCTCGGCCGGACCTTCTTTCATTACCTGGCCGAAATTCTTCCAGAAGCTCTTGTACTGATCCGGCTCGTTCTTCGCCAGTTTTTCCAGCATGTCCAATACACGCTTGGTCAGCGCCGACTTCATGGAGTCGATGATCGGGTCTTTCTGCAGGATTTCCCGCGAAACGTTCAGGGACAGGTCGTTGGAGTCGACCACACCCTTGATGAAGCGCAGATACAGCGGCAGGAACGACTCAGCCTGGTCCATCACGAACACGCGCTGCACGTACAGTTTCAGGCCGCGTGGCGCTTCGCGCTGGTACAGGTCGAACGGTGCACGGGCCGGCACGTACAACAGCGAGTTGTATTCCAGCTTGCCTTCGACCTTGTTATGGCTCCAGCTCAGCGGGTTCTCGTAGTCGTGGGCGATGTGCTTGTAGAACTCCTGGTATTCCTCGTCCTTTACTTCGGTGCGTGGACGGGTCCACAAGGCACTGGCGCGGTTGACGGTTTCCCATTCCACTTCCGGCTTTTCTTCGCCTTCGGCAGCGCTGACTTCCTTCGGCAGCTCGATCGGCAGCGCGATGTGGTCGGAGTACTTCTTGATGATGTTGCGCAGGCGCCAGCCATCGGCGAACTCGTCTTCACCGGACTTGAGGTGCAGCACGATGCGGGTACCGCGATCAGCCTTGTCGACGGTAGCGACTTCAAACTCGCCCTCGCCCTTGGACGACCAATGCACGCCTTCGCTCGCAGCGAGGCCGGCACGGCGGCTGAACACTTCGACCTGATCGGCAGCAATGAACGCGGAATAGAAACCAACGCCGAACTGACCGATCAGGTGGGAATCTTTCTTCTGGTCGCCGGAGAGGTTTTTCATGAAATCGGCGGTGCCGGACTTGGCGATGGTGCCCAAGTGCGTGATCACCTCTTCGCGGCTCATGCCGATGCCGTTGTCTTCGAGGGTGACGGTTTTCGCATCCTTGTCGAAGCTCACACGGATTTTCAGCTCAGCGCCGCCTTCCAGCAATTCTGGCTTGGACAGGGCTTCGAAACGTAATTTGTCGACAGCGTCAGAGGCGTTCGAGATCAGCTCGCGAAGGAAAATTTCCTTATTCGAATACAGCGAGTGAATCATCAGGTGCAGCAGTTGCTTCACCTCGGTCTGGAAGCCCAGGGTTTCCTTTTGAGTTTCCACGCTCATGGTCATCAAACTCCAAGTGGATGGTGGTGTCCGCCTCGCTGAGATTGGCGGCGGGATGTCCTCAAGGTGGGGGCAGCGATGATGATTTCAAGGGCCAGCGGTTTTTGCGGGCTCCTGGATCTTGAAATGCGCCCGGGCGGTGGCAATGGGTTCGGCTTCGACGTCCTGCCAGGCGGTGATCGCAACGTTGGCCACCCGCCGGCCCTGGCGCCAGACCTGGCACTTGGCATAGGTGTCGCGAAACTGCCCGGCGCGCAGGTAATCCAGGGAGAAGTCGATGATTTTTGGCACGCCCGGCGCGCCCGTGGTGATCAGCAGATAAACGGCAGCCGACAGCTCCATGAAACCGGCAATGACCCCGCCATGGATCGCCGGCAATAAAGGATTACCAATGTTGTCCTTGTTGGCCGGCAGGCGAAACAGCAGCCCATCGCCCTGGCGTGAGCATTCCACGCCAATGAGTTGCGCATAGGGGATCGAGGCCAGCAGCAGCGCGTAGTCGCCTTGCTCGCAAGCTTGGCGCAGTTGTTCCTGGGTGATATCGCTCATGGCTTGTCCACCGCAGCCTGCGGGCCGCCTGTTTTGATGCCCCTGGCGTGCTGGCCCAGGCGCATGAAGGTGCCCACTACATGAGCAATGGGGTGCTCCGGGTCGTCCTGATAGGCGAAACCACGGCTGAAGATCACGTCCGGGGTGACTCGGTAGCATTGGGCGAAGCCGTAGACATCCTTGTGGGGTTCGGCAGCGTGCATGTAGTCGATGCGCAGGTCCAGGGTCGGACAAACCTCGAACTGCGGCAGCACACACAGGGTCGACATCCCGCAGGCGGTGTCCATCAGTGAGGTCAACGCGCCACCGTGAATAATGCCTGAGAGCGGGTTCCCGACGATCCGGGGGCTGTAAGGCAGGATCACGGTCAGCCCATCGCGACTGGCGCTGTGCAGTTTCAAGCCCAGTACCTGGCAATGCCTAAGTGCGGATAAAAAGCGTGTCGCACGCTCAAAAACGGGGTCTTCGGCCATTCGGTTAACGCTCCAGTGAGTGACGAGACCTGACAACAGGCGCGATCCACAAAGTTCCATCGCAGTGCAAAGTTATATATCTGTTACGTAACAGGAACTTAATCCGCGGGCCGGCGTTCAAAAGGCCAGTAGTTATTTCCATAAGGAGAAACACCCCATGCGTAAGACTTTTGCTATTGCCTTGATGTTGGCCGCCTCCCTCGGTCTCGCTGCCTGCGATAAAAAATCCGAGGACAAAGCTCAAGATGCCAACCAACACGCTGAGCAAGCTCAGCAAGACATGAACAAAGCACAGGATAAAGTGAACGACGCGGCGAAAGAAAACGCCGAAGCCGCCAAAGCTCAGGCTGAATCGAACGAAGCCGCTGCGAAGGAAGAAGCACCTGCTACCGCGCCTAAAACCAACTGATACGGTTTTAGTGACAAAAAGAAACCCGCCTGGTGCGGGTTTTCTTTTGCCTGGGATTTAGCTGATCGATCAGGCGGCCTCTTTACCAACCTCAGTCGCTGGCGCTTCCGTCGGGGTATAGACCATGACGTCGAGCACGTCGGAGTGAAACTCGCGCTGATACAACACAAACACCACACCCGCACTCATCAGCATGAATAACCAGGGGCTGACGAACCACGCCAACATGGTCATGCCGAAATAATAAGAACGCAGGCCGAAGTTGAACTGGTTGGCCGCCATGGAAATCACCCGCGCCGCCCTGAGTGCAAAGGCCTTGCGCTCCTGCTCCGAGACATGACGCTCGCCGATCATCGGCGCCGAACCGATCAGGACCGCCGCGAAGTTGTATTGGCGCATACACCAACTGAAGGTGAAAAACGCGTAGACAAACACCAGCGCCAGGCACAGCAACTTGACCTCCGCCATCCCCTGGGAAGCCTGCTGCACCATCGGCAGGTCCGCCAGCAACGACACCGCCCGATCAGACGCCCCGAGTACCGTCAGGATACCGGCCAGGATAATCAGCGTACTGGAGGCGAAAAATGACGCGTTGCGCTCCAGGTTACCGATCACGCTGGCATCGGCGATGCGGTTCTCGCGCAGCAGCATGCGCCGCATCCAGTCTTCGCGGTACAGGTGCATCACGCTGGCCAGGCAGGCGGTGTCGCGAGCCTTCCAGGTGGCATAACGGGTGTAGCCGCCCCAGCAGATGATGAACCAGGCGGCGGCAAGCAGATGGATCAGGTTGGCTTGGATGAATGACATTCGATTTCCTGTGTGACGAAAACAAAGCTGTGGCAACTTGCAATGGACCCTGTGGGAGCGGGCTTGCTCGCGAATGCGGTGTATCAGCTACAAATATGCCGTTTGACACACTGTATTCGCGAGCAAGCCCGCTCCCACAAGGTTTTGTGTAAGCTTTTCAAGACACTGCTTCGACGTTAGCCCACGGAAAAAGACACCGCACTCAAAAAAAATGCCCCGTATCGATTGATACGGGGCATTTCGGTTGTAACCGGTGGACCTGCCTGTAGCGGCTTAAGCCAAGGCTTCGCTGCGTTTGCCCAGCAGACGATCACACACCACGGCCACGGCCAGGGTCATCACCGAAGGCACCAGCCAGGCCAGGCCCTGCTCGCTCAGCGGCAAGTGGGCCAGTTGCGTCGGCATCCAATCCGCGAAACCGGCACCCTTGAGCGCATCGATCAGGCCAAACAGGAACGACACCAGCATCACCGGACCGACAATGCGCCCCTGTTCATGCCAGAAGTCCTTGCAGAAGCTCAAGGCCACCAGAGCGATGCATGGCGGGTAGATCGCGGTCAGGACCGGAATAGAGAAGGCAATCAGCTTGGTCAGGCCCAGATTGGACACCAGCAGCGAAAACGCCGCCAGGATCACCACCAGAGTCTTGTAGGACAGTGGCAGGACACGGCTGAAGTATTCGGCGCAGGCGCAAGTCAAGCCGACCGCGGTCACCAGGCATGCCAGGGAGATCAACACCGCGAGGAAACCACTGCCCAGGCTACCGAAGGTGTGTTGCACGTAAGCGTGCAGCACAGCGGCGCCGTTGGTCGCGCCCGTCGCTACTTCATGGCTGCCCGCCCCCAGGCGGAACAGGCTGATGTAGACCAAGGCCAAACCAACCCCGGCAATCAGCCCGGCAATGATGGCGTAGCGAGTGATCAAGGCTGGCGACTCGACGCCCCGGGAACGGATCGCGTTGACGATGACGATACCGAACACCAAAGCGCCCAGAGTATCCATGGTCAGGTAACCGTTGATGAAGCCTTGGGAGAACGGCGCCGCCACGTATTCAGGTGTCGCCACGCCGATATCGCCGGCGGGCAAGGCAAACGCGGCGATGCCCAGCACGGCCAGGGCGATGATCTTCAGCGGCGCTAGGAAGCGCCCGACGGTGTCCAGCAGGCGGCCCGGATAGAGCGAGATGAAGAACACCAGCAGGAAATACACCGCACTGTAGAGCAACAGCGCCAGCGGGCTTTCGCCGGTCAGTGGCGCCAGGCCGACTTCAAACGAAACGGTGGCGGTACGCGGCGTGGCAAACAACGGGCCGACCGCCAGGTAGCACACCGCTGCCAGCAAACCACCGGCGACCTTGCCGATGGGGCTGCTCAGGGCATCCATCGCGCCACCGACCTTGGCCAACGCAACGACGGTGATGACCGGCAGGCCGACTGCGGTGATCAGAAAGCCCAGCGCCGCCATCCAGACATGAGGCCCGGACTGCAAACCGACGATAGGCGGGAAAATGATATTGCCAGCCCCGACGAACAGGGCAAATGTCATGAAACCAAGCGCCAGGATGTCCTGGCCTTTCAACACTTTCATTAAGGAAACCACACTACTGAATCGGAATTTAGAGAGGGATTTCCCCGAGGGTAGAGGGAAATGCTGCCGATCCGTATGAGATCGACCCGTTTAGCGCGTCGCTTCCTTGTGGGCAGCGGTCGCAAAAATGGCTGCTAGCCTAACGAATTTAAGCGACAAACGCACTGTTAAGGGGCGAAGTATCCGATACGCGACATTTCCGTGTCGCGTTTACATATCTATTTTTCCGAGTGGAGTCCTGTGGCAAGGGGATTTATCTGTGGGAGCAAGGCTTGCCCGTGATGCAGGCGCCTTGTTTACCCGGGAACCGCGTCGTCTTCATCACGGGCAAGCCTTGCTCCCACAGTGCCAGAAATGACAAAGGCCACCCGAAGGTGGCCTTTGTTGCTGGAACAAAAAAGTCAGCCGAAGCTTACTTCTTCATTTCCCAGCCAGTCAGCTCGGCCAGGGCCTTGCCGATGTCTGCCAGCGAACGCACGGTTTTCACGCCTGCGTCTTGCAGTGCAGCGAATTTCTCGTCTGCAGTGCCTTTGCCGCCAGAGATGATTGCGCCCGCATGGCCCATGCGCTTGCCCGGAGGAGCAGTCACACCAGCGATGTAGGAAACAACCGGCTTGGTCACGTTGGCCTTGATGTAGGCAGCGGCTTCTTCTTCAGCCGAACCGCCGATCTCACCGATCATCACGATCGCTTCGGTCTTCGGGTCTTCCTGGAACAGCTTCAGGATGTCGATGAAGTTCGAACCTGGGATCGGGTCACCGCCGATGCCGACGCAAGTCGACTGACCGAAACCGGCGTCAGTGGTCTGCTTCACAGCTTCGTAAGTCAGGGTGCCGGAACGGGAAACGATACCGACCTTGCCTGGCAAGTGAATGTGACCTGGCATGATGCCGATCTTGCATTCGCCTGGAGTGATCACGCCTGGGCAGTTAGGGCCGATCAGGGTGATACCCAGCTCGTCGCACTTGACCTTGGCTTCCAGCATGTCGATGGTCGGGATGCCTTCGGTGATGCAGACGATCAGCTTGATGCCGCCGAACGCTGCTTCAAGGATGGAATCCTTGCAGAAAGGAGCTGGAACGTAGATCACGCTGGCGGTGGCGCCAGTGGCAGCTACAGCGTCTTTCACAGTGTTGAAGACAGGCAGGCCCAGGTGCTCGGTGCCGCCTTTGCCCGGAGTTACGCCGCCAACCATCTTGGTGCCGTATTCGATGGCTTGCTGGGTGTGGAAACTACCTTGCGAACCGGTAATACCCTGGCAGATAACCTTGGTGTCTTTATTGATCAGGACGCTCATTATTTGCCCTCCGCAGCTTTAACGACTTGTTGAGCAGCGTCGGTCAGGCTGGTAGCAGCGATGATGTTCAAACCGCTTTCTGCCAGTACTTTAGCGCCCAGCTCAGCGTTGTTGCCTTCGAGGCGAACAACAACCGGGATTTTCACGCCGACTTCTTTCACGGCGCCGATGATGCCTTCGGCAATCATGTCGCAACGAACGATGCCGCCGAAGATGTTGACCAGTACTGCGGCGACGTTGGTGTCGGACAGGATGATCTTGAACGCTTCGGTTACGCGTTCCTTGGTAGCACCGCCGCCCACGTCGAGGAAGTTGGCTGGCTTGCCGCCATGCAGGTTGACGATGTCCATGGTACCCATGGCCAGGCCAGCACCGTTGACCATGCAGCCGATGTTGCCTTCCAGGGCTACGTAGTTCAGTTCGAACTTGGCAGCGTGCGCTTCGCGCGGATCGTCTTGCGACGGATCGTGGAAAGTCTTCAGCTTAGGCTGACGGTACATGGCGTTGGCGTCGATGTTGATCTTGGCATCGAGGCAGTGCAGATCGCCGTCGGCCTTGATCACCAGCGGGTTCACTTCCAGCAGCGCCAGGTCGTGATCCTTGAACAGCTTGGCCAGACCTACGAAGATCTTGGCGAACTGAGCAACTTGCTTGCCTTCCAGGCCCAGCTGGAATGCCAGCTCGCGACCCTGGAATGGCTGGGCGCCAACCAGTGGATCGATAGTGGCCTTGAGGATTTTCTCAGGGGTGTCGTGAGCGATTTTCTCGATGTCCACGCCACCTTCGGTGGAAGCCATGAACACGATGCGGCGGCTCGAACGGTCAACGACCGCGCCCAGGTACAGCTCTTTAGCGATATCAGTGCACGATTCAACCAGGATCTTGGTGACTGGCTGACCGTTGGCGTCAGTCTGGTAAGTCACCAGACGCTTGCCCAGCCACTGCTGTGCGAAGGCTTTGGCGTCTTCTTTGCTGCGAACCAGCTTTACGCCGCCCGCTTTACCGCGACCACCGGCGTGAACCTGGGCTTTGACAACCCATTCGCTGCCGCCGATTTTGTCGCAAGCTTCTGCTGCCGCTTCCGGGGTGTCTACCGCGTAGCCGGTGGATACTGGCAGGCCGTACTCAGCGAACAGCTGCTTACCCTGATACTCGTGAAGATTCATGCTTATTACCGTCTTCGTTAGGTACTGCGCATTCGGTGCTGCACCGTTCTGGTGCCGCACCACCTGTGACTGCTGCTTGCGTAGCGTTCCAGTTAACCGGTTCGGCTACGCAAGGCTGCGTCCAGCGGATATTCCGCGGTGAGTCTTGCTCGCAAGGCTCACGACGGGCCATACCGCCGTGGTTTCTTATTGTCTATTAACGCTTCTTGCGGTTGGCCACGTGGATGGCGCCGCCATTTACGGCCAGGGCCGCTTCGTGCAAGGCTTCAGACAGGGTCGGATGGGAGAAGACCATCATGCCCAGATCTTCAGCGCTGGTGCCGAATTCCATACCGATCGCGCCTTGCTGTACCAGCTCGGCAGCGCTTGGACCAATGACGTGAACGCCCAATACGCGATCCGTCTTGGCATCGGCGATCACTTTCACGAAACCACCGGTATCGTTGGCTGCCATGGCACGGCCACTGGCGGCGAACGGGAAGGTGCCGACGTTAACTTCAACGCCTTCGGCTTTCAAGGCCTGCTCGGTTTTACCGACCCATGCGATTTCCGGGTGGGTGTAGATAACCGATGGGATCAGGTCGTAGTTCATCTGGGCTTTGTGGCCCTTGATGCGCTCGACAACCATGATGCCTTCTTCGGACGCCTTGTGCGCCAGCATCATGCCGCGTACCACGTCACCGATGGCGAAGACGCCCGGGACGGCGGTAGCGCACTGGTCATCGACGTGGATGAAACCACGTTCGTCGATCACCACGCCGCTGTCGGCAGCCAGCAGGTCGGTGGTCACCGGACGGCGGCCGACCGCAACGATCAGCTTGTCGAACGTGATGGTCTGCTCGCCATTGGTGTCGGTGTAGTTCACCACGACTTCTTCGCCGTTGACCTTGGAACCGGTCACGCGAGCGCCCAACTTGATGTCCAGGCCTTGCTTGGTCAGGGTTTTCAGCGCTTCCTTGGAAACCGCGGTGTCAGCGGCCATCAGGAAGGTGTCGAGGGCTTCCAGCACGGTCACTTGCGCACCCAGGCGCGACCATACCGAACCCAGCTCGAGGCCGATTACGCCAGCGCCGATCACGCCCAGGCGTTTTGGCACGGTCTGGAATTCCAGGGCGCCCGTCGAATCGACGATCACGTTCTGATCGACCGGAGCCGGTGGAATATCGATCGGACGCGAGCCTGGAGCCAGGATCACGTTCTCGGCTTCGATCACTTCAACCGAACCGTCCGGCTTGGTGACTTCGACTTTCTTGCCGGCCAGCAGCTTGCCGTGGCCCTGGATCGAGGTCACGCCGTTAGCCTTGAACAGGGTGGCAACACCGCTGGTCAGGTTCTTGACGATGCCAGCCTTGCGGCCAACCATCGCTGCGACGTCCATCTTGACTTCGCCGGTGGAGATACCATGGACGTTGAAGCTTTCTTTCGCTTCCTTGTACTTCCAGGAGCTGTCCAGCAGCGCCTTGGATGGAATGCAACCGACGTTCAGGCAGGTACCGCCCAGGGCCAGTTTGCCCTCGCCATCGGTGTATTTCTCGATGCAGGCAGTGCTAAGGCCAAGTTGCGCAGCCTTGATGGCTGCTACGTAGCCGCCAGGGCCCGCACCAATCACTACCACGTCGAATTTCTGAGTCATGAGTCATTCCTTTTCGAATCAAACCGGACGGTCACTTGTGGCGACCGTCGTGGGGACGAAACCGGTTGTTTCAGCAAGAGGCCGGTCAACCGACCGGCCCTCGCGGCGAAATCAGATATCCAGCAGCAGACGCGCCGGATCCTCAAGCAGGTTCTTGATGGTGACCAGGAACGTCACGGCTTCTTTACCATCGATCAGGCGGTGATCGTAGGACAGTGCCAGGTACATCATCGGACGAATCACGACTTGACCGTTGATTGCCATCGGACGCTGGATGATGTTGTGCATCCCCAGGATCGCCGCTTGCGGTGGGTTGACGATCGGGGTCGACATCATCGAACCGAATGTACCACCGTTGGTGATGGTGAACGTACCGCCGGTCATCTCTTCGATGGACAGCTTGCCGTCACGGGCCTTCTTGCCGAAGGTGGCGATGCCGCCTTCGATTTCGGCCAGGCTCATCAGTTCGGCGTTACGCAGTACCGGAACCACCAGGCCACGGTCGCTGGAGACCGCAACACCGATGTCGGCGTAGCCGTGGTAGACGATGTCGGAACCGTCGATCGACGCGTTGACGGCCGGGAAGCGTTTCAGCGCTTCGGTGGCAGCCTTGACGAAGAACGACATGAAGCCCAGGCGTACGCCGTTGTGGGACTTCTCGAACAGGTCCTTGTACTTCGAACGCAGGGCCATGACTTCAGTCATGTCGACTTCGTTGAAAGTGGTCAGCATCGCCATGTTCGACTGGGCTTCTACCAGACGCTTGGCCACGGTAGCGCGAACGCGGGTCATCGGAACGCGTTTTTCAACGCGATCGCCGGCAGCGAACACCGGAGCGGCAGCCGCTGGCGCGGCTGGCTTGGACGGGGCAGCGGCTGGAGCGGCTTTCTTGGCGGCAACGGCTGCAACCACGTCTTCCTTGGTCACACGACCACCCTTGCCAGTACCGGCAACGGAAGCGATGTTGATGCCGTTCTCTTCAGCGATCTTGCGCGCAGCAGGTGCTGCGACTGGATCGTCTTCGCCATCGGCAGCTGGAGCAGCGGCTTGAGCGGCAGCCGGTGCAGCGGCGGCTGGAGCGGCGGCAGCGGCGCCACCCTCTTCGATCGAGCCCAGGACCTGGTTCGACAGAACGGTAGCGCCCTCCTCGGCAACGATTGCGCCCAGCACGCCGTCAGCTTCGGCCAGTACTTCCAGCACGACCTTGTCGGTCTCGATGTCGACGATCAGGTCGTCACGCTTGACGGCCTCGCCTGGTTTCTTGTGCCAGGTGGCAACGGTGCCATCGGCAACCGATTCCGGGAATGACGGGGCTTTGATTTCGATAGCCATTATCTGTGGGTCCTTAAAATTCGGTTTCAGTCAGCGCGAAGGCGTTAAACAGTGAAGGCATCTTGCAGCAGTTTTTCCTGCTGCTCGGCGTGCATCGACGCATAACCACACGCAGGTGCAGCGGAAGCATCACGGCCGGCATATTCCAGGCCCAGGGCCTTGTTATGGTTGCCAATGCTGCGACGCAGGTGATGCTGGCTGCTGTACCACGCGCCCTGGTTCATCGGTTCTTCCTGACACCACACCACGTGGGTGAGGTTGGTGTAAGCCGCGATGGCTTCCATCAGGTCCTCTTCCGGGAACGGATAAAGCTGCTCGATACGCACGATGGCGATGTCTTCGCGGCCTTCGGCACGACGTTTTTCCAGCAGGTCATAGTAGACCTTGCCGCTGCACAGGATCAGGCGAGTCACTTTCGCCGCGTCCAGGGTATCGATTTCCGAAATAACGGTCTGGAAGGAGCCTTCGGCCAGATCCTCGAGCGTAGAGATCGCCAGTTTGTGACGCAGCAGCGATTTCGGTGTCAGCACGATCAGCGGCTTACGCAGCGGACGGATGACCTGACGACGCAGCAAGTGGTAGATCTGAGCCGGGGTCGTCGGTACGCAAACCTGGACGTTGTGCTCGGCGCACAGTTGCAGGTAACGCTCCAGACGTGCCGAAGAGTGCTCCGGCCCCTGCCCTTCATAACCGTGTGGCAACAGCATGGTCAGACCGCAGAGACGGCCCCACTTGTGCTCGCCGCTGGTGATGAACTGGTCGACAACCACCTGGGCACCGTTGGCGAAGTCGCCGAACTGGGCTTCCCAGATCACCAGCGCATTCGGCTCGGTGGTGGAATAGCCATATTCGAACGCCAGGACAGCTTCTTCGGACAGCAGCGAATCGTACAGGTCGAAACGTGGCTGGCCTTTGTACAGGTGTTGCAGCGGGATGTAGGTGCCGGCGTCTTTCTGGTTGTGCAGCGCCGCGTGGCGGTGCGAGAAAGTACCGCGGCCTACGTCCTGGCCGGTGATGCGAATCGGGTGACCTTCGAACGCCAGGGTCGCGTACGCCATGGTTTCAGCGTAACCCCAGTTGATCGGCAGGCCGCCGGCTTGCATCTTCTGCCGGTCTTCGTAGATTTTCGCGACCTGGCGCTGGACCACGAAGCCTTCCGGGATCTCCAGCAGCTTGGCGGACAGTTCTTGCAAGGTCTTGAGATCGAAACGGGTGTCGTGACGCGCAGTCCAGGCATGGCCCAGGTACGGGCGCCAGTCCACGAACAGCTCTTTGTTCGGCTCTTTGACCAGGCTTTTTACAACGTGCAGGCCGTTGTCCAGGGCATTGCGATATTCATCGACTTTTTCCTGGACGCGCGCTGCATCCAGCACGCCACCTTGGGTCAGGCGCTCGGCATACAGCTCACGAGTGGTGCGCTGCTTGGCGATCTGCTGGTACATCAGAGGCTGGGTGCCGCTAGGTTCGTCGGCCTCGTTGTGGCCGCGACGACGGTAGCAGACCAGGTCGATCACCACGTCACGCTTGTACTGCATGCGGTAATCAATGGCCAACTGGGTCACGAACAGCACGGCTTCCGGGTCATCGCCATTCACATGGAGAATCGGCGCCTGGATCATTTTCGCGACGTCGGTTGCGTACTCGGTGGAACGCGAGTCCAGCGGGTTGCTGATGGTGAAACCGACCTGGTTGTTGATCACGATGTGCACGGTACCGCCGGTCTTGAAACCGCGGGTCTGCGACATCTGGAAGGTTTCCATGACCACGCCTTGACCGGCGAATGCCGCGTCACCGTGGATGGAGATCGGCAGCACCTTCTCGCCGGTCGGGTCGTTGCGACGATCCTGACGGGCACGGACCGAACCCTCGACCACCGGGGAAACGATTTCCAGGTGGGATGGGTTGAAGGCCATGGCCAAGTGGACTTCGCCACCTGTGGTCATCACGTTGGACGAGAAACCCTGGTGGTATTTCACGTCACCGGAGCCCAGCTCGACCTTCTTCTTGCCTTCGAACTCGTCGAACAGCTCGCGCGGGTTCTTGCCGAAGGTGTTGACCAGCACGTTCAGACGGCCACGGTGGGCCATGCCGATGACAACTTCCTTGGTGCCGTAGGAACCGGAACGCTGGATCAGCTCGTCGAGCATCGGAATCAGGCTTTCGCCGCCTTCCAGGCCGAAACGCTTGGTGCCCGGGTATTTGGTACCCAGGTATTTCTCCAGGCCTTCACCGGCGGTAACGCGCTCGAGCAAGTGGCTCTTGATGTCGGTGGAGTACGTCGGACGGCCACGAACGCTTTCCAGACGCTGCTGGAACCACTGGCGCTGCTCGGAATCGGTGATGTGCGTGAATTCAGCGCCGATGGTGCGGCAATATGTCTGCTGCAACGCTTCGTGAATTTCGCGTAGGCTCGCTTCCTCTTTGCCGATGAACAGGTCGCCGGCACGGAAGGTCGTATCAAGATCGGCATTGGTCAAGCCGTAATGAGTGATCGACAGGTCTGCAGGTGCAGGACGCTGCCACAGTCCCAGCGGGTCCAGCTGGGCTGCTTGGTGGCCACGCATCCGGTAGGCCTGGATCAGTCGCAGCACTTCAACTTGCTTCTTCTCATGCTCGCTGCTCACACTGCCGGCAGACACCGGTTGAGCGCGGCGCTGGTTCTTTGCCAGCAGCACGAAATGATCGCGAATTGTCGAGTGCGAAACATCAGTGGCAGAGTTACCGTCAGCCGGCAACTTCTGAAAGTAGGTGCGCCATTCTTCTGGCACAGCGTTAGGGTCGTGCAGGTAGAGCTCGTAGAGCTCTTCCACATAGGCAGCGTTACCACCGGAGAGGTGGGCACTGTTCCACATGCGCTGCATCACGCTTTCTTGCATGCTTGGTCACCCTCGATTAGGGGAACACCACCGGCGAAAACACCGAGCAAACTTGCAGAAGTCCGAGTGCAGCGACTAAAACAAGCCACTTAGGATCACGCTGATAGTCCGGGTACCAGCCCGGATGCCCCTGCTTGTCTCATTTCTTCAAAATAAGAACTGCCGCTTTGTGAGCGGCCGTTCTGGTTATAGCCTGAGCGCGGGTTGAAGCCCGCGCCTGGCCTTCTACGGGTACAGCGGTTCTACGGGTACAGCAGCTGAATCACACGCCGCTTTGCAGCAGCATGTTACGTACGTGACCGATGGCCTTAGTCGGGTTCAGGCCTTTCGGGCAGACGTTGACGCAGTTCATGATCCCGCGGCAGCGGAATACGCTGAACGGGTCATCCAGTGCAGCCAGACGCTCGGACGTCTTGGTGTCACGGCTGTCTGCCAGGAAGCGGTACGCTTGCAGCAGGGCGGCCGGGCCCAGGAACTTGTCCGGGTTCCACCAGAAGGATGGGCACGAGGTCGAGCAGCAAGCGCACAGGATGCACTCGTACAGACCGTCAAGCTTCTCACGCTCTTCCGGGGACTGCAGACGCTCGATGGCCGGAGCCGGCGTGTCGTTCTGCAGGAATGGCTTCACCTTCTCGTATTGCTTGTAGAAGATGCTCATATCGACGACCAGGTCACGAATAACCGGCAAACCTGGCAGCGGACGAACGATCAGCTTGTTGCCCTTGACCACCGCGGACAGCGGCGTGATGCAGGCCAGGCCGTTCTTGCCGTTGATGTTCATGCCGTCGGAGCCGCAAACGCCCTCACGGCAAGAGCGACGATAGGAGAAACCCTCGTCCTGCTCTTTGATCAGGGCCAGCACGTCCAGCACCATCAGGTCTTTACCACCGGTATCGACCTGGAAATCCTGCATGAACGGCGCAGCGTCCTGATCAGGGTTGTAGCGATAAACACTGACTTGCAACATGGCGGCCACCCTTAATAAGTCCGAATCTTAGGTTCAAAAGTCGGAACAGTCTTCGGCGAGAAGTTCACAGCACGCTTGGTCACGCGCTTGTCACCCGGGAAGTACAGGGTGTGGCACAGCCAGTTTTCGTCGTCACGATCTTCAAAGTCTTCACGGGCGTGAGCGCCGCGGGACTCTTTACGTACTTCGGCAGCAATGGCGGTAGCTTCAGCCACTTCCAGCAGGTTCTGCAATTCCAGCGCTTCGATACGGGCAGTGTTGAACGCCTGCGACTTATCGTTGATCTTCACGTTGGCAATTCGTTCACGCAATTGCGCCAACTGGGCAATACCCTTCTGCATGTATTCGCCGGTACGGAATACACCGAAGTAGTTCTGCATGCAGTTTTGCAACTCGCGACGCAGGGTCGCCACGTCTTCGCCTTCGGTACGCTCGTTCAGGGCGGACAGACGCGCCAGGGCGGCTTCGATGTTGGCGTCGGTGGCATCGTCGTATTCGATACCTTCGGACAGCGCTTTCTCCAGGTGCAGGCCAGCAGCGCGACCGAAGACCACCAGGTCGAGCAACGAGTTACCGCCCAGGCGGTTGGCGCCGTGGACCGATACACACGCCACTTCACCCACTGCGAACAGGCCAGGGATGATTTCGTCGACGCCTTCGGCGTTCTGGGTGATTGCCTGGCCATGAATGTTGGTGGCAACGCCGCCCATCATATAGTGGCAGGTTGGAACCACTGGAACCGGCGCGACGACCGGATCGACGTGAGCGAAGGTCTTGGACAGTTCGCAGATGCCTGGCAGGCGGCTGTGCAGCACTTCCTCGCCCAGGTGGTCGAGCTTGAGCATCACGTGGTCGCCATTCGGACCGCAACCGTTGCCGGCGATGATCTCTTTAACCATCGAACGGGCAACCACGTCACGACCGGCAAGGTCCTTGGCGTTCGGAGCATAACGCTCCATGAAACGCTCGCCGTGCTTGTTGATCAGGTAACCACCTTCACCACGGCAACCTTCGGTGACCAGTACACCGGCGCCGGCGATGCCGGTTGGGTGGAACTGCCACATTTCGATGTCTTGCACCGGCACGCCAGCACGCAGGGCCATGCCGACGCCGTCACCGGTGTTGATCAGGGCATTGGTGGTGGAGGCATAGATACGACCTGCACCACCAGTCGCCAGTACAGTGGCCTTGGCGCGGATGTAGGTGGTTTCGCCGGTTTCGATGCAGATCGCGATCACGCCGACAAAAGCGCCATCCTGGTTTTTCACCAGGTCGACAGCGTAGTACTCGTTCAGGAACACGGTACCGGCTTTCAGGTTGCCCTGATAAAGGGTGTGCAGTAGCGCGTGACCGGTACGGTCGGACGCCGCGCAAGTACGCGCAGCCTGGCCGCCCTTGCCGTAGTCCTTGGACTGACCGCCGAACGGACGCTGGTAGATACGACCTTGCTCGGTACGCGAGAATGGCATGCCCATGTGGTCCAGCTCGTAAACGGCAGCCGGGCCTTCCTGACACATGTATTCGATAGCGTCCTGGTCACCGATGTAGTCGGAACCCTTGACGGTATCGTACATGTGCCAGCGCCAGTCATCGTTCGGGTCGGCCGAAGCGATGGCGCAGGTGATGCCGCCCTGGGCGGAAACAGTATGCGAACGGGTCGGGAAAACCTTGGTGATCACGGCAGTCTTGTGACCGCCCTGCGCCAGTTGCAGCGCTGCGCGCATGCCGGCACCGCCACCACCAATGATGATGGCGTCGAAAGAAATCGTTGGAATGTTAGCCATGGATCAGATACCCCAGAGAATCTGCACACCCCAGACGAAGTAAGCGAACATCGCAACGCCGCATACTGCCTGGAAGAGGAAACGTACGGCAGTCGCCGACTTGCCGAACGCCATTGGCGTCAGGTAGTCGGTTGCAATGGTCCACATGCCGACCCAGGCGTGAGCGCCCAGTGCGACAAGCGCCAGCAGACTGAAAATGCGCATCCAGTTGTTTGCGAACAGTTCATGCCATTGGGCGTAGCCAATGCCAGGGTTTGCCACGACATATCCGATCAGGAAAATGAAGTAAGCCGCGAGAACGACCGCAGACACACGCTGTGCCATCCAGTCATAGAGGCCCGAACGCGAGAGGTTCGTGACGTTGGTTACCATATCCAGACTCCTGCCAGAACGATCAACACCGCAGACACGGCGATAATGATTTTCGAGCCCAGCTTGCCGCCTTCCAGCGTCTCACCGATGCCCATGTCCATGATCAAGTGGCGCACACCGGCGACCAAGTGATACAGCAAGGCGGACAGGATGCCCCAAATCACTAGCTTGGCTAGCGGACTGGTCAGACACGCTTTCACCTGACCGAAGCCTTCTTCCGAGTCGAGCGACTTGTCCAATGCATAAAGCATGATGGCCAGGCTGACGAAGAGAATGACACCGGAAATTCGGTGAAGAATGGACGTGTAAGCAGTGACTGGGAGTTTGATGGTCCTTAGGTCTAGGTTTACAGGTCGTTGGCTTTTCACGGCTTTTTTTCACACTGAAGAGCCCCTAACAATCAGGGCAAAGTTGTTGGGGCGCGCACTGGTCAGGTACTCACCACCCAGGGAGTGACGACCCCCAAGAAAGCAGGCCCAAAAGCCCCTGGCGGTCGGTGGCCGAGTATAGACAGTTAGGCTACTAATGACAACGCGTTCACCTTCCCCTAATAGCGCATTGCACATATGAGGCAAAAGGCGTAAACGGCAGGTAATTTCGCGGAAAAAGTCCGGTTAAAGCCTTCTGGAGCAAGACTTTAGGCAAATTGACATTCGGATTTATCTCACTATAGTGGTGCGGGCCCTGCGTGGGGGGTCTGTCTGATGATTCCAAGCATTAATAGGAGGCCACATGGCTGACAAAAAAGCGCAGTTGATCATCGAGGGCGCAGCCCCCGTCGAGCTGCCCATTTTAACCGGCACCGTTGGTCCCGATGTAATCGACGTACGGGGCCTGACGGCCACGGGCCGTTTCACCTTTGACCCAGGTTTCATGTCGACCGCTTCGTGCGAGTCGAAAATCACCTATATCGACGGCGACAACGGCATCCTGCTGCACCGCGGCTACCCGATCGAGCAACTGGCTGAAAAATCGGACTACCTGGAAACCTGCTACCTGCTGCTCAACGGCGAGCTGCCAACCGCAGAGCAAAAGGCCCAGTTCGTCAGCACCGTGAAGAACCACACCATGGTTCACGAGCAGCTGAAGACCTTCTTCAACGGCTTCCGTCGCGATGCCCACCCGATGGCTGTCATGTGCGGCGTTGTCGGCGCCCTCTCGGCCTTCTACCACGACTCCCTGGACATCAATAACCCCCAGCATCGCGAAATCTCCGCGATCCGCCTGGTGGCGAAGATGCCAACCCTGGCAGCCATGGTCTACAAGTACTCCATGGGCCAGCCCATGATGTACCCGCGCAACGACCTGACCTATGCAGAGAACTTCCTGCATATGATGTTCAACACCCCGTGCGAGATCAAACCGATCAGCCCGGTACTCGCCAAGGCCATGGACCGGATCTTCATCCTCCATGCCGACCACGAGCAGAACGCCTCCACCTCCACCGTGCGCCTGGCGGGCTCCTCGGGTGCCAACCCGTTCGCCTGTATCGCCGCCGGTATCGCTGCACTCTGGGGCCCGGCCCACGGCGGTGCCAACGAAGCGGTACTGACCATGCTCGATGAAATTGGCGATGTCTCGAACATCGACAAGTTCATCGCCAAGGCCAAGGACAAGAACGATCCGTTCAAGCTGATGGGCTTCGGTCACCGGGTCTACAAGAACCGCGACCCGCGCGCCACCGTCATGAAGCAGACCTGCGACGAAGTGCTCAAGGAACTGGGGATCAAGAACGATCCGCAACTCGAACTGGCCATGCGCCTGGAAGAGATCGCCCTGACCGACCCGTACTTCATCGAGCGCTCGCTGTACCCGAACGTCGACTTCTACTCGGGGATCATCCTCAAGGCGATCGGCATTCCAACCAGCATGTTCACCGTGATCTTCGCCCTGGCGCGGACCGTGGGCTGGATCTCCCACTGGAAAGAAATGCTCTCCAGCCCGTACAAGATCGGCCGCCCGCGCCAGCTGTACACCGGCTACGAGTCGCGTGATATCACCAAGCTGGAAGACCGCAAGTAAGGCCTGCCTTGCAATAAGGTCTTAAGCTGCACCGAAACAGCCCCTGCTTCTTATATAAGAGCAGGGGCTGTTTTGTTTGTGCCCTCTTTGATATCCGCGGTGACTGGTCCGGCGCCTTCGCGAGCAAGCCCGCCCCCACACTGGATCTGTGTACGACGCCAATTCCCTGTGGGAGCGGGCTTGCTCGCGAAGGCGTCATCACTCACACCACAGTTATCACACGCAAAAAAATACCCCAGCCTCTCGACTGGGGTATTTCTTCAAACACTTACCGCTACATCAATGGTTAACCGCCCCACTCGCCCCCAAACCAGTCTGCGAACGCACGAACTGCGGGAAGAACAGCGCCCGCTCGTTTGCGCCTTCAGCCGATTTGTCGGTGATGGAGAAGAACCAGATGCCGACGAAAGCAATGGCCATGGAGAACAGCGCTGGGTATTCATACGGGAAGATCGCCTTCTCGTGACCCATGATCTGCACCCAGATGGTCGGACCGAGCACCATCAGGCCCACGGCACTGACCAGGCCCAACCAGCCGCCAATCATGGCGCCACGGGTGGTCAGCTTCTTCCAGTACATCGAAAGCAGCAGTACCGGGAAGTTGCAGCTCGCCGCGATGGAGAACGCCAGGCCCACCATGAACGCGATGTTCTGCTTCTCGAACAGGATACCCAGGCCGATCGCCAGCACCGCCAGGGCGATGGTGGTGACTTTCGACACGCGAATCTCATCCTTCTCGTTGGCCTTGCCTTTCTTGATCACGCTGGCATACAGGTCATGGGACACCGCCGAGGCACCGGCCAGGGTCAGACCTGCTACCACCGCCAGGATGGTGGCGAAGGCTACGGCCGAGATAAAGCCCAGGAAGATGCTGCCGCCCACGGCGTTGGCCAGATGCACCGCTGCCATGTTGTTGCCACCGAGCAAGGCACCTGCCGCGTCCTTGAAGGCCGGGTTGGTGCTGACCAGCAGGATCGCGCCGAAGCCGATGATGAAGGTCAGGATGTAGAAGTAGCCGATGAAACCAGTGGCATACAGCACGCTCTTGCGCGCTTCCTTGGCGTCGCTCACGGTGAAGAAGCGCATCAGGATGTGTGGCAGGCCAGCGGTACCGAACATCAGCGCCAGGCCCAGGGAGAAGGCCGAGATCGGGTCCTTCACCAAGCCGCCAGGGCTCATGATCGCCTCGCCTTTAGGGTGCACCTTGACCGCTTCGGCAAACAGCATGTTGAAGTCGAAGTTGACGTGTTTCATGACCATCAACGCCATGAACGAAGCACCCGACAGCAACAGCACCGCCTTGATGATCTGTACCCAGGTGGTCGCCAACATACCGCCGAACAGCACGTAGAGGCACATCAGGACACCCACCAGGATCACCGCGACGTGGTAATCCAGGCCGAACAGCAGTTGGATCAGCTTGCCGGCACCAACCATTTGCGCGATCAGGTAGAACGCCACCACGACCAGCGAGCCGCAGGCGGACAGACTACGGATCTGGGTTTGCCCCAGGCGATAGGACGCCACGTCGGCAAAGGTGTATTTACCCAGGTTACGCAGGCGCTCGGCGATCAGGAACAGAATGATCGGCCAACCCACCAAAAAGCCGATGGAGTAGATCAGACCATCGTAGCCAGAGGTAAACACCAGGGCGGAAATACCCAGGAAGGACGCCGCCGACATGTAGTCGCCCGCGATGGCCAGGCCGTTCTGGAAGCCGGTGATCTTGCCGCCGGCCGCATAGTAGTCGGCCGCCGAGTTGTTTTTCTTGGACGCCCAGTAGGTGATGTATAAAGTCGCGCCGACGAAGGCCACGAACATCAGGATAGCCGCGACGTTGAGGGGTTGTTTCTGCACGGCACCGGTCAAGGCTTCAGCCGCCCAGGCGCCCGGTGCGAACGCTGCGATGCTCAATAGAGCCAGTAGACGCCGGATCATTGCTGAGCCTCCTTGAGAATCGCATTGTTCAGGTCGTCGAACTCACCGTTTGCGCGCCGCACGTAGATACCGGTCAGGACGAAGGCCGAGAGAATCAGGCCGACTCCGATGGGAATACCCCAGGTGATGGTGGACTCAGGCGTGATCTTGGCCCCGAGAATGTGTGGCCCATAGGCGATCAGAAGAATGAAGCCGGAATACAGCCCAAGCATGATCGCCGAGAGAATCCAGGCGAACTTTTCCCTTTTTCTCACCAGCTCCTTGAAGCGCGGGCTGTTTTGAATCGAGAGGTAAATGCTGTCGTTCATTGTTTTTATCCTCGCAGCACAGATTTAAGTTGGAACAACCCTACTCTATGCGGCTCAAGGCCAGGTTCCAGACGACCTTAGTATTAGAACGACATGACGGACTCGCCAGTTTCCCGCAAAACTTTCGCAATCCCCTGTGGGAGCGGGCTTGCTCGCGCATGCGACCTGCCTGTGAATCCGCTGCTGGCTGACCCACCGCTTTCGCGAGCAAGCCCGCTCCCACAGGGGTTTGCGCAAGCTGAAAAACTGCAGGCACAAAAAAACCGCATGACGCAAAGTCATGCGGTTTTTCCGAACAGCTAAACCAGGCCGATTACTTGCCGGTCCACTCCTTCACGCGGTCCGGGTGCTTGGCAACCCAATCCTTGGCTGCGGCTTCAGGCTTGGCACCCTCCTGGATCGCCAGCATGACTTCGCCGATTTCGTCTTTCGAGGACCATTGGAATTTCTTCAGGAAGGCGACCACTTCAGGCGCCTTGGCCTCCAGTTCCTTGCTGCCGATGCTATTCACGGTTTCAGCCGCGCCATAGACGCCTTTCGGGTCTTCCAGGAAGCGCAGTTTCCACTTGGCGAACATCCAGTGCGGCACCCAACCGGTGACAGCGATGGATTCGTTTTTCTTCTCGGCACGGGTCAGCTCGGCAATCATGCCGGCGCCGGAACTGGCCTTGAGTTGATAACCGGTCAGGTCGTAATCCTTGATAGCCTGTTCGGTCTTGAGCATCACACCTGAACCGGCGTCGATGCCGACAATGCGATTTTTGAAGCTTTCATCGGTCTTGAGGTCAGCCACGGACTGGGCCTTGACGTACTCCGGCACGATCAGGCCGATTTTTGCGTCCTTGAAGTTGGGGCCATAATCGACCACTTGATCCTTGTTCTTGGTCCAGTAGTCGCCGTGGGTGACGGGCAACCAGGCCGAGAGCATTGCATCGAGCTTACCGGTGGCTACGCCCTGCCACATGATCCCGGTCGCGACGGCTTGCAGTTTCACGTCATAGCCGAGTTTCTGCTTGATGACTTCGGCCGCCACGTGGGTGGTCGCGACGCTGTCGGACCAGCCGTCAACGTAACCGATGCTCAGGGTTTTGGTTTCGGCGCTGGCCAGGGTGGAGCTGATCGCCAGTACCAGTGCGGCACCTGCGCCCAAGAGTCGTCGCATCTTCATCGTTACTTCCCCGAAAGTGCTGCGCCCGGCGGATGCCGAGCAGCGTCAACGTATTGTTATGGTGCACAGCGCCCCCATCACGCCCGCCTGCAAACCGGCCCGAACGCCAGTGGAGTACTGACCTGTCGATCATCAACCTGCGCCGATATGGAACCTGCTCTGCCTGCGACGTCCAGGCAACGAGAAACGACATCAGAAAGCCAGTAGACGATTTCGGCTGTCTTCGCCACTTATCCCGTCCGAATCTTGCGCAGCCCAATTCCCCGAGTCATCAGATAACTATCCGCTACTGCGCGCGAACGTGTATCGTCCCGCTACTATTATCGCGCCCCGTCCGCGCCTGTTTTGTGTCCGTCATGGCACTTGGCTCTGCTTCGGTGGTCATAGGCTGCGAACCTCATTCGGCACCTTCCTCTTAGGGATCTCGTCATGCTCCGTTCCTTGCGCTTCGCTGCCTTCGCCGGCGGCCTTATTCTGAGTGCGTCCGCGCTGGCGGTGGATATCGATGCCGCCAGCTACGGCTACCCCCTGACCAACCCGTTCGAGGCGACCATCGCCACCACGCCGCCGGACCTGCGCCCGGAGCTGCCAGCGATCGAGGACATCAATCAGGCGGATCACAGCCTGACCCTGCGCCCGGAGCGCGAGTTCATCCTGCCGGACAACTTCTGGCCGGTGAAAAGCCTCACCTACCGCATGGCCACCCAGGATAAACCCGCGCCGCTGATCTTCCTGATCGCCGGCACCGGTGCACGCTACGACAGCACCCTCAACGAATACCTCAAGCAGCTTTACTACAAGGCCGGCTACCACGTGGTGCAGCTGTCATCGCCCACCAGCTTCGACTTCATGAGTGCCGCTTCGCGCTTCGCCACGCCGGGTATTTCCAAGGAAGATGCCGAGGACATGTACCGGGTGATGCAGGCCGTGCGCGCGCAGAACCCGAAACTGCCGGTGACCGAGTATTACCTCACCGGCTACAGCCTCGGCGCCCTGGACGCAGCCTTCGTCGCGCACCTGGACGAAACCCGACGCAGTTTCAACTTCAAGAAAGTGTTGCTGCTGAACCCACCGGTGAACCTCTACACCTCGATCACCAACCTGGACAAACTGGTCCAGACCGAGGTCAAGGGCATCAACAACACCACCACCTTCTATGAACTGGTGCTGAATAAGCTGACCCGCTACTTCCAGCAAAAAGGCTACATCGACCTCAACGATGCCCTGCTCTACGACTTCCAGCAGTCCAAGCAACACCTGAGCAACGAGCAGATGGCGATGCTGATCGGCACCTCATTCCGTTTCTCGGCAGCCGACATCGCCTTCACCTCGGACCTGATCAACCGTCGCGGCCTGATCATCCCGCCGAAATTCCCGATCACCGAAAGCACCAGCCTGACACCGTTTCTCAAGCGCGCGCTGCAATGCGACTTCGACTGCTACCTGACCGAGCAGGTGATCCCGATGTGGCGTGCGCGCACTGACGGCGGCAGCCTGTTGCAACTGGTCGACCAGGTCAGTCTGTACGCGCTGAAGGATTACCTGCAGGCCAGCCCGAAGATTGCCGTCATGCACAATGCCGATGACGTGATCCTTGGCCCAGGCGACCTGGGCTTCCTGCGCAAGACCTTTGGTGACCGCTTGACGGTTTACCCACTGGGCGGTCACTGCGGCAACCTTAACTACCGCGTCAACAGCGACGCCATGCTGGAGTTCTTCCGTGGCTAAATATCTCCTGCTTATCGCTGCGTTAATGAGTGCCGGCATGGTCCACGCCGATAACAGCAAGGCCAACGCGCCTGTGGTGGTGGATTCCGACGGTTTCAAGGAGCCGCTGAGCAAGCTCAAGTTCAACCCGGGGTTGGACCAGCGCGAGTTCGAACGCTCGACCCTCAACGCCCTGAACGTCTATGACCCGCTGGAATCCTGGAACCGTCGGGTCTACCACTTCAACTACCGCTTCGACCAATGGGTATTCCTGCCCGTCGTTGATGGCTACCAATACATCACCCCAAGCTTCGTGCGCACCGGAGTGAGCAACTTCTTCAATAACCTTGGGGACGTGCCGAACCTGATGAACAGCCTGCTGCAATTCAAGGGCAAGCGTTCGATGGAAACCACGGCGCGACTGCTGCTCAACACCACCGTTGGCATCGCCGGCCTGTGGGACCCGGCCACCGCCATGGGCCTGCCGCGCCAGAGCGAAGACTTCGGCCAGACCCTGGGTTTCTACGGTGTACCCGGTGGCGCGTACTTCGTACTGCCGATCTTCGGTCCGTCGAACCTGCGCGATACCTCGGGCTTGCTGGTGGACTACACGGCCGAATCGGCGATCAACTTCCTGAACGTCTCCGAAGTCAGCGGCAACCACCCGGAGCTGCTGCTCCTGCGCGCCGTGGACAAGCGCTACCAGACCAGCTTCCGCTATGGCCAGCTGAACACGCCGTTCGAGTATGAGAAGGTGCGTTACGTGTACACCGAGTCGCGTAAGTTGCAGATTGCCGAGTAAGCCAACACAAAACCAATGTGGGAGCGGGCTTGCCCGCTCCCACAGTTTTAATGCGTTGTCTGGGTTAGCCTTTCAGCGCCTTCCAGACTTTGCCGACCGCCAGCACACCCACCAACACCGCTGCCCCCGCGACGATCCCCGCCACCGCATTGAGCAACATCGGCACGATAAACCCAGCGCCGCCGGCACTGGCTGCCACGCCTTCGATCCAGTGATGCACCACCGGCACACCATGGGTGAGGATGCCGCCGCCCACCAGGAACATCGCCGCCGTGCCGATCACCGACAGGCTTTTCATCATGTAGGGCGCGGCACGCAGGATGGCGCCGCCGATGCTTTTGGCGGCTTGTCCTGGCTTCTGTGTCAGCCAGAGGCCCAGGTCATCGAGCTTGACGATGCCGGCCACCAGGCCGTAGACACCAACGGTCATGACGATGGCGATGCCCGACAACACGATTACCTGCTGGGTCAGCGGCGCATCGGCGACGGTGCCGAGGGTAATGGCGATGATTTCCGCTGAAAGAATAAAGTCAGTGCGTACCGCGCCTTTGATCTTGTCCTTTTCAAAGGCCACCAGATCGACCGCCGGATCAGCCACGGCCTCGACCAGTTGCGCATGTTCAGCCTGGTCTTCGGCCGGGCTGTGGAGGAACTTGTGGGCCAGTTTTTCGAACCCTTCGAAACACAAGTAGGCGCCACCCACCATCAACAACGGCGTCACCAGCCATGGCACGAAAGCGCTGATCGCCAGCGCCGACGGCACCAGGATCAACTTGTTGATAAACGACCCCTTGGCCACTGCCCAGACCACCGGCAGCTCCCGCTCGGCACGCACACCAGAGACTTGCTGGGCATTGAGCGCCAGGTCATCGCCGAGTACCCCGGCGGTTTTCTTGGCGGCCATCTTGGTCATCAACGCAACGTCGTCGAGCACGGTGGCGATATCGTCGATCAATACCAGCAAACTGCTTCCGGCCATGGAGGGGCTCCTTGAATAATAATGCTGCGCAGCATACCGCGAGCGGCGGTGCCATGGGGGCATTCTTGAGCGCCGCGCGAGGCCGGTGCTACCATGCGCCACCGCCAGAACAGGCAAGGAACCCCTGGGTTTATGAGCACTATCCGCGAGCGCAACAAAGCATTGATCCTGCGTGCCGCCAGCGAGGAATTTGCCGACAAGGGCTTCGCCGCGACCAAGACCAGCGACATCGCGGCCAAGGCCGGCCTGCCCAAACCCAACGTCTATTACTACTTCAAATCCAAGGAAAACCTCTACCGCGAGGTCCTGGAAAGCATCATCGAACCGATCCTCCAGGCCTCGACACCGTTCAATGCCGACGGCGTGCCGGGTGAAGTGCTGAGCAACTACATCCGCTCCAAAATCCGCATCTCCCGCGACCTGCCCTTCGCCTCGAAAGTCTTCGCCAGCGAAATCATGCATGGCGCCCCCCACCTGAGCCCCGACCTGGTGGAGCAACTCAACGCCCAGGCCCGGCACAACATCGACTGCATCCAGACCTGGATCGACCGCGGCCAAATCGCCCCGATCGACCCCAACCACCTGATGTTCAGCATCTGGGCCGCGACCCAGACCTATGCCGATTTCGACTGGCAGATCAGCGCGGTGACCGGCAAAGCGAAGCTCGATGAAGCGGATTATGAAGCGGCGGCACAGACGATTATTCGGTTGGTGTTGAAGGGGTGTGAGGTGAGCTGAAAGACTGTGGTGAGCCCATTCGCGAGCAAGCCCGCTCCCACAGGGGATTTGCTGCGTTCAGACATTTTGTGTCCATCACCGAACCTGTGGGAGCGGGCTTGCTCGCGAAGGCGCCAATCCACTCACCGCAAATTCAAGCAGTAGCCCCCGCATCTGCCAGCAACCCCACCCCCTCCACAGCCCTGACCGCCACCTGCTCATCAAGGTCCGAAACATCCCCACTGACACCAATCGCCCCAAGCACTTTCCCATCCTGGTCCCTGATCAACACCCCACCCGGTGCCGGCACGACGCTGCCCTGACCCACCCCATTCAAAGCCGCAAAGAACGCTGGGCGTTGCTGGGCGTCCTGGGCCAACAGGCGTGAGCCTTTGCCCAAGGCGATGGCGCCCCAGGCTTTGCCGATGGCGATTGGTGGGCGAAGCAGGCTGGCGCCGTCTTCGCGCTGCAAGGTGATCAGGTGTCCGCCGCTGTCGAGGACCGCGACGGTCAGCGGTGCAGCGCTGACTTCACGACCTGCGGCTAGGGCCTGCCCCGCCAGGCCAAGGGCGACTTTCAAGGTTAGAGCGCTCATGGGTGCTGTCCTTCTTTTGTTATGGGAGAGCCTTATGGGTTTCGCTTTCGGCAAAACCGGATGCAACAAATAGAACACAACAAACTACATTTTTGTATACAAAAATCGCCGTTACCGACATAAATCATAGGATCTTAGGCCTTCCGACGAATGAAGCAGGCACTTGAGGAAAGGGATTGACCTGTCCAGCCAGCCGTGAATACACTCGACACACCAGCCACTTGTATACAATTACAAAACGTAAGAGGCACAAAACAATGAGCAAAATGAGAGCAATCGAAGCCGCCGTCCTGGTGATGCGCCGTGAAGGCGTGGACACCGCCTTCGGCATCCCGGGTGCTGCTATCAACCCGCTGTACTCTGCCCTGCAAAAGGTCGGCGGCATCGATCATGTCCTCGCTCGCCACGTTGAAGGCGCCTCGCACATGGCCGAGGGCTACACCCGCACCAAGGCCGGCAACATCGGCGTGTGCATCGGCACCTCGGGGCCGGCCGGCACCGACATGGTCACCGGGCTCTACAGCGCATCGGCCGACTCGATCCCGATCCTGTGCATCACCGGGCAAGCGCCCCGCGCCCGACTGCACAAAGAAGATTTCCAGGCTGTGGATATCACCAGCATCGTCAAACCGGTGACCAAGTGGGCAACCACCGTGCTGGAACCAGGCCAGGTGCCGTACGCATTCCAGAAAGCCTTCTATGAGATGCGCTCTGGCCGTCCAGGTCCGGTGCTGATCGACCTGCCCTTCGATGTGCAGATGGCCGAGATCGAATTCGACATCGACACCTACCAGCCATTGCCGCTGGCCAAACCCGCCGCCAACCGCGCGCAGGTCGAAAAGGCCCTGGCGATGCTCAATCAGGCGGAGCGCCCGCTGCTGGTGGCCGGTGGCGGCATCATCAACGCCGACGCGAGCGAACTGCTGGTGGAGTTCGCCGAGCTGACCGGCATTCCAGTCATTCCTACATTGATGGGCTGGGGCACTATCCCCGACGATCACCCGCTGATGGTCGGCATGGTCGGCCTGCAAACCTCCCACCGCTACGGCAACGCCACGCTGCTCAAGTCGGACGTGGTGTTGGGCATCGGCAATCGGTGGGCCAACCGTCATACCGGTTCGGTGGAGGTCTACACCGAGGGTCGCAGGTTCATTCATGTGGACATCGAGCCGACCCAGATCGGCCGGGTGTTCACCCCCGACCTGGGTATCGTTTCCGACGCGGCTTCGGCGCTGGCGGTGTTCATCGAAGTGGCCCGCGAATGGCAAGTCGCCGGCAAGTTGAAAGACCGCAGCGCCTGGTTGCAAGACTGCCAACAGCGCAAGGCCAGCCTGCAGCGCAAGACTCACTTCGACAACGTGCCGGTCAAGCCACAGCGGGTGTACGAAGAAATGAACCAGGTGTTCGGCAAGGACACCTGCTACGTCAGCACGATCGGCCTGTCGCAGATCGCCGGGGCGCAGTTCCTCCACGTGTATAAGCCGCGCCACTGGATCAACTGCGGCCAGGCAGGCCCATTGGGCTGGACCATTCCCGCCGCGCTGGGGGTGGTCAAGGCCGATCCGAGTCGCAAGGTCGTGGCGCTGTCGGGTGACTATGATTTCCAGTTCATGATCGAAGAGCTGGCGGTGGGTGCGCAGTTCAAGCTGCCGTATATTCACGTCGTGGTGAACAACTCCTACCTGGGGCTGATTCGCCAGGCCCAGCGCGGGTTTGACATGGACTACTGCGTGCAACTGTCCTTCGACAACCTCAATGCACCGGAGCTCAACGGTTATGGCGTGGACCACATCGCCGTGGCCGAAGGCCTGGGATGCAAGGCGCTGCGGGTGTTCGAGCCGTCCGGCATCCAACCGGCGCTGCGCCAGGCCCAGGCGATGATCGAGGAATTCAAGGTGCCGGTGATTGTCGAGATCATCCTGGAGCGGGTCACCAATATCTCCATGGGCACCGAGATCAACGCCGTCAACGAGTTCGAAGACCTGGCGCTGGTGGGCAACGATGCACCGACAGCCATTTCGCTACTTGACTGACATCCCAATGTGGGAGCGGGCTTGCTCGCGAAGACGGCTTCAGATCCAACAAAGATGTCGGCTGACACACCGCTTTCGCGAGCAAGCCCGCTCCCACAGGGGCCTGCCAACTATCTACAGGAGACCACCATGCCACGCTTTGCAGCCAACCTGTCCATGCTGTTCACCGAGCTGGATTTCCTCGCCCGTTTCGAAGCCGCCGCCAAGGCCGGTTTCACAGGCGTCGAATACCTGTTCCCTTACGACTACAGCTCCGCCGAGCTCAAGGCGCTGCTCCAGGCCCATGGCCTGACCCAAGTGTTGTTCAACCTGCCGGCCGGCGACTGGGCCAAGGGCGAGCGCGGCATTGCCTGTCTGCCGGACCGGGTTGAAGAGTTCCGCTCGGGCGTTGACCTGGCGATCGCTTATGCCCAGGTGCTGGGCAACACCCAGGTCAACTGCCTGGCCGGGATTTGTCCGCAGAACTGCGATACGGCCCTGGTGGAGAAAACCTTCGTCGCCAACCTGAAATACGCCGCCGAGAAGTTGCAAGCCAAAGGCATCAAGCTGGTGATGGAGGCCATCAACACCCGCGACATCCCCGGCTTCTACCTGAACAACACCGCCCAGGCCCTGTCGATCCGCGAGCAGGTGGGCAGCGCCAACCTGTTCCTGCAATACGACATCTACCACATGCAAATCATGGAAGGTGACCTGGCCCGAACGCTGTCGGCGCACTTGGGCGAGATCAACCACGTGCAACTGGCCGACAACCCGGGGCGCAACGAGCCGGGCACGGGCGAGATCAACTATCACTTCCTGTTCGAACACCTGGACCGCATCGGCTACCAGGGCTGGGTCGGCTGCGAATACAAGCCACTGACCAGCACCGAAGCGGGATTGGGCTGGTTGAAAACCCATAACGCGATCTGACCCAACTCTTTCCTAATGTGGGAGCGGGCTTGCTCGCGAAGGCGGTGTACCAAACCGCATCTTCGTGAGCTGACACACCGCCTTCGCGAGCAAGCCCGCTCCCACAGGAAAGCAGTTCCCCATTTGCTTGAAACAGCGATAAAAACAAGAGGATTTTCCCATGGCTAAAATCGGATTCATCGGCACCGGCATCATGGGCCACCCCATGGCATTGAACCTGCAAAAGGCCGGTCACAGCCTGTTCCTGTCCCAGCACCACGACGCGGCCCCGGCCGACCTGCTGGCCGGTGGCGCGGTGGCGTTGGCCAACCCGAAGGAAGTGGCCCAGGAAGCCGAGTTCATCATCGTCATGGTTCCGGACACCCCGCAGGTCGATGATGTGCTGTTCCGCGCCGATGGCGTGGCAGCCGGTGTGAGTGCGGGCAAGGTGGTGATCGACATGAGTTCGATCTCCCCCACCGCCACCAAGGCGTTCGCGGCGAAGATCAATGCAAAAGGCGCGCAGTACCTCGACGCCCCGGTGTCCGGCGGTGAAGTCGGCGCCAAGGCCGCGACGCTGAGCATCATGGTCGGTGGCGACAGCGCCGCCTTCGAGCGTGCCCTGCCGCTGTTCCAGGCCATGGGCAAGAACATCACCCTGGTGGGCGGCAACGGCGACGGTCAGACGGCGAAAGTGGCGAATCAGATCATCGTCGCCCTGAACATCCAGGCCGTGGCCGAAGCCCTGTTGTTCGCCGCGAAAAACGGCGCCGACCCGGCCAAGGTCCGCGAAGCGCTCATGGGCGGCTTCGCTTCATCGAAGATCCTGGAAGTGCACGGCGAGCGCATGATCAAGGGCACCTTCGACCCGGGTTTCCGCATCAGCCTGCACCAGAAAGACCTGAACCTGGCCCTGCAAGGCGCCAAGGAACTGAACATCAACCTGCCCAATACCGCCAACGCCCAGCAAGTGTTCAGCACCTGCGCGGCCATTGGCGGCAGCAATTGGGACCACTCGGCGCTGATCAAGGGGTTGGAGCATATGGCCAATTTCTCCATCCGCGACAAATAAGCCCTGCACTACCCCCTGTGGGAGCGAGCTTGCTCGCTCCCACAGGGTCCGCATCAACGCTAAGAATAAAAATCGGGAGCCCGCCATGTCGGTCGATCCGCAACAACTGCTCCGCGAGCTGTTTGCCACAGCCATCGACGCGGCCCATCCGCAGCACGTCCTTGAACCCTATCTGCCCAGCGATCGCAGTGGCCGGGTGATCGTCATCGGGGCCGGCAAGGCCGCCGCCGCCATGGCGCAAGTGGTCGAGCGTTGCTGGCAGGGCGAAGTCTCTGGCCTGGTGGTGACCCGCTACGGCCATGGGGCGCCCTGCCAGAAAATCGAAGTGGTCGAAGCCGCCCATCCGGTGCCCGACGCCGCTGGCCTGGCCGTGGCCCAGCGGGTGCTGGAAATGGTCAGCCATCTCAGCGAAGACGACCGCGTCATCTTCCTGTTGTCTGGCGGCGGTTCTGCCCTGCTCGCCTTGCCCGCCAAAGGCCTGACCCTGGCCGACAAACAATCGATCAACAAGGCCTTGCTCAAGTCCGGCGCCACCATCGGCGAGATGAACTGCGTGCGCAAGCATCTCTCGGCGATCAAGGGCGGGCGCCTGGGCAAAGCCTGCTGGCCGGCGACGGTCTATACCTATGCGATTTCCGACGTACCGGGCGACCTCGCCACGGTCATCGCCTCCGGCCCCACCGTGGCCGACCCGAGCACGTCGGCCGAAGCCCTGGCGATCCTCAAGCGCTACCAGATCGAGGTGCCGGCCTCGGTGCACCGCTGGTTGCAAAGCCCGGAATCGGAAACCATCAAACCCGGCGACCCGAGCCTGGCCCGCAGTCACTTCCAGCTGATCGCCCGCCCGCAGCAATCACTGGAAGCGGCCGCGGTGAAAGCCCGTCAGGCCGGTTTCAGCCCGTTGATCCTCGGCGACCTGGAAGGTGAATCCCGGGAAGTGGCGAAAGTCCACGCCGGCATCGCCCGGCAAATCGCCCTGTACGGCCAGCCACTGGCGGCACCGTGCGTGATCCTGTCCGGCGGCGAAACCACAGTCACCGTGCGCGGTGATGGCCGTGGCGGACGCAACGCCGAGTTCCTGCTGAGCCTGACCGACAGCCTCAAGGGCCACCCCGGCATCTACGCACTGGCCGGTGACACGGACGGCATCGACGGTTGCGAAGACAACGCCGGCGCCCTCATGACCCCGGACAGCTATCGCCGCGCCGCCGAGCTGGGCCTGAGTGCCAGCGATGAGCTGGATAACAACAATGGCTACGGCTACTTCGCCGCGCTGGATGGGTTGATTGTCACTGAACCGACCCGCACCAACGTCAACGACTTTCGCGCCATCCTGATTCTCGAGAGCCCCAGGCATGACGCCTGTTGACCCATTCGTGGTGCATCGGAAGGTTGATCTAGCGCCTGTTCTGTCCTCATCGCGAGCAAGCCCGCTCCCACAGGTTATTTGTTTACACCGCAAATCCAGTGTGGGAGCGAGCCTGCTCGCGATGAGGGCACCCCGGTCCATCAGATACACAGCCTAACCATGCCCAACACCCATTGCCCCGACTGGGCCACCGCCCTGCTCAACGGTTTCAGCCAGATTTTCCTCCAGCGCCATCCCCTGTGCGGCCTGTTGTGCCTGCTGGCGACTCTGCTCACAGCGCCCGGCCTGTTTGGCGGCGCACTGCTCGGCGGCGTCGCCGGATTGCTCACGGCCCAGAGACGCGGTTACGCCAAGGTGGATCGGCAGGCCGGCCTGTTCAGTTACAACGGCATCCTGCTGGGGTTGCTGCTGAGCCTGGCATTGCCTTGGTCAGCGTTACTGCCACCGTTGATCATCGCCAGCGCTGGTCTCAGCGCGATGCTGACCCAGCAATGGCTCAAGCGTACTCGCGACCCACAATGTCTCTCGGCCTACACCGCGCCCTTCGTGGGCCTGGGTTGGTTGCTGCTCAGTTTCGCCCCTGCACAACCCGCGCCTCTGCCGGTCGAACTGACGATGCCCAGCCTGCTGGCCGCCCTTTTGAACGGACTCGGCCAGGTGATGTTTCTCGACCACCCGTTGGCCGGAGGGCTGATCGCCGCAGGCCTGCTGATCAGCAACCGTCGCGCCGCCGGCTGGGCACTGTTCGGTTCGGCCGCCGGCCTTGCATTCGCCGTGCTGCATCATGAAAACGCAGCCGCCCTTTCAGGACTTGCTGGATATAACCCGGCGCTGGTGGCTCTGGCTCTCGGCCAACAGCACCGCCAGCCATGGCTGCCACTGGCCGGTGTGCTCCTGGCAATGCTGCTGACACCTGGCTTTGCCGCCCTCGGTTTGGTGCCGCTGACCGCACCGTTCGTCCTGGCCTGCTGGCTGATCCAGGCCACTGGCCGAGCGTGGCACCAGGCCAGCCTTGATGCCGCGCCTTGCGCTCTGCGGGACAATCGCCCTAGGCTTCGCTGATTCTGATTCAGGCGAAGCTTATGGACAGCAGCAACAATTGGCGTGAACGGCTCTACGTCATGATTTTCCAGAGCGACACCGTGGCCGGCCGGCGCTTCGACAGCACGCTGCTGTTGATCATCCTCGCCAGCCTGGTCATCGTGATGCTCGACAGCATCGACAGCGTGCACAAAAACTACGCGACGCTTTTGGCCGCTATCGAGTGGGGTTTCACCTTTATCTTCATCGTCGAGTACGGCCTGCGCCTGTACTGCTCGCCCAAGCCCCTGCGCTATGCCTTCAGTTTCTACGGCCTGGTGGATCTGCTGGCGATCGTGCCGGGAATCCTGGCGTTGTATTACAGCGATGCCCAGTACCTGCTGATCATTCGAATCATCCGTATGCTGCGGATTTTCCGGGTGCTCAAGCTCAGCCCTTACCTCAAGCAGGCCAACTACCTGATGGCGGCGCTGCGGGGCAGCAAGCAGAAAATCATCGTGTTCCTGGTCAGCGTCTCGACCCTGGTGACCGTGTTCGGCACGCTGATGTATGTCATCGAAGGCCCAGGGAATGGCTTCACCAGCATTCCCAAGGGCATCTATTGGGCTATCGTGACACTGACCACGGTGGGTTTTGGCGACATCGTGCCCAAGACGCCACTGGGCCAGGTGGTGTCATCCCTGGTGATGATCACCGGTTACTCGATCATCGCCGTGCCAACGGGGATCTTTACCGCCGAACTGGCCACGGCCATGCGCGCTGATCAGCTCAAGCACGATTGCCCGGTGTGCAGTAAAAACAACCACGAACATGGCGCCGCTTTTTGCTCACGTTGCGGCAATGCGTTGTTTAAGAAACTGGAATAAGCAAAGCACTTTTTGATGCTTGAAGGTCTATAGGCTTGCAGCTAGTGTGCTGGCTAATTGCCTAGCCCCCCCGTTCAAATAAAAGGAATTGGTAAGTGAAGAACTTCTTTGGCGCTTCCCTTCTCGCCGCCGGCCTGACCTTCGGCAGCCTGGCCCACGCCGCCCCGACCCTGCTCAACGTGTCCTACGACGTGATGCGCGATTTCTACAAAGACTACAACGCCGCCTTCCAGAAACACTGGCAGGCCGAGCACAACGAAAACATCACCGTGCAGATGTCCTTCGGCGGTTCCAGCAAGCAGGCGCGCTCGGTGATCGACGGGTTGCCGGCGGATGTCATCACCATGAACATGGCCACCGACATCAATGCCCTGGCGGATAACGGCAAACTGGTGCCTGAGAACTGGGTCACCCGTCTGCCGAACAACAGCGCTCCGTTCACCTCGGCCACGGTGTTCATCGTACGCAAAGGCAACCCAAAAGCGCTGAAAGATTGGCCCGACCTGCTCAAGGACGGCGTGCAGGTGATCGTGCCCAACCCGAAAACCTCCGGTAACGGCCGCTACACCTACCTGTCGGCCTGGGGTTATGTGCTGAAGAACGGTGGCGATGAAAGCAAAGCCAAGGACTTCGTCGGCAAGTTGTTCAAACAGGCGCCAGTGCTAGACACCGGTGGCCGCGCCGCGACGACGACCTTCATGACCAACCAGATCGGCGATGTGCTGGTGACCTTTGAAAACGAAGCCGAGATGATCGCCCGCGAGTTCGGTCGCGACCAGTTTGAAGTGATCTACCCGAGCGTCTCCGCTGAAGCCGAGCCACCAGTGAGCGTGGTCGACAAAGTGGTCGAGAAAAAAGGCTCCCGCGAAGCCGCCGAGGCGTACCTCAAATACCTGTGGTCGCCTGAAGGCCAGGAAATTGCCGCCGCCAACTACCTGCGTCCACGGGACCCGGCCGTATTAGCCAAATACACCGACCGCTTCCCGAAAGTGGACTTCCTGTCGGTGGAAAAAACCTTTGGCGACTGGCGCACGGTGCAGAAGACGCACTTCAATGATGGTGGGGTTTTCGACCAGATCTACAGCGGGCAGTGAATCGCGGGGAGCGGCCCCACCCGCCTCTGTAGGAGCTGCCGAAGGCTGCGATCTTCTGATCTTGATCTTTCGCTTGAGACTCAATTGTCAGGGACAAGATCGCAGCCTCGTTGCACTCGACAGCTCCTACGGGGCTGTTCATCATCAATAGCAAGCATGTCTGATATCAGCCACAAAGCCTGTTCCAGAGCAGCGCAACTCTTTAGCCTCACGCCATCTTCCTAGTTACTGACGAGAATGCCATGAGTGCCCACCCCGCCACCCTGACCCGAGGCATGGTCCTGCTGTTCGCTTTTTGCTGCGGAGCCATCGTCGCCAACATCTACTATGCCCAACCGATCATCGAACTGATCGCGCCGGATGTCGGCCTGAGCAGCACCATGGCCAGCCTGATCGTCTCGTTGACCCAGATCGGTTATGCCCTGGGCCTGTTTTTCCTGGTGCCGCTGGGCGACTTGCTGGAAAACCGTCGCCTGATGATCCTCACCACCGTAGTGGCGATTGCCAGCCTGTTGGCAGCTGCGTTCACCGATCAACCGAACGTGTTCCTGCTGGTCTCGCTGCTGGTGGGTTTCAGCTCGGTGTCGGTGCAAGTCCTGATTCCCCTGGCTGCGCACCTGGCGCCGGAGGAGTCCCGAGGGCGGGTCGTGGGAGGGATCATGGGCGGTCTGCTCTTGGGGATCCTGCTGGCGCGGCCGATCTCAAGCCTGGTAGCCGATCACTTCGGCTGGCGGGCGATGTTCATGATCGCCGCCGCATTGATGGCCGCGATCAGCATCGTCCTGGCACTGACCGTGCCCAAGCGCCAGCCCGACCACAGCGCCTCCTATGGTCAACTGCTGGGCTCGCTCGGCACCCTGCTGCGCCAGCAACCGCTGTTGCGGCAACGGGCGTTTTACCAAGCCTGCCTGTTCGCCACGTTCAGCCTGTTCTGGACCGCCGTGCCGCTGGAGCTGTCACGCAACCATGGCCTGTCCCAGACTGAAATCGCCCTGTTCGCCCTGGTCGGTGCCATCGGCGCCATCGCCGCGCCCATCGCTGGTCGCCTGGCGGATGCCGGCCATACCCGCAACGCCTCGCTGCTGGCGATGCTGTTCGCCAGCTTGAGCTTTCTACCGGCGTTCATTCATCCGCTGTACAGCGTCATCGGCCTGGCCGTGACCGGCGTGGTCCTGGATTTCTGTGTGCAGATGAACATGGTCCTGGGCCAGCGCACCATCTATGCCTTGGATGCGAAAAGCCGCAGCCGGCTGAATGCGCTGTACATGACCAGCATCTTCGTCGGTGGTGCCTTCGGCTCATCGATCGCCAGCGCGGTGTACGAACACGGCGGCTGGTTGTGGGTGGTGATCGTCGGCAGTGCCTTCCCGCTGTTGGCCTTGCTGCGCTTCTTGAGTGCCGCGCAGAAACCAACCCTGGCAACGGCCTGATATCCACCCATGAAAAATGCCCGGTCGCTCGAGGCGCCCGGGCATTTTTCATGGAGCAGTCAAATCCGCACGTTGCCTCGCGGCCCGGCGATCGCCCAGATGATCAGGCCCAGCACCGGCAACAGAATAATCAGCAGCACCCAGAGGATTTTCATCCCGGTTTCCGCGCCGCTCTTGAGCACATTGATGATCGCCCAGATATCGAGCGCCAGGATGATCAGGCCGATCAGGCCGTTGAAGGTGGAACCCATGGTGTCGCTCCCAAATGGTGATAGGCACCCTTAGGATAGCGGGCCCCCGGCGAGGGTTCCGTTTTATTGCTTCAGACGTGGACAGCAACCTTGAGGGCTTCCAGGGACGGCGCGGCAGCGATGCCAACTTCGCCACACAGCTCCAGCACCCGCGGCACGTCGTTGCCGTACACCAGCACCATTTGCAACTCATCATCGAGCAACTGGCTGAAGTTCATCAGCACATAACCGCCATTGTCCTTGTTCAGGCTGCTCATCTGGATCTGGATGCGGTTGAGCGCGGTCAGGGCTTCGGTTTTTGCCAGTTGCTTGGGCTTGAGATTGAACGCCACGCCGGGGCCGAACGAGGCGATGATCTGTTCGAACAGGTCCACGTAGGTGTCGGCCTGGAACAACACGGTGTCCGGCAGGCTGCCCACCACCACCCATTCACCCAGGGGGATCGGGAACGTGTCGTCGTAGTTGATATCGGGGTTGGCCGCCAGGAAAGCCGCCGGATCGGCGTAGGCCTGAGCCGCTTCGTCAGCGATTTTCGCAATGTCCGCATCGCCCAGGCAGCCGGAGCTGATTTTGCTGATGAGTTCGATGAGGGCGGCTTTCATGGGGTGGATCCTGTGGCGAATGGTTTTTTGAGGGCGGGCAGGATAGCGCATGCGGATTAGGATTGGAGAAGAACCTGCGAACGAGCGTTTTGTGGGAGCAAGGCTTGCCCGCGATGAAAACAACGCGGTCTCTCTGGAACCGAGGTGCCTGTATCGCGAGCAAGCTTTGCTCCCACAGCCTTTCAGCCCAACAACTTTTCCAACTGCGCCGTGGTATCCACCGCGCCCATGGTCTTGGCCGCATCCAGGGCCGAGACGCCGTTGGCATCCTTGGCTTTGGGGTCGGCGCCTTTACTGATCAGGTAGTCGACGATTTCCACCCGGTTGAACATCGCGGCCATCATCAGCGCGGTACGACCATCGAAGGAGGAACCTTCCACCTGCGCACCGCCCTCCACCAGCGCCGTGACCACTGCCAGGTCGCCCTTGAACGCCGCGCCGGCAATCGGGCTCTGGCCGTTGTCGTTGCGCACTTCCGGATCAGCCTTGTGCTCCAGCAGCACCCTCACCGTCTCCACATGCCCGTGGTACGCGGCCAGCATCAGCAAGGTGTCGCCCTTGTGATTACGCAAGTTCGGCGGCAGGCCCTTGCTCAGCAGGGCGGCCATCATCGCGGCGTCACCCTGGCGTGCGACGTTGAACACCTGCTCGGCAAACTCCGCTGCTTCTTCCGGGGTCATCTGGCGGCTTGTATCGGACATGGGAAACTCCACTCAAGTCTTTGCAAAGCCGCTAGTTTCCTGAGGGACTCGATAGCTGTCATCCCTTTTTTCTCTGCAGTGCTCATAGCCAGAATCAATAGCGGTATTGCCCGTCGTGGATCTGCATCGCCAGTTGCCGGTCTACCCGCACGTAAGTCAGGCTGCCGGGCAGCCAGGCGTAGACCGGCTCATCATCGGTGACGCAAGGGTCGAAGGCTTCGGCCCTGAGGCGGGTCTTCTGGTATTTGAACGTGCCGGTAGTGTCCATTTTCACCTTGATGCGCAGGAACAACGGCACCGCATAGGCCGGCAGTTTGCACTGCAGAAACTGCAACAGTTCACTGAAATCCAGCACCGCCAGGGATTCCGACGGGGTGATCGCCGCCATGCCGGCGCGGCCATTGGTGCCATTGATTTCCACGCCATAGGCCACCGCCTCGGCCACCTGAGGGTGTTGCAGCAAAACGTTTTCGACTTCCGTGGTAGAGACGTTCTCGCCTTTCCAGCGGTAGGTATCGCCGAGGCGATCAACGAACTGCCCATGACCAAAGCCAATGTTGCGCAGCAGGTCACCGGTGTTGAAATAGCGGTCACCGGGGACGAAGACGTCTCGATAGATGGTTTTTTCGGTCAAAGCCTGATCGGTGTAGCCGTCCAGCGGCGCCTTGTCGTCGATCCGCGCCAAGAGCAGGCCAGGTTCGCCCCGGGGCACTTTCTGCATGCGCCCCTGCAGGTTGCGTAACGGTGCCGCGCTGTCATGGTCGTACTGCACCAATTCCCAACCCATCAGGGAAAACCCGACGGTGTTGTCGAAATTCAGCACGTTGGTAAAACCGATATTGCCGTCGCTGGCCGCGTACAGCTCGCAGATGTGGTCGATGCCAAAGCGCGTCTTGAAGGCAGACCAAGCCCCTGGGCGCAGGCCATTGCCGATCATCTTCTTCACGTCATGGCGGAGGTCTTCGGTACTGGCCGGCTGGTCGATCAGATAACGGCACAACTCACCGACATAACCCAGCGTGGTCGCCCGGTAGCGGCGCACATCGCTCCAGAACTGACTGGCGCTAAACTTGCGCCGGATCGCAAATCCCGATGCGCCACAGATCGCCGCCCCCCAACACACGCACAGGCCCGTGGCGTGGTACAGCGGCAAGGTGCAATACACGACGTCATCGGGCTGCATGTCCAGGGCGATCAAGCCGAAGCTGGTGGAAGTACGCATCCAGCGCCCATGGCGAAAGACCCCGGCCTTGGGCAGCCCGGTGGTGCCCGAGGTGTAGAGGTACAAACACGGATCGTTGAAAAAGACTTGTTGGCTGCTGGCCGGGTTGTCACCTGGGTAGTCGTCGCTGCTACTGAACAGGTCGACGAAACCGGACGGGACATCGGCGTACGCCTGATCCGCCACCCACCAGGTTCGAGCGCTCGGCAATGCGGTCCGGCTACGTACGTCATTGAAGACCGCGACACGTTCGTCCCCGACCACCACGGCAACCGGCGCCACCAGCGCCAGGCTGTGCACCAGTGCATCGCCCGTCTGTGAGGTGTTGATCATGGCGCTGACCGCACCGACCTTCGCCACCGCCAGTACCGCGATCAACAACTGTGGCCGGTTCTCGACGAAAATCGCCACGCAGTCGCCCTTAGCAATGCCCTGCGCCAGTAAGTAATGGGCGATGCGATTGGCCTGCTCGTTGACCTGTGCATAACTCCACACCGTGTCGCCGCACAGCAACGCCGGGCCCTCTGGATTACGTTGCGTCGCCTGCTCGAAACACCAGCCCAGGCCGCAGGGCTGGGTCGGGTCCTGGACGTTGGCGAGCTTCATGCCTCTGACGATCCGGGGAACAGCTCTGGCAATGGTGGGCAGCTTGCGCAACATCATGCCCCAGGTGATCGCGTCGCTGGGTGTACGACTCATGGTGATCTTCCCCGTTCGACCTCGTGGGTCTGATTATCGGGTGGGAGGTGATTTTGGATCGAAAGTACGCCAGGGATTCCGGCGCTGTACATGCGGTTTTTGCAATGTTTTGTATCCGCTGCCCCAGACAGCTGGAGCGATGAGCCTGGGGAGGCGAATTGGTTCCATAAATTAACGCCGGACCACGCAAAATGCAGGATGCACGATGGGCATTCATGCAAGATGCACGAAAGCAAAAATGCAACGAATCATTAACTAACTGTTTTTAAAGGATTTTTTAGAAGCGCCAAGGCTGGCACAGACACTGCAACTACCCCTCCACGGTTTGCCATCAAAACCATGGAGCAGTCAAATATGAACATGATTCAAGAAAAGTTTTCGTCCCTGTTTTCCAACTACGAAGTGACGACGCAGGCTCGCCCGGATGGCGGCATTCTGCTGACATTGCGCAATAGCGAAGGCAAACAGTTGAAGCGCTCGATTTCCTACGCGCAGTTGCACGCCGGAGACCAATTGTCCTGGGTGATCAGTGCAATCCGTCGCGACCTGGCTGAGCAGGCCAGCGAATTGCCACAGATTACCCTGCTGCAAAGCCAGCATCGCTTCGCTCTGCCGACTTATCACAGCGCTTGATCCTTCTGTGGGAGCGGGCTTGCTCGCTCCCACAATCCATCACCTGACTTCGTGTGGTAGCTTGCGGACTTCAAAAGTCTGCCGGCTCGATCCGCGCAAAACTGTCCACCGTGACATGCCCCGCCAGCTCACCGCCCTCCCGGGCCAACCCGCAGGTCGCCATACCCGCATCGCGAGCCGCATCCAGTTCCTGGACGATGTCAGACAGAAACAGAATCTCCCCCGGCGCAACGCCCACCGCCGCGCTGATGCGCTGGTAGGACTGCACGTCCCGCTTGGGTCCCGACGTGGTGTCAAAATACCCGCTGAACAACGGCGACAGATCACCGGCCTCGGAACAACCGAAAATCAGCTTCTGCGCCTGGATCGAGCCCGAGGAATAAACAAACAGCTGGAAACCTTGCTGGTGCCAGCGCTGAAGTGCCTGCACGGCGTCCGGGTACACGTGACCTTTCAATTGCCCGGCGTGATACCCCTGCTCCCAGACCATGCCCTGCAACGCCTTGAGCGGCGTGGCTTTGCGGTCTTCGGCGATCCAGCCCAACAGAATTGCGATGATTCGCTCGACGTCAGCCTCCGGCTCAGCGCTGTCCTGACGCACGGCAGCCAGTTGTTCGGCCACGTCAGCGCGGTCGGCGTTCTGCCGGACGAAATCCGGCAAATGCCTGGCGGCATAGGGAAACAGCACGTCGAACACGAAACTCACCGCGCTGGTGGTGCCTTCGATGTCGGTAAGGATGGCTTTGATTGGCACGGGCTCAGTCCTCCAGGCGCGGGAAGCGGCTGGCGATGTCATCACCGGTAAACTTCGCGACCCAGCCTTCCGGGTTATTGAACAGGCGAATGGCCACAAAATGCGGATGCTCGCCCATGTCGAACCAGTGCGGCGTACCGGCAGGTACCGAGATCAGATCGTTCTTTTCGCAGAGCACGGCGTAGACATAATCGTCGATGTGCAGGGTAAACAAGCCACGACCTGCGACGAAAAATCGTACTTCGTCTTCACCATGGCGGTGCTCATCAAGGAACTTGGCCCGCAGCTCGGCTTTTTGCGGGTGATCGCTGTTGAGGCTGATGACATCGACGGTGACGTAGCCCCGCTCAGTCATCAAGCGGTCGATCTGGGCCTGGTAGGCGGCGATGACTTCGTCCTGGCTGGCGCCGGGCTGGATTTTTGTCGCAGCTTCCCAGCGGTCGAAACGCACGCCCTTTTCGGCCAAGGTCGAGGCGATGTCTTCGAAATGGGTCAGCACCTTGTTCGGGATGTCAGGGCTTGAGACGTGGTAGACGGACAGGCTGCTCATGGCTATGGCTCCAGCAAATTAACGGTTCAGGAGTGCGCGGGTCTTGAGTTCGCACTCGAACAGGAACTCGAACGCTTCGATCTGGCGCAGTGCATCGTTCATGTACGGCCCCCAGGTATACAGGCCGTGGCCGCGAATAAGGTAGCCGACACAATCGGGATGCGCCTCCAGCCAGGGCTGCACTTGGGCGGCCAGGCGCGCGATGTCCTGGTCATTGTCGAAAATCGGCACACGGACCCGGGATTCGTGGGTCGAAACGCCGCTGAAGGCTTTTTGCAATTCATAGTCTTCAAAGTCGATGAAGGCTGCGTTTGTCAGGCGTGACAACACCGTGGCATTCACCGAGTGGGTGTGCAGCACCGCCCCGATCTCCGGCCGCCAGCGATACAGCTGGGTGTGCAGCAGGGTTTCGGCGGACGGTTGCTTGCCCCGCTCCAGACTGTTGCCGTCCAGGTCAGTGGCCAGCACATCGTCGAGCCCCAGTTGCCCCTTGTGCTTGCCGGACACGGTCAGCAAGGCCTGGTCAGGGGCAAGTCGGGTCGAATAGTTGCTGCTGGTGGCCGGGGACCAGCCGCGGCCATACAAAAAACGCCCGGCGTCGATGATTTCCCGGGCGAGCTGTTCACGGGTAAGGCTCATGGCCTGTCCTCTTGCATACGTGTGGCAATGATAACGGCTGCAGCGAAGGCTGCGACGCTGGCGATGCTGAAAGTCCAAGTGGCGCCCAGGGCATTCCAGCTGTAGCCGGAATACAACGCACCCAACGCCCCGCCCGTGCCAGCCAGCGCCGCGTACAGCGCCTGGCCCTGGCCTTGCTGGCGTGGTCCGAAGCTACGTTGCACGAAATGAATGGCAGCCGCGTGAAAGCTGCCAAAGGTCGCCGCGTGCAACACCTGGGCAAACAGCAGCACCCAGAGAAACTCAGCCAGTGAACCCAGCAGCAGCCAGCGCAGCGCCGCCAGCAGGAAACTCGCCAGCAGGACCCGGCGCACGGAAAACCGTGCCAGGATCCGGCTCATCAACAGGAATATCAGCACTTCCGCCACCACCCCGACGGCCCAGAGCAGGCCGATCAACCCGCGGCTGTAGCCCAGGTGCTCAAGGTGCAGCGTCAGAAACGTATAATACGGCCCATGGCTGACCTGCATCAGGCCCACGCACGCGTAGAACGCCAGCACACCGGGGTTGCGCAGTTGCCGCAAAAAGCCGTCCCCCGCCACTCGCGGTCCCTGCACCGGCTGGGCGTTGGGCACCCAGAAACTGGCGAACACGATGCCGGCCATGATCAGCACCAAGGCTTGCGGATAAATGTCCAGGCTCAGCCATTCGAACAATCGCCCCAGCAGCACCACAGTGATGATGAAGCCAATGGAACCCCACAGGCGCACCTGGCTGTAGCGCGAGGCCTGCCCACTCAAGTGGGCCAGGGTGATGACTTCGAATTGCGGCAGCACCGCGTGCCAGAAGAACGCGTGCAGCGCCATGACCATCGCCAGCCAGGCATAGCTTTTATCGATGAAGATCAGCGAGAAGGTCAACAGCGTGCAGATCGCGCCAAAGCGCACGATCGCCAGGCGTCGGCCGGTGTAATCCCCCAGCCAGCCCCAGACGTTCGGCGCCACGCAGCGCATCAGCATGGGAATCGCCACCAGCTCGCCGATGCGCGCCGCGCTAAACCCCAGATGATCGAAATACAGCGCCAGGAACGGCGCCGTCGAACCGAGCAGCGCGAAATAGAACAGATAAAAACTGGAGAGCCGCCAGTACGGCAGTGCCGCCATGGTCGTCAGGCCACGGCGGTCGGCAGGTCAGCCATCAAAGCTGACCCAGCACCGGAGTGCCGACCTGCACATCGGCGTTCTGGCCGCGATGACGCAACAGATGATCCATCAACACGATCGCCATCATCGCCTCGGCGATTGGCGTGGCGCGGATACCAACACACGGATCGTGACGCCCCTTGGTGATGACCTCCACCGGGTTGCCATGGATGTCGATGGAGCGGCCCGGCGTGGTGATGCTGGACGTCGGCTTCAAGGCCAGGTGCGCCACGATCGGCTGGCCCGAGGAAATGCCACCGAGGATGCCGCCAGCATTGTTGCTGAGGAAACCTTGCGGGGTCAGTTCGTCGCGGTGTTCAGTACCGCGTTGGGCGACACAGGCGAAGCCGGCACCGATTTCCACACCCTTCACCGCATTGATGCTCATCAGCGCGTGGGCCAGTTCGGCGTCGAGGCGATCGAAGATCGGCTCGCCAAGGCCGGGCATCACGCCTTCGGCCACCACGGTGATCTTCGCGCCGACCGAATCCTGGTCCCGGCGCAGTTGGTCCATATAGGCCTCAAGCTCCGGCACCTTGTCCGCGTCGGGGCAGAAGAAAGCGTTCTGTTCCACCGAGTCCCAGGTCTTGAAGGGAATTTCGATAGGGCCCAGCTGGCTCATGTAGCCACGAATCACGATGCCCTGGCTGGCCAGGTATTTCTTGGCTATCGCTCCGGCCGCCACGCGCATGGCGGTTTCCCGGGCCGAACTGCGCCCGCCGCCACGGTAGTCGCGCTCGCCGTATTTGTGGTGGTAGGTGTAGTCGGCGTGGGCCGGGCGAAACAGATCCTTGATAGCCGAGTAGTCCTTGGACTTCTGGTCGGTGTTGCGGATCAGCAGGCCGATGGCGCAGCCGGTGGTGCGCCCTTCGAACACGCCGGAGAGAATTTCGACTTCATCGGCTTCCTGGCGCTGGGTGGTGTGGCGGCTGGTACCGGGCTTGCGGCGGTCCAGGTCACGCTGCAGATCGTCCAGGGAAATCTCCAGGCCCGGCGGGCAGCCGTCGACAATGGCGACCAACGCCGGACCATGGCTTTCGCCCGCGGTGGTGACAGTGAACAGCTTGCCGTAGGTATTGCCGGACATGCAGGGTGCTCCGTGAAATCGCTGAGAGACTCAACCTTGGATTCGTAATGGCCGCCAGTATACGCAGGCTCCCCAAGTAGTTCATCCTCGAACCTTATCGGTGCCCGCCAGTCCAACCGGCACCTTCGTAACTAATGGCGTGATGATGTTAAAGCTGCTTGCCTTGTGCCTTACCCTCTTTACCGGCCTGGCCCAGGCCACGGTTTTGCAACGTCCCATCAGCCTCGATACCGGCAGCGGTGAGCTTTTCGGCTCGCTGTTGCTGCCCAAATCCGACACGCCGGTGCCGGTTGTCCTGATCATTTCCGGTTCCGGTCCTACGGATCGCGACGGAAACAACCCCGAAGGTGGGCGCAACGACAGCCTCAAGCGCCTGGCCTGGGTGCTGGCCAAACACAACATCGCCAGCGTGCGCTATGACAAACGCGGCGTGGCCGCCAGCCTCGCGGCGACACCGGACGAACGCAACCTGAGCGTCGACGCCTATGTGGCCGATGCCGTGGCCTGGAGCCGCAAACTCGCCGCCGACCCACGGCTGGGTCCATTGATTATCCTGGGTCACAGCGAAGGCGCACTGATCGCCAGCCTCGCCGCGCCCCAGGCCAACGCGGCGGCGGTGATTTCGCTGTCCGGCAGCGCCCGGCCGATCGACCAGGTGCTGCGTCAACAATTAAGCAACCGCCTGCCACCGCCGCTGATGTTGCGCAGCAACGAACTGCTCGACAGCCTAAAGACCGGTCGGCTCGACGACAACGTACCGGCACAGCTGCAGGTCATTTTCCGCCCCAGCGTACAGCCCTACCTGATCTCGTTGTTCCGCCAGGACCCGGCCCGCGCCTTTGCGGCATTGAAGATGCCGGCCTTGATCATCCAGGGCAGCAACGATATCCAGGTCAGCGTCGATGACGCCAGACAATTGAAAGCCGCCAAGCCCGACGCTGAATTGGCGCTGATCGAGGGTATGAATCACGTGATGCGTATCGTGCCCAACGACATGAAACGGCAACTGGCCTCCTACAAGGATCCCAACCTGCCCCTGGCGGCCGAGCTTGGTGCGCGAATTCTGCGTTTTATTGACTCGTTAGCCGCCCGTTGAGCGGTTTTAGTGGCAACTGGCCCTCCAGTCCTGGAAAAAACGGCCGATAGCCCGGTGTCGGGCAGCGCTATGGCTGCCGACCAGCCGGCCTGGACAGGATTTTTGCCGTTATGACTGAAACTGAAACTTCCCCCAACACCGCTGCCGAAGCCCCCGCCTCGTCTGCGGTGGAACTGCCTTGGGCCGACGTGCATACCGAACATCACAAGATGCTCCGGCTGGCGCCGCTCAAGACTGACCGCGCCACCGGTGCGCGGCCGTTGCGGTTTGTCGAGTTCAGCTATGCCGAGCGCCACAGCAAGGAACGCAGCCTGCTGCGCATGAGCATCCAGTTGCCGAACCAGCGCGTGCGCAAGGAACAGAATCACCTGGACGTCTGGGCCGACCACGTCGAGAAACGCCTGTTTTTTTCTCCGGACAATCTGCAAGTCGAGCCGTCCAACCGTGGCATCGGCCGTTTCCTGGCGGCCCAGGGCATTACCTGGGCCAAGAAACGCTGGTCGGCCTACCAGGTGCACGGCACCGACCTGGATAACAAGGACGCCCTGAACGAAGACACTCGCCTGCGCCGCGATCGCTTTCTCAAGGCCCAGGGTTTCGAGGTGGTCTACGCCGACGCCCAGCACCTCAAGGGCAGCGTCAAGCCAACCCACGTTGGCGATCTGCTCGGGGACTGGAATACCGAGAAGCTGCAGTTCGTGGAAATCCTTGAAGCGGCGCAGATGCTGCAACAGGCCGAGCAGAACCTGGCGGAACAGGAAGTCAAACTCAAGCAGCAGGAAGAGAAGGTCACCAAGTTCAAGCGCGAAGACGCCGGCCTGCGCTTCACCATCACCTGCCTGGTGGCCTTTGCCATGTTCCAGGCGGGGTTGCTGATCTGGATTGCGACGCGGCATTGATTGCTGCTGCAAGTTGCCTGACACACACTTGTGGCGAGGGGATTTATCCCCTCGCCACAAGGACAGTTCCGTCAGGTCACTCGGCTCAAACCCGCGAAGCAAACAACCCCTGATGCTGGCGGCACTGCTCGGCACTGAGCATGAACACCCCATGCCCGCCGCGTTCGAAGTCCAGCCAGGCGAAATCGACTTCCGGGTACAACGCCTCGACGTGAACCTGGCTGTTGCCCACCTCGACAATCAACAACCCCTTCTCGGTCAGATGATCGGCCGCTTCGGCGAGCATCCGGCGAACCAGGTTCAAGCCGTCATCGCCGCAAGCCAGGCCCAGCTCCGGCTCGTGTTGGTATTCCTGCGGCATGTCGGCGAAATCTTCCGCATCGACATAAGGCGGGTTCGACACGATCAGGTCGAAACGTTGTCCCGGCAACCCCTCGAAGCCGTCGCCCTGGACGGTGAATACGCGCTCATCGACGCCGTGGCGCTCGATGTTCTGGTTGGCCACTTCCAGCGCTTCGAACGACAGGTCGGCCAGCACCACTTCGGCCTCGGGAAACTCAAACGCACAGGCGATACCGATGCAGCCGGAACCGGTGCAGAGGTCGAGAATCCGCGCAGGTTCCTGGCCCAACCACGGCTCGAAACGCTTTTCGATCAACTCACCAATGGGCGAACGCGGAATGAGCACACGCTCGTCGACGATGAACGACATCCCGCAGAACCACGCCTCACCTAACAGATACGCCGCCGGGATACGTTCTGCGATACGCCGGCGCAGCAAACGCTGCACATGGACCAGCTCTTCGTCTTCAAGACGGCAGTCCAAATAGCTATCGGCAATTTCCCACGGCAGGTGCAACGCGCCCAACACCAGTTGCCGGGCTTCGTCCCAGGCATTGTCGGTGCCATGACCAAAAAACAGATCCTCCCCATGGAAACGGCTGACGGCCCAACGGATATGGTCGCGCAGGGTACGAAGGCGGGAAGTGATCACGGCGGCAAACTCCAGAAAAATCGACGGGAGAGTCTACCAGCCAAACACGCCCCCACCAAAACGCACCCCAAAGACGAAAGAAAAGCTCCGGAACAAACGTAGGATTTATCCGTTTTTTGCCCTACCCATTGAACAAGAGGAGCATCTTGACAAGGCTGTAGGCCAGCAACGGCGGCCCTTGCGATGGAAGCGATTCACAGAACCGCTCAGCCAGAGGACAATGTCGCAAAAGCCCCACTCGAAGGAGCCCCAGAATGTCCGTTCCAAAAACGATGTTTCAACTCAGTGGCCGTGGTTATGCGGCGGCCAATCTGAGTCAAGCGACCTTGATCATCATCGATGCCCAGAAAGAATACCTCGCCGGTCCCCTGGCCCTGAGTGGCATGGATGCAGCAGTCGCGAACATCAAGCAATTGCTCGGCGCGGCCCGTGCAGCCGGTCGGCCGATCGTGCATGTGCGCCACCTGGGCACCCATGGCGGGCTGTTCGATCCACAGGGCGAACGCGGGGAGTTCATTGCAGGCCTTGAGCCCTTGGGTGACGAAACCGTGATCGAAAAACTGCTGCCCAGCGCGTTCCACGGCACCGAGTTGAAAAAACGCCTGGAAGACCTCGGCCCCCTGGACCTGATCGTCTGTGGGTTCATGAGCCACTCCAGCGTCAGCACCACCGTGCGCGCCGCCAAGAACCTGGGCTTTCGCTGCACCCTGGTGGAAGACGCCTGCGCCACCCGGGATCTGCCGCACAAGGGCGGCGTACTCAGTGCCGAACATGTGCACCAGACCGAAATGGCAATCATGGCGGACAACTTCGCCACCCTGGCCCTGACCCGCGACTTCACCTGATCGCGTCTCGATGAGCGGCCCGTTCCGCCGCTCATCCGCAAAAGCCTCTCATTTGCCATACTGTCAGGAACAACCCGAACATCTTCCGGTCGAAGGGCCGATACCCATTGAGGAAGGTCGGAATGAAGTTATCCGATGGTTTTGACGCACGTCGCTTGCGGCCCAAAGGTCCAAGCAACTGGCGCTTGCGTTTCGGCGCGGCGCTCGCGGCGCTCCTGGCAACGTTCGGTGTTCTGCTGGCCATGGCCGGTGCCGCCAGCCTGCTGGGCCGCCCGCCGGCATTGGGCGAGTTGAACGCCACCCCACTCGGCTCGGCGATTATTCTGGCAGTAGGGCTTCTCGTATTGTGGCTGGGTGTCTGGCTCTGGCGCCGCTGCCGCCGTCGCGCCCGCCAATCCCTGGAGCTGGCCATGGCTCCACATCTGATGAAAAAGCACGACTGACCCCCTATCCGACGTTTTGTCGCGCCCGATCTCCCCGGAGTTGGGTAAACTGGCCGGCCTTCGCGGAGGCTGACATGCAAGACGACGACTTTTCCCTGTTCAAAAGTGCGATCCAGGGCGTAAAACCGATCAAGCACGATCGCGCCGAGACCGGCAAACCCAAGGCCGATCGCGCACAGATCGCCAAGCTGCGCCAGGCCGCCACCGTGCGCACCGACGCCACCACCGTGGATGGCCTGTCCGATCAGTTCGTGATCGACGTAGGCCCTGAAGACGAGTTGATGTGGGCGCGCGACGGCGTCCAGGAAAGCCAGATGCGCAAGCTGAAGGTTGGCCAGATCCCCTTCGAAGGCAGCCTCGACCTGCACGGCATGACCGTCGAAAAGGCCCGGGAAACCCTCTGGGCCTTCCTGGCCGAAGCCACCAAATTCGAAATCCGCTGCGTGCGCGTCACCCACGGCAAAGCCGTGCGCCTGGATGGCAAGCGGCCGATGATCAAGAGCCACGTCAACACCTGGCTGCGCCAGCACCCGCAAGTGCTGGGCTTCACCTCCTGCCAGGCGAAACACGGTGGAGCCGGCGCGGTGTACGTGATGCTCAAGCGCACCATGATGGAAGGTCGCGACGAGTAGCGCCCGATTGCCGAGCTTGCAGCGCCGTGTCCGCCACCGTACCCTTGCCCTTTGCGTAAAATCCCACAGGTAGTTTCATGTCTCTGGAACAGAATTACACCGCTATGTAGGGCGGGTTCAGCTTGGTGTTCAGAGGTAATGAAATCGGGGGGTTTGTGCTTAGCGCTACCTGATTTCTCTCGCCACAACGCAACCATTGGTACGGAAATTGGTACGAGAACTCATGCATCCCAGAGCCCCGCGTCGGTAGAAACGACACGGGGCTTTTCTTAGCTGGAGCCCCCCTTTTTGCTCGCTCAGTGTTGGCTTTCGGCCAGAAGCGGACATTCATAGATCGGAGCGCGTGTACACACCCGACCATAGACACGCTATCCACAGATTATGTAGCCTCAGGGAAGGTCTTGTCCCTTCTGCTCAATTGCTAGTTGGCTTTTTTCAAGCGTTTAGTTCAAGGGAATCAAGGGGTTACGAATATAGGGAAGGTTTTGCGACAGATGTGGCGCAACTACTCAATAAATGTCGCCTACCTGTAGCTATGTGCACCTAGCTAGATTAAGTCACTTCAATGTTATTATCGGCACTAATTAAAGGTAATGCTAATAGTGAAAGAAACCCTTGGCAGGTTATATTTATGGCAAATAGCCCTCAATAAAATCATTGATCTTCTGGCACTCAGGCAACGAGTTGATCGCTTCTGCAACACTGGAAGGCCTCTGCATATCACCGAATTATATGATGATGAGCGCAGAAGATTGAAAACTGGCCTGCACCTTGATGGGGAGGCACTGGACAGCTTCGAAAAAGAACATGGCTCTTTATTTCCTGATGTTCATGACATCCATCTTATTCACGAGCTAATAACTGAAGAAATAATAATTAAATTCTGCACTATATTTAACGATGCCTATGGGAAAGCAGGGGTTATTGCCACCAATAAGAAAGCGTTTCGGGAGCCGATTCTCGACGAGATAATTTCAGAGGCTTTTTCCGGTGATATTAAAATAAAAGTTAATAAATTTATAGAAACCGCCAAATCATACCGAAACAAGCACGGCGCTCACTTTGACCAAGAAAGCTTTACAATGACGCATGGCGATAAAAATCCCGATGAAGATGGGGTTATTTATAGCGTAGGCTGGAGTAGCGCTTTATTGACTTTTAATTGGGAGTTTGTAAGTGACATCATCCCCGCTTTAAATAAATCCTTAAATAATTATATTAAAAAACTACAAAAAGAAGCCGGCATAATTTAGAAAGTGGCTTTGGCACATAATAATTGGTTCAAATCGGTTGCTCCGCTCACTGGGACGGGCTAAATCCCGTCCCCTGCCCCTTACCTAATCGTTAGAGTGACCAAATCCATGGACACGGAAATAATTTTAGACTGTTCCGACCAAAACACAGCATGGTCAACTGTCTGTAAAATATTGAACACAGATAAATCGACTCTTGCCTTACTGCTCAAGCCACTCGATCCTTATCAGGATCACACATATAAACCGGAAGAATACATTTACAAGGAAGTTTACAATGCGCTTGGAAGCTCTAGATCAGAGATTAAGGCGATGTGGTTTCATGGTACTAGAACTAATGACATAGCCTCTTTCCACACAAGAGGAATTCTCCCTAAGAGCGCAATAAAGAAAGATATAGAACATGCTCTAATTTCTCTATCTTCTGGAATAGAAAGGAAAGGAAATAATCGATTCAGCATGTCAATCCAGGCAAAACAAACCCCTGCTGATGAAGGGCCCTTTGCTGTCCTTTTTAAAGAGGTAGCGATTCATGCTCCAGGAGCCAATCATAGCTACTTAGACACTCCAGAAATGATTGAAGATATCGCAGGAACCTTACTTGGTGAAAATTATGACAAGCTTGTCATGCGATACAGGTCAATAACAAAGCCATATGTGATAACTTTCGTAGGAGAGGCCGGCCAACATGAGTTGTCGCTGGCGCTTTGGTATCTTCATTCAATTGTCGATGGTGATCCACCCGTAGATGCTGCGGAAAGGGCTAATACTTGTTTCAATTCTAATGGCATAACGATAGACCCCATGAGGATTATTAGGTATGAACTAATAGATAATGTATAACAATTGGTGAAAATCGCTAACTTCGTTCGCTGGGACTGGCTAAAGCCCGCCCCTTAGCTTAATCGTTAGGTGCTTATGCACATTTTTCTCGGACTGGTTTCCGCTGCACTCCAATCCAGCCAAGGATGCGGGCATTAGAGTCTGCTATTGGCCGAAAGCAGCCTTTACCACCAATGATGGATTGGACGGGTTAACCGCCGGACCTGCTGCTCCGCTTGCTTATGAACGTTTTCCTTGTCCATCCCGTAGCAAATACTTAGCAATCGCGGCTTGGCCTCCTCCAATCGGTGCGGCGCTTCAAGTCAACCTGTCTCGCCGTACCTCCACCTCCCCGCTCCATGCTGGCAGCAACAATCACAATCGCAGCGAGTGCTATCCTTTAACCCTTGGGCAACCGAGTCGATCCCCTTAGCTAGCTGCTAGCGAGAGGGGGAAAATTGAGTGGATAAAATCAGCTAAAGCATGTCACGACCACTGCTCAACGATGTGCTCACCGTACCGAAAATAGCGCCTTTTTTGGGCATGCTCGTCCGTACGCCCTAATCCTTTCACTACATCGAGGTTTTTTGCTTTGATACCAATTCCTGAGGCGACGGATATTCCCGAGGCGACCATACACAAGGCTTTAACAAAGCTCTCCTGGAAACTACTTAAGAAAGAAATTGATAAGCTCTCCTTGCACAAACGTCCATTAGAATTGCTCCAAGTAGTCATGCGGTCCGACTCGCTAATAAACAAACGAAAAAATTTAGACAAATCAAAAAAACGTGACGTATTACTTAACGAACTAATTAATTACATAGAAATCAAAACCAAAGGTAAACACCTCGAAGCCTTCAAGAAAAAACTAGGTTTTTTTACCATCGCAGATGAATGCTTCAGCGAAATTTTAGAATTTGAAGGGAAGCTTTCGGCATTAAAGGATCTCACGCCTGCAACTAGAATCTGGGCCACACTAAATTGGTTCATCGGCGACGCAAACACCTTACAAAAAAAAATTGCAGATGAATTTCTTGGACCTGAGCCTGTTTTATTTAACACTCTCTCCGTACCTGGAGAGTCCGGCGAGCCAATCGATCCTTCTTCCTATCATGCTCAGCAAGTCGGAGCACTTGGCTCCGCGATTTTAATGGAGGCTTACCGTAACAACTGGTTCGATCCGGATGGGACTGTTGTAATCCCTGACAAAGTCGAAACTTCGGAAGAGGAGATTTTCAAGTCTGGCTCTATATTTTACAACGCAAATATTTGGGCGCTTATCGATGATTTACAAGAGCAAGTCCGCTTCCTTGGGCGTGATTTTTTTATTCATTCAAAAGACAAATACACTAACCCGCCGGGAGACTTTAAATTTGGAATTGAGTTTGGAGAGAACACTGACGCCGAAATTTTCGACCACGTCGCGGGAGTGAGAAACAACACAAGAGAATCATCAAATTTTTTTTCATTCAAAAGAGATAAACAACTAAACTCATTCCTCGATGCGACGGCAGCCATTACCGGCTCACACTCTGTCAAGGAACACTATCTCGCATCCTCGTCTCTTTCAGTACTCTTGAATTACAACATACTAGAAGATGAAACCATTTACGAAGGATTAACTCTCACTGAATGGATCGAAGGATTTTGCGGTTTACGAGAATACTGCTCGAAACTACATTCCTCCTCCGCAGCAGCAGATGAAAAACCTCTCGGCTCTGAGCTGATCAGTTTCACTCGGGAGTCAATCTTAGAACACCTCATGTCTCGTGGTGCATCACAAGAAAGCGCGGCGAATTTTATCGACAACATAACTTTTCACCGAAAAGCTAGAGACCTATTCGACAGCCCACTGATAAAAACCTCAAGCGGCTACGCTGTCGTTTCAGATATACTTTTAGACAGCGTAGCCAGTAGAGTTATAGCTTCAAATATATTAAGTCGAAAAGGCGAATTCAAATTAAAAGGCGGGGGACTAGAAAGCACACTTAAAGACATCTTCAACACAAATGGCATTGACGCGGTAAGTTACAAAAGAAAATTCCCTGAACCCGAAGGAGAATTTGAATATGACACGCTAGCACTATGGGATAACAAATTATTTGTCATGGAGTGTAAGAACAGGTGGCTTTGCGAAGGGCGGCCTGTTGCGATCTATAATTACCTTAAGCAAACTCGCAGTGATATAGCTCAAGTTAATAGGCTAATCACTGGCATAAAATCTCACCCAGAGATGGTAAGCGCCGCGTTTGGTCGCAACGTATCTTACGACGAAATAATTCCCTGCGTGGTTGGAGGCCTCCCTCACGCAATGCTAGACAGTATTTCCGGTATATACTTTACAGATATTTCTATTATATCTAGATTCTTTTCCAAACGTTATTTTGATGTCGAATTCGGAGATGAAAACGACGGCGACTCGATACTGCTCTATGATCAGTGGAACGCAGATAAGCCTTCGGTTTCAGAATTTCTAAAAGCTATCTCCCGCCCTGTCCAAATTATTCTTGCACTGGGGGGTACGGACTTCAAAATTGTAGAAACTGCCGTGGGGTCTTCTATTCACTTAAAATCCAAGCTGATATCAAGCAAACACCTCGATCTCTCAGCCTACAAAGAACTGGTAAGTCAATTGTAGTTTTTGGGGCGGGCATCAACGCCCATCTCCTTAGTAGCATCCGCTGTCCGCTGCGGGTCAAAATTGTGCTTTTGATCGGCGGCTTACGGCCACGTCAGTCCTTTCTGCTACCCTTGATGGTGCTTATGAATGGCACGCAAAACCGATATGCGCCGTAGTTGATACCTAGCTAGGGACAAGCGTTATGTCCATCTTAAATTCGAGCGGATTGTGGCTCATTCTGAATAGCTTGATTTTCTTTTCGATAGCTATCGCAGTTATTTCCTCTTCAATTTTCGGACAACATTTTGACCCGAGATAAAGTGCTTTAGGACTAGGCATTGAAAGGCTTTCTTCACCATTCCCAGGCACTATCAAACGCCATTCTTTTTCATATTTCCAATCAATCGCCTTGTGAAGAGCAGGCAAAAGCGGTATTAAACTGGAGCTGACCCGAGAAAAATATCTACTAAGATCGAACAACTTGTCACGATAGAAAACTGGCCAAAGCTGCAACGCAATCGAACTCTTCTCGTTCGGCCCATACTCTATGGCAAACCCTTTATGCTCATTGGCATAGTGAGTCCACATTAGCATTGACTCAATCGACTCGCTAAAGCAGCAGATTCTCATCGACTTCCTTATTGGAGCAAAGATCATATGATCAAGGATTTTTCTTTCCAGCTCATTTCCCCTTATTGCTACGCTGAAAAGCGAATCGTAAGGATCATTAAACGATTCGGGCAATGTCATCCGAACTTGATTGTTCCGAAGATTACTTACGTCCCAGCAATTGCCACTCTCGTCATACCTTCCCAGACGATATTTGAATATCGATTTAGGCATAACACTCTGCTTTAGAAGCTGTGCCGCCTTGATATCAGCCGCCATAAAATCATCTACTGTAGCAATTAGCTCCACAAGCTCGTCATAAATCTTTTCCGCATCCATGGCTTTATCCGTACGCAGGCTCAGAGGTGAATGCAAGTGTAGTTGACTTATTTGCATTAAAATTATTTACAGGCGACCACCCACAATTGATCTAGCTTCGTAGTGAAACTTCGACTCATCATGCCTCGTCGCATCCCCCAATCTGGACTGACTGGTACGCTCGCTGATCGAAGCGTCCCGCTGCCCCATCGCCCGTTGACCTGGTCCAACACCGCCATCAGTTTCGTGGCGTCGATAGGCTGAGAGGTGGCAAACAGGTCCTCGGTGTACTCCCCTTGCTGACAAAGGTTCATCAACAGCACCTCAGCCTTGCTGTATTTGAAGCCCGGCCGGAATACCCGGTCGAGCGCGTCAACCGCAGCCTTGGTGAGCAACCGGACATCGTCGGTGGGGTACGGCAGGTCAATCAACACGCCGTCGGCGTACTTCGCCTCCTCGGGGTTAAACATACCGGTGCGGATGCTGACGCGGACCTTCTTGCACAGCGACTTCTGAGCCCTGAGCTTTTCCGAGGCGCGCATCATGTAGGTGGCCACCGCTTCCTTGATTGGTGCCAGCTCCGTGAGGCGCTTACCGAACATCCGGCTACAGCAGATCTCCTGCTTCGGCGGGTTCGGCTCGTCCAGCTCCAGGCATGGCGTGCCGCCCAGCTCGCGGGCGGTCTTCTCGATCACCACGCTGAACTTCTTGCGCAGTGTCCATGGGTCAGCCTTCGCCAGGTCCATCGCTGTCTTGATGCCCATGGCGTCTAGGTGCAGTTTCATCTTGCGACCGACGCCCCAGACCTCGGCCACGTCCGTATTGCGCAGCACCCAGTCACGCTTGAACGGGTCGCAGATATCAACCACGCCGCCCGTTTGCACCTGGAGTCGCTTGGCCGTGTGATTCGCCAGCTTCGCCAGGGTTTTCGTGTGAGCGATCCCTACCCCAACCGGGATGCCGGTGCAGCGCAGCACCTGGCTGCGGATCTTCCGGCCGAGGGCATCCCGGCCGTCAATGCCGGTCAGATCCGCGAAGGCTTCATCGATGCTATAGACTTCGACGGCCGGCACCATCGATTCAATTAGAGTCATCACGCGCTCGCTCATGTCTCCATAGAGCGCGTAATTAGACGAGAACGGGACGATGCCGTGCTTCTGCAGCTTGTGCTTGATTTGGAAATACGGCTCGCCCATTTTCACGTAGGGCTTGGCGTCGTAGCTTCGAGCGATCACACAGCCATCGTTGTTGCTTAGCACCACAATGGGCACACGGGCAAGATCCGGGCGGAACACTCTTTCGCAACTGGCGTAGAAGCTATTGCAATCGACCAGGGCGAAAACCGACTGGACTTTAGACATGGCTGCGCACGCTGCAGGTGATGACGCCCCAGATGACCAGTTCGTCGCCCTCGAGCACGTACCTCGGTGGGTACTTGGGGTTCTCCGATAGGAGAATCACCTCCTTCCCACGAATGCAGAGGCGCTTGCACACGGGTTCGTTGTTCAGCAGCGCCACGACGATGTGACCGTGCGCAGGTTCCATCGCACGGTCGACGACGGCTAGGTCCCCTTCAAAGATCCCAGCGCCTTGCATGCTCTCACCGGCGATGGAAACCAGGTAGACATGCGGGGCGCGAATGTTCAGAACCTCATCCAATGAGATGTGCGCTTCGATGTGGTCCGCCGCCGGGGACGGAAACCCGGCGGGCACTCGAAACGAACACAGGGGCAGCTTCAAGCCACCCTCGGCAATAGGGCCTAGAATTGAATAGCTCATGACGCATGATCCAAAATACTGTACGAACATACAGTTAACTTTGTACAAGGTTCGCGGTCAATTTTGTATAGGAAAAATCTGACAGGCGGGACAGCTCATGTGCGGGAGATTCGTGCAGTACGAGGGGATGGCAGTGTTTATGGAGGAGCTAGGCCCTCAGCTGCCATTGTTCGGCGGATACGACGCAGAGCCGATCAGCCGGTACAACGTGGCTCCGACGACCCGCGTGCAGATCCTGCACAGCACAGAGGCAGGCGTTCATATCACGCCAGTGAGGTGGGGATGGGCGCCCTTTTGGGCGAAGGGGAAACGTCCGGTTCCGATTAATGCCAGAATAGAGACCGTTACGACGGGAAAGTTTTTCAAACAGCTTTGGCCGGCCGGGCGCGCACTGGTGCCCAGCGAGGGCTGGTATGAGTGGGTTAAAGACCCAAATGATCCAAAGAAAAAACAACCCTATTTCATCCGGCTGAAGGATCAGAAACCGATGTTTTTCGGGGCGCTCGCACAGGCCCGTCCAGGTCTGGACGAGCAAGACGGTGACGGTTTCGTAATCATTACCGCGTCATGCGACCAGGGCATGGTAGATATCCATGATCGCCGGCCGTTGGTGTTATCACCTGAGCAAGCGCGGGAGTGGCTTGACCCGGATCTCAGCCCAGGGCAAGCAGAGGAAATTGCCAGAGACCGTTCCCGACCGGAAGCCGATTTCGAATGGTATGCCGTGGGCAAAGAGGTGGGGAATGTCAGAAACCAGGGAGCACAGTTGTTGCTCCCCTGGTATCCGGAAGAAAACTAAGCCTGACTGCGTTGATCCAGAAGGCGGGCCGCCTCTGGGAATCCCACCCAGCGGCCATTCTGGTCCAACCCCCGCCCAGCCAGCACCACGCCGGCCCAGTGATTCAGATCCACCTCCCCGCGTGCCACCGCCGCCAGCAGCTCGGAGGGGAAGATGTTCAAGTATTTATCAGCGGTTTCGGTTTCCATGGTCTTGCTCCTTCGTTTGCGTGACCACAGTAACGCTCCAGCGTAATCACATAGCAAGCGGATCAGATCGAGCGCGACAACCATTAGAACAGCCCTCCCAACGCCGCCGGCTCCCAGTTCATGATCACCAGTTCACCGCTGACCTCTGCCTTGCCCTGACGCTGGTTCGTGTTGCTGTAGCGAATGTCCAACGTCTCGAAGTGAAAACCCTGGAAAACACGCCGGATGTCCGGGTGATCGTTGAGGCTGACCATAACCTTGCCCTTGCAGCGGCGCATGAAGTCAGCCATCCGCTCGTAATTCTCAAACGGGAAATCCACGCCATATCCAGCGGTCTGCCAGTACGGCGGGTCCATGTAGTGGAACGTATGAGCGCGGTCGTAGCGCTCAGCACAATCAAGCCAGGGGAGGTTTTCGACGTAGGTGCCGGACAGTCGCTGCCATGCGGCCGAGAGGTTTTCCTCGATCCGGAGCAGGTTGATGGCCGGGCCAGTGGTCGCGGTGCCGAACGTCTGCCCGGTGACCTTGCCGGCGAAGGCATGGTGCTGCAGGTAGAAGAACCGGGCGGCGCGCTGGATGTCTGTGAGGGTTTCAGGACGGGTCATTTTCTGCCACTCGAACACCTGGCGGGAGCTGAGCGCCCATTTGAACTGGCGCACGAATTCTTCCAGGTGGTTCTGCACGACGCGATAGAGCGTCACCAGATCGCCGTTGATATCGTTCAGGACTTCAACGGGAGCGGCCTGGGGTCGCATGAAGTAAAGCGCGGCACCGCCGGCAAAGACTTCGACATAGCATTCGTGAGGCGGAAAAAGCGGAATGAGGCGGTCGGCTAGGCGGCGCTTGCCGCCCATCCAAGGGATGATGGGTGAACTCATTGAAAGCAAGACCTTTACTGTATGGATAAACAGGTGCTAGGCTCGCCGCGCTTTGTGCACGGAGCAGGAGCCTTGGCTGGACTTGCAGGGACATCTGCAGGGACGGCGACCGGATCGGATGTTGGCGCATCCGGCCCGGTCGCTCCTTTTCACTTCGGTGTTGAAACTTCTTTGGCGTAGGCCTGGCAGGCCGCCAGGGCTATTAGCCCCCGGTCGCCGGCATCGGTGATGCCGATAATTCGTTGAGCATGCGCCGGGTCAAGTCGGGCGCGAGTGGCTCCATGAACCACGCCGCCGGCGCTGGTGGTGGCTGGCACTGCACCGCAGCAGGTGGTATCGGTGGCGTCGAGTAAGACTGACAGCCGGACGTCAGCAGTAGCGAGGCGATCACGCAGGCGATCTTGATCACGTTGGGCATCGGTTAGGGCTCGATAGTGGGTTTGGTCATTGGCGGCCAGCTGCTGTTCCAGGGCCAGGCGCTTGTCCCGCTCGGTACGCTGCAGCGCGGCCGAGGCCAGGGTCATTTGGTTGAGGGTTTCGGTGTGGAGCCGGGCTTGTTTTTCCAGCTGCTGACCGTATCGCCAGCCTTGGACCGTCCAGGCGATGGCCGCCGAAGCGGCGACCAAAGCGCCCAGTAGAAGCCCGGCGACCAGCACGCGGTATTGCAGCGGGATCAGGTCGACGAGACGCATAGCACCGCCCTCGCCCGCTCCCACAGCTGCAGGCGATCCTGCAGACCATTGAGCCCGCCGTTGATTTTCCGGGTGATCATTTCGAACTCATCACGATCAGCCAGCACGTTCAGCTCCCTGACCCACCAGAACCATGCAGCCGACTCGGCCGCCCATTGGGGCAGCTCCAGCAGTTCGGGCGTGCGCAACAGACGCTCGTCGCCGAACAGCGCCAAGCTGCAGCGCAGGTAGTTGTTGCGCCCCGTCACCTGGATCAAGCCGCGACCGCGATAGCGCTGGCCATCTCCGTCGGGCTCGGGGGTATTGCCGAGTTTCGAAGCCAGCGAACCGGTGTCGTATTTGCTGAGGTATTGATCGCCGCCCAGCTCCCGCACGTACTGCAGTTGGCCGGACTCATGCCCAACCTGGGCCAGGAATGCCGCCTGCCGCTTGGGCGTATTGATCTGTCGGTGTGCCATGGCGGCGTTCAGGGCCGATACAAAAACACCCGCTTGGCGGCGGGCGTTGGGCATGATGCGCTGTAGTTGCTGCTCAGTGAGTGGCATGGGGGCTCCAAAAAAAGCCCGCTCGATGGCGGGTTGCGGTGGTGTTTGAGGGTGGTGCTTGACGCGTCTAAAGCTGGACGACCTTGACCGGCTTGGCTTCCTTCTTCTTTTTCTTACCTTTGGCATTGGCCTTGCCCTTCTTGCCGCCGTTGCACTCGACGGTGGTGGTCCAGCCACTGGAGGTGAACAGTTGCTCCACCGCCTCAGCCAGGTATTCACCATCAAGCCCGGGCTTGATTCCCTGGACGATGATGGACCGTTCGGCAAATACATCGGTACGCCCGGCCATTTCCAGGCGAACCCCGGCACTGCTGCGATTGAACGCGGCCAGGCGCGCCTTGGCGGCCTGCTCGGCGGCTGACTTGTTGGGGTAGATATGCCGGTCGGTATGGACCGCTGGCAGGCCGTTCGGCAGGTCGTCGTTGTCCAGCTCGACCACCTTCAGGGCTCCGGATTTTTTGTCCTGGTGCTTGGTGCGTACCGCCTTTTGCGTATTGCGGTCGCCGAGACGGAACTGATAGCGGCTCAGATCCGCACGCCTCAACACCACAGGACTCAGGTTCTTGCCACTGGCGGTCTGGCCGCCTTGCCGTGGCATGACCAACAGCTTGCCGTCGGCCAGCTTGGCCGTGCAGTCATACTGTTTGGCAAGGCGCGTGATGAAGTTGTAATCCGACTCGTTGAGTTGGTCGACTCGAGGCACCTTGGTTTGCACCGGACACACCGGTTGCCAACCATTGCGGGCTGCCACGTCGCGGACAATTTGCTGCAGGGGCACGTTTTCCCAGGACCCGCTGCGCACGGTCTTGCCGCTGCCGCGCATGTCACTGGCTTTACCCCGAATGATCAGTGTATCCGGAGGCCCGGACACCTGGATTTCATCCACGGTGTACCGACCCAGGCGGGTAAGGGCCTTGTCGGTGTAGCCCAGGTAGACCTCAATACTTGCGCCCCGCGTGGGTAACGCGACCGCTTGATCTCGGTCATCAATGCGCAGCTCGAAGTCGTCCGACTCCATGCCGGGCTTGTCCGAGACACGCAGCTCTAACAGGCGATCATTGATCAGCGTGGTGATGTCCTTGCCGTCCGCAACGATGCGAAAGGTCGGCTTCATGGTGATACTCCAGAAACAAGAAACCCCGCACAGGGGCGGGGTTTATGAGGTGTAACGGTGTTGTTTAATCCCACAGCTGGATATCCTCCAGCGTCTGCGCCGGCAGATCCGGCAGCACGATGATCACCCCAGCGCGAAACGGTTGAGGCTCATCGGCCAGGCCTTGATTGGCGGCAAGCACGGCCTCCACCGTGCCATTCAAATGGCCGTAGTAGTGATGACAGACGGTGTCCAACAGATCCCCGTCAGACGTTCTGCAGGTCGTCGCCATAGCTCACAAACTCCAGTGAAAAGGATTGCTTACGCGGAATGCCCCCCGCGAGCAGGTTGCTTTGATCTTCCTCGATGTTGAGCAGGCACCAGGTGCCGAGCACTTCGCCGTAGCCGGTGGTCAGGTTCACCGGCTGCAGACGTCGCCCGATGGTGCGCAGGGTGTCCAGCTGTTTGAGCCCACCTTTGAAGCCCGGAAAAATCGCACCCTTTAGGCTGATCTTGTCCTCTCCTTGGCCGACCGCCTGCTGGGCGATGCTGCGTGTCAGCCGTTCCTGGCCTGCCCAACGAAACGACGTCTGCCGACGTAGTTCCTCGAAAGCCGCCGTATCCAGGTTGAAGTAGTACGGCTGCGCGTTCGGCTCCAGGGGCTGCATGATCAGCAGGTGCGGGAACGGCTTCACCGCCTCGGCCGCAGGTGTCAGCTGTGGCGCAAATGACCCCGTGGGCATGATGTTGCTCAGTGATGGGTTCACCTGGCCGGCAATGCGATTAATCGCGGCCCCCGCCTTGCCTGCCTGTTCCTTGAGCGAACCCAGCCGCTCTTGGACTTGGCCGGCGGCGGTGACGGCTTGGTTGTACTTCGCCGCCACCTGGCCCACGGTGGACTGCGCCGCGTTGATTGCCCGCATGGTCCGTTGCACCTTGGCGCCGATGGCAGGCCCAATGAAGGGCACCCCCTCCAGCTCCGAGGCGGCGCCCGTCATGTCGCTGATTGCACCATTGAGCGGGCCCAGCATGCCATCGAGACTGGTACGGCCAGCCTCCCCCGCTGCAAGCAGTGATTTGAACACCGATTGCAGTTGCTCCATGTAGGCCATGGCACCTCCTTATACGTGAGGGGAATCGAACAACTGACTCGACGCTTGGCGGGCGGCCACGTCCCGGGAGAAGGACTCCATTAACTGGCGCAGATGCGGCTCCAGATCCCGAGCCAACTGCGCCGGATCTTTTACATCGCCTTGCACGGTGATGGACACTTGCGGCGAAAAGCTGAAAGCCTGCTCAACCTTGGGTGGCACCGACGGAGTTGGCTCAGCTGGTTTGGCAACTTCGGGAGGCTTGGCCTCCTCGGTCTTACCATCACTGCCGAACCAGGACTTACCCAAGAAGCCGCCGATACTTTCGCCACCCAGGCCACCCAAAGCGGCACCAATTAAGCCCCCGATTGCAGTACCGATGACCGGCACCACCGAACCAATAGCGGCACCTGCTGCGCCGCCGGCCAGTGCGCCCGCCAAACCACCAGCGGCACCGCCATAACCCTCGGCTTTTTCGTCTTGGGTCGTGGCGTTGAGCGCGGTATCCAAGACCCCCACCCCTGCATCAAGTACGTTACCGCCGGGGATACGTTTGGTGGCTCGGGTGACGCCCCTGATCGACTGAACCGCACGGCCGAGCGAGCCACCGGACGCTGCCTCCGCCGCAGCAGCCATAGGCGCAGCAGCCAACAGCCCCACCTTTGGCATGACAGACATAGCGGCAGGGGGTGACACGGCCGGAGGACTGGGCACCCGGGCGGTTAATCGCCGACGCGGGGTGGTCCCAATACCGGTACGCCGACCTCGTCGGCCACGCTGACGCCTGCCGGAACCACCGCCAGGATCTGCACCTGGACCAGAACCAGCCCGGCCTATTGCATCAGCGTTGACGACAAACACACGTTGCGGCTCATTGCTGCTCCCTGCTGCAGGATCGTTGCCGGCCCCCATCAACTTACCGAGGACTCCCAGCCCCTTATCCACCGTCTTGATACCGGTTTTAGGAGCCTTGGCGACGGCGTCACCCAGGGCGCCCGCGCCTCGTTCCATCGCCCGGCCGCGACTGATGTTGTACAGACCCTTGCCGATCTTGACCGCGCTGGCGGCGGTCTTGAGTGCCAGCAGGCCGGCGGTGATGCCAGCGATCCCAAGCACCACCGGTTGCGAGCCATCCGAAAGCTTGGTCAGCCCACGCACAATTGAAGTCAGGCCCTGGGCGACCGCGTCGGTCGCCGGGCGGATGGCGTCCCCCACGCTGCGCATGCCATCGCTAACCGCCTGGCCCAGCTCGTCCCACATCTGTTTCGACGTTTCGCGCCGCTCGGCCAGGTTCTTATCGAGGATCCCGCCAGAGGACTGCGAATCCTTTTTCAACTGCTCGTACAGCGACTTGTTTTGCGAGTAGGCCGTGAGCGCCGCCTTGACCTGCATGTCTGCGAACAAGTCACCGGTACGCAGGGATTTCTCCAGCGCATCGAGCGCCGCCTTGGCCTTCTCCGGATCCGTCTCCTTGCTGATCTTGGCCTGGGCCTCGGCCATCTTCGCGGCTTTCGCCGGGTCGGTGGCCTGGATGTATTTCATCGCCAGGGCGAAGCTGGATTCCAGGGTCGACATGCCCTTCTGAATGCCAGTGTTCAGGGAGCCTTGATAGTCGATACCGGCGTCCTTGTACGCCTTGACCACGTCGCCCGAACCGATTTTCTCCATCCAGTTTTTCAGGTTGTTGGCCGCTTCGTCCGAGCCGCCGGCCGTTTTCATCTGGACTTGAAGCATCGCGCCCAGGGAGCTGACCGCTTCCATGCCGGTGCTACCGTTTTTCTCCATGCTCGCCAACAGTTGAGGGAACCACCGGGCCATGTCGCTGGCCTCGAAGCTCCCCGCCTGTCCCTGATAGGCGATGGCCTCCAGGGCCTGCTGCATCACCTTCGGGTCGTTGATCTTGGCGTTCTGCTGCAGCGCCATGATCATGCTGGCCGTGTCGACGCCGGATGCGCCCTGGCCGATGGCAAACTTCGCGGCCGTCGGTGCGTAGGCCATGGCCTGCTTAAGGTCCATACCTGCACCGACCAGCTGATTCACCAGGTCCGCTACGTCGTTACGGGCCATACCCGTATCACGGGAGGTCTGGATCACCGTCTGGCTAAGCTGTGTTTCTTGCGGCTTGTTGACCACATCCGCCTTGATCGCGATGTCACGGATGATCGCCTGATAATCCGCGCTGACCTTGGTCGGAATCGCCGCCAGGCCTGTGGCTACAACACCCTGACCAATGCTCGACGTGAGTCCTTTCTTGCCGGCATCAAGCTGCTGGTGTCCCTTGAGCTGCAGATCGGCGGCTTTGGCTGCGCGGCCGAGGCGCTGGTACTCCTGCCCGAGCCTGCCTACTTCCACGCCCTGCTTGCGCAGGGCATCAAGGTTGCCGTTGAGTTTGCGCAACAGGCCATCGGCCGAAGCAGCGCCGCTATCGTGCGCCCGCTTCCATTCATCGCGCAGGCGGATGGTTTCGCCAATGGTGCTCTTGAGCACCTTGGCCTTGTTGCCTTTGTCCTCCAGCTTTTTGATGTGGCCTTCGACCGTGCGGAAGGCAGACGCCATCGTCGAACTGACGGCGCCGCCAATCACCAGCGATAACGCCAGTTTGCTAGCCATCGTCTACCCCTTGTTTCAGTCTGAGAGCCACCAGACCATGTCGGAGAACGGCATGGCGAGAATTTCAGCGGCGGAAAAATTCAGCTCGGTGGCTAGACGCTTAGCCAGTTGCTTCTGCACCTTGGGGTTGAAGTTCATCTTCTCGCACCAGGCGAAAATAGCCGGCCTGTATGCGGTTGAAGTCCTTCAGCGTCAAGCCATCCAGATCCTTGGTACCGACTTCGGCCAGGGAGGCGAACAAGTTCAGATCTTGTTGTTCCTCATCATTGGGCGCTGTTTGGCGGGCAATGCGAAGGTCACGCACGGTCGGTGTCCGGAGGCTCAGCGTATCGACACGCACGCCGTTGGCTTCAGATGGCACAGTCAGTTTCACGGTGACGCGGTCAGCGGCCAGGGTCATCCAGCTTGGGATTGCAGTGCTGCTCATAGAAGTGTGTCCTTAAAAGAGGAACCGCCGCCCCGGGCGACTCGCCAGGCGGGGTATCAAGGGGGATTAGAGGCCCAATGCGGAACGCTGAGCGGCCAGTTGATCAACACCATTGATGACGCGGCGCATGCCGATGGGGTCGATCTCGTAGACGGTTCGGCCGTCCACTTCGAGCTTGTAGTACGTCAGCCCGATGGAGTGCTTGATCTCGGCCTTGTCGCCCGGTTTCCAGTCGCCCATGTCGACCTCTTTCAAGGTTCCGCGCAGGGTGACGATGACCGGCGTAACTTTGCCTTTGAGCCCTTTGTAGGCCCCCCGGAACGTACCGTTAAACGCCGTGCCGTCGGCCAAGCCGAAGAACTTCAACGACTCACGGCGCACCCCCGTGGTGGTGAAGTTCGCCTCCTGTTTTTCCATGCCCATGTCCAGCTCGACCGGTGCGTCCATGCCACCGCCGCGATGCTCTTCCATCTTGAGCGTGAGCTTGGGGAGCGTCAGGCTCGGCACATCGCCCTGGAAGCTGACGCCGTCAGCGAACAGGTTCAGGTTCGCCAGGGTTTCGGGAATCATTGACATAAAGGTCGCTCCTTAAGCGGCGGTGTCGAGGACTTCGGTCAGCCATTGGTTGGTGACCTCTACGCGGAAGTTGGGGTTTTCTGCCGGCGGAACGTCGGTGAAGCGGATGTTCCAATACACCTTGCCCTGCTCGAGCTGGCTGGCCGTGTTCAGCTCCGGATCGGCGAACACCTCGAAGTTGATGATCGCGCCTTGGGCTTTGAGGTCGCGCATGAACGCTTGCAGGCCTTCGGTCACGTCCTTGATGTACGTCGCGGTGATGGAGCGGTCGACAGCCCATTTGTGGCCGTAGAGGATCGCGTCCATGACGATGTCCATCGTCCGTACGCGAGTGACAAATGCCCACTTCGGATCGCTCGACAGCGTGCGGTTGCCCCACAGACGGAAGCCGTCATCACGGATGATCGTGGTGATGTTCGCGTTGTTGAGCAGGTTGGCCCGGCAGGTTTCGTCACCGTCCAGAAACTCGATAGGCCGCGTGGTACCAGTGATGCCGACAAACTCCTTGTTCGAAGGCGAAGCCCAGAAGCCATATTCGCTATCGGTCCAGGCGAACAAACCAGCCACCCAGGCCGAGCCCGGCGCGTCGACCGTGGCGTCCGCCGTGGTGTCCCAATACTGCACGCCTGGATCAACCAGAAACGCCCGCTTGGCGCCGAAGTTCTCGGCGTAGGCCATCACCGCTTCATCGGTGGTGTTCGGGCCATCGAGGATGGCGAGCCCTCGCAACTTGTCGGCCACTGCCACCAGGGCGGTACCGACAGCCTGTGTCGCGCTGTGCTTGGGAGTCACCAACAGCCGCGGCTGCGCGTTGAACCGGCTCTTGCCGTCCAGCAGCGCCTGCAGGCCGGTACGCTTGCCGTCAGCCAGAACGCCGCCGATGATTGCCGAGGTCTGTGCAGCCGGATCGGCCAACTGGGCCACACCACAGGCGACAATCACCGCCTTGGCCCGGGTGTAAATGGCCTTGCAGGCTTTGGTAATCGCCGAGTCGGCACCAAAGGCAGCCACCGCGTCACGCTCATTGGTGATCACCACCAGGTCATTCGGCTGCGCGCTGTAGGCCGGCGCCGGTACAAAGGTGTCAACCAGTCCAATGATCGAGGACGAAGGCAACGCAATGACACGAGCGCCGGTGTCGACGTTCGTGGTGGTAACGCCGTGAAAGAAGCTCATAGGTTCTCCAGATACGAAAAGGCCCCGCAATGCAGGGCCTAGCTTGTGATGAGGCGGAAAAGAAAACGCCCCGTCGATGCGGGGCGTTTATTCGGATTGATGAGGCAGCCAGGCGGGGATTGGAGGCCGATGATCAGCCAATGGAAATTCGCCGGCCTCCGGCCAGTTACGCAAGGCCCGTCGGTGGGTTTGAAGTTCCGCGTATTGCTCAGCAGTCAATGTTGTTACGACGCCCTCCTCCAGCTCGTCGCGATGGCGTGTAATAACCCCATCAGTAAGTGAAAGCTGGTTATCGCGCCAGGCCCGCTCGATGCCAGCTAGTTCCTCTACGGTCGGCGGCGGTGGATCCTGCAGCTCCGGTCGGCCATCAGCACCCTTTCCAATGATCTTGACCACCTGGCGCGGCTCAAATAGTGCTGCGTGCTCATCATCAGATATTTCAACGCCTCCGTTATCAGACAATTCGAAGGCAAATCGACCATCTTCTTCAATCCATTTAGCGAACATAGATACCCTCAATAGCCGATGGCTAGCCAGTTGTAACCACCAACGGTTACTGCTGGGGCGTTGTTAGTCACGTTAGTTATGAATCCCGTAAAACCTGTACGGGTCGGAATTCCAGACTGACAAACTGCTGGATTCGGTGCCGTACTGGCCCCAGCATATATAGCGCCCACATACATACAGGCATTAGGGAATGCGACGGGGAACGTTACCGGCACGGTTCCTGTTGCGGTGTCCGTTGATGCGTGTCCAATTTTGAATGTCCAACCGCTCGGTAATACCTGATTGGCGGTGCTTCCAAAGATTGCGGCGAATACATTTGAGAACTTCAACAGAGCAGTACCACCAACTAATCGCCACTCGCCGGTCAGTCTGGTCAATATCGCAAAATCACCCTGCCCCAGAACAATCGTTATCGCGCTGCTGCTCGCATTTGTAATCTGCTCGCCATTTGAAGCCTGAAGCGTGACAGCCCCAGCTCCACCACTTAGCACCATGATCATGGCACCGGGCCCCACTGGCCCGGTGGGTGGCAAGATAACGTTGATTGCCGTAGAAGATGACGCACTAACGATGCCGCCAACGCTCGAATTCCCCAGCACCGTACTTGCGCTGACCGAGGTGAAGCCCGACCACTCGACCCCCATTCGCTTCACAAACTCAGTAGTCGCGAACGACTTGTCACTTGCGAACTGAGCAGGGCTAGTCCAATTGGGGCCAGACAAAACAGCGGCATACTTGAGGGCCACAGACCCACCACGCAAACGCCAGGTGTTCGACACCTTAACGAACTCGGCACTATCTCCAACACTCAAGACGACAGTTATCACCCCTGCGACCGGGGACGCCAACACGTCAAGGCCTGCTGCCAGAACAGTGACAGCACCGACCCCAGAGGCGACCACCTCGACCGTCGCCCCATCCGGCACTCCGGCAGTGGGCGGCAACGTGATGTTGATCGGAGTAGTAGATGCGCCGACCACCATTCCTCCCACACTGGAGACTCCCAGTGCGGTACTGGCCGTAAGCGGGGCAAAGCCCGAATATTCGACGCCCATTCGCTTGGCAAATGCCGTGGTCTGCACTCGCGTACTGCTGTCGAACTGAGGTGGCGTGTTTGCTGTTGGGTTTATCAGTGCCGGCGAGTTGATGGGCGCAAACCCTTGGGTGATGTTCTGAAAGGTCAAGGCCGTAGTGCCCAGGACAATCGCCCCATCCGTCACCAACTGCCAGCGAGTGTCGGCCAGCGTAGCGCCTTGTTCGACGGACAGAATCATCGCCGAGGTGACTTCAGCATTGCTGTCAGCATCTGGTGCCCGCTGCCAAGCCGCTACGCCGACAATGTAGATGCCGTTATCCTTGGAGACCGTTTGATTCTTCACCAACACCCGGTCGCCTGCGAGCAGGCTGATGCCGTCAACTGTCTGGAGTCCAGTCAACGCGATGTTGGCCGTAGTCGCTACGCGCACTGACTGCTTGTTGTCGAGCTTGTACAGTTCTTCCTGGATTCGCCGCTCGACAAACTCCCGCGTTGCCAACACAACCGACGGATCGATTTTGAGTGTGATGTTGCCCGTGCTGCTGACGATGATGTTCATCCGCACGATCTGAGTCCGACCCGAGCCCTGCGACATGATCGGCTTAAAGCTCGGTGGGCAGTTCGCGACCGCCACCAGATCCCGGTCAGCGTCGTACAAGGCAATTTCACGTATCCAACGTCCGCCCTCATCGGCGGGAATTACTTGCTCCGCGACAATTACCGCCGGGTTGACAGGGTCAATAAAAAGTTGATTCAACGGCCGACGGCGCCATTCATTGATAAGAGACGTTTGCGCCGCGCTTGGAATCGGGTCGGTGTCGTTGGCGTCTCCCACTCCCATCTCAGTAAGTTTCCAGGGAACGCCAAGGGCATTGGCGTTTGCCAGTTTCGCCGCCCCCACGTTCGTGAGAATCGCGAAAAATTGCGAGGTCTGATCAATCATTAGTAAACGTCCAAGATGTCTATGGTGTGTTCGCGCCCTACCACGCCGAAGGAACCGGTGACTTCAATGTCACGCATGGTCGGCGGGTACACGTCGATTTCGTCGCCCTCATAAAGGGCGACACCAATGTTTAGGTTTCCTCGGGTTTCGAGGGTGATCGCTAGTCCGGTCATGTGGCGACTGACCGGCCGGGCGTCGTCGATCAACCACGTCAGCTCCTGATAGGTCTCTTCGCTGATGCCTTCATCGGAAACGCCGATCTTCAAGGCAAACGTTCCTGGCACACCCTTGGGCTCGGTCTGAAACCACTCAACTACCTCGATCAGATAGCCGAACGGCTCTACCACCCGGCGCAAGGCGCCGATGGTGCCCTTATGGGCATGGACGTAGAACGAAGAGCGGATCACCGAGCGCTTGACCTCTTCCGGCCACGCCTCGTCCCAGCGATCCACGGACCAGGCCCAAGCCAGTTGGTAAAGCAAGTGCGTCGGGCAGGTGTCCGGGTTGTATAGGGTTCTGAGCGGTATCTCCGTTGTTTCGTCGATAGCCGCCTCAATGGCCCGCTCAAGCTGGGTGCTGTTGAGGGGAAGCAGACTTTTCATTTGCCACCCCGCTTTATGGTGAACCCCGTGCACCACGCTGCCTGGGCCTTGGTTGGACGGATGTCCACCCATCCAGGGATCTCGACTCGGGCCACGCCGCTGACGTGGATCTGTGCATCAATCGCCGAACGGGCCACCTCAACGCCTAAGCGGCGCCGTGGGTTGATCCAGGCCTGCAATCGCGCATTACACTCGGCCAGCGCTGCCTCGTTTTCCGGGCCATTACCGGCCATGTACACCACGGCGTCGATTCGATAGGGCAGGATCTGGGCGCCCTGCACCGTCAGCCGATCAGCAACAGGACGCCGATCTTCATCGTTGAGGTAAGCGTCCACCTCGGCCAACAGCTCGGGGCTGGCCGTACCATCTCCTTCCAGGGAAAGCACCGTCACGACCACCTCGGCCGGCGCCGGGCTTTCGGCCGTGGCGTCTGCCACCAGGCCCGAGGCGTTACGGGCATGCAGGATGTAGCTGTTCCGTGGCCCAGCAGTGGTCAGCCCTTCGTACCTCAGCTGGATACGCTCGCGCAGTGCGTCGTAACTTTCCAGCACCGCCGCCACTGGCGGCACGGCGGTCAAGTCCTCGGCCTGAATGACCAGCCGTTCAAGGTTCACGTTGGCGGCCAACTGCACCAGGTCAGCACCAGTGGCATGAGCCAGAAACAGTGCCTTGGCCGCGTCGTTGACCCTCGCCAGATTCTGCATACGTCGATAGGCGCCCAGCTCCAGCAGCTTGGTCACCGGGTCGCTTTCAAGGAAAGCGGTCCAGTTGTCGCCCATGTACTCGCGGAACGTTGTCAGCTCGCCCTGATACAGCTCTTCAAAATCTAGACTCTCCAGCACCTGTGGCGCCGGCAACGCCGAAAGGTCGTTAGTGCTCATGCGTTCACCTCCAGCACCACGCCATCGCCAATATATGAGCCCGTCAGTTGCAAGGTGATTTGTCCCTCCACCACCGCAATGACCCGGACACGCTCAAGCTTCAAACGAGGCTCCCAGCGCCCGAGGGCACGAGCCACCTCGGCCTGTACTGCGCTTTTCCAGCCCTCGTTAACTGGCAGGTCGACATAGCGACGCAGTTGGCTGCCGTACTCTGGGCGCATGCGGCGGCTGCCGACAGGCGTGCTCAGAATGTCCTCGATGGACTGCCGCAAATGCGCCTGCCCGGACAGCGGCTGCCCCGTGCGACGGTCCACTCCGATCATGGAATTACTCCGTCAGCAGTTGCATATCCGGGTGTGCCTTGAGAAAGGCGTATTGATCATCGCCGCAGGCCGTGACCTGGCCGGCGATGACCGGCAAGGTGCTGCCGTCGGGCATGATCAGGGTGCGTGAGGTAAAGCGCGTGTCGCGAAACACGCGTGCCGGTCCGATGGGCGCTGGCGACTCGGTTTGGACGGGCTCAGGCAACGCCGCGTCGGCAGTTGTACGCCCGGTCTCTGTTCGCTTTTTGCTCATATAGGTTGCTCCAGAAATGCGAAAGCCCGCACGTGGCGGGCTGTGGATAAATGTCGGAGTCAGTGTTTGTGGTTCGGCGTGTTGCCACTCGTATCGATGATTTTTCCGCCGCCGTTGATATCACCCGTGACCTGTAATGGGCCGTTGATCAGCACATTGCCGGTCAGGGTGATATCGCCTGCCATGGCGTTGATCTCGCTGTCCGTTACGATCACTTCGGTTCCGCCGACTTTGATGGTCACGGTACCGCTTGGCACGGCAATGGTGTAAGTGCTGGCCTGCCAGTCGTAGACCAGCGAGCCACCATCATCGAAACGCCACACCTCGACGTGCTCACGATTGTCCGGCGGCGCTCCGGCACTGCCATACAGTCCGGGAATAAACGTGCCCTGCGCCACCTCGCCGCTGGCACTTACCAGCGTTCCCTGCTCGCCCATGCTGGGCGCTCGCCAATGGCGGGCTTTGCCGGCCGCGATACTGTGCCAACGCACCCAGGCACTGACCCAGTCCCCATCCGACACCCGGCATACAGGCGGCGAAGCGGTCAGGTCCAGCGCGACCACATAACAATCCTTGACCAGGCCGGCCAGCATGCGGTCATGCTGCGCACTGGGATAGCTCATGCCATATTCTCCGGTGGCTGGTAGTTACCTTCGCTACCAGGTCCGGTGTTAGGGCTGAAACCCCAGAGCAAGGTACCCGGGGGCTGACTCGGCCACGGCCACTCTTCTTTGCCTAAGTAAATGCCCTGGGTCCACTCGACGACCCACACCGCATAGCTGTCGAGCTCCGGCCGGGTCCAGTCCTGTGATGCCTGGATGAACTCTGCAGGCTCGACCGCCAATCCCCACGTCTGCATGCGCAGCAAAATAATCAGCTGAGCCGCGATGAATGCCGCTACCTGCTGACAGCGTTCGTGATCGCTGCCGACAATGATGCGTGCTTCGAATCGCGCCTCGACACCGACTTCGCCAGTGCCGGGGTCCCGACCGGGCTCCAGTTCGACCAGTTCGAGCACCACAGCGGGAATGGGTACGTGCTGCAACATGTCAGGCATGGTGCAGATGTATGCCAAGCCGGGGATAGCCTGGGCGATCTGTTCTTCGATGGCTGAGTAAAGATGGTCGAGAGGAATGATGGGATCAGACATGGGCTGATTTCCTCAAGTATTTTTGCAGCTCGAAATTCATCTCCTGCTCCAGGATCTCAAGCAGTCGCTGATGCGCACGACGCGACCATTCCTCAAAGTGAGGCCGCACGTCTTCGAGCGATATCTTGGCCTTGGCCAGTGGATAGCGGCTACCATTCTCGGCAATCCAGCCCGAACTTGGCCCACCGCCGCCTGACACATCACTGTCGGGATAGTCGCTTGCTCTGAAGTGTTTACTGGCGGTACGAATCCATATGTCAGGCGCGCCGCCATAAACGGTCTTATGGAACGCCCCCTGATACTTGCGACCCGCGACAGAGACGCCAGAGCGGCCCTGTCGTACCCGGCCTGCGCGACTGGCCTCAATGGGATTGACGCCAAACCACAACTTAGCTTGCTCGTTGGAGTTGACTGGGTAAGCCTTTAGTCGCTGACGCACAGCGGCGATGGCGATTCGAGCTTGCCGGCCTACCGCTCGTGCCATGTGAGTGCGCAACCAACGCAGCGTCTTATTCAGGGCTCGCCGTTGAGCTGCACGGGCGGCTTGTGGAACAAGAGCGGCAAAGTCGGAGAACGCATCCTTATCGGCTTGAGCCAGTTGCACCGTGAACAGACCGGAGCTGGCCGAGGATTTGACATGACTGCCGACGCTCATCGCACCTCCCGAAGAATCAAGTTGACCCAACCGGTGCCATCCGGCTCACGTTTGACGATGACATAACGCCCGCCGCCGTCTTCTGGCATCAGCTGGACAGTGATTAGCTGGCCATCCGAAATGAGGTGGGCATCAACAATACGGACGGCGAACACTGGCTCGCGTATACCGGTGTTGATCCTTCCCACCTTTGGTTGCAACCAGGGCGCCGAGAAGAATCCCGGCACCGGTAAGTCACGACCGTCGACCAGAGCCTCGTCGCCCAGGACATCCAGCAACTGCGTATCCATCGCTGCAACCTGGTCACGGAAAGCCATCAGCTGTCTCCGTCATCCGAGGTAGAGGATCCAGAATCCAGCTTGCCGCGCTTGGCAATGACGCCTTCTTCGAGCAACAGATCCCGTATCTCAGTGCTGGGCGGAACGTACACTTCGCCTTTTCGCACCAGCTTGGCACCGTCCTGCACACAGCCTTCGATCACTACGTACTCAACTTTGGCAGCCATATCACACCACCTTTGCAAAGACGAAAGCGTTAGGCTCCAGCATCCCGGCCAGGGCAGCGCTTTGCAGCTTCAACCACCGGGCGCTCGGATCCTGGGTGACCCAGCTTTTGGGGAAACGGGCCGCTTCGACCAGGCCACTTTCAATGGCTTCGATGTCCTTGATCGCGCCATACAGCATCGCGTTTCGAGTCGAGGTCGAACCCAGCATCAAGCCGCCGCTTGGCACCATCTGCTGTTCGTCACCGTCATCGTCCAGGTACCACTCGTCGTAGACGTACAGGTCGATGCCGGGGTCGTTCAGATAGCCAAGATAGGTCACGCCATCTGGCAGCTCTTCAGGCTTGATCACGCCCATGTCCACCCGGCGAGAGTTGAGCTGCTTCAACACTGTCTCGTTGCGCTGGAAAGCATCCTGGGCTTCGCCACTGAGCACAGCGACGTTGCCGGTACGCCCGGAGTCCTTGGCAATCTGGCGCTTCCACTGGCGCAAATTGGCAATGGGGTCCGAGTCCGCCGTGTTCCAACGCCCGGCCCCCAGCACGATTTTGTGGCTGTCCTCCATCAGAAAATCGATGGTGTCATCGACGCCATCGCCCAGCACCCGAACGCGCCCAGTGCTCAGCGCCTGAGCGCACATCCACTCTTCACGACGAGTGATCTCGTCGTCCAGGTCGATCAGGTCGCGCCCCAACTGCTCGCCCGCTCGCTCCAGGGGAGTCCGCGAGGAGAATGGGTTATCGCCGGCAGCACGCTTGAGGATTTGTTCTGCCCGCGTCTCCCGCTTGGGCTGGATGTAGGGCGGCTTGTACGTTTCGGAACTGAAGCCGTTACGCAGCGAGACACTGCCGGGCAACGACGGGTTTACGAAAGGCGCCATCTTGCGCTGGCCCTTGATGATGTCGATGGTCACAGTCTCGGTGCCGAAGGTAACGGGGTTACCGGCGTTGAAGAAAGTGTTCATTAAGAAGCGACGAGGCGTATTCATCTGCTCAACGGCTTCGAGCATAGTGAGGGTGTCAAAAATATCAGTCATCAGGTGCTCCGGTCAGCGGATGAAAATGCAGAAAGGTCGAAGGGCGGCTTTGGCCGCAGCCAAGGTCAGGCCCTCACCGAGGTGGAGCTGGGTGCCCAGCACTTGGCCTGTCAAACGAATGGGCGCGCTCTTGGCCCCGCCCGTGGTGTCTACGTCCTCGTCGAGGACGGCCGAAGGTACCTGAGAGCCGTCTTCAGCAGCGGTTTTGCACAGCACGAACTCTTTCGAACTGGTTACCTGCCCCAGGACAGATCCCCGCAGGAGCGTCTGGCCAGCGGCGATCAAACCGGTGTCCATTGCAATGGGAAAGTCACCGGCAGAAAGGTGGCTCGGCTGGTAGGTTTTACGTTCCGGGTTGCTCATGAATGTCTCCTGTCAGCGGCGCGAAGCGCCCGCAACGATTGCACTGACGGCTGCCTGGCGTTCGCCCTGCTTGCCATCACCGCTTGGGGTTGTAGCCGTCACGCCCTGCGCATCGCTCTTGATCGCAGACAGAGAGATCCCGCGATCCTGAGCCGCCTTGAACAATTGCAAGGCAGTAGCCTCGACCGTGGTGCCAGCATCGATAGCCGCTTCGATTTCCTTCTCGAAGCCTTTGCTGGCCAGGGCGTTAATGCCCTTGATGCGATCACGTTCTGCAGCGGCGCCTTCGGCTCGAATGGCGCCGAGGTCGGGCTGCTGGGCCTGGGCGATTTCGATGGAGTTCGGATCAGTGCCGGCGGCCAGCGCAGTACGCAGCTCCGCCGTGGTATGTACGGTGGTCATGGTGGTTTTCCTTGGGACAGTGATGGCCGGTTTGGCCAGTTCGGTGATGAGGGATTCAAGCGAGCCCAACCGATGGGCCAGACCCGACTCAACAGCGGCGGCTCCGACGCGTAATCCGCCGAAGTCACCCATTGCGGGGACCTTGGCGGCGTCGGTGCTCAGGTTTCGCGCCACCTTGCCGACGAAGACTTCACCGAGGGCATTCACGGTTTCACCGATCTTGGCGCGCCCTTCTTCGGTTGCGAGATCGGGCCGCTTGTTCGGGGCGTTGCTGCTAACGATCTGATAGCGTTTGCGACCGTTGGCAGCGTCACTTTCAACGACAGCCTCAACGACAACGCCGATGCTCCCGGCCAAACTGGCTTCGTCGATGACGATCTCGTGCGCTGCCGAGGCGATCCAGTACGCAGCGCTCGCCCCGATGCCACCGATGTACGCGACGATCCGCTTGCGCTCTCGACCAGCGAATATCATCTCGGCCAGTTCATTGATGCCGGAGGCGACACCGCCAGGGCTGTCGATGTTGAGCACAATCGAACGGACTTTGGGATCGTCCAGCGCTCGCTGGATGTCCGTGCCCAGGACCTGAGTGCTGGTAGCACCGCTGATTTCAGTGAACATATTTGCGTAGCGAAAGATCGGCCCAGTTACGGGGATCACTGCAACGCCGTTTCGCATTGTTACTTTTCGGGTATCTTCCAACCGCTCGCCGCGCCGGGTCGCCAGGGCCATCGGATCGCCCATACGGTCGGCGATGGTCAGCAAGTTGTCCAAGGCGTCAGGCAGCATTAGCCAAGGCTGCGACGCAGCCAGCTCAAGTGCTCGAGGCATATTTAGTCCTCTTCGGATTTGGGGTCGGGCGGGTTCTCCAGCCCACCCTTGGGCAGGGCCTGCAGGTTTTTAGCGCGGCGTTGCTCAACCTCCCGTACGCGCTGACGGAATACCTGCTGCCAGGGCTCGCCGGTCATTGCCGCTGTTTCGAGGGTCTCGTTGCTCACGCCGATTTCAATGCGCTTACCGGCCGCGTTGGCTTCCTTCAGCTCATCAATCGCCCCACGGGCCGGGCCGATCCAAATGGCCTGACAGTAGGCCTTGCGCTTGGCTGGGTCGCCGTAGCCCGGTAGGTCGATCAGGCCCCTAGCCACAGCCTCGTCGATGATCAGCTCACGACTTGGCTGGCAGAAATCACAGGCGAGCCACCAACGACGCAGACTGTAAAAACGCCAAGCCTGCAGCATGGCGGCGCGGGCAGCGCTGTAGCTGCTGCTGTAATGGAGTAAGAGCTCTTCAAGTGGCAGCTCCAGGGCAGCGCCGATCTCTTTCACCACGGCGGTGAAGAAGGGATCGAATTGGGCGTTAGGTCGGCCAGGGTTGGCCACGACTGGTTCTTCACCGACGCCGAGGTCAATCACGGCCCCCTCGCCAAGGGCCAGCTCGCCATCGGTGGTGTCATCGCCTTCAGGACGCTCGTCCGCCAGCGCCGTCATCGGCAAGTTGCCGGTTGGGAAATCAGAGCTCTTTTTGATGAACACCGTGAACATTGCGGAGATCACAGCGGCCATAAGCTCCGCGCTGCTGTAGCGCTCCAGCTTTTGCAGTGGCTCCAGCACAGGCGCCAGATAGGGAGCTCCGCGCTTCTGGCCTGGACGTTCCTTGTCCGCCAGAACGTGCAACACCCGCCGTCGGCCCGTCTCCGCACCGAACGCGGTAAGTCGCTCCCAGCTCAGTGGCTTGCCGGCCAGATGCTCGCCGGGGTAGCCGGTGCAGACGTGATAGGCCACGGGCGCGCCCAGCGAATCGAACTCAACGCCGTCAACCAGGTCGACCCGGTCCATACCGCCGTTCGGATTGCCGACCCGATCCGACTCGATCAACTGCAGTCGCGTGCTGAAGACACAGCCCGGGCGTTCCTGATCCGGGCTGGCAACCAACACATCGCCAGCGACCAGCGACGACACCAAGACCAGGGCTTGCAACTGGTAATGATTGAGGGTCGCTTCGGCATCACACTCCCTCGGATCATCGGCATACAACGACCAGAGCCGGTCCAACCGGCCGTTCAGTTCGTCTGCCTGCTCTTCGGTAAGGCCCAGGGCCTCATGGTCCACCTGGGCGCGGCATACCAGCCCAGTGCCCACGACGTTGGTGCGCAACCGGTTGATGGCTGCGCGGGCTATCAGGTGGTTACGCATGGCGTCCCTGGACCTGGCCACCAGCATTCGCCGCTCGCCCTGATTGAAATCTCGTCGCGGGCTACCGAGGCCAGGAATCCAGCTGGCCATGCTGCGCAGCATGCGCGAAGCGCCCCGCCAGCGAGTTTCGACACCGCCGCCACCGCCCTGAGCCACAATCTGCTGGCCGTCCACCGAAGCCCTGGCCACCCTGATGGCCTCGCGCATCAGTAGATCTGCCGGGCCTTCACGCTTACTGAATGGCCACATGATCAGATCCCCAGGTACGAGACGCGATTGCGGCCTCGCCCACGTAGCGCCGCCTGTTCGTTGGCGACTTCCTGGGCATACTGTTTCTCCAGCAGGCGCAAGCTGTTGAGCTCTGCCAGCTGTACCTCACGATCAGCCCGGCGCAGGCGCTGACCTTTTTTCAGGACGTCAGAAATTGCCGCTCTAACTTCAGCTAGGCGCTGTTGTGCGTCAGTCATGGTTGATTTCCTTAGTAGCCCGCTCGACTGCGGGTGCCCCGCCCACGAGCGACTACTCGGCGCGGTACCGGTGCGACCGGTTGTTCGGTGTTGAACAGCGTCGGCTGCATCAGTTGCTGTTCCAACTGGTCCCACTCGTGGTCACGTAGCAGATGCGTTTTCAGGCTACGTGCGGCGTGCAAGGCATACACCTCACAGTCCAGGGCTTCGTTGCAACGCCCGGCTTTTTTCTGCCAGACCATCTTGCTGGGGTTACGCGCATGCGGCGCTAACACTTCATTGGTGAGCTGTTCGTAGTAATCCGAACGGATCTCGCTGTACCAGTGCATGCGCCCCGGCCCGACACCCTTCAAGCGAAGACGGCCATCGATCAGCGTCTTGGCCTTGTGCGTGCCGACGATGTGCACCCGCAGGCCATATTTCGCCGCTTTGGTGTTGTCCTGCGAGGTGTCCACAGACTGCGGTGGCTTGGTGAAGATTTCCTTATCGCGGCTGTCAATCGACGCGCCCTTGATCGCCATGATATTGAAGCGCTGCCGATCACGGACATAGCTGTAAACGGCATCGCTGGTATTACCGTCCGAGCTGTCGATGCTGACCGCCGACACAGCGAGGTGCGCGCCGCCCTCGGTGGGGATTGGCTGAGCGATAACCCTATCCAGCTCCTGCCATACGCTGTCGTGGGGGTCAATTGGGTTGCCGTGTAACTCGCCCCAATAGAGCCGCCAGGACTCTTCGCCGCGACCCCATCCGGTGATGACCAACGCCAGACGATCACCTTGCACGTCCACACCCACGGTGACCAACAACACGCCCCTAGGCGCTGTTAGTTCGGCGTATGGCTCGGCCCGTTTCTCCAGCTCATCAGTTTTCGGGGCGTCGCTCTGATACTCGTAGCTTTCGCCCTTGGAGCTGTTCACAAAGGCAATCATCGGACCGATGTTGCCTTGAGCCGCAGCATGTTCGGCCTGGAGCTTTTTCTCCATCAGCGCTTGGAAGCGCGACCCCCAAAAGGTGGCATACAGCTCGTTGAGGATGTAACCGGCGATACCGCGAAATTCAGCCGTGGCCTGCCAGCGCCCGTGCTTAAGGTTCGCGTTCTTCTGGTTGTCGTCCCAAATCGCGCCGCAATGTGGGCACGAATAGAACGCCTTCTCAGGCCGCTTTTTGCCGTAGACCTCGTGGTGATACTCGGGGTCTTCATCGCAGTGAAGGTTGTCGAAGCTCAGCGCATGTTCCTGGCCACATTCGTGGCACGTCACCAAACCGATGCGCTTGTCTGAAAGTTCCAGCTCCGCATCAATGGCCGACAAGCCTTTGATCGTTGGGGTGCCGCCGATGATGATCTTGGAACGGCGAAAGGTTTTCAGACGCTCCTTGGCCAGCTTGATGCTATCGCCCTGCCCGCGCAGGTTGAGGTTGCAGTCGTCTGGCTCCTCGATGGCTACACGCGGTACCGGCGTAGATTTCACACTGGCCGGGCTGTTGGAACCCACCATCTTGAGAAAACCGCCGGGGAAACGCTTAAAGTCCTGACGCTGTTGCAGCTTGCGACTGCGTAGATCGACCTTCTTGCGAAGCCGTGGCGTCGCCTCGATCATCGGTTCGAGCTTCTCACCCACATACTGCTTGGCGGCTTCGGCCTTGGGAAACAGCACCAGAATCGGCGACGGATCGATGTCGATCCACTTGCCCAGGGCGTTACCGAGAACGCCCGACGTCCAGGCTACCTGAGCCGATTTGCGGCCGACGATCTCGGTGACCGTCGGATCGTCCAGCGCCTCCAGAGGGCCGCCGGGCCAGGTCAGGTGAGGCGTGACGTTGAAGCGATATTTGCCGGGGCGGGCTGACTCTTCTGGCGCCAGCCAACGGTATTTTTCCGCCCATTCGATAATGCTCATGCGCGGCGGCGGTGCCCACTTCCGGCAGGCGCCGCGCAGCGCGTTAATCGCCGTCTTTTTCAAGGCCCTCCGGATCGTCCGGTTCGTCAGAATCTCCATCTGACTGGGCATCATCCTTGTCATAGTTTGACAGCCTCCTCAGGATGGTTTCGATGGGGTCGGCGATCAGGCGCTCGTCAACTTCAACGCCGTAGCGCGCTGACAGTTGTTCCGCCAACTCATCCGGAAATGAATTGAGCAGCTCGACTTTGGCTGCCGTGATCATTGCCTCGAAGCGTCCGATCAGATCCGCCGCGATTACGACCTCGCCCAAATCCTTGGCCAGCGCCAGCTCTTCACGATTGGCTCTGACCCGGTCGAGCCGGTCACGGGAGGATTCTTTTTTGCCGTTGAGGGCGGCCTGTTGCATCAACCACTGGATCACCGCCTCGGTGTCGTATTGGTTTTCGTTACCCCGGCCCAGGCCGAACTCGATTACCGGCATGCCGTCGTTCTGCCAACGGGTCAGCGTGCGTTCATCACGGCCGACGATCTCGCTCAAATCGGCTTTGCTGACTGTTCTTCCCATCGCTAACCCCTTGAAAAGACGGACATCCCTGCAAAAAACTCAGCTGCAGGGAATCCGCGAGTTCGGTAACCCGTGTAGGGGGCGGGCCAAGGGGAGGACCCAGAAAATCCCCCTCCCCCTACCCCTGCCCCGCGTTGCTTGATGCCTCGGTGACACCCAATCGTTTCGCTACCCAGCGTTCGTACAGGCCAATCGCAACGTCGGCGCCGGCCATCGCCGTCAAACATCCCAAGGCGCCCGCCGTCCATATCGACATGCCGGCGGCGATCATCAACATCATCGCCGTCACCCCGCAGGCGATACAGGCACCGGATCGAAGGGCGAGGCGCCGCAGCAATGCCCAGCCCCGCGCCCCGTCCTTGTCGGCCCGCCACATCTCCCCCGATACGCCGCCAACCAAGGCCAGGAGAATCACTAACCAGATCGGCATCTCTGCCAGTGCTTGCTGTTCGTTCGTCATTGTCCCGCCCCTTAAACGCAAAAACCCGGCGCAAGGGCCGGGTTTGGTGTGTAGTGCCTGCCGCTTTATGCGGTCGCACCTATCGAAGATGAGTACTTTTTACAGGTCGATTCCGGTGGCAGCAAGCCGGTTTTAATGCCACCCCATCAATAAGGGGTCAACGCAAGGTCAATGTGTGGGTAATGCACGGGTAATGCGCGGCGGGGCATAGTTATGGCGGCTTCCAGCGCCTTTGGCGCTGTCCTTCCTGTCCCACTATCCATTGTCGAAGTAGGACAGCTACAGGCGCCTAGAATCGGGGCCTGCCCCACTGTCCTACCTTATTTCCTCTTCTCTCCCGTAAAGAGAAAAAGCTAAGAGCACGCGTGCGCGCCATGGGCGCGTATGCGCTCCCGCTACGCTCACACATGGGCGGGACATGCGGGAAGGTTGGACAGTAGGACAGCTCAACAACAGCGCGGCCCGCGCTCGTCCAACTGCATCAAACAACAGTGGGACAAGGCGAGCCGGTTGGACAGCCACAGACGCAGAAAGGATCAAGCAGCGATCCCCATCAACAGCCCATATATGCACAGGTGCGCGTCGTGCAGGCGCTGGTAGTAGGTGTCGCGCCCGCAGCCGCAGTGGGCATACTTCAAGCGCATGTCGGAGTCCTGGTTGCAGTAATGCTCCCGCACGATCTGTTCATGCACCGTATCGAGATGCTTGGTCACGATCAGCTCAATATCCAGCGAACCCTCCAAGGGTGCCCGGAACGCACGTCGACCTCGAATCAATTGCCCATTGCTCTCCATCATCATGGCAACCATGTTCCCTCCGGCAAGCCCGCCGGCACTTAGGTCGCTGTGCAACTCTTCGGCCCATTTGCGCAGCAGTGCATCGATCTCCTTAATCATCGAAACAAGGCTCCTCGACCGGCCGCACTTTCAGGTTCGATGCACTGCCCCAATCTTGTGGTTTCTTGTAACCCCAGGGCCGCACGCCACTCTTAGGCAATGCTGATAGCCGGACCTTGCGCCAACCCAACCGGTGCATGATCGCTCCAACGCGCATCTGTTCAGGTTTGCCCCAATGTCCGTAGTCCAGCTTCAAAGCGCCCAATAGAATGTCGGTGCCGGTCGCCGTCTCTCCAACCTGATAATCCTCGAGCCAAGTCAGGATGGGGCCTTCCCACTCGTCCACCACAAAGCGCTCTTCCTGGGCCTCAGCGAACAATGGCGCCTCCTCCCGGTTGACCCACCAGATATCGCCGGACTGATAGCAAAACATCGCCTCGGCCCACAGCTGGTCGCGGATCTCGCGCAGTTGCTCCAGGTCGACCTTGGTACATGCCACCGGCCAATAACGCCGGTTGCCCGTGGCATCCTTCAGGTACTCGTCCTGGTTCGTCGTACCCACGAAAACACACTGGCGTGGCACGTCCATCGTTCTGCGGCCATAGCTCTCGCGGTAGGTATCCGTCGAAGCCGAGAAGAACTGCTTCGCCTTGGTGGACTCGGCCTTGTTGAAACTGTCCAGCTCACCCAGCTCAACGATCCACTTGCCGCGAATCGCCTGGAACCCGTCCTTGTCGCCCAAGGCGAAGGGGGTATCCATAAACCAGGCACCTCCCAGCACCGACATGGCCGTGGACTTACCGGCACCCTGCGCGCCTTCGAGGATCATCACCGAGTCAGCCTTGCAGCCCGGCTGCATCACCCGGCCGACCGCCGAGACCATCCAGCGCTTACCCACCTTGGAACTGTAATCCGTCGGGGCCACGCCCATGATGTCTGTCAACCAGGTGTCGAGCCGGGGTACCCGATCCCACTCCAGGCCACTGAGGTAATCACGAACAGGGTGAAAGGCATGGTCATGTGCAACAACACTTACAGCCTCGATAACGCTGCTCGCCTTGACCCGCAGGTTGTACTGTTGCGCGAGCCACTTCATGACCAGCATGTCATCAATGTCAGCCCAATCGCCGACACCGCCGCCATACGGGGCAGCACGCAGCTTGACGATCTTTGAGCTGAACGCACTGAAGCCAATCACACCGGCCCAGCGTTCGTCGTTGCCCAGGATCAGCTCTACGTTTTGCATGTGCGCGATCAACATGCCGTTTTCCGTGCGAGCCAACTGGTCTTTCCAGCCACCCGCTGCAGGTGGCTTGACCACCGCCAGAACCTGGCGGCGCACCGCCTCCAATCCTTCAGCACAGTGCAGGTCGTTGAAGTCAGTCCACTTGTCCTCTCGCTCCCCAGAAAAGATAGGGCCGACTACCTGACCACCTACAACCGTTGCCGCGTTGTTGGCTTTCTCTTCACCTGGGTTCCAGGGCTCGCCATTTGGGCGCTTGGTTTTCCAGTCATCATCCCGGCAGATGATTAGTGGACGCCCCGGGAACCGCTCGCGCATTGCCTTGGAGACCGTCATGAGGTTGCCCGCATCAAAGGCAATGGCTACCGTCAACGAGGTCGCCATGTGCAGGCTTGCACCGGTGGCGTAGCCCTCACACACCAACACTGGCTCGCCCGGTTCAGGGTGCGGACCAATGAGGTGGAAGGCGCCCTCCTTCGCCATCCCATAGGGCCAGTAAGACTTGTCGCGGCCAGTGTCTTCTTGCTTCTCGGGGAATATCACTTGCAGTCCGACGATCTGGTCCCGAGCGTTTTGCATGGGCACCAAAACCGCGCCGGAGCGCGGGGCATAACGAACGCCGAGGCCTACGATCTGCTTTCGATCCAGATAGGCGCTACGGCCCTTCTCGGGCATCCGCTTGAATAAACCAGCAGCACGGTTAGCCGCTCGACTGGCAGCGTTGGCAGCCTTCTCGGCGGCCTTGCGCTTGGCCTCCTCCTGACGAGCGCGCATGACTTCACGCTCTTCAGGTGTCATCCGGCCGGGTTTCACCTTGATCTTGTGCGTTTCCCCTGTACGCCAGTCGCCGAACGCACCGAAGATCAAGGTTTCGCCCTTCTCGGTGTGGTGCTCGTGCAGAACGTACCAGCCGTTTTTCTCTTTGCCCTTATCCAGAGCGGTCTTGCATCGAGTCAGCTTGCCGTAAATCAGCGGCTGCGCGGGCTCCAGACCGAAGTCCGCAAATTGATTCAGCACGTCATCGAGCATGACGAGCCTCCCGCATCTCATCGATGGACTGACAGTTCACACACTGCGTGCAGCCCTGCTGTGCCAGTCGCCGTGCCTCGGGGATCGGATCGTCACAGCTTTCACAGAACAACAACGAATGCCCAGGCAACGCCGGCTTGAACGCACTGCGCGCAGCAAGCGCCTGATCGATGCGCTCCTGCACCAAGTCATTGGCAAAATCAGCAATATCAGCCACGGCCGTCACCCCGCGTTGTCTGGTTGACGTACGTGGCGCGGTTGAACAAGCCCAGCAGCCCCTGGATACCTCGAAACACCTGCAGGCGGATCGCGGCCAGCTCGTGATCGCTGACCACCCCATCGCCAATGCTCTTGGCCCAGGTGTCGGCCAGATCGGCCACCTGCCGAAAATACTCGGCAAGACCGATGGTCAGGGTTTCGGGCATGTCAGTGGTGTACACCTCAGACAGCTCATGCCAGATCGTATCGCCGACCAAGGCATGCACCGCATCCAGAATGCGCCTGTCCTTTGTCAGCTCGAGGATCTCGCCAAACTCTTGAATGTTTACCGAGTGGCTGGGATGCGTGGGGGACAGTTTGTGCTGCAGCGTGGTGGGGTTTCGGCCGGTGGTGGCGGCGATTGCAGCGGCGCCGCCTGGGTAGTCCCGTGCGGCATGGTAAAGCGCCAGATCGAGCGGCAGGACTTCCCGCTGTGCTCGTTCAACGCAACTCAGAGCGATTCGGCTCATGGCATTAATCCTTAAAAGTTGCCAGTGCCGCGCGACATGCAGTGGTGATACATTTGCCGCGTGGCTTGAAAGGGCCCAAACGCCGGCTAGATCTTAGGGATCGATACCGGCACCGTGCCGGGGCGAACAATCCGTTGTTCACCCCTGGCGCAACAGCTGCCCAATCTGTGGTGGAAAAGGCAGCAACACCAAGGCTTCCGAGCCTTGGGAAAGCGCGATAAAGAGAGGTGGTTTGCATGTGGTGTGCCCGCCTATCTTTATCGCGACCCGACAGCGCTGTGGTGGTGCGTGCCGGGAGGAACTGGGCGACCTTTGGGTCGCCTTTTTTCTAAGCTGCGCGGGCCAGGACAGGCTCCGGAGGAAACACATCATCGAGCGTGCAGGTAGCCCCGAGTCGATTCAGTGCAGCCGTTATGGCGCGACAATCACTCAACCCAGGCATCCGATTACCTGACTCGTAGTTACTCAATCGAGCCTGCGTCCAACCCAGCACCTGCCCCAGATCTCTTTGCTTTATTTGTGCCTCTTTCCTGAGGCGAGCGATGTTATTCATGGAATTGACTCCTCTAGTCAGCGCAGAGAATAAACACATTACGTGATTTATTCAACACGATAAGTGAGAAAATTATATTTCATTACGTGATAAAAAATCCCCATGGATACTTTAGGCTCACGCATCAAGCGACTTAGGAAACAGAAACGCATCAGCCAGAAGGCCTTAGCGGAGGTCTGCGGCTGGTCGTCTCAATCCCGAATAGGTAACTATGAGAGCGATCTCAGGGAGCCAAACCTGATGGACCTTGCCCTTTTAGCCCCTGCATTGGGGGTGACGGTGGCAGAACTCATTAGCGGCACGAACTCAACACAGTCGGCTTTAGCAGGACATGAAGATGCGTCGATAGCTGTATCGAACTCTTCAGATGGGGCGGCAAGGCTGATAGGCCCCGCCAAAACAGGAGTCGTGCCAGTGGTAGGCACAGCGAAACTAGGGATGGACGGCTATTTTGAAGCCTTGGACTTCCCGGTAGGCCACGGTGATGGCTACCTGCACATTTTCAGCGATGACCCAAATGCTTATGGCTTGAGGGTCATCGGCGACAGCATGCATCCGCGAATCAAAAGCGGAGAATACGTCCTGATAGAACCGAATAAGGCCTATGTTACCGGTGATGAAGTCATGGTTCAGACTTATGACGGCCGCTCGATGATCAAGGAGTTCATCTATCTACGAGAAGGCGTGTATCGGTTCGATAGCGTCAATCAGGACCATAGTCCATTGCACCTGGACCAGCACGAAGTGATGAAGGTCCATCTGGTTGGCGGCATCCTTAAATCATCACGGTTCACGCATGAGCCTCAAAAATAATCACAGTTCGTGTTGACTTAATCAACACAACGCGTGATATTTGCCTCACTCTTCCACCACAGAGCGAGGCAAAATCATGCACACCACAGCATCCCTGCACGTCCATCCGGCCGTTGCCGACCTATCCCGCATCTTCGAAGTAAGGCGCCTGGCCCGCATTTACGGCTGCACCTTCATCCCTTCTAAACCTAAGCAACACGCCCGTACCGAACCGACTTCCTTCGATCCAAACGACGGAGGCCGGGCGGCATGAGCAAATTCCTGATCGACAATCGCACACTGACATTGCTCAGCGCCCAGGTGAACCTGAGCGGAACTTTCAATCACACCCTTCGGCGACTGTATCGACGCGATGTGTTGGCGTTTCGGCTAAAAGTTGAACGCAACAAGACCGACAGCACCTTCACCGTTGAGCTGGGCTCAGAGCGCCACACGCTGACCGTGCCCAACACCAAAAAAACTCACCTGAAGCTCGCCGACTTCATTGAGGAGGTCATCAACGGCCCTTCTGATCTGACGGGCGAACCTCAGCCGAACCGACATGCTGAACGCGAGTACGGCGCTTTCAGTAGCCAGCAGCGGGAACAGGTTTACAGACTAGTTTCCACAGGTGGGTTTATCGACCTGGACCTGGGCTTTGAACTGCCGATCCGACTCGCCGTGCACAGGACTCGTACACGCTCGGGCATCACCGTAGTCATGAGCATCGGCGTCAAAAGCCCGCGTACCAAGTGCTTCACCGTGTACGGCACCGACGCCGAGATGTACGAGCAGGTTTGCGAATCCATCAACCACCTGGCTGCGCTGGCGACACCCGCCGCGCACGCAGCTTAGGAGGTTTGACATGGAGCGCAATCTCGAAAAGACCGCCAAACACTTCGGCCTGACCCGCCCCGCCCTAATCAAGCTCATGCGTGAGAAAGGCCTGCTCACCGACCGCAACCTGCCGGCGTTCCCCGTTCGTGACCGTGAATACCTGCGGGTCAAGGACAGTAATTGGTACCACGACACGCTGGGCATGCAGTACAGCCAATCGACCCGCGTCCGGCAGGCCGGCATCCCCTGGCTAGCAGAGCAACTGGGCCTCGACCTTCCTGCCATCCCGGCAGAAAGCCGTGACGTGGCCTAGGGAATACGCCCGCCAGATCATCGCCCTACGCACTCGAGAGGAGCGCAACGCCGCGCTTCTTGAGGTGCCGGAGCATCTGCGCGAGCTAACCAAACGCCACTGCCTGAATGCCTGGAACCACCCGGCCCGACACAAACACATGGAGAGCCAAAAACCTCATGAGTAACCAGCCTCAAAATCCGCTGCGCCTGATGCCGGCACCAGAGACGGCCACCATCGAGCTGCTGTATCGCACCTTCGGCGACGTGCTTATCCCCCTCGAAAAGCTGCGCGTGCAGTACTTCCGCAATATCAACGCTGAGCGATTTTCAGCGGAGATCAACAGCGGACGCATACAGCTTCCAGTTACGACCCTGGACGGTAGTCGTAAGGCCTTGAGGTACGCACACATCCGCCACGTCGCTGCACTCATCGACATCCAGGCGTACAAGGCCGACGAAGTCCACGCGAAGACCCACGCCGACGCAACTGAAGAAACCCAACCGTAAAGGCTGCCACCACCAGCCACCCAAAACCACCTGGAGCACACCACATGACTGCAATTCAAATCTGCGCATTGATCGGCCTGATCCTAGGCTACGGTCTCATCTACTGGACCGGCTATCGAGGCGGCCTTCTTGACGGCCGCGTTGAAGGTCACATGGCAGGTATCGTAGAGGGCACCAACGACGAACGCGCCGCCAACGCCAAAACCATCCGCGAACTGGAGGCATCCCTCCAGTTCATCCGCGCCGATCACAAGCACCTCGCTGCCCACGCGAAACAGCTGGGTGAAAACAAAGCCTTCGGCCCTCAAGAGCGCCAAACGCTTATACAGATCGCCGAAAAACTCAGGCTAGCCTCTGACACTTTCCGCGCCATGAGTTCGAAAGCACAGGCACAGCAGGCGCTCGACCTGCGCGAAAAAGCACTGGGCATGGCCGCTTTGCTGGATCAGGTCAAAGTGGAGGACGCAGCATGAGCCGTCATTGCCCGATGCTACGCCTCTCACCTCAAGATGCCGGCGTGCTGCACCAGCAACACGCCAAAGCCACCGCCGAACTGCGCGAAATGACTCGATTCCGCAAAGAGTTCGAACGGCAACTGTCGCTGCTGATCGGCTACGACGCCCTGCGCAAGTTGCACAAGGACACCCAGAACGCCCTGCTCCTCGTCGACCTGGTAAAGGAGGCAGCATGAACTGGATCCTTACCCGAACCGGCAAACGCTTTGACCTGTTCGAGCCGGACGCCGACATGATCGACCCACGAGACATTGCGCACTCGCTCGCTCATTTGTGCCGCTTCAACGGCCACACCCGCGAGTTCTACAGCGTGGCCCAGCATAGTTGCTTGGTTGCGGATCTGGTGCCGGCCGAGCACAAGCTCGCCGCCTTGCTCCACGACGCCACCGAAGCCTACATCGGCGACATGGTGCGGCCGCTCAAACAGTGGATGCACGCCTACCAGGACGTCGAGACTTGGATCTGGGACCGCATTTGCACCCGCTTCAGCCTCGATCAGGACCTGCCGGTATCCGTCACCCAAGCCGACCTGATCGCCCTGGCCACCGAACGCCGCGACCTGATGCCACCCGACCCGGGCACCTGGGATTGCCTTGTCGGCATCGAACCCGCGCCCGAACGCATCCGGCCGTGGTCACCCACCGAAGCCCGGCTCACCTACCACCAGCGTCTGATGGACCAACTCGCCATTGAGCACCGGAGGAAAGCGGCATGAAGCACGAACAGAACAACACCCAAACCCAGTCCGCTTTGCTCCGCAGCGCCAGTTGGGTCGACGCGCCTGTAAACAACAGTCTCTGCTGCGCAGCAGCAGGCATTACTGCTTCTTTCCAAGCCTCCGCCGAGGCACTTATACCCCACGAAAGGCTGCGCCGGGCAGCAGCATCTGAAGCCACGCTGATAGCTCAGAACCGCCCGCCCGCGCAGCCTGCCTTGGGGTATACGCACTTCGACACCGCAGCGGATCCGCCACCGCTGCAGTACCAAGTGGACAAGATTCCCGAGGACAAAATGGCCGAGTTGGTCGGTACGACCCGCCGAGCATTGCAGGGCAAACGCGCCAGAGGGGTCATCCCTAAAGGGGTCTGGAACACCATCGACAATCGCATCTATTACAGCATCAGGAGATATGAGGCATGGCTCGAAAGCCAATGGGATTGCCCACCGGAGTTGAATTTGTCGGCCAGTCCGTCAGGATTCGCTTCACCTGGAACGGGCAACGCCGTTGCGAAACCCTCCCCTATCCCCAGACACCGAAAGGCATTAAAGCGGCATCCGATCTACGCGCTAACGTAACCAGCCTGATCAAGCATGGCGTTCTCGACGACCAACGCTATGCCGAGCTGTTTCCCAACTCCACTTATGCCACCTACTCGGCTACTCCCCGCTTCGGGGAGTATGCCCAAGAGTGGTTAAACAGTCGGGAGGTCGTAGCAGGCACACGCAAGAACTACCGGGCATCCCTCAATCTGTACTGGATGCCTCACCTAGCCCTGCTACCCGTCGACGGCATTACCTCGGTGCTGCTGCGCAAAATCGTAGCCAGCACTGAATGGAAATCGCCGGGCGTTAAGCGCTCGGCAATCCAGCGACTGACTACGGTGTTCAGCACCGCCGTCAAAGATGGCCTGATCAATCGCAATCCAGTCGAGTCCATTGAGCTTCCCGTGAAAACGAAAAAGCCCATCGACCCCTTCACGATGGCAGAAGCCAACGCCATCATCGAGCACCTCTATAAAACGCTGACTCATTCGATGCGGGTCTACGCTGCTTACTTCGAGTTCGCCTTCTATACCGGAATGCGCCCTAGCGAAATAGCGGCCCTGCGCTGGGACGAGGTAGACAAGCAGAAACGCTTAGCCACCGTGTGTCGGATCGTCGCGGACTATAAGATCGAGGAGCGCACCAAAACCCGCAATGAACGGCAAGTGATGCTCAATAGCCGGGCCATGCACGCCATTGAGGTCGCCGAGCAAATCGCCGAACAACGTGCGAAACAGAGCCGTAGAAAGCACGCGAAGTCTCCCTATGTGTTCCCACCCACGAAGAATTTTGAGTTCATCCAGCAGTCCAGCGTCACCGACAAGCATTTTCAGGCGGCTCTGACCGAATTAGAGATTCGCGCCCGTCGGCAATACAACTGCCGACACACATACGCCACCATGTGCCTCATGGCGGGGATGAATCCCGCATTTATTGCCACTCAGTTGGGTCACAGTGTTCAGATGTTACTTACAACCTATGCACGATGGATAAACTCCAATACCGACTGGAGTGAGCTTAGTAAATTGGAGAACAATATTAATAGCTTTAATGCTCAGCAATAGAATCAGCTAATTTAACCCTTAAAGGCCTCAACCGCTTCACACCAAGGTCCGCTTGAAAGCGCTGGGACAGTAGCCGCTGGCTGCCTTGAATTTAGTTTGACTTTCTGGATCAAGAAGGCCGAGGCGGTTAAAACATCCCTTCGCACCTCAACATCACAATTATTATAAACATTCTCTAATATAACAGTGTAGGCATCTGATTCATCTGCTCTAAACGTATACGACGTGCTACAGCTACGGGGATGAAAGTTCGCTCCATCAAAGGTGCTACCGACGTATTTTATATAAATAGTCTGATACGGCTTTTTTTCCAATGACACCGTAATATTTCTTTGGGAAGAATTTACCACAATAGATTTAATGCCAAAGCAATCATAACTTTCTTCAAAATAGACAGCTGTAAGCTTATCCTGAGAGGAGCGATTTATTATGTCTAAGGTAATACTAGCTTGAGGTTTTTGTTCTGTTTTAACATTAACAGCACAACCACCCAAGCAAACAACAGTGCACAACGTAAGCGCAGCAATTTTTTTCAACATGGATTCCGTTCCTAAAGGGACTGGCATGGATGGCTATAGGCTATCAGCCTCCCCCCTCTCTGTCTCTATCGATACGAACAGACCGGATCGCGCAGACAGAGGAGCCTCATCACCCGATGAGATTGGATGAATAGCACCGGCCGGGAATACAACTGCCGACACACATACGCTACCATGTGCCTCATGGCGGGTATGAACCCTGCGTTTATTGCCACTCAGCTGGGTCTCAGCGTTCAGATGTTGCTCTCGACCTATGCCCGATGGATCAACTCCAGCACCGACTGGGGCGAACTCGGGAAGCTCGAAAACAGCTTGATTGGTACAAAATTGGTACAGACAGAACAAGTACCCTCCTGAAACCCTTATGGAATCAGCCTCTGTGACACTGGAACAGAACTACACCGCGATTCTCGGCCAACTCGGCGAGGACGTTTCCCGCGAGGGCCTGCTCGACACGCCCAAGCGCGCTGCCAAGGCCATGCAGTACCTCTGCCGCGGTTATGAACAGACCCTGGAAGAAGTCACCAACGGTGCCTTGTTCAGCTCCGACAACAGCGAAATGGTGCTGGTCAAGGACATCGAGTTGTACTCGCTGTGCGAACACCATCTGCTGCCATTCATCGGCAAGGCCCATGTGGCCTACATCCCGAGTGGCAAGGTGCTGGGGTTGTCGAAAGTCGCGCGCATCGTCGATATGTATGCACGTCGCCTGCAGATCCAGGAAAACCTCAGCCGCCAGATCGCCGACGCGGTCCAGCAGGTGACCGGCGCCCTGGGCGTGGCGGTGGTGATCGAGGCCAAGCACATGTGCATGATGATGCGCGGTGTGGAAAAGCAGAATTCCTCGATGATCACCTCGGTGATGCTCGGTGAGTTCCGGGAAAACGCCGCGACCCGCAGCGAATTCCTCAGCCTCATCAAGTAACCCGTCGCATGAAAAAACCGGCATTGATCGCCGGTTTTTTTTCGCCTGTGAAAAATCAGGTAAGCTGCGCGCCCTCTTCTTCCCTGCCGCGAGGCTTAATACCGTGATTGTCAAAGCGCTTCGAGTTGGCCTGGGCCAGCTGATTATCTTCATCGACTTCATCACCCGCCCCGGCAAGAAACAACGCCCGGCCGAGGCCCAGGCGCAGGTTGAACAAGACGCCCGCGGCCTGACGCTGTATCAGTTCCACGCCTGCCCGTTTTGCGTGAAAACCCGCCGCACCCTGCGCCGCCTCAACGTCCCAGTGGCCCTGCGCGATGCGAAAAACAATGAGCAGGATCGTCAGACGCTGCTGGAACACGGCGGCAAGATCAAAGTGCCGTGCCTGCGTATTGAAGAGGATGGCAAGACCACCTGGATGTATGAGTCCAAGGTGATCATTGATTATCTGGATAAGCGGTTTTCTGCGGTCTGATGGTTTTGTGGTGTGTTTTTTCGGCCCCATCGCGAGCAAGCTCGGCTCCCACAGTGGGCCTTGGTGAACGCTAGATTTGTATTCACCATCGTCCCCTGTGGGAGCCGAGCTTGCTCGCGATGGGGCCCGGACAGCCACCACAAAGCCCCTGATATCAAGCCGCTTTTACCGCCAACGCCTCCCGCACCACTCCCGCCAACCGCTTGAGCCCTTCATCCAGCCGCGCCGGATCAATGTGGCTGAAGTTCAGCCGCAAGTGCCCCGGATGCTTGTCCGGCTCCGGGAAGAACGGCTCCCCCGGCATGAACGCAACGTCAGCAGCCAACGCGGCGGCGAGCAAGGTGCGGGTGTCCAGCGGTTGCTTGAGGGTCAGCCAGAAAAACAGCCCGCCCTGGGGCACGTTCCAGTCGGCGATGTCGGAAAAATGCGTTTGCAGTGCGACCTGGAAGCGGTCACGACGATCCCGGTAGAAATCCCGCAACTCACTCAAGTGGTGGCGGTACTGCTCGGTGCCGATCCACTGCAGGGCCTGCCATTGGCCGATGCGATTGGTGTGCAGGTCCGCTGACTGCTTGAGCCGCAGCAGGTGCGGGAACAAATCCGGGCTGGCGATCAGGTAACCCACCCGTAGTCCCGGCAACAGAGTCTTCGACACAGTGCCGGTGTAGATCCAACTGGCCTTCTTCAGCCGACTGACAATTGGCGTGGCGCTGCCGCCGTCGAATGTCAGCTCGCGATAAGGTTCGTCCTCAACCAGGGTTACGCCGAACTCATCCAGCAGCGCCGCCACCGCATCGCGCTTGGCTTCGCTGTAACGCACCGCCGACGGGTTCTGGAAGGTGGGAATCAGGTAGATGAACGCCGGCCGATGCCGCTCCAGGCGGGCCCGCAACTGGTGCAGGTCCGGGCCGTCGGCCTCCAGCGGCACGGTGATGCAGTCGGCGCCAAACAGTTGAAAAATCTGCAACGCCGCCAGATAGGTGGGCGCTTCCAGCATCACTTCAGTGCCGACATCGATGTGCAGCTTGGCCGCCAGGTCGAGGGTTTGCTGGGAACCGCTGACCACCAGTACCTGACTAGCCTCGCAGGCCAGGCCCAACGAGCGCGCCTGCGCCGCCAAGGCTTCGCGCAGCGCAGGCTCACCTTCGCTCATGCCGTATTGGCCCATGGACACCGGCATGGCCTCCCACTCCACCTTCGGCAACATGGCTTCGGCCGGCAAGCCGCCGGCGAACGACATCACTTCCGGGCGCTGCGCCGCCGCGAGGATTTCTCGAATCAAAGAACTTTTGAGGCGCGAGACACGTTCGGAAAAAGCCATGGGATCACCTGTAGCGGGTCGCTGGAATAATGAGTCAAACTGGTTGACCGAAATTACTCCGACCCCTGTGGATACGTCAATATGCTTGACCTTAAAAACCCGACTTCCCAACAAATGGCCATGGAAGCGTTTTTCTTCGGTTACCAGGCGTTCACCGCCAAGGCCGATGAAATGCTCGAGCGTCGCGGCTTGAGCCGGGTGCACCAACGCATCGTTTTTTTCATCGCCCGCTACCCGTCTTTGAGCGTGAAGGAACTGCTGGCCCTGCTCGGCGTGAGCAAACAGGCGCTGAATATGCCGTTGCGCCAGTTGATGGAAATGCATCTGGTGAACAGCGTCGCGTCTGAGACAGACAAGCGTAAGCGGCTGTTGGAACTGACCGCCGAGGGCGAGCGGTTCGAGCAGGCGTTGCGGCGCGAGCAGGTGAAATTGCTGGAGCGGGTGTTTGCCGAGGCTGGGGAGGAGGCGGTGGATGGGTGGTTGGCGGTGAATCTGGCACTGGGCAAGGCCTAGGCTCAGATTGGCTTTGCCTGGACTGGCGCTATCGCGAGCTTGCTCGCGATAGCGCCCGCATGGGGGATATATCCCTATCGCCAGACATTTCGTCGACAGCTCATAAAACATTATTTGCTTTATTTGTATACAAAAGCATAATTCGCTTCGTGCGAGTTCCTGACCAACAGGTCAATAAACATCGCCAGCCTTACCTGCCTCAAAGCCTCGCACCCCGCTCAGGGCGTGCGGGGCTGGAAATAACAATAAAACTCTTGAGGAGTACTCGCTGTGGAAAGCCGCAAACCCGAAGCCCAGACGCTGGACCTTTCGCCGCCACTACGCAGTGGCTGGCTGGAACGCCTCTTCAAACTCAGCTTGCATGGCACCACGGTGAAGACCGAGCTGATCGCCGGCCTGACCACCTTCATCACCATGGCCTACATCATTTTCGTCAACCCCAACATCATGGCCGACGCCGGTATCGATCACGGCGCCGCGTTCGTCGCCACCTGCATCGCCGCCGCCCTGGGTTGCCTGTTGATGGGCTTGTACGCCAACTGGCCGGTCGGCCTGGCGCCGGGCATGGGCCTGAATGCCTTCTTCACCTACACCGTGGTTGGCACCATGGGCTACAACTGGGAAACCGCGTTGGGCGCGGTGTTTGTTTCCGGCGTGCTGTTCATGGTCCTGACCTTGTCGCGGGTACGTGAGTGGCTGCTCAACAGCATTCCGGTGAGCCTGCGGTTCGCCATGGGCGCGGGGGTCGGATTGTTCCTCGGGCTGATCGGCCTGAAAACCGCCGGGATCATCGTCGACAGCCCCGCGACCCTGATCAAGCTCGGCTCGTTGCGCGAACCCGGTCCGCTGTTGGCCGCGGTGTGCTTTTTGATGATCGCCGTACTCAGCTACCACCGCGTGTTCGGCGCGATCCTGATCAGCATCATCGCCGTGACCCTGGCTGGTTGGGGCCTGGGGTTGGTGCAGTACAACGGCGTCATGTCGACGCCACCCAGCCTGGCACCGACCTGGATGGCAATGGACGTCGCCGGCGTGTTCAACGTCAGCATGATCAGCGTGGTGCTGGCCTTCCTGTTCGTGCACATGTTCGACACCGCCGGCACACTGATGGGCGTCGCCCAGCGAGCCGGGCTGGTGAAAGCCGATGGCAAGATCGAGAACCTGTCCCGCGCCTTGAAAGCCGACAGCGCCTCCAGCGTATTCGGCGCGATGGTCGGTGTGCCGCCAGTGACCAGCTACGTGGAAAGCGCGGCCGGTGTCGCGGCAGGTGGCCGGACGGGGCTTACCGCCGTGACGGTCGGTGTGCTATTTATTGCCGCGATGTTCTTCGCGCCGCTGGCCGGGATGATCCCGGCCTACGCCACCGCGGGGGCTTTGATCTACGTCGCCATGTTGATGATGGGCGGTATGGCTCACATCGAATGGGACGACGCGACCGACAGCATCCCAGCCATCGTCACGGCCATCATGATGCCCCTGACCTTTTCAGTGGCCGATGGCATTGCGCTGGGTTTCATCACCTATGTCGTACTCAAGGCCGGCACGGGGAAACACAAGGAAATTTCTGTCAGCCTGTGGGTGCTCTGCGCGATCTTCATCGCCAAGTTCATCTTCTTGTAGGCGCCACATGTTTATCAGCCTCACCCCCGTCGGGTGAGGCTTTCGTGCATCAGGAGCAAAGCAATGAATCTGGAAACCTGGCTGTTGTTCAGCGGCGCCGCCTTGGTGGTGATCCTCATCCCCGGCCCGTTGTCGTTGCTGATGATCGGCAACAGCCTGAACTACGGCCTGCGCCGTTCGTACCCGGCGTTCCTGGGTGGGGTGATCGCTTCGATCTGCCTGTTGAGCGCCTCGGCGTTGGGACTTGGCGCGTTGTTGATGGCGTCGGAACAACTGTTCAGCGCCCTGAAGATTGTCGGTGCGCTGTACCTGTTTTACCTGGCCTGGCAGAGCTGGCAGCAATCGCGTCAACCTGCCCAAGGCGCCGAAGTGCCCCAGACTGCCACCGTCCCGCGTTTTCGCGCGCTGTTTGGGCGGGCGTTCGTGCTGGGCGCCAGCAACCCGAAAGACATCCTGTTCTTTGCCGCTTTCCTGCCGCAGTTCCTGAGCGCCGAGCAAGCGTTCCTGCCACAACTGTTAATCATGATCGCCACCTGGACCGTGCTCGACCTGCTCTGCAAGCTGGCCTACGGCCTCAGCGCCCATGGCGCTGCGCGGTATTTGCGCACGGGCAAGGGACAGAGCTGGTTCAATCGGGTCAGCGCCGGATTGTTCAGTGGGGCGGGCGCGGCTTCGTTGTTGAGCCGCTGAAGCAAGATCAAAAGCTTCGCGATCCGACTTGCTCGCGAAGGCGCCCTCCCGGGCGCCACCTATCCATGGGCGAAAAAAAGCCCGCAGTGTGAGCGGGCGAAAAACCAAAGAAGCTTTATGCGCAGTGGCTTCCAGGATCAGGCAGTTGCTTGGGGGCTCAACTGCCTCGATAGGTTGAATAGGCGTAAGGCGAAAGCAGTAGGGGCACGTGGTAATGCTCCTGCTCGGCTGAAATACCGAAGCGCAGCACCACCACATCCAGGAACGCCGGCTCGGACAACTGGACGCCACGGGCGCGGTAATAGTCGCCGGCGTGGAATTGAATCTGGTAGACCCCGCTACGGTAGTCATCCCCTTGCAACAGCGGTGCATCGCAACGGCCGTCACTGTTGGTCAGCGCGCTGGCGACCAGCTGCAGTTGCGAGCCTTCTACACGGTACAACTCGACCTTGATCGAGCTGCCCGGGCAGCCATGTGCGGCATCCAAAACGTGAGTAGTCAAACGTCCCATTGCTTGTGCGCGCCTCGCTGCAGAACAGTCCGGCCCGACGCCTCCTGAATCAGTTGAAAGACAGACCGCACCGTTTCGGAGCACGAAACGCCACGGCGACGAGCGAATTAAGACACTTTAAAAGAAAATTGTACACAATAAAAAACACATATTTAGGTCACGAGCATTTGAACAATGCTTCATGACCAATCTGAAGCCAAACCAACAGATACGCTACCCTTCCACGGATTAATTGACCAACTGGGCAGGTTTCTTGCAGTGTAGACGAACCCAGGGCAGCGATGAAAAATGCAAAAAATCAGGCTTACAAACCACACATAAAGTTGTATACAATCAGCCCATCGTCGTGACGCCAGCCTGTGATCCATCGCCAGGGCGCCACCTACATGGTTCGAACAAGAAGGAAGACTGCAGTGAGCGCTGACTACCCACGCGACCTGATCGGTTACGGCAGTAACCCTCCCCACCCCCAGTGGCCGGGCAATGCCCGCATCGCCCTGTCCTTCGTGCTCAACTACGAGGAAGGCGGCGAGCGCAACATCCTGCATGGCGACAAGGAGTCCGAAGCGTTCCTCTCGGAGATGGTCGCGGCGCAACCGCTGCAAGGCGAGCGCAACATGAGCATGGAATCGCTGTACGAGTATGGCAGCCGCGCCGGCGTGTGGCGGGTCCTCAAGCTGTTCAAGGAATTCGATATTCCCCTGACCATCTTCGCCGTGGCCATGGCCGCCCAGCGCCATCCTGACCTCATCCGCGCCATGGTCGCCGCCGGTCACGAAATCTGCAGCCACGGCTATCGCTGGATCGACTATCAATACATGGATGAGGCCCAGGAACGCGAGCACATGCTCGAGGCGATCCGCATCCTCACCGAGATCACCGGCGAACGTCCGCTGGGTTGGTACACCGGCCGCACCGGCCCCAACACCCGTCGGCTGGTGATGGAAGAAGGTGGTTTCCTCTACGACAGCGACACCTACGACGACGACCTGCCCTACTGGGAACCGAACACCCCCACCGGCAAGCCGCACCTGGTGATCCCCTACACCCTCGACACCAATGACATGCGTTTCACCCAGGTGCAGGGTTTCAACAAGGGCGACGATTTTTTCCAATACCTCAAGGACGCCTTCGACGTGTTGTATGCCGAAGGCAGCGACGCGCCGAAGATGCTTTCCATCGGCCTGCATTGCCGCCTGATCGGTCGGCCTGCGCGCCTTGCCGCCCTCAAGCGTTTCCTCGAATACGCCAAGGGTCATGAGCACGTCTGGTTCAGCCGCCGGGTCGACATCGCCCGCCACTGGCAGCAGACCCATCCCTGCCCACAGGCGTTGAAATCAGGGGCTTCGAAATGACCGCGTTCCAGACCCTCAAGCCTTCCACCTTGAGCCGCGAAGCGTTCGTCAAAGCCTTCGCCGACATCTACGAACATTCGCCATGGGTGGCCGAAAAGGCTTTCGACCTGGGCCAGGACTCGTCCATCGACCAGATCGAAACCCTGCACCAGCGCATGAGCGACATCCTGTTGAGTGCCGATCACGCCAGCCAACTGGCCCTGATCAACGCTCACCCGGACCTGGCCGGCAAAGCCGCCGTCCAGGGCCAACTGACCGAAGCCAGCACCAACGAACAGGCCGGCGCCGGTATTCACCAATGCTCGAGCGACGAGTTTGCGCGCTTTACCGAGCTGAACGACGCCTACAAGGCCAAGTTCAAGTTTCCCTTCATCATGGCGGTAAAAGGCAGCAACCGGCATCAGATCCTGGCGGCGTTCGAAACGCGCATCCATCACTCGGTAGACACCGAATTCAAATGCGCGCTGGCAGAGATCAACAAGATTGCGTTGTTCCGATTACTGACCCTTTAGCGAGCAGCCCTGAGCCCCAGGCCCCTGCAAGCATCCCCAGCCAACTTATTAAAGGCAGACAAGAAGAATGAAAGCTTACGCCGTACCTTTCGAGAAGTTCGTCAACCTGGCCGACGCCCGCCTCGGCACCAAAATCATCTCGGTCACCGATGACTGGTTCGCCGACGCCAACCGTTTGTTCCAACCGACCCCGGCCGTCTGGAAGGAGGGCGTGTTCGATGACAACGGCAAGTGGATGGACGGTTGGGAATCGCGGCGCAAGCGCTTCGAAGGCTACGACAGCGCGGTGATCCGCCTGGGCGTGGCAGGTTCGATCAAAGGCGTGGACATCGACACCTCGTTCTTCACCGGTAACTACCCACCGTCGGCCTCCCTGGAAGCCTGTTTCCTGACTGAAGGCGAGCCGGACGAAAACACCCAGTGGACTGAAGTGCTGTCGGCGGTAGAGCTGCAAGGCAACAGCCACCACTACCATGAAATCAGTAACGACCAGGCCTTCAGCCACCTGCGCTTCAACATCTACCCAGATGGTGGTGTGGCCCGGCTGCGGGTCTACGGCATTCCGTACCGCGACTGGTCGGCCGTGGGCGACAACGAACAGATCGACCTGGTTGCGGCCCTCAACGGTGGCCGTGCCCTGGCTTGTTCCGACGAACATTTCGGCCGCATGAGCAACATCCTCAACCCTGGCCGTGGCGTGAACATGGGCGACGGCTGGGAAACCGCTCGGCGTCGTACCCCGGGCAATGACTGGGTCATCGTCGCCCTCGGCCATGCCGGCGTCGTTGAAAAAGTCGTCGTCGACACCCTGCACTTCAAGGGCAACTACCCGGACAGCTGCTCGATCCAAGGCGCATTCGTCAAGGGCGGCACCGACAGCCAGATCGAAACCCAGTCGCTGTTCTGGCGCGAACTGCTGCCGAGCCAGAAACTGGAAATGCACGCCGAACACACCTTCGCCGAACAGATCAAAGCCCTGGGGCCGATCACCCACATCCGCTTGAATGTGTTTCCGGATGGCGGGGTGAGTCGCCTGCGGGTACTCGGCAAGGTCTCGAAATAAGGTTGAACCCAATCGCGAGCAAGCTCGCTCCCACATTTGAAATGCATTCCCCTGTGGGAGCGAGCTTGCTCGCAATGGCGACACAACAAACAACACAGAATTCAAGGTAAGAAGACCCGCATGCGCACACTCAAGATCGAACCGTTGACCAAAGAAGCCTTCGCCCCATTCGGTGACGTGATCGAAACCGATGGCAGCGATCACTTCATGATCAACAACGGTTCGACCATGCGTTTCCATCGCCTGGCAACGGTGGAAACCGCCACGCCGGACGACAAGGCGATCATCAGCATCTTCCGCGCCGACGCGTTGGAGATGCCGCTGACCGTACGCATGCTGGAGCGCCACCCGCTGGGCAGCCAAGCCTTCATCCCGCTGCTCGGCAACCCCTTTCTGATCGTGGTCGCGCCACTTGGCGATGCACCTGTATCAGGCTTGGTCCGCGCCTTCGTCACCAACGGCAGGCAGGGCATTAATTACCATCGCGGCGTCTGGCACCACCCGGTGCTGACGATCGAAAAGCGGGATGACTTCCTGGTGGTTGATCGCAGTGGCACAGGCAATAACTGCGATGAGCATTTTTTCCAAGAGGATGAGTGTTTGATCCTCGCCCCCCACCAATAAGAGAAGCGTCCGATCACGCGAAAACAAGCGGGACGGGCGAGAGGTAAAGACTGTGGAAGCACATATGCTGGAATGGCTGAACCTGAGCGTGCGCTGGGTTCATATGATCACTGGCGTGGCCTGGATCGGCGCGTCGTTCTACTTCGTCTGGCTGGAAAACAACCTCAATCGCGTCAATCCAAAAAGTGGTCTGGCTGGTGACTTGTGGGCCATCCACGGTGGTGGCATCTACCACCTGGAAAAATACAAACTCGCGCCACCGTCCATGCCGGACAACCTGCACTGGTTCAAGTGGGAAGCGTATTTCACCTGGATGTCGGGTGTCGCGCTGCTGTGCGTGGTGTTCTATTGGAACCCGACCCTATACCTGCTGGCCCCCGGCAGCAGCCTCAGCGGCCCCGAAGGCGTGGCACTGGGCATCGGCTCGTTGTTCGTCGGTTGGTTCGTCTATTCCTTTCTCTGCGACTCGGCCCTGGGCAAGCGCCCCGCCCTGCTCGGTTTGATCCTGTTTGTGCTGTTGATCGCCGCGGCCTACGGGTTCAGCAAGGTGTTCAGCGGCCGCGGTGCCTACCTGCACGTGGGTGCTGTCATCGGCACGATCATGGTCGGCAACGTGTTCCGCATCATCATGCCGGCCCAACGTGCGCTGGTGGCGGCCATCGCCGAGAACCGCACGCCCGATCCGGCGCTGCCGGCCAAGGGTTTGCTGCGTTCGCGCCACAACAACTACTTCACCCTGCCGGTGCTGTTCATCATGATCAGCAACCACTTCCCGAGTACCTACGGCAGCCAATACAACTGGTTGATCCTGGCCGGTATCGCCGTGGCGGCGGTGTTGGTGCGGCATTACTTCAACACGCGCCATGACAGCAACCGGTTTGCCTGGACGCTGCCGGTCGGTGCTCTGGCGATGATCTGCCTGGCTTATGTCACAGGGCCCAAGCCCATGCCCACCGCACCGGAAGTAGCCAAGGCACCTGGCGTGATCGAGTACCAACCGTTGCCGGAAACGGCAGTGGGCGGCGGTGCAAAACCGGCAACAGCCACGGCCGCACCGGCATCGACACCCACCCAGGCCGCCAACGCCCAGGGCCCATCGTTCGAGAAGGTCCATAGCGTGATCCAGGAGCGCTGCTCGGTCTGCCATTCGGCCAAACCCACCAGCCCGTTGTTCAGCGCCGCGCCGGGCGGGGTGATGTTCGATACGCCGCAGCAGATCCAGCAACAGGCCGCGCGCATCCAGGCTCAGGCCGTGACCACCCAGATCATGCCCTTGGGCAACATCACCCAGATGACCCAACAGGAACGCGACCTGATCGGTGCCTGGATCAACCAGGGCGCGCGGACCAACTGAGCCGCGCCCCAAATTCGCCATGAATGCGCCGTTGCAGGGCACTTGAACCCGTCAGGGCAAGCCCGTACCCTGCGCGGCCGTTCACATCCGGGCACCGTAAAAAAACCATCGAATCCTGACCGAGGCGCCAGCTTATCCCGGCATCACGGGGGATATCGGGCGTCCCTGGAAAACACCTTTTTTCGACTGTTCCAAATAGCTGGACGAGCTTTTTTTCAGGCTTGGCTCAGCTCTTGCTATCAGCATCTGCCACGAGCAAAAAGCTGACCGAACGGATGTTTTTCTCCGTAGAAAAAAGCGCCACACCAAGAGCGCTGATCTGAAAAAAATGGCGGTACCACTTACCTTTGGGAGCAAACCGAATGAAACGTACATGCACCAGCCTGATACTCGCAGGCTCCTTATTGGTCGCAGGCCAGGCGATGGCCGATGACCTGTTCCAATGGCAGAACAACAGCCTGACCTACCTGTACGGCAAGGATTTCCAGGTCAACCCGCGCATCCAGCAGACCGTGACCTTCGAGCACGCCGACGCCTGGAAATACGGCGACAATTTCTTCTTCCTCGATCGGATCTTCTACAACGGCCAGGACGACAGCCAGTCCGGCCCGAACACCTACTACGGTGAGTTCAGCCCGCGCCTGTCGTTTGGCAAGATCTTCGACCAGAAGCTGGAACTGGGCCCGATCAAGGATGTGCTTCTGGCCATGACCTATGAGTTCGGCGAAGGCGACAACGAGTCCTACCTGATCGGTCCGGGCTTCGACCTGGCGATCCCCGGCTTCGATTACTTCCAGTTGAACTTCTACAACCGTCAGACCGAAGGCCCGCGCGCTGGCGACAACGTCTGGCAGATCACCCCGACCTGGGCCTACACCCTCCCGGTGGGTTCATCCGACATTCTGATCGACGGCTTCATCGACTGGGTCGTGGACAACGACACCAGTTCCAAGGGCACCTACCACGCCAACCTGCACATCAACCCGCAGGTCAAATATGACCTGGGCAAAGCGCTGAAGCTGGGCGCCAAGCAGTTGTATGTGGGTGTGGAGTATGACTACTGGAAGAACAAGTACGGGATCGAAGACAGCGACGGTTTCAAGACCAACCAGAGCAACACCAGCTTCTTGCTCAAGTATCACTTCTGATCTGACTCAGTCTCAGGTTAATCCCAGACTTGAAGCCCTGCACACATCCCTTGTGGGAGCGGGCTTGCTCGCGAAGGCGACTGCACATTCAACATCAGTGCAAGCTGACTCACCGCTTTCGCGAGCAAGCCCGCTCCCACAAGGGGCTCGGCTCGGGTTGGGCTCAACCCTGAGACAACCCCAAAAACCGGGTCAGTTCCTCGCGCTGCGCCAACGCATCCTGACGCCCCAACTCGATCAGTTCGCTGCAATACCCCGCCTCGAACAACAAATAACTCAGCACCCCAGCGCCGCTGGTCTTGGTCGCGCCCGGCCCTCGCAGAAACAGCCGTAGCGCGCGGGGCAGCTCCTGGCGATGGCGAGCGGCGATTTCGTCGATGGGCTGGCTTGGCGAAATCACCAGCACCTCCACCGGCGCCGCGCCCAGGGCATGGGCCGGTACATCATCGGGCAGCAGGTGACTGAAGCCGTTCAGGCGCTGAAGCAACTCGATGTCGCTTTCCAGGCTGTCAATGAACGTGCTGTTGAGCATATGGCCGCCAATCTGCGCCAGAGTCGGTTGCAGACCGGTGTAGCTGCGTTCCAAAGGATCTTGCCCGCCGGCAGCACGCGGGTTGCCACTGACACCGATGACCAGTACGCGATTGGCTCCCAGGTGCAAGGCCGGGCTGATGGGCGCCGATTGCCGCACGGCGCCGTCACCGAAGTACTGCGGGCCGATCTTGACCGGCGCGAACAACAAAGGAATCGCCGAACTGGCCAGCAGGTGCTCCACCGACAACTGCGTCGGCACCCCAATGCGACGGTGGCGCAGCCAGGCATCGATGGTGCCGCGCCCCTGGTAAAAGGTTACAGCCTGGCCAGACTCATAACCGAACGCCGTCACCGCCACCGCCCGCAGTTGCTGCTTAATAATGGCCAGCTCGATACCCGAGGCATGGAACTGTGCCTGGAGCAGTTCGCGCAACGGCGAACTGTCAATCAGCGCCACCGGCAACTTGGCCCCCAGGCCCAATAGGCTATGGCTGATGAAGCGCATTGCCTGGCCCACCACGCCCCGCCAATCGCTGCGCATCACCTGATGACTGCGCACCGCTTGCCAGAATGCCGTCAGCCGTTCGACGGCGGTCTTGAAGTCCATCGCCCCGCTCGCCAGGCTGACCGCGTTGATCGCCCCAGCCGAAGTGCCGACGATCACCGGGAACGGATTGCGCGCCCCATCGGGCAACAACTCGGCAATCGCCGCCAACACCCCCACTTGATACGCTGCCCGAGCCCCGCCGCCGGAAAGAATCAAACCTGTAACCGGTTCAGCTGGGGTCATCGCAACACTCCGTGCTCAAGGTGATACTCAAAAAAGCTCAACCGCGCTTGTCGTACAGCTTCGGCTCGCCCGGCGGACGGGTCTTGAAACGCCGGTGGGCCCAGAGGTATTGCTCAGGGCAATCGCGCACCGACTGCTCCACCCATTGATTGATGCGGATGCAATCGGCTTCCTCGGTCTCGCCCGGAAACGCTTCCAGCGGCGCCTGGATCACCAGGCGATAGCCGCTGCCATCGGCCAGGCGCTCCTGAACGAAGGGCACCACCAGCGCCTTGCCCAGGCGGGCGAACTTGCTGGTAGCCGTGACTGTCGCCGCCTGGATACCGAACAATGGCACAAACACGCTTTGCTTGGCGCCGTAATCCTGATCCGGCGCATACCAGATCGCCCGACCGGCGCGCAGCAACTTGAGCATGCCACGCACGTCGTCACGCTCCACCGCCAGGGAGTCGAGGTTATGCCGCTCGCGGCCCCGACGCTGAATGTAGTCAAACAGCGGGTTCTTGTGTTCGCGGTACATGCCATCGATGGTGTGCTGCTGGCCCAGCAACGCCGCGCCGATTTCCAGCGTGGTGAAATGCAGCGCCATCAGGATCACGCCCTTGCCTTCGCGCTGGGCCTGCTTGAGATGCTCCAACCCTTCGACATGGGCCAGCTTCGCCAGGCGCGAACGCGACCACCACCAACTCATGGCCATTTCGAAAAAGGCGATACCGGTGGAAGCAAAGTTTTCCTTGTGCAAGCGCTTGCGCTCGGCAACGGACTTTTCCGGAAAACACAGTTCCAGGTTGCGCCAGGCGATGCGCCGTCGGTCGCCTGCCACCCGGTACATCAGCGCACCGAGCGCACGACCGATCCGCAGCAGCACCGGATAAGGCAACTGAACGATCAGCCACAACAGCCCAAGGCCGCACCACAGCAGCCAGAAACGCGGATGAAAAAAAGCAGCTCGAAAACGCGGGCGATCCATTACAGCTTCCACAAAGACATGGGTCGCGCATTCTACATTGTTCGACCCGGGTTGCGGCTGGCGAACGATCTCGTTATAAGTCTCGGCACTTTTAGTGACAAGCCGTTGTACGCCGACCATGAGCCAAACCGAACCGCTAGACCAAGATCCCGTGTTCCAGCTGAAGGGCAGCATGCTCGCCATTACGGTGCTGGAGCTGGCCCGCAATGACCTGGAAAGCCTTGACCGGCAGTTGGCGGCCAAAGTCGCCCAGGCGCCGAACTTTTTCAGCAACGCCCCGCTGGTGCTGGCCCTGGACAAGCTACCGGCCAGCGAAGGCGCGGTGGATCTGCCGGGCCTGATGCGTGTTTGCCGCCAGCACGGCCTGCGCACCCTGGCGATCCGCGCCAGCCGCATCGAAGACATCGCTGCCGCCATCGCCGTGGACATTCCGGTGCTGCCGCCATCCGGCGCCCGTGAGCGGGTGCTGGAACTGAGCCCGGTGGAAGCGAAGAAAACCCCGGAAAAACCAGCGGAACCCACCATCAAGCCGACCCGAGTCATCACCTCGCCAGTACGCGGTGGGCAGCAGATTTATGCCCAGGGTGGCGATCTGGTGGTGGTGTCCTCGGTCAGCCCGGGCGCGGAACTTCTGGCCGATGGCAACATCCATGTATACGGCCCGATGCGCGGTCGCGCGCTGGCCGGCGTCAAGGGCGACACGAAGGCCAGGATTTTCTGTCAGCAATTGAGCGCTGAACTGGTCTCCATCGCCGGGCAGTACAAGGTCTCCGAAGATTTACGCCGTGACCCACTGTGGGGGGCCAGCGTCCAGGTCAGCCTGTCGGGCGACGTGTTGAACATCATTCGGCTTTAACGGATACTGCCGCATTTTCCAAGCATCTCTAAAACGTAGCGAAAACGGCTTAAACGACGTAGGAAAAAGGATCAGGCAGTGTTTACCGGAGGTAGACCCCGCCCAGCATCCGATTCCAGCCAAGCCTGTCCAATTGCAGCAGTTTTCCAGAGATGTTTTTCAGGGGCTGACAAAGTCCTTTTTCCTTAGGGGTGAAACACCTTGGCCAAGATTCTCGTGGTTACATCCGGCAAGGGTGGTGTGGGTAAGACCACCACCAGCGCCGCTATCGGTACCGGCCTCGCTCTGCGCGGCCACAAAACAGTCATCGTCGATTTCGACGTCGGCCTGCGTAACCTGGACCTGATCATGGGTTGTGAGCGTCGCGTGGTCTACGACTTCGTCAACGTGGTCAACGGTGAAGCCAACCTGCAGCAGGCCCTGATCAAGGACAAGCGCCTTGAGAACCTCTACGTGCTGGCCGCCAGCCAGACCCGTGACAAAGACGCGCTGACCCAGGAAGGCGTGGAAAAAGTCCTGATGCAGCTCAAGGAAGACTTCGAGTTCGTGGTCTGCGACTCCCCGGCCGGTATCGAAAAGGGTGCCCACCTGGCCATGTACTTCGCTGACGAAGCGATTGTCGTGACCAACCCGGAAGTGTCCTCGGTACGTGACTCCGACCGCATGCTGGGCCTGCTGGCGAGCAAATCCCGTCGCGCCGAGAAGGGCGAAGAGCCGATCAAGGAACACCTGCTGTTGACCCGCTATAACCCACAACGGGTCAGCGACGGTGAAATGCTCGGCGTCGAAGACGTCAAGGAAATCCTCGCCGTCACCCTGCTGGGTGTGATTCCCGAATCCCAAGCGGTACTCAAGGCCTCTAACTCCGGCGTGCCGGTGATTCTCGACGACCAGAGCGACGCCGGCCAGGCGTACAGCGATGCCGTCGATCGCCTGCTGGGCAAAACCGTAGAGCATCGTTTCCTCGATGTAACGAAGAAAGGTTTCTTCGAGCGCCTGTTTGGAGGTAGGTAATGAACCTTTTTGACTTCTTTCGTGCCAACAAAAAGCCCAGTACCGCCTCGGTCGCGAAAGAGCGTCTACAGATCATCGTGGCGCACGAACGCGGCCAACGCAGTACCCCTGACTACCTGCCAGCCTTGCAGAAGGAACTGGTGGAAGTGATCCGCAAGTACGTCAACATCGGTAGCGATGACGTGCATGTGGCACTGGAAAGCCAGGGCAGTTGCTCGATTCTGGAACTCAATATCACCCTGCCGGATCGCTGATAGATCCTGCGGGAGCCACGGCGGCTCGGGTCCCCACAGCCCTTTTTTGTGGGAGCGGGCTTGCTCGCGAAGACGGTGACACATCCAATATCAATGTGTCTGAGACACCGCTTTCGTGAGCAAGCCCGCTCCCACAAGGGCCGGGCCCGCGCCGCCGTTGGCGTTTGTTACGAGACTGCTTTAATGCCCCTGTCCAACATCCGCATCATCTATCAGGACGCCGCCGTCCTGGTGGTCGACAAGCCGACCCTGCTGCTGTCGGTGCCCGGCCGGGCCGACGACAACAAAGACTGCCTGATCACCCGCCTGCAGGAAAACGGCTACCCGGAAGCGCGGATCGTGCACCGACTGGACTGGGAAACCTCCGGCATCATTCTGTTGGCCCGCGACCCGGACACTCATCGCGAACTGTCTCGGCAGTTTCATGATCGAGAAACCGAAAAAGCCTACACCGCGTTGTGCTGGGGCCAGCCGGCGCTGGACAGCGGCAGCATCGACTTGCCGTTGCGCTACGACCCGCCGACCAAACCTCGCCATGTGGTGGACCATGAACATGGCAAACACGCCCTGACTTTCTGGCGGGTGCTGGAACGTTGCGGCGATTGGTGCCGGGTCGAACTGACGCCGATCACCGGGCGTTCACACCAATTGCGCGTGCACATGCTGTCCATCGGCCACCCGCTGCTGGGCGACGGGCTCTACGCCCACCCGCAAGCGCTCGCCGCCTGGCCACGGCTGTGCCTGCACGCCAGCATGCTCAGCTTCACCCATCCGCAAAGCGGCGAACGCCTGCGCTTCGAGTGCCCTGCACCGTTCTAAGAGACACCACTGACACTGTGGCGAGGGAGCAAGCTCCCTCGCCACAGGTTCAACAACTCAAGTTCCCCATATACATACCCTCTCCCCTCCCCATCGACCACCAATACGGTAAACTCCCGCCCATTGCTGTCTGGAGCTATTTATGCGCGCAGAGTTGAACCAGGGCCTGATCGACTTTCTCAAGGCCTCTCCCACCCCGTTCCATGCCACCGCCACCCTTGCCCAGCGTCTGGAAGCGGCGGGTTATCAGCGTCTTGACGAGCGCGAAACCTGGGCCACCGAGGCCAACGGTCGTTATTACGTCACGCGCAACGACTCCTCGATCATCGCCTTCAAACTGGGCCGCAATTCCCCGCTGCACGACGGCATCCGCCTGGTCGGCGCCCACACCGACAGCCCGTGCCTGCGGGTCAAGCCGCAGCCGGAACTGCAACGCCACGGGTTCTGGCAACTGGGCGTGGAGGTCTACGGCGGTGCGCTGCTGGCGCCGTGGTTTGACCGCGACCTGTCCCTGGCCGGGCGGGTGACCTTCCGCCGCGACGGCAAGGTCGAAAGCCAGCTGATCGATTTCAAGGCGCCGATCGCCACGATTCCAAACCTGGCCATCCACCTCAATCGCGAGGCCAACCAGGGCTGGGCGATTAACCCGCAGAATGAGCTTCCACCGATCCTTGCCCAGTTCGCCGGCGACGAGCGCGTCGACTTCCGTGCCGTGCTCACCGATCAACTGGCCCGCGAACACGGCTTGAACGCTGACGTGGTGCTCGATTACGAGCTGAGCTTCTACGATACCCAAAGCGCCGCGGTCATTGGTTTGCACGGCGATTTCATTGCCGGCGCGCGCCTGGACAACCTGCTGTCGTGCTACGCCGGCCTGCAAGCTTTACTGAACACCGACACCGACGAAACCTGCGTACTGGTGTGCAACGATCACGAGGAAGTTGGTTCTTGCTCGGCCTGTGGCGCCGATGGCCCGATGCTGGAACAGACCCTGCGGCGCTTATTGCCCGAAGGTGAAGAGTTCGTACGGACCATTCAGAAATCCCTGCTGGTTTCGGCAGACAACGCCCACGGCGTGCACCCCAACTACGCCGACAAACACGACGCCAACCATGGCCCCAAGCTCAATGCCGGGCCGGTGATCAAGGTCAACAGCAACCAGCGCTACGCCACCAACAGCGAAACCGCCGGGTTCTTCCGCCACCTGTGCATGGCCGAAGAAGTGCCGGTGCAGAGCTTCGTGGTGCGCAGCGACATGGGCTGTGGTTCGACCATCGGCCCGATCACCGCCAGTCAGTTGGGCGTGCGCACCGTGGACATCGGTTTGCCGACCTTCGCCATGCATTCGATCCGCGAGCTGTGCGGCAGCCATGACCTGGCGCATTTGGTGAAGGTGTTGAGCGCGTTTTATGCCAGTCGCGAGTTGCCATAGCAGCTAAAAACCCTGTGGCGAGGGAGCTTGCTCCCGCTGGGCTGCGCAGCAGCCCCAAAATCTGCAACTGAATGCACATTTGCCAGTGCTGCGCACTGGAGCGGGAGCAAGCTCCCTCGCCACAATGAGGCCCACCTCAAGATTCGAGGTGGCGATGACATACATCATCACACCCCAGCCAAACCCCAACTAGACTGCCCTTATCCTCCCCCGACAAGGCTGTCTCACATGATTTCCATGTCTGCATTCAACGCCATGCTGGTGCCCATCATCGCCGGCATGATCCTGCTGGCCATCGGCTTCAACTTCCGGGACAAGAACGTCGGGGTCTTTGCCATGTGGATCGGCATGTTGCTGATCCTCGCCACGGTGTTGTTCCGCATCCTGGCCAAGCTCAACGAGTCGACCTGATCTCGCCTCAGGCGCCAGGCGGTTGCTCCGGCACATCCACCCCGACATGAATCGCATCGTGGCGCCAGAATTCCAGGTCACAGTCGATCAACCGCTGGTGCTGGTCATAGTTGACCCGGGCGATCCGCAGCCCGGGGCTGCCCACCGAGACCTTCAGCGCCGCCGCTGCTTCGGGCTGTAAAGAGGTGGGCACGATTTCGAACTTCACCCGACCGTAATGCAAGTCGTAATGGCGGGCATACAGCTCGGTGATGGACTGGTTAAGGTCGAACTCAAGGATGTCCGGAAAGTACTGCGGGTTCAGGTAGTGCTCGACGTACAGCACCAGGCGCTCGTCGATACGCCGCACGCGACAGATCTGGATCACGCTGGACAGCGCCGGCAGCTGCAACCAGGCACACACCGCCGCCGAGGCCGGTTGCAGGCGCGCCGAAATCACTTGGGTAGAAGGCACCCGCCCCTGAGCGGCGACCATGGCGTGGAAATGGCTGCGCTGCATCAGGTTGTAGGCCAGGCGTGGCGGCGAGACAAACCAGCCCCGGCGCTCCTCCCGATAAATCTGCCCCTGGGCTTCAAGCTGCAACAAGGCTTCACGCACGGTGATGCGCGTGGTGCCGAACAACTCACTGAGCTTGCGCTCGGCCGGCAACTTGCTGCCGGGTGCCAGTAACCCATGGTCGAGCTGCTCTTGCAGGACTTGGCCAATGGTTGTCACCGCTTTGGTTGTCTCGATGCGCATCAACGTTACCTATCTGGACTAGACCAGCACTGTTTCAGGGCGAAATCGATGGCGCATCGATCCGCTTCCCGTTCCCGCAAGCCTAGGCACTGCACATGACTGGCAGATGACAGAACCGCCGAACGGTTGTTGCCCAAGCCTGCAAATTAACGGCCAAGTCCTTTCAGATCAGCTGTTTATGCATGGTCTACGCTTAATTCTCAGCCCCTGCGCCCGAGCTTGGCATTTCCTCACACCGCCAACACCGACATCAAAATGTCACAGGGCTTGCCTACATTGGCTCAGGTATTGCTGACCTAGACCAACACAACCGCAATCGCAGCGTTGAAAACGCCCATAGGAGCTTCGGATGAAACAGCTTTTCCTGGCATCACTGTTAGGCTCGACTATCGCCATGTGCACCGCCGCCATGGCTGCTGACACCGATCTGAAAACGTTGGAAGCCGCTGCGAAAGCGGAAGGCGCCGTCAACAGCGTCGGCATGCCCGATGACTGGGCAAACTGGAAAGGCACCTGGGACGACCTGGCCAAACTCTACGGTTTGAAACACATCGACACCGACATGAGCTCGGCCCAGGAAATCGCCAAGTTCGCCGCCGAGAAAGACAACGCCAGCGCCGACATCGGCGACGTCGGCGCGGCTTTCGGCCCGATCGCAGTCAAGCAGGGCGTGGTTCAACCCTACAAGCCAAGCACCTGGGAACAGGTTCCAGCCTGGGCCAAGGATAAGGACGGCAACTGGGCCCTGGCCTACACCGGCACCATCGCGTTCATCGTCAACAAGAAGCTGCTGCACGGCTCCGACGTACCGACCAAATGGGCCGACCTGAAAACCGGTAAATACAAAGTCTCCATTGGTGACGTCAGCACCGCGGCCCAGGCTGCCAACGGCGTGCTGGCAGCCGCGTTGGCCAACGGCGGCGATGAGAAAAACGTCCAACCAGCCCTGTTGATGTTTGCCGAGATCGCCAAGCAAGGGCGCCTGTCCATGGCCAACCCGACCATCGCCACCATGGAAAAGGGTGAAGTCGAAGTGGGTGTGGTCTGGGACTTCAACGGCCTGAGCTACAAGGCCAAGATGGCCAACCCGGATGACTACGTCGTGCTGATTCCGTCCGACGGCTCGGTGATCTCCGGCTACACCACCATCATCAACAAATACGCCAAGCACCCGAACGCCGCCAAACTGGCGCGTGAGTACATCTTCAGCGACGCCGGCCAGATCAACCTGGCCAAGGGCAACGCCCGTCCGATCCGCGCCGAGCACCTGACCCTGCCGGAAGAGGTCAAGGCCAAGCTGCTGCCGAACGAGCAGTACAAAGGCGTGACCCCGATCAAGGACGCGGATGCGTGGGAGAAGACCTCCAAGGCACTGCCGCAGAAGTGGCAGGAAGAAGTGATCATCAATATGCAGTAAGGCGTTAGCTCCCGCTCGGATATCCACTGAGGATCCCTTGTGGGAGCAAGCACTGTGGGAGCAAAGCTTGCTCGCGATAAACGATGACACGGTCTCACAGTTGCACCGTGTCGCCAGCATCGCGAACAAGCTTTGCTCCCACAGGCTCGCTCCCACATTGGCCGAGGTGAATCCGAGTTTCCTGGTATCTGTCCGGAGTCCCGCTACCCATGAAGCACAACGTCATCCTGGTGGTGCTCGACGGCCTCAATTATGAAGTCGCCCGGCATGCCATGGGGCATTTGCAGGCTTACGTCGGCGCAGGACGCGCGGCCCTCTACAAACTGGAATGTGAGTTGCCCGCCCTGTCCCGTCCGCTCTATGAATGCATCCTCACCGGCGTCGTGCCCCTCGACAGCGGGATCGTGCACAACAACGTCACGCGCCTGTCGAACCAGCGCAGCATTTTCCACTATGCCACCCAAGCCGGCTTGAGTACCGCCGCCGCTGCCTATCATTGGGTCAGCGAGCTGTACAACGTATCCCCATTCATCGCCGGCCGGGATCGGCATACCAACAACCCCGACCTGCCGATCCAGCACGGGCATTTCTACTGGAATGACCACTACCCCGATTCCCACTTGTTCGCCGACGCCGAACACCTGCGCCAGCGCTACCTGCCGAACTTTTTGCTGGTGCACCCGATGAACATCGACGATGCCGGCCACCAGCACGGCCTGGACACCCCGCAATACCGCAACAGCGCCCGCTCGGCCGACATCAACCTGGCGGTCTACCTGCAAGCCTGGCTCGACGCCGGCTATCAGGTGCTGGTGACGTCCGACCACGGCATGAACAACGACCGCTCCCACAACGGCCTGCTGGCCGAAGAACGGGAAGTACCGCTGTTTGTCCTCGGCGACGGCTTCAGCCTCGATCCGGCTGCCACGCCCCGGCAGACCGAACTGTGCGGCACCATTTGCCAGTTGCTCGGCGTTGACCACGACAAACCCTACTGCCAGGAGTTACTCAAGTGAACGCCATGACGCGCGGCAAATGGCTGGCAGCGTTGTGCCTGGTGCCCTTCGCGATTTTCTTCATCGTGTTCCAGATCGCCCCGCTGCTCTGGGTGCTGATCAACAGCCTGGAATCGGAAGAGTTCGGCTGGGGCCTGGCCAACTTCAGCAAGATCTTCAGCTCCAAGTTCTACCTGCAAGCGATCCAGCACAGCCTGGAAATAAGCTTCTGGTCCAGCGTGTTCGGTATCGTCATCGCCGTGCTCGGCAGCTACTCCCTACGCCGGGTCGATTCGCGGCTGCGCAACTTCGTCAACGCCTTCGCCAACATGACCAGCAACTTTGCCGGCGTGCCCCTGGCCTTCGCCTTCATCATCTTGCTGGGGTTCAACGGCAGCATCACGATCATGCTCAAGCAGGCGGGGATCATCGAGGATTTCAACCTGTACTCGAAAACCGGGTTGATCATCCTCTACACCTACTTCCAGATTCCCTTGGGTGTACTGCTGCTCTATCCGGCCTTCGACGCCCTGCGCGAAGACTGGCGTGAATCCGCCGCGCTGTTGGGGGCCAACGGCTGGCAGTTCTGGCGGCACATCGGCTTGCCGGTGCTGACCCCGGCGCTGCTGGGCACCTTCGTGATCCTGCTGGCCAACGCCCTGGGGGCCTATGCCACGGTCTATGCGCTGACCACCGGTAACTTCAACGTCCTGCCGATTCGCATCGCCGCCATGGTCTCCGGCGACATCTCCCTCGACCCGAACATGGCCAGCGCCCTGGCCGTGGTGCTGGTGGCGTTGATGACCGTGGTGACCATCGTCCATCAGTTGCTGCTCAAGAGGAGCTACCATGTCTCGCGCTGAATCGGGCTCCGTCGGGCTCTATCATCGAGTGGTGGTGTACCTGCTGTTCGCCATCCTCCTGCTGCCCCTGGCCGGCACGCTGGTCTACTCCATCGCCAGCAGTTGGTCGGCCACCGTGCTGCCCAGTGGTTTCACCTTCAAATGGTATGTGCAGTTGTGGAGCGATCCGCGCTTTCTCCACGCCTTCGGTCAATCGCTGATCGTCTGCGTCGGCGCGCTGGTGCTCTCGGTGGTGCTGATCCTGCCGCTGCTGTTCGTGGTGCATTACCACTTCCCCAGACTCGACGCGCTGATGAACATCCTCATCCTGCTGCCCTTCGCGGTGCCGCCGGTGGTGTCGTCGGTGGGGCTGCTGCAACTCTACGGGTCCGGGCCACTGGCGATGGTGGGCACGCCGTGGATCCTGATCGGCTGCTACTTCACCGTCGCCCTGCCGTTCATGTACCGGGCGATCACCAACAACCTGCAAGCCATCAACCTGCGCGACCTGATGGACGCCGCCCAACTGCTCGGCGCCAACACCTTCCAGGCCGCCGTGCTGGTGGTGCTGCCGAACCTGCGCAAGGGCTTGATGGTGGCGTTGCTACTGTCGTTCTCGTTCCTGTTCGGCGAATTCGTGTTTGCCAACATCCTCGTCGGCACCCGCTATGAAACCCTGCAGGTGTACCTCAACAACATGCGCAACAGCAGCGGCCACTTCACCAGTGCCCTGGTGATTTCCTACTTCTTCTTCGTACTGGTCCTGACCTGGGCGGCCAACATCTTGAACAAGGACAAAAGCCAATGAGCTACGTCAGCGTCCAACACCTGCAAAAAAGCTACGCCGGCACCCCGGTATTCAGCGACATCAACTGCGAGATCCGCAAGGGCGAATTCGTCACCCTCCTCGGCCCTTCCGGCTGCGGCAAGTCCACGCTGTTGCGCTGCATCGCCGGCCTGACCGCGGTGGATGCCGGTCAGATCCTGCTGGACGGCCAAGACATCGTCCCGCTAAGCCCGCAGAAGCGCGGGATCGGCATGGTGTTCCAGAGTTATGCGTTGTTCCCCAACATGACCGTGGAGCAGAACGTCGCCTTCGGCCTGCGCATGCAAAAAGTCGACGCCTCGGACAGCCACAAGCGGGTGCTGGAGATTTTGCGCCTGGTGGAGCTGCATGATTTTGCCACCCGCTATCCCCATCAACTCTCTGGCGGTCAATGCCAGCGTGTAGCCCTGGCCCGCTCACTGGTGACCCGCCCGCGCCTATTGCTGCTGGATGAACCGCTGTCGGCCCTGGATGCACGGATTCGCAAACACCTGCGCGAACAGATCCGTCAGATCCAGCGCGAGCTGGGCCTGACCACGATCTTCGTCACACACGATCAGGAAGAGGCCCTGACCATGTCTGACCGGATTTTCCTGATGAACCAGGGAAGAATCGTACAAAGCGGCGATGCCGAAACCCTTTACACTGCGCCAGTCGATGTCTTTGCCGCCGGCTTCATCGGCAACTACAACCTGCTGGACGCCGACAGCGCCAGCAAACTGCTGCAACGTCCGGTGAACGGCCGCATCGCCATTCGCCCAGAAGCCATCGAGCTGAGCCACGACGGCCAGGCCGAGGCGCTGATCCGCAGCCACAGCCTGCTGGGCAACGTGATCCGCTACCGGGTGGAAGCACGCGGCGTGGAGTTGGTGGTGGATGTGCTCAATCGCTCGGCGGCCGACCTGCATCCTGACGGCACACGCCTGTCACTTTCCATCGATCCTTCGGCGCTGTGTGAGGTAGCCTGATGGCTTTATTGATTTTGAAGCTGATTTTGAAAAGGGAAACGCACTGATGGCCCTGGCAATTTTTGATCTGGACGAAACCCTGATCCACGGCGACTGCGCCACCCTCTGGAGCGAGCAGATGGGGCGCCTGGGCTGGGTCGATCCCGAGTCATTCATGCAGCGCAACAACGCACTGATGGACGCCTACAGCCACGGCAAGCTGAGCATGGAAGAGTACATGGACTTCAGCCTGGAGCCGATGATCGGCCGCACACCAGAAGAAATCGAGCACCTGGTGGCGCCGTGGGTGGAAGACTTTATCGAACCGATCATCTTCAGCGACGCCACCAAGACCCTCGCCGAACACCGCAAGGCCGGCGACCGGATCCTGGTGATCTCGGCCTCAGGCACGCACCTGGTCAAGCCGATTGCCGAACGCCTGGGCATCGATGAAATCCTGGCGATCAATCTCGAAGTGACCCATGGGGTGTACAGCGGCAAGACCGAGGGTACCCTCACCTACCGCGAAGGCAAGATCGCGCGGCTGCTGGATTGGCTGGATGCCGAGGAAGAGAACCTGGAGGGCGCGAGTTTCTACTCCGACTCGCGCAACGACCTGCCGCTGTTGCTGCGGGTGGACTTCCCCCACGTGGTCAACCCGGATCCGGTGCTGAAGGCCCATGCCGAATCGGCCGGGTGGCCGATCCATACCTGGAAATAAGCCCTCCTCTGTGGGAGCGAGCTTGCTCGCGATAGCGGTGGATCGGCCGGCATTGATTTGGCTGACACACCGCAATCGCGAGCACGCTCAGCTCCCACAGGTTCAGCCCCTAGCCCAGCAGCAGCCACAGGCCCCAGCCGAGCAACAACACACCGCAGGTACGACTGAGCCAAAGTCCCTGCGGCAGGTTTTTCTCCAGCAGGATGAAGGCACCGATCACTGCCACCCAGAGCAGGTTCATCACGCCGACCACGAACAACAGGCCCATCAGGGCCCAGCAGCAGCCCAGGCAGTAAGCGCCATGGGCCAGGCCCATGCGCCAGCCGCCGAGCACGTCGGGGCGCCAGTAGCTGAGAAGAAAATGCAGCGGCCCGCGACAATGCTCAAGGCAGGCCGCCTTGCTTGGCAACCACTGATAGACGCCTGCGACCAGCAGCAGGCCGGCGCCCAACGCGGTACTGCTGACGCGCATCCCCGGACTGAGCACGGCGAGCTGCTCGAGCGCCCATTGCAGCACCGTGGCACCCAGGGCGAAGCCAGCCCAGACCAGGCCATAGGCGCTGCAGAACAGCAGCAGGGCCAGGTGCCGCTGCGGTGCCGGCATGCGCTTGCGCAACATCTGCTGGTAGATCAGCAGCATGGGCAGGGCGCTGGGCAGCATCATGCCGATCATCATCACCACCCACATGGCGAACATCAGCAGAGCATCGGCCAGGCTCCAGGGCATGACCATGCCGGCCATTGCCGCATCAGCCATGCCGCCCGGCGCACTCATGTCACGGGCCATATGCAGCAGCACCAGCCAGGCCAGGGCGGTCAGCGCAAGCAGGCAGAGCAGGAACAGCAACTGCTCGCCTGTCAGTCGCTTGCTCTGCGTCACCGCCTGAGGTTCTGCCATATTTACGGCTCTATGCCATGGCCGGTGAAATGCACGTGGGCGAGGTGGCTATGACTGTCCCGGGATTGTAGCTTGAGGGCTGAATGCGTCTGGTAGCTGCCGCTGGCAACTTCGGCCTCAAGGAACTCGAAGCCGTTGGGCAGGGACAGGCGGACTCGATGAGGTGAGCCGTCTATCGGGCTGCGAATTGGCTCGCCGCTGGCCTGCAGCACGCCTGGAATGTCCAGGTGCGCCAAGCGTTGATCGACATCGATGGACAGGGTGATGGGCACGAACAGCGGTTCGAACGCTTCACTCATGGTGCTACTGAACACCTGAAACACGTTGGCCCCGGGGTCGCTCTCCAGGCCAGAGAGAATGGTCAGCAGGGCCTGGCGTTGCGCCTCGTCGGCGCGTTCATCGATGAACACCTGACAACTGCCGTTGCCCTCATGGATGGCGCCCGGCCAAGCGAAGGTGGCGGCCCAGCACAAGCCTTCCAGCTTCACCTGATTGAAATACCCATGCTCCACCCGCATCGACGCCACCGCCTGGCAGTGGCCATGGGTCGGTGGTGCATTGAATTGACAGGGGCAGCCCCAATTGCAGTTGCAGGCAATGAATTCGACGCCCTGCATGCGCCATTCGGCGATGGCCATGATCAACCTCTTCACCTGGCGGGTGAAATGAAAGCTGCGGTTACCCCATCCCTCCATTAATTAACGCTAGCAGGACGCGCGCATCGGATACCGGCTGCCGACCAAAGGTCGGCCTGCCCGTGGTCGCCGGTCAAAGGTGAACATTGGGGGTGAATACCAGTTCTGTGAGCACCCGAAGATTCATGTGGGAACAAGGCTTGCCCGCGATGGCGGTCGGCCATTCAACATCATTGCAAGCTGACCCACCGCTTTCGCGAGCAAGCTTTGCTCCCACAGCTCCGGGAGTCAGCTCAGGCTCTCATCGATCACCAACACCAACTTCCCAGACACCTTATTGGTCGCCAGTTCCGCGAACGCCGCTTCGGCATCCTTGATCGCAAAGGTCCTGGCCAGTTGCGGGCTCAGCCGTTTGTCGGTAAACAGCGGCCACACCTGGTGCCCCAGCTCACTGAGCAGGTCGGCCTTGAACTGATCGTCACGACTGCGCAAGGTCGAGCCGAGCAATTGGATACGCTTGCCCAGCACCTGCGCCAGATCGAGTTCGGTCGAGCGTCCGCCCATCAGGCCAATCAACACCCAGCGCCCGTCAACTGACAAAAGTTTCACGTTGAGTTTGGCGTAATTGGCGCCCACCGGATCGAGGATCACGTCGAAGGGGCCGAAGTCGTCCAGGCTCTCCAGGCCATCGGTGCGCACCACGCCCCCCTGGGCCCCCAGCGCTTCGCAATAACTCAGACGATCAGCCGAACCGACGCTGACCCAGCACGGGTTGCCGAACGCCTTGCAGAGCTGGATCGCGGCCGAGCCGACGCCACTGGCCCCGGCGTGCAGCAGGACTTTTTCACCCGGTTTAAGCCCGGCAAGCTGAAACAAATTCAGCCACGCGGTGCTGTAAACCTCAGGCAGCGCAGCCGCTTGAGCCAATGACAAACCCTCGGGCACCGGCAGGACATGCCGGCCATCGACCACCACTTCTTCGGCCATCCCGCCGCCGGCGAGCAAGGCGCAAACACGGTCGCCCACCTGCCAGGACGAGCCCGCCCCGACTTCGCTGATCACTCCGGAACACTCCAGCCCCAGCACCTGGCTGGCACCGGGTGGCGGTGGATAAAGCCCGGCTTTTTGTAACAAATCGGCCCGATTCAGGCCGGCGGCCGCCACACGGATGCGAACTTGCCCGACATCACACGCTGGACTCGGCTCATCTGCCCATACCACTTGGCCTTCAACGCCTTGCAATGCTTTCACGGTGCCTCCATAGTGAGTCTCGACTGGGCCCGCTGCTGTAACGCCGGGCTTTCTTGCATTATGCGCCCGGGCCACATGGAACCGGCGACTTCAAAGACGGCCTAATATGCGTTATCAATTGTCCCTGCGTCGAATCAGCATGAAGCATCTGTTCCCCAGTACCGCCCTCGCGCTTGTCATTGGCCTCGGCTTGTTGCCGCTATCGAGCGATACGTTCGCCGCCAACAGCTGGGACAAGCTTCAGCCCGATCGTGACGAAGTGATTGCCAGCCTTAACGTCGTTGAGTTGCTCAAGCGCCATCACTACAGCAAACCGCCGCTCGATGACGCGCGTTCGCTCATCATCTATGACAGCTACCTGAAGCTGCTTGATCCTTCGCGCAGTTATTTCCTGGCCAGCGACATCAGCGAATTCGACAAGTGGAAAACCCAGTTCGACGACTTTCTCAAGAGCGGCGACCTGAACGCCGGGTTCACCATCTACAAGCGCTACCTGGACCGCGTAAAAGCGCGTCTGGATTTCGCCATTGCCGAATTGAACAAAGGCGTCGACAAGATCGACTTCAATGCCAAGGAAACCTTGCTGGTCGATCGCAAGGACGCCCCTTGGCTTAAAAGCACAGCCGACCTCGATGACCTGTGGCGCAAACGCGTCAAGGACGAAGTGCTGCGCATGAAGATCGCCGGCAAGGACTCCAAGCAGATCCAGGAAACCCTGACCAAACGTTACAAAAACCAATTGGCTCGCCTGGACCAGACCCGCGCCGAAGACATCTTCCAGGCGTACATCAACACCTTCGCCATGTCCTACGACCCGCACACCAACTATCTGTCGCCGGATAACGCGGAAAACTTCGACATCAACATGAGCCTGTCCCTGGAAGGCATCGGCGCGGTGCTACAGAGCGACAACGACCAAGTGAAGATCGTGCGCCTGGTACCGGCCGGGCCTGCCGACAAGACCAAGCAGGTCAGCCCGGCGGACAAGATCATCGGCGTCGCCCAAGGCAACAAGGAAATGGTCGACGTGGTCGGCTGGCGCCTGGACGAAGTGGTCAAGCTGATCCGTGGCCCGAAAGGTTCGGTGGTGCGCCTGGAAGTCATCCCGGCCAGCAATGCGCCGAACGACCAGACCAGCAAGATCGTGTCCATTACCCGTGAAGCGGTGAAACTGGAAGAACAGGCAGCGAAGAAATCCGTCCTCAACCTGAAACAGGATGGCAAGGATTACAAGCTGGGCGTCATCGAGATCCCGGCCTTCTACCTCGACTTCAAGGCGTTCCGCGCCGGCGATCCGGATTACAAGAGCACCACCCGCGACGTCAAGAAGCTGCTGACCGAGCTGCAGAAGGAAAAGGTCGACGGCGTCGTCATCGACTTGCGCAACAACGGCGGCGGTTCCCTGCAGGAAGCCACCGAGTTGACCAGCCTGTTCATCGACAAGGGCCCCACCGTGCTGGTGCGTAACGCCGATGGCCGCGTGGATGTACTGGAAGACGAAAACCCGGGCGCGTTCTACAAAGGCCCAATGGCCTTGCTGGTCAATCGCCTGTCGGCTTCGGCCTCGGAAATTTTCGCCGGCGCCATGCAGGACTACCACCGTGCCCTGATCATCGGCGGCCAGACCTTCGGCAAAGGCACCGTGCAGACCATCCAGCCGCTCAACCATGGCGAACTGAAGCTGACCCTGGCCAAGTTCTACCGGGTATCCGGCCAGAGCACCCAGCACCAGGGTGTACTGCCTGACATCGATTACCCGTCGATCATCGACACCAAGGAAATCGGTGAAAGCGCCCTGCCCGAAGCCATGCCGTGGGACACCATCCGACCGGCGATCAAACCGGCCATGGACCCGTTCAAACCGTTCCTGGCGCAGCTCAAGTCCGACCACGACGCCCGCTCGTCCCAAGACGCGGAGTTCGTGTTCATCCGCGACAAGCTGGCCCTGGCGCAGAAGCTGATGCTGGAGAAAACCGTCACCCTCAATGAAGCTGAGCGCCGCGCACAGCATGCCGACATTGAGGCCAAGCAACTGACCATGGAAAACCTGCGTCGCAAGGCCAAGGGCGAAGAGCCGCTCAAAGAGCTGAAGAAAGAAGACGAAGACCTGATCACCGAACCGGAAAAAACCAAACCGGAAGACGATGCCTACTTGAGCGAGACCGGGCGAATCCTGCTCGATTACCTGAAACTCAACACGGCCGTCGCCAAGCACTAAGATGATGGCCATTTAATGGTGATGCTCGTCGGAGCGTCATCAAACTGACATCATTCTGTCGTGAAATACAGGACTGGGCGCCCCCCTTGAACGGGTCGCGCCCAGTCCTTTTTTTATCGCCAGAGACTGCCATGACCACGACAGAACAGCTGAGTGCATTGAGTTCAATCCTGGCTCAAAGCGGCTTGCACAGCCTGTTCCAACCGATCATTTGTCTCTCTGAACGGCGCATCGTGGGCTACGAAGCCTTGACTCGCGGCCCCTCCAACAGCCCGTTGCATTCCCCCATCGCCCTGCTCTCCGTGGCCCGCCAGGCCGGACGCCTCAGTGAACTGGAACTGGCCTGCCGCCGCAGTGCCTGCCAACGCTTCAATGAGCAAAAACTGCCCGGCAAACTGTTTCTCAACGTCTCGCCCGAGTCCCTGCTGGAATCCTCGCACCAGACCGGGCGCACGCTGCAACTGCTGCAGGACTTCGGCATTGCGCCCAGTCAGGTCGTGATTGAACTGACCGAACAAACCCCGATCGATGACTTCCAACTCCTGCAGACCGCCCTGCATCACTACCGGGCCATGGGTTTCTCGATTGCCTTGGACGACCTGGGCGCCGGTTATTCGAGCCTTCGGCTCTGGTCTGAGTTGCGCCCCGATTATGTGAAGATCGACCGGCACTTCATCGACGGCATCCACCAGGACGCGCTCAAGCGCGAGTTCGTCGGCTCGATCCTGAAAATCGCCCGGGCTTCCCGGGCCCAGGTCATTGCAGAAGGTATCGAGCTGCCGGAAGAACTCGCGGTGCTGATAGAAATGGGCGTCGATCTGGTCCAAGGTTACCTACTCGCCCGGCCCCAGGAGCAACCCTCCAAGGACGCCAGGGCGCTGATGCCCCGGCAGGACAGCGGCGTGGTGGCATTGACCGATGAGGTCAGTGACCTCGGGGCTCTGCTCAACGAACAGCCGGCAGTGACTCACAACACGCCGACCGCCACTGTACTGGAGGCGTTTCGGCGCCAGGCCAACCTCAACTCCCTGGCGGTGCTGGACGATCAGGAACAACCCTGCGGCATCGTCCATCGCCATTCACTCTCGGACGCCCTGCTCAAGCCCTTCGCCACCGACCTGTTCGCCCGCAAGCCCATCAGCCGCCTGATGAGCGATGATTTCCTCGCGGTGGAGCTGAACCAGTCGCTGCAACAAGTCAGCCGCCTGATCACCAGCCGCGCCCGCCAACGCATCGAAGAAGACTTCATCATCACCCTCAATGGCGGCTACCTGGGTTTGGGCCGGGTCATCGACGTACTCAAGCTCATTACCGAACTGAAAATTCAACAGGCCCGCTACGCCAATCCACTGACCCTGCTGCCGGGCAACGTCCCGATCCAGCAATGCCTCACGCGTCTGCTCCAGCAACGCCAGGAATCGGTGATCTGCTACGTGGACATCGACAGTTTCAAACCCTTCAACGACATCTACGGCTACGGCCGCGGCGACGAAGTCCTGCTGTGTCTGGCCCAATGCCTGAACGAACGCATCGACCCCAGCCGCGACTTCGTCGGCCACATCGGCGGCGACGACTTCCTGCTGGTCCTCGGCCCGGAAGACTGGCGCAAGCGCCTGAACCAACTGCTCAGCGACTTCCAGAACCACTGCCGCCGCTTCTACCGCCCCGAACATCTGGAAGCCGGGTGCTTTACCGCGCTGAATCGCCAGGGGGTTCGGCAGGAATTTGCGTTGCTGTCACTGTCGATTGGGGTGGTGCATTTGCGGCCGGAGGCTTGCGAGGAGTTGGATGCCAGCCAGTTGGCTGAACTGGCTTCGCAGGCAAAGCATCATGCCAAGGAGATTTTGGGGGGGAGCGTGTATTTGGTGGATGGATTGGCTGGGCGAGAGCCTGTGGTGGAGTTGGGGTTGTCGGTGTGAGGATGGGTTACCCCGGCCCGAACGCCTGGCGCTCCCTCGCCACGAAAGCAGTTCGGTGGTGTGGTGAGTAAGCAGTAGAAACTCCCATTTTGCGGCAAAGTTTTTTCCGGGAGATGGGCGCCTATATGTAGTACCAAGTAGATCTGTCCTCGGCTTCAGCCTTGCGGAGGTCATCTGCCCATACTTTACTTGCTAATTTATATATATCTTCAAAAAAAATTCGCGGATTTTCCATTGTATCCCACCCATTGGGGAGCGATGAGCACTCTTGACAGTCATGCTCCAGTAGAGCCTGAAAATCATAAGCCTCATCCAAAAGCGCGCTTTCTAAACATTTATAAAGTAAAAACTTCTCCCGATAGGATCGCTTTCCTTTCAAGGAGTAATTCGTAATCAACAACTCTCTATCAGCCGCGTTATTTGGATCAAACTTTTCCAGCTCTTCGCCTAATGTTTCTTCCCTATCATATATATCAAAGCAACCTAGAAAATAAGAAGGCGTTGGTATATATGGAAGCTCCGTGCCTGGATCGATAAACATCTACACACCTATTTTATTGGGAACAGCGTAAATGGAATGCCTGTGTCCGGGTCGACTTTCATCTCAAATCGATCCATAGTTACAAGCGTTGGGTTTGATGGATTTTTTTTGTTCGGAATATAACCCTCACCGGCTCCAGGCAGATCCATTCTGACAATGTTATTATTTTTCTGATCTCGCCCCGTAAAAGCTGGGAGACCATTTTCCTTACGACTAATTGCAAGATTGTAAGCTTTAAGCTGCATTTCCCAACTGGAAAATCTTGAGCTTGGATTTCCTTTTTTATTCTTAGGTGTTTTGCCGGTAATGGGATCTGTACCATCGATTGCTCGCCGCCTCCACACTTGATCTGGAACCGCAGGGCTATGCTTACCAACCATATGCATGCCTTGTTCCCGATCTAAACGCCTGACTTCTTTTTCAGCTAACTCAGCAGCGGTTGGCTTAGGCAGCCGCGGCTCACCCTCACCCACCCCAACCTTAACCGCCGGCCCCTGTTCCCCACCCCCCGGCCTACACCCATCCTTCCCCGGACAATCCACCAACCCCAACGGATCCACCCACCCCGTCGGGTTCAGGGTGTATCGATACCCATTGAGCCCTCCCGCCAGTTTGCTCGGATCAGGCGTCAGATACCGGCCGGTCCGGGGATTGTAGTAGCGGTGCCGGTTGTAGTGCAGGCCGCTTTCCGGGTCGAAGTATTGGCCCTGGAAGCGCAAGGGTTGCTCAAGCTGTTCGCCGCCGCCGTGGACCAGTTCGGTGGTTTTGCCGTAGCCGTTGTAACGCGCTGACCAGACGATCTGGCCGCCGTAGTTGGTCAATTCCTGGGGCGTGCCCAGGTGGTCAAGGTGGTAGTGGAACGGGCAGGCGTTCAGGCCTTTGCCGTCGAGCATGGCCAGTGGGCGGAAGGTGCCGGGTTCGTAGAGGTAGCTGCGGTGGTGACGCCGGCTGCTTTCGGCAACGAGCTGGTCGCCCTGCCAGAAAAATTCCGTGGTCAAGCCATCCACGGTCTTGCTGATGCGTCGGCCAAAGGCGTCGTAGCGGTAGGACGCTTCCTGGCCGTCCGGCATGGTCACGCCGATCAGGCGGTGCTGGCTGTCGTAGCGGCACTCCAGGACCAGGCTGTGGGCCTTGCCGCGGCGTTCGCGGATCAGGTTGCCAAAGGCATCGTAGTCGTAGTGGCGGTCGCCCTCCATCAGCAGGCGGTTGCCCTTGCGGGTGACCGGGCCGGGCCGGTCGAGCATCAGCAGGTTGCCCGCCGGGTCGTGGACGTAGTGCTCCGGCGGTTCGGTGTGGGAAAAATCGACGCGGGTCAGGCGATCCTGCAGGTCGTACTGGTAGCTGCGCCGGTTTCGGTTGTCGGAAAGGGTCGTAAGGTTGCCTTTGGCGCTGTAGGCATAGTCGCGCCAGAACAGTTGTTGCTGGTTCTGCCACACGGTCTGCGCCTTAAGGCGGCCCTGTTCGTCGTAGTCGTACTGGCTGAGCAGCAGGCCCTGCTGACGCTGCCGTTCGCGACTGCCGTCAAACCGATGCTCGGTCAGGCGTGTGCCGTTCAGGTCGATCGCGGTCAGCGCACCACCCCGGGCGTGGTGGTAGTCGAGCGTGCTGTTGTCCGGCAAGCGCACGTGGTTGAGCCGCCCGCAGGCGTCGTAGCGATAGCGCAGGGTGCCCCAGCCCTGATGTTCGGTGATCAGCCGGTCATGGAGGTCGTATTCGAACGCCAGCGGATGATCGCTGCCGTCGTCAACATGGACCAGCCGGCCCAGCCCGTCGTAGCGGTACTCGATCGCCTGGCCGTCGGGCAGGGTCTTGACCTGCAGCCGGCCGGCCGCGTCACGCTGGTAAGCGGTGACGAGCTGGCTGCCCTCCTCGCCGAATTCGGTTTTCTCCAGCAGGTGGCCGTTGAGGTCGTAGGCGTAGGCGGTGCGTTGACCGTCGAAGTCGATCTGCTGTCGGATCAAACCGTTGGGCGTGTAGTCCAGCTGATATTTTTCGCCAGACTCGTTTTCGATCTCGGTCAGCAACAGCCGCGCCGAGTCGTAGCGATAGTTCAGCGCGGTGCCGTCGGGGTTGAGGCGGCGACTGACCAGGTGCAGGTCGTCGGCGTATTCGTAGCGGGTGATGCGCCCCTGTTCATCGCACTCGGCGGTGACCTTGCCGTAGGCGTTGTAGCTCCAGGCGCGGGTCGCACCGGTGGGCAAGGTCGTCTGGAGCAGTCGGCCAACGGCATCCCATTGGTAATGCGTGAGGGCGCCGTATTCGTCCTGGCGGGTCAGCAGACGCCCCAGGGCATCGTAGGAAAAACACCGATGACCGCCATCGGGCAGGGTTTCTTCTGTCAGCTGACCGAGCCTGTTCCAGACCCGCTGCTGAAAACTGCCGTCCGGGTGGCTGATCTCCACCACGCGACCCTGGCCGTCGTAGTGGTAATAGGTGACATTTCCATGCGGATCGATCTGCTGGGTAATGTCGCCCTGGGCGTTGCGCCGATAGGTCCACACGGCTTTGCCGCGAACACGGGCGTGCAGGAAACCGTTGCGGTATTCGTAGGAAGTAGGCTCCTCGCTAGGCGGAATCAACGTCACCAGCCGGCCGGCTTCGTCGTAGCGGTATTCGGTGACGGCGCCCAGCGGGTCCTGCTCGGCGATCAGCCGGCCTTGTTCGTCATAGGCCTTGAGGTGCTCACCGCCATCGGGCTCGACCTTGCGCACCAACCGTGCCCGATCGTCGTGGACATACACCTCGCGACTGCCGTCGAGGTGCTGGACCGTGACACTGCCGTCCTCGCCCCAGGTGTAGCGGCTGTCCATCTGCGCAAACGAGGCCCAATGCCGCACGCAGCGAGCCGCCTGGCCGGCCCCTTGCCATTCCCAGAAAAAACTCGCCCCACCGGCCAGTTGCCGCTGGAGGATGACGTGCTGGTCGTCGTAGTCGTAGCGTTCACTTTCACCGGCGGCGTTGGTCGCTTCGATCAGTCGCGAACGTCCGTCATAGCGGTAGGAGACCAGCGTCTGTTCGGTCCGCCAGGCTTCGTCCAGGGTGATGGCCGGGTGGAAGCTCTGGTAGTCGATGGCGACCAGATGGCGTTGTTCGTAACGCAGGCGCAGGGCGCGTCCGGCGCCGTTGTCCAGGCGGCAGACATCGCCGTGGATGTTGCGCTGGATGGTCAGGCGGTTGTCGTATCGGTCGCTGAGGGCGATCAGATGACCGTCGCGAAAGTGTAGGAAAGGGGTCTGTTCGCCGGCCTGGGCGATGATCAGTTCGTCCGGCTCGGCGCCCAGGTAAATGGCCGCGCGGGCCAGGCTGTTGTGGATCGCCGGACGCTGGGCGTTAGGCAGCGGAAATGTCGTACGGCGGTTTTCCTGGTCGATCCAGATGACCTGCTCGTCCTCGAACAACAAGCGATGGGCCAGGGCATGGCTCCAGCCGCGCCCGAGCCCTACGTCCAGGTCCACCGCGCTGGTGCGGTACAAACGGGTGAAGACAAACGGCAGCCGCCCATCGAGGGTGCCGTCCTCCAGGGTCAGCAGTTCTTCGCCGGTGACCATCGACACTGGGCAGCCGCTGGTTTGGGTCTGGGCCGCGGTATCGGTGCTATCGCCGTTAGGGTTTTTCGATGGATTGGAGGCGTCGTCGTGGGATTCGGTTTTTTTCAGCGTGGTGTTGCGCTGCGCGTCCCAGCGCAACTGCATGCGCCCCTTTTTCACCCCCGCCGCGATACCCCGCGCCGCCACGGTTTTGTAGCGGTCCACGTAGGTCATGAAGCCGTTGACCAGCGCGAAGATCGCGCTGATGAATCGCTGCGCGGCGTTGAGCAGACTGGCCCCGTGCCTGGCCAGGCGCATCGACAGGTAAGCAATCCCGGCTCCCGCTCCAGCGAAGGTCAGGACGACACCGATCAACAGATCGAGCAACAGCTGCACCATCACCGTCGACAAGACTTCGGCCGTTTCGCCAGCCATCTCACTGGGCGGCAACATCTCCAGCCAAAGGCTGGCGGTGCGCACCAGCAGGCACAACGCCGCTTCGTCGCTGGCCAGCAGTTGCAGATGGGCCATCACCCGTGGCGTGTCTTGCGCCAGCTTTATCAACTGGTCAGCGCTGTCACCCAACCGCTCAACAAACTGGCCAGGATCCTTGAGAATGTCCGAGAGCAGGCCGATGCTGTCCCATACCCCCTCGATTGCCGCCCAACTGCCCGCGAGCAGGCCGTTGCCCACCGCAGCTGCCGAGGTCGCCAAGGACTGCTGCGGCCACTGCGGCTTGAAGCCTTGCCACTCGCTGTGCAACCAGTCCGTCAGCTCGGAGCTCAGGCCATCGTAGGAAGAAAACAGGTCGTCAAGCTGCGCAGAGGACACCTCGCCCTGGACGCGAACCAGATAAAACCGGCCCGCTTCGCCATTGAACGTGCCCAGGCCTTGGGCATCCAGGGTGACCGGCGTGACCTCGCCGCTGTCCACTGCGACCACATCCACCACGATGTCGCCCAGCGGGATGTCGTACACCGACTCGAACTTGCTCTCGATGGCCATCACCCCGCCCTGGGGGCACTGGACAACGCTAGAGAGAAAGTCCTCGTCGCCGGTGCTGACGGCGGCGGTGCTGTCACCGAAGCGGATCAGCCGCTCCATGCCCAGCAACGAGGGCAGGTCGGCCGCATGACTGGCCCGGTCCGCCGCCCGGCTGTACCAGCGCTCGAGCTGCTCGCGGTAGACAGACAGCGTGTCTTTAAAACTGTCGAGTTCCTGCTCGATATGGCGCACCGGGTCCATCAGGACGCAGCTCGATCAAAGGCCGGCAGGAAAAAACGGTCGAACATGGGCAGACGTCTCGCAACGCTCAGGAAGCGCGAGACTTTGCCGGGGATGTCAGGGGAAATAAGTCAGGGGAAGGAGACGGCGTGTGTAGGGCGATTCGCTAAATGAGCCCAGTAGGAAAAACGCACAGTTGGCCGCAGAGGCCAAGACCGTCTTTTCCAAACGGCCTGTGGATAACACTACAGCGCAGGGTCCTCAAGCGTTTTGAGCTTGATCTCGGCCAGCGGATGCCCGGCCTTGGCCGCCAAGGTCCACCAACGAGCCGCTTCGACCGGGTCCGGCGCCTTGCTGGCAGTCCCGGCGAGGCTGATCACCCCAAGCTGATAGGCCGCCTTGCCATCACCGGCCAATGCCGCCAGCTGCAGCAGGCGAACGCCTTCTTCACGGGCGCCCAGCCCTTGGCCGCGAAACGTCAGGATATGCCCGTAGAAACTTTGCGCACCGACGTCGCCCAGGTTCGCCATGCGTGAGAACTGGCCCTCGAGCCAGGCCCAACCCCGCGGCTGGCGGACCCACCATGACCAATGAAACAAGCGTCGCGCCAACCAATAGCCGGCCCGGGCCTTGATACGCCAGAGCACTCAGGCCTCCGCCGATTCGGGGTATTCGTATTCGAACACCCGGACCACTTCCGAAGCGTGCCAGGAAGCGGCAGCGACGCCATCGGAAGGCCCGGAAAAACGACCCAGGCGTTCAACGCATTCGAAGAAGCCAGTGCGCGGCAAGCGACTGGCGCCCTGGCTGATGACCAACGAACTGCGCAGCGGCTGTTCAGCCCTGGCATCCAGGGCAGCCAAGTGTTCCAGGGCTGCGGTCAAGGTCTGCATGGCCGGGCTGGGCAGTTGCAAGCGCTCCAGCAAGGCGCGGTACGTCAACAAATGGCGCTGGCGGCGCGCCTGGTCCAACTCACCCAACAACCCATCCCAATGCTGCCGACTGATGCGTACGCTCACGATTCATCCCTCCAACCCGGCACCGTCAATTCCCAGGCCAGACTGCGCCGAATCGCGGCATCGGGCTGACGCTCGCCACTTTCGATCAAGGCCAGATAAGACGGACTGATACCTACCGTGCGGGCCAGCGCCTCGATGGCGATGCCCTTCCCTTCGCGCAAACTGCGTAATTGATCCAAACCAGGAAGAACCTGGTCGGGGGCCGCCGCGTGACGGACGGTGGCCTCGCGTGACGGTGCTTGAACAATGCCTGCTGCCTTCAACAACGACTGGTACTGATCCCACGGTAAAACCGCATATTCGGGCTCACCGTCGCGCGTGATTATTTGGATATCCATGTCTACCCCGTAGGACAACAACACTTAGCAAGTCAGCTTTTTTCTTTAGAAGTGTAATCCTAATAGCAGCTAAGGTCGCGGGGCTATGAATCTCTGTAGGGGAATGGCGCAGGATCAGTGTTTTTTCTCACCTTGAAGCTGGAGTTGTTCCGGGGTGTCGGGAAGTCTTTCGACCCGGGCAAGCACCTCGGGTGATTGCCGATAACGCCAGGCACGGAAGGCTTCGAGCTCACCGTCGAGGGTTTTCATGATCCACGCCAGTACGGCGATATCATCGAACATGCCAAACATCGGCAGGAAATCTGGAATCGCATCCAGGGGGCTGAGGAAATACATGAGCCCCGCCACGATCGACAGCAGTGACTTGGCACTGACCGCCCGGTATTCGCCCCGCCAGTAGGCCAGGCACAGCGCCTGTAGCAAGCGCAGATCCTCCTTGAGCGTGCCCAACCGACCGCCCTCCCGGGCACCTTTGCTCGCGACGGCAAACAGCAACGTTGGCAATCTACCGCGGGCCAGCAGGCGCCCTGCCAACGGCAGAAAACGCGCAAAATTCCACGGAGCCTTCATTTTTTCTCCCACTGAAATGTTATCCACACAAATTGTGGATAACCTTGTGAACAGAGCTGCATTTCCGCGCTGCAACCCCCGTTTTATAAGGGCCCGGCTCAGATCGGGCGTTTTTTACTCACATAAAAAAACCCAATATTTCATTGACTTGACTGGCCGACTGCGTCTAGCACAGCGCCTGTATTGCCTATGACTGTAGCCTGCATTGCGCGTTCGGTTTTTTTGCCATTTGCCGCCGCCCGGATGCAACAACGCCCCGCATAAGCGAGGCGTTGTCGATACAGCAGACGCGATTACTTGGCTGCGTCTTCTTTGGCCGGATCCTTGATCGCCAGCAGTTCCAGGTCGAACACCAGGACCGAGTTGGCCGGGATGGCAGGGCTCGGGCTCTGGGCGCCGTAGGCCAGCTCACTTGGGATGTACAGCTTGTACTTCTCGCCGACATGCATCAGTTGCAGGCCTTCGACCCAACCCGGGATGACGCCGCTGACTGGCAGATCGATCGGGCTGCCACGCTCGACGGAGCTGTCGAACACTTTGCCATCGGTCAGCTTGCCAGTGTAGTGAACAGTCACGACGTCGGTCGGCTTAGGCTGTGGGCCATCGGCTTTCTTGACCACTTCGTACTGCAGGCCGGAAGCGGTGGTGGTAACACCGGCTTTCTTGCCGTTTTCTTCGAGGAATTTCTTGCCGGCGGCTGCCGACTCTTCGCTCATCTTGGCCATGCGCTCTTCGGCACGTTTTTGCAGTGCGGCAAAGGCCTCGACCAGTTCTTCGTCTTTCAGCTTCTGTTCTTTCTTGCCGACGGCATCTTCGATGCCCTGGGCGACTGCTTTGGAGTCCAGGTCATCCATACCTTCCTGAGCCAGGCTCTTGCCCATGTTCAGGCCAATACCGTAGGAAGCTTTCTGCGCCGGGGTCTTCAGCTCTACGCTGGTCTGCGAGTCGCAACCCGCGAGTACCAGGCCAACCAGGGCCACCGCCGCCGCCAACCGATGCTGTTTCATGCTATTTCCTTGTTCATGCGCCTAAAGGGCAATCGAATAAAGCCGCGAGCTTATCAGGCGGCCACGACCAATGGCTACCGGCATGTGAGCAGCAAAGCGATGATAAGTTCACGCCCGCAAACGCTTTTTAATCCTGGACCGATGAAGCATCTGTCATCTATTACGTACAGGGACAAATTGCCGCTTCTCACTGCCCCGGGGGTAATGGCCACTTGCCGGCCACGCCACGCTGAGGCATAAGGACATATCAAAAAAACAAGGACGTTACCGTGCGCCTTCTCTCTCGCATCCTCTTGCTGCTCCTCGCACTGCTTGTTGCCGTCGTGGCCGTGGTGCTTTATTACGTCGCCAATCCTCGCCTGCCGGTCTATACACCGGCCCAGCAGGTGCATTACCTGGATCAATGGAGCGCCGCCGAGCGCCAGACGTATTACTTCACGCCCCAGGGCACCCAGGTCAAAGGCCTGCGCTACGACTGGTTCACCGCCCTCGAACTGCCGTTTTCGCAACAACGCTTCGCTTCGCCTGAGTATCTGGCGCGTTTTGGCTTCCTGGTCGACCCGGCGCAGAAAGCCACGTCGAGCAATCCCGGCAACTTGCCGGTAGGTTTCGCCCGGCACCAGAACCCGAACAGCGCCGAGCAATTCCTGGACATCACCTGCGCTGCCTGTCACACCGGCGAACTGCGCTTCAAGGGCCAGGCGATACGGATCGATGGCGGCTCGGCCCAACATGTACTGCCTTCCAGTGTTCCGACATTACGCGGTGGCAGTTTCGGACAGGCCCTGGTCGCCAGTCTGGCTTCTACCTACTACAACCCCTGGAAATTCGAACGCTTCGCCCGTCAGGTATTGGGCAAGGACTACGATGCCCGGCACGAAGAATTGCGTGACCAGTTCAAGACCTCCCTGTACACCTTCCTGCGGGTGGCCTGGAACGACACTCATCGCGGCCTCTACCCCACCGAAGAAGGCCCGGGCCGCACCGACGCCTTTGGCCGTATTGCCAACGCCAGCTTTGGCGATGCCATTTCGCCGGAAAACTACCGGGTCGCCAACGCACCGGTGGATTACCCGCAACTGTGGGACATATGGACCTTCGACTGGGTGCAATGGAACGGCTCGGCCCAGCAACCGATGGCCCGTAATGTCGGCGAAGCGCTCGGTGTAGGCGCCACGCTGAATTTCTTCGACGCCCAGGGCAAGCCATTGCAGGGCGATGCGCGCTACCCCTCCAGCGTGCGCGTGCGCGACCTGAACAAGATCGAGGAAACCCTGCAACTGCTCAAGCCGCCGGTGTGGCCGGAAGCGTTGCTTGGCGCGATAGACAAACCCCTGGCCGCCAAGGGCCGGACGCTGTTCGCCGAAAACTGCGCCGGCTGCCATGTGCCCAAAGTGGTCCAGGGTCCCGACAGACCGGTCCAGCAACTGCACATGCTGCCGGTAAAAGTGATTGGCACCGATCCGGGCACCGCCAATAACATTGCCGACCACCGCTTCGACCTGACCAGCCTGCAGTGGGATCCGGCCGAGCTGGCGAAGCTGGGTGTGCACCTGCACCCTACGCCAACGGCCCCCCTGGACCTGAGCCAGATCTCGGCAGCCAAAGGCCTGGCCTACGTGACGGCATTTGTCGAAGAACGGGCTTACCGTGATGCCGGCGTGACTGACGCCGAGCGCCCTGCCCTGAATGGCTTTGACCTGCCCATCGGCGTGCGTGAACTGCGCGCCTACAAGGCCCGGCCGCTGGCGGGTGTCTGGGCCACGCCACCGTTCCTGCACAACGGCTCGGTGCCGACCCTCTATCAACTGCTGTCCCCCCAGGCCGAGCGGGCGACCACCTTTTATAAAGGCAGCTTCGAATACGATCCGCGCCACCTGGGCTATCGCACCGAAGCCTTCACCAACGCCTTTCTCTTTGATACCGGGATAACCGGCAACCACAACAGTGGCCACGAATTCCGTGCCGGTGAGGGCAATGGTGTGATTGGTCGCCTGCTGCAACCGCAAGAACGCTGGGCGCTGCTGGAGTACCTCAAGGTGCTCGGCGGGCCGCTGGAGTCGCAACTGTAATGATGACCTTCTCAGGCAAAAGGAATTTCCCATGCTGATCACGCTCTGGCTGCGCCTCGGCGCCTTTTTGGGCAAGACGCTCCTGTGGCTGCTGGGCATCGGGCTGCTCGGCTGGGCACTGGCCACGGCCTGGTTCGCCTGGCAACACAGCGGGGCGGTCTCGGACAAAGAGCAGATTGCCCCCGGCGAAGCCGCCATGACCCAGGACATCATCCAGACCGCCATCCGCATCGTCGATCAGCACCGTGAAGGCACGCGCTACCTGCGCGACGCCCACGCCAAGGCCCATGGCTGCGTCATGGCCGAAGTCCAGGTGCCGGCCGATCTGCCGGCACCGTTGCGCCAGGGCGTCTTTGCCGAGCCGGGGAAGGTCTGGCAGGCGACGATTCGCCTGTCCAACGGCAACGCCTACCCGCAGTTCGACAGCCTGCGCGATGCGCGGGGGATGGCGATCAAGCTGGCAAACGTACCGGGTAAACAATTGCTGGGGGACCGACAGTCGCAAGGCGAACAGGATTTCGTGATGTTCAACCATCCGAACTTCTTCGTCAGTGATGTCGCCGAGTATCGTCAGAATGTGGCCGCCCAGGCCGATGGAAAAAAGGCGATGGCGTTCTTTCCGAGCCTGGATCCGCGCAGTTGGCAGATTCGCCATTTGTTCATTGCCCTGGCGACCCTCTCACCGGCCCCCGCCAGTCCGACCCAGACCACCTATTTTTCGGTGTCGCCCTACAAATTCGGAACGGCCAACGCCAAGTTTCGCGTAGCGCCGGATCCGGACAACTGCCCGGCCTATACCCTGCCGGCGCAAAACCAGGACCTGCCGAATTTTTTGCGTAGCGCGCTGAATCAGCAGTTATCCACAGACCGCGTACCGGCGTGTTTTGTCCTGCAGATCCAACGCCAGGATCCAAGCAAGTACATGCCGATCGAAGACACCAGTATTGAATGGCGAGAAAGTGATGCCCCGTTCGAAACGGTGGCGCGAATCAAGGTGCCGGCCCAGGATTTCGATACGCCCAAGCTGAACCTGGCCTGCGACAATCAGTCCTTCAACCCGTGGTTCGGCATTGAGGCCCATCGCCCCATCGGCGGTATCAACCGCTTGCGCAAAGCCGTGTATGAGGCGGTCAGCGATTACCGTCATAGCCGCAATGCCGAGCAGTAAATAACGGGGCGTAGGATTCAGTCTTTTTTTGGGGCTGCTGCGCAGCCCATCGGGGATAAATCCCCTCACCACAGTTGATGACCTTGCTTTAGCGAACAGCCTCAAGCTTTTGCCTCGTCACTTCAACCGTGCTTGGTGTTCACCAGTTCTGCGATCAGAAAATCCCTGAATGCAGAAACCGCCGCCGGCAAATTGCGTCCGGCCATGCTTTGCAGTTCGATGCGCCGTGCCTGCATACCTTCATCAAGGATTGGCAGGCACTGCAACTGCTTGTCCGCCACCTGTTTGTGCAAGGTCATCTCGCTGGCCAGGCTAATGACGCCTTCCTCACGGACGAAGCTGTAGAGCGCGGCCACGTAATTGGTGGTCAGTACCGGATCGAACAGTAACCCCTGTACACCGCAACAGATGTCGAACAGTTGCCGTATCGTGGTATCGGCCTTGGGCAACGCAATGGGCCAGGGTTGCAACTCGGCGAGGCTGACCGCTTCACGCCCGGCCAACGGATGGGAATTGGAGACCACCGCAAAAATCGCCCCGCTCAAGACATGTTCGACCTTGATTTCCTTCTGCGGCGACAGGCTGAAGGTCATCGCCAGATCGGCTTCGCCGGAACGCACTTTCTCAGTCGCCTGCGCAGGCGCGCACACCTCCAATGTGAAATGGATGCCCTGATACTCACGCCTGAATGCGCTGATGCTCCTGGGCATGTATTCCAGGGCAAAACCTTCCGAGCAGGCGACATGCACATGCCCCCGTTGCAAGCCATGCAGCTCGGTAATTTCCAGCACCACCTGCTCAGCCTCAAGTTGCGACTTGCGCGCATAAGCCGCCAGTCGCGTCCCGGCCTCGCTGAGCACCATGCCTCGGGCACGGCGCTCAAACAAGCTGGCGTCCAGAGCCAACTCAAGCTTGGAAATCTGTCGGCTCACCGCTGACGCCGCCACATTGAGCCGCACCGAAGCTTCGCTGACCGATCCGCACCGCGCTACTTCCAGGAAATAGCGCAATGCCGTGGACTGCACGCCATACAGCTGCATCGGAACCTCCGAGCATTGCCTTTTTGGCAAAGAAAGTATCGAAAGATTGTACTTGTGGCATTGATAGCCTTTCCCTACATTCGTGTCCAGACCAAAAAAAACTTCGCCTGAACTTCTCCTCCTCATTTACCGCATTTGCGATTCGCTGCCCTTTGATTCAACCACTCTCGCCAACGGAGACGACGGCATGGGCATCAAAGGTTTCGCCTGCAGTATCGCGCTGATGGGTCTGATCAGCAGCTTTGCGGCTCATGCCGACAAAGCCAACGACACCCTGGTTTACGCTTCCGACAGCGAACCTGAAAACATCAGCCCCTATCACAACGATCTCCGTGAAGGAGTGATTCTCGGCCGGCTGATCTGGGACAACCTGATCTACCGCGATCCCAACAGCGGCGAATACAAGCCCATGCTGGCCACCGGCTGGAAACAGGTCGACGACACCACCATCGACCTTGAGCTGCGCAAAGGCGTCAAATTTCACAACGGCGACCCCTTCACCGCCGACGACGTGGTGTTCACCCTCAACTACGTGGTGTCGGCCGAAGCGAAAGTCGTGACCGTGCAAAACGTCGACTGGATCAAGAGCGCCGAAAAAACCGGTGACTACAGCGTCCGCCTGTATTTGAAGAAGCCTTTCCCTCCCGCACTGGAATACCTGTCCAACGCCGTTCCGATGTTTCCCAAGCAGTATTTCGAGAAGGTCGGCCTGGCCGAATTCAGTCGCAAGCCAGTGGGCACCGGACCGTACAAAGCCGTGTCAGTGGTGGCCGGCGAAGGCGTAAGCATGGCGATCAACACGGACTACTTTGCGGACAGCCCACAAGGCAAGCCACATATCGCTCACCTCAAGTTTCGGGTAATCCCGGATGCAGAAACCCGCCTGGCCGAGTTGATGACCGGCGGTGTCGACTGGATCTGGCGCGTCACCTCGGATCAGGCAATCGACCTCAAAGGTATACCGAACCTCACCGTGACCAGCGCAGAAACCATGCGCATCGGTTTCCTGATTCTCGATGCGCGTGGCACCTCCACCGAAAACTCGCCAATGAAAAACCTCAAGGTGCGTCAAGCGATCAACCATGCGATCAACCGCGAGGCACTGGCGACGCAGTTGGTGGGTGGCCAAGCCAAGCCCTTACAGGTTGCGTGTTATCCACGCCAGTTCGGTTGCGATACCTCTGCGGCCACTGTCTACAACTTTGACCCGGCCAAAGCCCGCGCGCTGCTCGCCGAGGCCGGTTACCCAAATGGCTTCGAGACGGAAATATTCGCTTATCGCGACCGTGATTACGTCGAAGCCATCATCGGCAACCTGCGCGCGGTGGGCATCAACGCCAAGTTGCGCTACTTGAAGTACGCCGCCCTACGAGATCAGCAACGCGGCGGTAAGGTGCCCATGTCGTTCCAGGCCTGGGGCTCGTTCTCGATCCTCGACACCTCGGCGTCGGCCGGCACCTGGTTCAAGGGCAATCCGGACGACAACATCAAAGATCCACAAGTGCAGAACTGGTTGCAGACCGCCGATAACGCCCTCGATCCGCAAGTGCGCAAGGACAATTACCGCAAGGCATTGCAGCGCATCAGCGAACAGGCGTACTGGGCCCCGCTGTTCAACTACTCGATGAACTACGCCTACAGCTCCGAACTGGCATTCACGCCATATCCGGATGAGCTGCCGCGTTTCGTTCAGTCCAGTTGGAAGTAATCCGCCACCGGGCGAATTGAGCGAGCGCTGCCGTGGCGTGCGGCCCCCCACGGCCACGGCTTCACATCTGTCATCCATTGAATATGAGGAAACTTGCCATGCTTGGATTCCTTCTACGCCGTCTGGGCATCGCTTTTTGCGTCGCCATTACCGTGTCGGTGATCAGTTTCTCTTTGTTGCATCTGTCCGGCGATCTGGCCACGGCCATTGGCGGGCCAGAAGCCACCAGTGAACAGATCGAGCAGATCCGTGTGCAATACGGCTTGAACAAACCTTTACCCACCCAGTACATCAACTGGCTGGGCGGTTTGCTGCGGCTGGACCTGGGCAACTCGTTTTTCTTCCAGGAGTCGGTCTACAACCTCGTCGCCAGCCGTTTGCCGATTACCCTCGGGCTAGGTGCCATGGCCCTGGGCATCGCCTTGCTGGTGGCGATTCCCCTGGGTGTACTGGCCGCGGTCAAACGCGACACCTGGATAGACCGATTGGCCTTGAGCATTGCGGTACTGGGTCAGGCAATGCCCAGTTTCTGGTTTGCGCTGATGTTGATCGTGGTGTTTGCGGTGACGCTCAAGTGGCTGCCCGTCTCCGGCAACTCAAGCATGCTGCATTTCGTCATGCCGGCCATTGCCTTGGGGTACTACGCAACGCCGGCAATCATGCGCCTGACCCGTGCCGGCATGCTGGATGTGCTCAGTTGCGATTACATCCGCACCGCCCGCGCCAAAGGCCTGCGCCCTGCCCACGTGTTGTTCAAGCATGCATTGCGCAACGCATTGATTCCGGTCGTTGCGCTGGCAGCGGTGGAGTTCGGCTTCATGCTCGGCGGTTCGGTGGTGATCGAAACCGTGTTCTCCCTGCAAGGCATCGGACAACTCGCCTGGGACGCCATCGCCCGTGACGACTTCCCGGTGGTACAGGCGGTGGTCCTGCTGATTGCGGTGATCTACATCATCCTCACCTTGCTGGCCGATGTGCTCAACGCACTGCTCGACCCGCGCATTCGCGTGCGCTAGGAGCCCTTCATGAGTACCCCCACTACCCTGGCGATCAACGACTACCTGCCGCCACCGAGCAGCCTGAGCCGGGTGCTTGGCAAAAGCTTTCGCCACCGAGGCTTCGCCATCGGCGCTGCGTTGCTGCTGATCATTTTTGCTGGCGCGCTGTTCGCGCCATGGCTGGCGCCTTATGACCCCTATGCGCAAGACGTGATGTTGCGCATGAAGCCGCCGGTCTGGATGGCTAACGGCACTTGGGAATATGTCCTGGGCACCGACAAATTGGGCCGCGATTACCTGTCACGGTTGCTCTACGGCGCGCGGATTTCACTGTTTATCGGCATTGCGGCGGCGCTGATTTCCGGCGTCATCGGCACCGTCATGGGTCTGCTGGCCGGCTACTACGGCGGCAAGGTCGATGCGTTTATCAGCTACCTGATCACCACTCGGCTGGCGCTGCCGGTGGTCATGGTTGCCCTGGCCTCTGCCTCGTTGATGGGCGGCTCGCTGAAAGTGGTGATCATTCTGCTCGGCTGCCTGCTCTGGGACCGCTTCGCGGTGGTGGTTCGGGCCTCGGTGCAACAGATTCGCGATGCCGAATATATCGCCTCGGCACAAGCCCTGGGGTGTTCGACCTTGCGCATTCTGCTCAGTGAAATCCTGCCCAATCTGGTGGGTGCGCTGATCGTGGTCGCGACCCTGGAAATGGCCCACGCGATCCTGCTGGAGTCGGCGCTGTCGTTCCTTGGGGTGGGCGTACAACCGCCGACGCCGTCCTGGGGGCTGATGATCGCCGAGGGCAAACCCTACATGTTCTTTTCCCCATGGGTCATCGCCATCCCGGGCATCGCCCTGATGATTCTGGTGCTGGGCATCAACTTGGTCGGCGACGGCCTGCGTGATCTGATCCTGCCCGACGGCCGTAACTGATAGAAGGTACCGAACATGGCACTACTCCATGTAGAAAACCTGCGGGTGGACATTCCCATGGGTAACAATCCGACAGCGGATGACATGCTGCATGCGGTGCGCGGCCTGGATTTTCAGGTCGAGCGCGGCGAGATGCTGTGCATTGTCGGGGAGTCCGGCTGCGGCAAATCCCTGACCTCGCTGGCACTCATGGACCTGCTGCCGCGCAAGGCCAAGCGCACCGCCAGCCGACTGACGCTGGACGGCATCGACATGCTCGGCCAGAGCGAGCGAAGCATGTGCGACCTGCGCGGCAACCGCCTGGCGATGATCTTCCAGGAGCCCATGACCGCGCTGAATCCGGCCTACAGCATCGGCGATCAGCTCAGTGAAGTACTGACCCGGCACCGCAAGGTGTCGCGCAAGGATGCGCTGGCCCGCGCCGCGCAGATGCTGGAAAAAGTCGGCATCAGCAATGCTGGCGAGCGCCTGCGTCAGTACCCGCATCAACTCTCCGGGGGCTTGCGCCAACGAGTGATTATTGCCATGGCGTTGATGTGCGAGCCAGACCTGATCATCGCTGACGAGCCGACCACCGCACTGGACGTGACCATTCAGGCGCAAATCCTGCGCCTGATCCGCGATATTCAGAAAGAACTGGGTCTGGCGGTGATCTTTATCACCCACGACCTTGGGCTGGTGGCCCGCATCGCCGACCGGGTGGCCGTGATGTACGCCGGGGAAATCGTCGAAAGCGCTCCCGCCCGACAACTCTTCGAGAACCCGCGACATCCGTACACCCGTGGCCTGCTGGCCAGCATCCCGATTCCAGGGCGGACCAAACCGGGCGAAGCGCTGGGTTCGATTCCCGGTCTGGTGCCGAGCCTGGTGGGTGAACAACACGGGTGTGCGTTTCGCAATCGTTGCGCGCACACCGTCCAGGGGTGTGCCCGGGAGGTGCCCGAAGTGCACCAGGACGGACATATGGCGCGCTGCCTGCTGGCGGCTTCCGGCCCGAAACCGCTGCTGGTTAAAGAGAGTGCCCGCTCATGAAAAAAGACATCGCTCTGGAGCTGTGCGATATCCGTCGCGAGTTCCGTATCAGCAAGGGCTTTTTCAAACCCGCCGCCACGCTGAAGGCCGTTGATGGCGTGTCACTGCGCCTGATGCGCGGTGAAACCCTCGGTCTGGTGGGTGAGTCCGGTTGCGGCAAAAGCACCCTGGCCAAGATTCTGCTCGGCCTGCTACAGCCCACTCAAGGCGACGTGCTGGTCAATGGCAAACATCTGGCAGCGACAGATCGCAAGGAAATGTCCCGGCGGATCCAGCCGATTTTCCAGGATCCGTATTCATCGCTGAACCCACGCAAGACTCTGCGCGAAATCATCACCCTGCCGTTGATCGTCCACGACATCGGCACCACCAGCGAGCGACGCAAGAAAACCGAAGAAATGCTCGATGTAGTCGGCCTTCCCCGGCGCGTGATCGACAGCTACCCGAACCAGTTGTCCGGCGGCCAGCGCCAGCGCGTGGCGATTGCCAGGGCGCTGATCATGCGCCCTGATGTGTTGATCTGCGACGAGCCGACTTCGGCGCTGGACGTGTCGGTGCAGGCGCAAATCCTCAATCTGTTGCAAGACCTCAAGCGCGAGTTCGGCCTGACCTATCTGCTGATCAGCCACAACCTGGCGGTTATCGAACACCTCGCCGACCGGGTGGCCGTGATGTATCTGGGGCGTATTGTCGAAGAACGCACCCGCCAGTCGCTGTTCGCCGAACCCGGCCATCCGTATACCCGCGCCTTGCTGGATTCGGTACTCACCCCCGATCCCCGCTTGGGCATTCCAGACATCGGACTGCACGGCGCCTTCCCCAACCCGATGTCCCCGCCCTCCGGTTGCACCTTTCATCCGCGCTGCCCGAACTGCCTGGAGCGCTGCAAAACAGCCTATCCGGCCAACGATCCGATTATCGGCGGCAACGTCCGTTGCCACCTCCACGACAGTCCCACCCAAACACTGGAGCTTGTCCACTCATGAGTCGTTCCCAGGCCATCAGCAATACCCTCGAACAGTTCGACAACGGCGCTTTTTTCAACCTGCTCGAACGCAGTGTCGCCCTGCCCACCGAAAGCCAGGCGCAAGACAGCCAACCGGAGTTGTATCGCTACCTCAACGAGTTCATCACCCCGCATGTCGAGGCGCTGGGTTTCAGTGTAAAAATCTACGACAACCCGGTCGCGGAACGCGGCCCATTCATGATCGCCACGCGCATTGAACACCCGGGGCTGCCCACCGTGCTCAGCTATGGCCACGGCGATGTGGTACGCGGCTACGCGGCACAATGGCGCGAAGGCTTGTCGCCGTGGCAAGTCACCGTCGAAGGTGATCGCTGGTACGGGCGCGGCACCGCCGACAACAAAGGCCAGCACCTGATCAACCTCACCGCGCTGGAGCAGACCCTCAAGGCCCGCGAGGGCAAGCTCGGTTTCAACGTCAAACTGCTGCTGGAAATGGGCGAAGAAGAAGGTTCGCCGGGCCTCAATGCGTTCTGTGCCGCCCACAGCAAGGAGCTGGCGGCGGATATTTTCATCGCCTCGGACGGCCCGCGCCTGGCCGCCACACGGCCTACCATTTTTCTCGGTTCACGCGGGGTGTTCAACTTCGAGCTGGAGGTCAATCTGCGCGAAGGCGCGCATCACTCCGGCAATTGGGGCGGGCTGCTGGCCAATCCCGGCATCATCCTGGCCAATGCCATCGCCAGCATGATCGACGAACATGGCCGGGTAAAAGTCGAGGGCTTGCAGCCCAGCGCACTGCCGGATTCGGTACGGCAGGCGCTGGTCGATATCGAAGTCGGTGGCGGGCCGGGTGATCCACAAATCGACGCCAACTGGGGCCACCCGGACCTGTCGCTGAGCGAGAAAGTCTTTGGCTGGAACACCCTCGACGTCATTGCCTTCAAGACCGGCAATCCGGATGCGCCGGTGCATGCGATCCCCGGCAGGGCCAACGCTCACTGCCATATCCGCTTTGTGGTAAACAGCGATTACACGACCTTTATCCCCGCCGTGCGCGCTCACCTGGATGCCCATGGCTTCACCAATGTCGAGGTCAAACAAAGCCGCATCGATGTCATGCACGCCACCCGGCTGGACCCGCAAAGCCCATGGGTCAACTGGGCGCTCGACTCGCTGAGGCAGACCACCGGAAAGAAACCGGCGCTGCTGCCCAACCTCGGCGGCTCGTTGCCCAACGACGTGTTTGCCGACGTGCTCGGCCTGCCGACCTTGTGGGTGCCGCACTCGTACCCGGCCTGTTCACAACATGCGCCCAACGAGCACTTGCTGGCACCGGTGGTCAAAGAAAGTCTGCAGATCATGGCCGGGCTGTTCTGGGACCTGGGCAACGACGCGGCACGTCTGAGCGAGGAACATCGGGCACGGGAGCGTGCGCAATGAGCGATACCCACCAACAGGCGCTGGACTGGCTCGCCGACCAGCGCCCCGCCATGGAGTCGTTGTTGCAGCGTCTGGTCGATACCGATTCCAACAGCTATGACAAGGCGGGGGTCGATGCCGTGGGCGCATTGCTCGCAGCGGAACTGGAGGCCGACGGTATCGAGTTCAAGCGTATGCCGGTCGAAGGTTTTGGCGACGTACTGCTTGCCCAAGTGCCCGGCGAGGCTGGCAAACCGGTGCTGTTACTGGGCCATCGCGACACGGTATTCCCCAAGGGCACGACCACCACCCGTGGTTTCAGCCGCGATGCCAACCTCGCCTATGGCCCCGGCGTAGCCGACATGAAAGGTGGATTGGTGCTCAACTGCTTCGCCCTCAAGGCACTCAAGCGCGCCGGTCCTTTGCCCTGCCCGGTGCAGGTGCTCTATACCGGTGACGAAGAAATCGGCTCTGGCAGCGCCCGCAGCCATATCGAAAGCGCCGCCAAATCAGCCCGCGCCGTACTCAATACCGAACCGGGACGGGCCAGCGGCAATGTGGTCAGCGCCCGTAAAGGCGGGGCCACACTGGTCATCGAAGTCAGTGGCCGCGCTGCGCACTCCGGCGTCAACCATGCCGACGGGGCCAGCGCCATCGAGGCACTGGCCCGAAAGATCGTCAAACTGCATGCCCTGACCAATTACCCCGCGGGTATCACCACCAACATCGGGCTGATCGCCGGCGGCACCTCCAGCAACACTGTCGCGCCCACCGCCTCAGCCAAGCTGGATGTACGGTTTATTGAGTTGCAACACTGGGAACAGATATTCGCCGCCATCCAAGGCATCGTCGCAGAAGAGGAACTGCCTGGCACAAGCGCCATCCTCAAGGAAGCGACGACCTTTCTGCCGATGGAAGCACGGCACAGCGAACAACTGCTACACACCTATCAACAACAAGCATTGGCGCTAGGCTTCAGTGTCGAGGGCGAATTCACCGGCGGCTGCGCCGATTCCGGGTTCACCGCCAGCTTGGGCATTCCAACCCTGTGTGGCCTCGGGCCGGTGGGTGGCAAAGTCCACACCGATCGTGAATACCTGGAACTGGACACGCTGGTCCCACGCGCCCAGGCCTTGGTGGCGACCATTCTGGCCGTCGGCGAGAACCGCTGAGGCCATAAGCTTCTACACATCACCGGGAGTACGTTCATGCATGGGATTTCGCAATCCGCAGTCTGGATAAAAGCGCCGTTAACGGATGTGGGTGTCGTCATTATCACCAGTGCCGAGCTGCCCAAATACCTCATCGACACGTTGCAGGTAGCGATCAAAGACTGGGACCAGGTGGCCTATCTGGTCGTCAAGCAGTCGAATGAGTTCATGCTCGACTGGCTCAGAGCCGGGTCCGAGGCGTCGGAATCGAATCCATCCAGCCTGTGTCATGCCAGCCAATTGCTGCGCTCAGTGTCGAAAGGGTGCTACCTGCTTGATGTCGAAGTCAGCCCACTGCCTAGCCTGACTTGGCTGGGATCCGTCTGCGGCCACACATTGCGCTTCGTTAAACTGGGTAAGGTCGAGTTAACCGATGCCGCGATGGATAAGCAGGTGGATGAGATCTTGTCGGTGGCCAGGGTTCTGGCAAAAAGTGTCTTGCAAGAGCGCTATAGCGCCTGATGGGGCCAGGGCCGGCGCTGCTCTGCAAGTACGACATTGAACCTGTGGCAAGGGAGCGTGCTCCCGCGCCACAGCTCACTCATCGCCAGCGCCAACGCTTAACGGGCTGAACCGCAATCATCCGTTGCGGAACAGGAAGCTATAGGCGTTCAGCGCGGGAACCCCGCCCAAATGCGCATAAAGCACTTTCGAGCCTTCAGGGAACTCACCACGACGCACCATCTCAATCATCCCGTGCATGGATTTACCCTCATACACCGGGTCTGTCAGTACGCCTTCAAGGCTCGCGCAAAGTCGGATAGCTTCCAGCGTGCCGTCGTTGGGCAAGCCATATTCCGGGTAGGCGAAGCGCGTATCGAGAACCACGTCCTCTTCAGTGATCTCCCGACCCAGGTCCACCAGCTCAGCGGTGTGCCGGGCAATGCGCAGAATCTGTGCCCGGGTCTGCTCCGGCTTGGCCGAGGCGTCGATACCGATGACGTTCTTCGAGCGGCCGTCGGCAGCAAAACCGACCACCATGCCGGCCTGGGTACTACCGGTCACCGAACAGACCACGATGTAGTCAAACGTGAAGCCCAGTTCCTTTTCCTGCTGCCGTACCTCTTCGGCGAAACCCACGAACCCGAGGCCGCCATAGGGATGCTCGGAACACCCCGCCGGGATCGGGAAGGGCTTGCCGCCTCGCTCGACCACGTCGCTCATGGCCTTCTCCCAGCTGGGACGAATGCCGATGTCAAACCCGGCGGCGTCCAGACGTACCTCTGCGCCCATGATCCGGGACATCTCGATATTGCCTACCCGGTCATACACCGCATCGGAGTAGTTCACCCAGTTTTCCTGCACCAGTACGCACTTCATGCCCAGGTGAGCGGCGACGGCGGCTACCTGGCGGGTCTGGTTCGACTGGATTCCGCCGATGGAAACCAGCGTATCGCAGCCTTGCTCAAGCGCTTCGGGAATCAGGTATTCGAGCTTGCGGGTTTTGTTCCCGCCGAAAGCCAGGCCACTGTTGCAGTCTTCACGTTTGGCATACAGCTGCACCTTGCCGCCCAAATGTTCGCTGAGACGCTTCAAGGGGGTGATGGGAGAGGGACCAAAGGTCAGCGGATAACGTTCGAAACGATTCAGGTTCATGACTCTGCTCCTTGTGTATTGGATATCCAAGCACCGGACCGAAAGACAAAGACTGTATTCCAGGCCATTTCAGAGGGCTTCGATGAGTTCAATATTAAGAAGAATGTGAAAAATATGTGTTGCAAGTTTTCAACACTTAAAGAAATCTTATTTACGAAAACAACCATGCAACATACTTAAGTTGCGCAGGAATAGAGATGAGCACAATAAAAACTCACAAGAAGCCTGAAGAAACCGCTCCAGCGCCGCAGCCACTTGATCGAACCGACCGAGCGATTCTCAAGGCCCTGCAGCGCGATGCTTCCATCTCCAATGTGGCGCTTGCAGAGAAGGTGAAGCTGAGCGCGCCGGCTTGCCTCAGGCGCGTCGAACGGCTCAAGCAGGTCGGCCTCATCAAGGGCATCGTCGCACTACTGGATAATGACGCGCTGGACGCGGGGATGGTGGTGTTGATCGGCGTAGTGCTGGACCGCTCCACGCCGCAATCCTTTGCAGATTTCGAGGCGGCAGCACAGAAGGTATCCGGCTGTATGGAATGCCATGTGGTGACGGGAGAGTTCGACTATTTCATGTTGCTGCGAACCAAGGACAGCCACAGCTTCAACCGGCTGCATGCCGAACAGTTGCTTTACCTGCCCGGCGTTCGGCAGATCCGCTCGTTCATGGGGTTGCGCCAGGTCTTGTCGACGACCCACATCCCCATTTGACGCTCATATCCGCCGAGGGGCAGCACCTGCAATATCACGGCCTTGCCGTTTGCTGGGCTGCTGATGGATTGCGATGAAACGCCATAAACGAAAAAAGCGGCCAAAGGCCGCTTATTCGGTAGCTTCCAGGCGTTCAGTGGGCCTAAGTGGAAGCGAATATGGCGCAGCGGACGGGACTCGAACCCGCGACCCCCGGCGTGACAGGCCGGTATTCTAACCGACTGAACTACCGCTGCGCGTAACATTGAAAGTTTGGTGGGTGATGACGGGATCGAACCGCCGACATTCTGCTTGTAAGGCAGACGCTCTCCCAGCTGAGCTAATCACCCTGCACTTTCGATGCGGGGCGCATTCTCTCACAGTTTTTCGTAACGTGCTGATTTAATTACAAAATTCAGCGAAAAAATGTGAATGAGGCGCCTCGCAGGAACTGCAAACAGCAAAAAGCCCGCGTTAGCGGGCTTTCCGTTGGTCACCTGGCGTTCAGCGTTCCAGATAACCGAATATGGCGCAGCGGACGGGATCATAACTCATCCTCTAACCTATTGAAAGACTTTGGATTCCAAAGCCAAGCTTATGATTGGTGGACTCAATTGTGTGCTTCTAATGACCGGCTGGCAATCGCTGACTGCGTGGCCGGCACGCTATGCTTTAAGGCTCAGAAAGGATTCTTCGGGGTTCACCAATCCAAACGGATCAAAAGCTAGCTTTATCAACTACATGCTCGCCACCCACGGCAATAGTGCTTCTTACTCGACAACCGACTGCGCATGCGGCTGCCGTTCTAGTACGTGGCGCAACCCCAGATAGGCCTCCTGTCCGTTCGCCCTGGCGGTCTAGACCGGCTGTAGATCTGAGCGCTGGCGGTGGCGTCCTTCGGCGCATCGCTGAACAGCTAAGCTTTACCCCGATGACAAAAGGCCTTATCGCTCTTTCTGCCAGTTTGTCGTCGATCGGCAGATGGCCCGCCTCTACATAACGTTTGAGCTTGTTCCAGTTGCTTGCGGATAATAAACGGCTTTCTCCAGGGCATTCTGCGACGTTACCTATGCAGTTTTCTCCAGCCACTTTGTATTTCACTCAGAACCGAAATGCTCCATGCTTGACCAATCACCAGGCGCTCAGCGTCGCCGACATCCTTGATTTCACGCTCGATCCTGAGAGTTTATTGATCAGACTCAACGCAACATCAGCACGCCGTGCCTTGCCCGTAAGTTGTACTTTCTGCGCGTCGACGAACTAACACGTGCATGCGTCCAGCATCCCATGCGCTCGAAGCCCTCATTTAAAGTGATAGCGTTATAGCCGGCATAATCATGACATAGCCGCGATAGCCTTCAAGCAGGTGCACAGGCAAGTCCCCCCACAACTGGATGCATAATCGAAAGTACATCAGGGTGTGCAGGAATCCCACCCTTTTGAACCCAAATCAAGGACTGGCTGTTGGGCTCGTGAACTTCGTCCTTGAGTACGTGAACACAGATTTCATCACAATGGATAACGCGTCCTTCAAGCAGGTTATCGCCCTTCACATTCAGCAGCGGCTGCAGGTGCGCCACATTGAATGACCCATCGCGCCAGGATTTGCCGAGGGATGTCGATCACGTGTCGCAACAGCACTTTCTCGAAACGATGAAGTGGCAATCCGTCGACGTACTTAGTGGTCAACAGCATCGCTAAACATGGCTGAGGCGAGGCTCTTTTCAATTAACTGAGCAGGTTTATCTACGGTGACCGTCGCAGCTTCAGCCACGGCAGTCATACACTTTTCGGATGTATTTGATCACCCGGATCAGCAGCGGCACGATCTCTAGCGGTTCGCTAGTACACTCGCCCATAATGGGCTTGCGGCAGCCGCAGTCGCAATTCAGGTCATGCTTGGGAAATTCGTGAATGACTTCAGTCCGGAAGAGCTCGGGCGGAAGCGGCTTACGTTGCCGCGATGTTTGAACGGTGCAACGACTTCTTCGTCCGGGTCTGGATTCGCAGCCGCCACAAGCTCAGCTTCTTCCTCATTGAACAAGGCCAACTGTGGCGTTAGCGAGTCGGCAGATTGTTCGGACTTGCGACAAACAGGCGCTGACGCCGCAGGACATTCTGCTCTTCGAGATAGGCGACTTTGGATTGCGATTCACAAAGCAACCGCTTGAGTAATGCAAGGTCGCCGGGAAGACGTCAGGCATGGAAATCATGCTGTGGATTATACCGGGTCAGGCAACGACGGCCTCGTCGGTGGTATCGACGGCGATTCTAAAACGGTCGGCGTCGAGGCGCTTGAGCCAAAGGCCCAGAAGCCGTCGCGCTCCCGATAAAGAGTTTTCATCCGATTACTGTGGCGATTCAGAATAACGAAGAACAGGGTGCCGAGAATGGCACCCTATTTTACGTTCGACCAGGGCCACTAGGCCGTCGAGGAGTTTTCGAAAAGTCCACAGACTTAGGATGGAGATAGCTTTTTTTTTCCACTTTAGCGTCGGGGCGCATAATCGAGGGCAGGCTCCAGAAAGAAATCGGGAGCGCAGCATCAGGGATCGACTGGTGACAGTGAATGTAGGGTTCAAGGCGCGCTTACATTCAGTCAGGTGGAAAACGGCAAATGATGAAGAGGAGCAGGCATGCAATTCGCCGCCACGGTAGGTATGGTTGCCAACCCACACGAACTCAATTGGGCGTGCCAGTCGATCCTCGCTGCACCGGTCGGTCGTCCATATCCTACCTACATGGCTAGGAAAAAAATTAAAGTTTGTGTAGGTAGTATCAGTCAAGCCGATGTAATCGTGCACGCCCCACCGACTATAAATTTAATGGTTTAACCAGTGTTCAACAATCAATCAGCACACGAGAAGGAGGCCTTAACTATTACCCTAGATCGCATCACATCACCCAGAACGCTTAATTTTTACCACCGAGCTTCATAGGCACCGCGCGGAGAGAATCTAGACGTATCTATGAGGCTCGCCGCGACGGTTCAAACGAGCTACTTTGTACTTAAAAACTGTTTATAAAAGGCGCCAATACCCATTGCCCCAGCATGATCGCGCAAAATATTGTAAACCTCGCCGTTCGTTTTATCTTTAGTCCAATCAGTTTCAAGTTCCAACAGGACAGGCAACCAAGTTATAGGGACTGCTCCAGCTTGCACAAGACGCTGCACTGCCCGCTCATGCGAGACAGCGTCAGAATCCCCACTTGCATCAGTGACCACGTAAACTTCATAGCCCTCTTTAAGTGCATACAAGGCTGGTAGCATTACACAATTATCAGTCCACAGACCTGCAATCAGTAATTTCTTCCGTCCTGTGGCATGAATTGCTTTACGAACTTTTTCATCCTGCCAAGCATTAATCGGCGTCCTATCAATAACTTCAGCATCTGGCATAACTGCTCTAATTTGCGGAAACATAGGTCCGCCATAGCTGTCCGCGGTGATCGTTGTAATGACTGTAGGAAGCTTAAATACCTTGGCAACTTTCGTCAGCGCAGTCGCGTTGTTAATGAGAGCATCAATACTTATTGATTGTGTAGCAAAAGCATATTGAGGTTGATAATCCACCAATAGCAACGCTGTATTTTCTGGCGTGAGTTGGTCTAAAACCTTAGCCGCCGATAACGATTCTGCTGCTTTCGCATCACCAAGACCGAGGACAAGACCGACAACAATTAAAGCGACTGACAAAATTGATTTTGCATAGCCGAACATATTCCTTCTCCCAGACCAGTAATTTAGATTAACGAAGATCAAACAGCAACACTTCCGCACTATCTAGCGAACTTATTGCAATTGTCGTGCAGTTTCCCACAAAGATGGCATCTCCTGCCGATAGCGCAAAATCATTAATAGCTACACCGCCACTTAACACATGAAGATATGCACGGCGATTCATAGGCACCTTCCACACCAACTCGATCGGCGTTAATATGGAGGCGTAAATCCTAACGTCCTGATCAACGCAAAGCACCCCGTCCGCCGAATTATCTGAAGCTATAAGGCACAACCGTCCAACTTTATCTTCAGGCGTAAACGTGCATAGCTGATAGGAAGGATCACTGTCCAAATTTTTTGGCTTAATCCACCATTGTACATGATGCTCAATCTCACTGTCCGAAGGATTCATTTCACTGTGTGAAATGCCTTTTCCTGCGCGCATTAAGTGTACATCACCGTAACTAACTCTTTGGCAGTTACCTATACTGTCTCGATGTTCAATTTCACCCATTAAAGGGTAAGACATCACCTCTACGTTTGAATGTGAATGCTCTGTAAATCCAGACTTCGGCTGAACGATATCATCATTAAAAACAATTAAATCCGAAAACCCTCGGCGCTCGGGTTTTCGGTAAGATCCAAATTCAAACGAAAATTTTGCATCCAACCAGCTATTTTTGAATGATCCACGGTCCTCGGATTTATTTATTACGATCATAAAACCCACCTTTATTTGATGCATCAATCGTGCGGCATGATCACCGCCAAGATAAGCGCTTCAAACTAGAATGCAGTGTTCTCTTAAAGTTACTAATCACTGTGATTGCCTTGATGCTATCCTCTAACGGCCAACAGCACATGCTCATCAGCGGCGAAAATAGAGGGGGAGGACTGTAAAGTGGAGAACCTAACGGCAATTTCCATTTTTATAACGGTGATTGAGGCGAAATCTTTTTCCGCCGCAGCCAAAAAGCTCGGTATGGTTCGGTCAGCTGTGAGCAGGCACATCACGGCACTAGAAACCACACTTTCCACAAGGTTAATCCATCGTACTACACGACAATTATCTCTCACCGCTGCTGGGGAACGATATTACGCACGCGTATCAGTAGCTGTTCAAGCAATCCGAGAGGCAGAAAAAGAAATTGATGAGGATCGTATTGAGCCAATAGGCAAGGTAGTTGCAGCCATTCCGATGAGCTTTGGGTTGATGCACATATTGCCAGGAATGGCTGAGTTCCAACAAAAACATCCAAAAATAACCATTGACCTCCGTCTGGATGACAAAAAAATCAACTTGCTCACCGAAGGTGTGGATGTGGCTTTACGAATTGCCGAACTAAGTGACTCAACTTTAGTAGCTAAACGTATCGCTCATGTTCGCCATATCTTAGTTGCTACCAAGTCATACCTCGATGCAAACGGCACTCCCACTACTCCGCAAGACCTCCAGGACCACGCCTGCTTGTTGTATACTTTAGGTGCAAGCCCAGCAAAATGGAGCTTTCATAAAGAAAATCACGTTAGTGACATCAACATTTCTAGTCAATTTTCAGCTAGTAATAGTTTAGCTATCCGAGAAATGGCGTTGGCGGGCATAGGCATTGCGCTAATACCTGATTTTCTTGTGATAGAAGACCTAAAAACAGGACGCCTGATGCAACTTCTGGATGATTGGCAGTCGCGGACCCTGGAAATTTCTGTCGTTTATCCATCACGCCGATACGTACCAAAATCAGTGCGGGAATTTATCGCCTTTCTCGAAGAGCGTACTCTTTTGGTTTATCCACTAGTAAGTCCAGTCTCTGGTTAAGCCCGCCTTCCCACGGCGTGAGCCAACCATTCTCTAGAAGAAACTCGACTACGGGAACATTACGCACGATCGTTGCCCCCTCAACGAAACCAAGAAGGCCGGAGAATACCTTCGTAAAGGTGAACTGAGGACTTCTGGCGGTTCTGGGCAACCGACGGAAACGTGAACAAAATCGAACTACTAAACACTCGAATTGCTCGAGAGTGCCCGATGGGAATTTGGCTTTGCTCTACGGGCAAAGACGCATCTAGGTTTCAGCTACTACAAACGCGCTGCTCAGTTAGTAATCCTCCTATCGTAATCAGCGTACTTCATGGCACGCAGAGTTTTATCCATTGATATACCCACGTTTTCCGCGGACAACTTTACCTACTTCCGAGAGCCTCCTAGGACGCAGCGGGCTACGGAAAAGATCGCAGGTCAGTTATTTAGGTTTTCTGCCAGAAACCCGACTAGGTCGAGCGGACTTCGGCTGTCGATAACCTTGTAGATCAGATCGCGCTTGCTGCGCGGCAACTTCTTGGCCACGCTCTTCGCTGAGGCCCTGACAACCTCGTCTGTTCCATGGATGCGTGCTGCGAGGAGCAGCACGAGCGTAGCGTCAGTAAGGTTCATAGCAGGCCCCGCAAATTATGCAGCCGCAGTGTACTGAATCTTTTCTTGTCAGTACCAGCTCAAGAAACCGATGTCAGGCGATTTCAATATTCCGAGTACCGCGTAAAAAGGACAGCAGTCAAAAGGAGATCAAAGGTCGAAGGGGAATTGGGAGTTCAAGGGTAAGAGCTCTATCCAAAAAGGCTAAAAGGCCATAGGTCCGGCCGCCACCCTGGAGACCACGATGCTTCTCAACCTATTTCTTCGCAAAAGGCAAAAGCCTCCTCCCTGCTGTCCGCGAACGTCACTGAAGGTTACCTGTCCGTCGAGTCAGCTCAAACTCTACTGGCGGTCGATCACCGCCGCCAGTTACTGGATCGTATCTGGCAATACACCGCCCTCTCCCATACCCAATTCACTCAGCTCTGCTTGCATCCAATCCATCGTTACGCCGAGCAGGTTCAGCTACTCCCGGCCAGCGAGGCGCACCATCAGTAAGCGTCCGGTCATCCCGTCTGGTTTCTTTGACTGTGGCTGTCAAACAGCGAGATGTCCATCGTCATCCAGCGGGTCATGCGTAGCCTGTATTATATTGAGACTGCAATTTGTCTGATCGCATGGTGTGAGGCTTGGTGCCGTGTCTTGATAGACTTCTTACCTTCGCCACTGCTCCCTATCCGAGGAACTCTAATGACAAATCAACCCATATTGATCGAGTTGGTTCGAGAGACAAATCCGGTATTGCTCAAGTCTTTGAATGACCTACTCCCCCAGCTTTCCATGAATGCGAAGGCGATGACAATGCAAGAATTGCAGCAGATCGTAGGTGCAGAATGCTCGGATTTATTGGTCGTAAAGGGGGCAGGTGGAGAAGATATCTTGGGAGCGCTAACCCTCATTCATTTCCGTATTCCGACAGTAGTTCGTGCGTGGATCGAGGACGTTGTTGTGGATGCTGGTGCCCGGGGACAACGGGTCGGCAAAGCACTCATTCAGGCAGCTGTAGAAAGAAGTCATGCTCTGGGCGCAAAAAAACTGGATCTTACGTCTAACCCAAATCGAGAATCTGCTCACCGTTTATATGAGGGAGCAGGATTTTCTGTTAGAGAAACAAAGGTCTATCGCTATCTTCCCGCTTGATGGATATTCCCAACGATCAGCCTCCCTGTTTGACCCAGCGAAAAGGGAGCAAGTCGGTAATTTCGCTTGACGTGGCTCCGCCGGTGCGGCCTGTGGATTGGCTGCCTTCAGCTCGGCTTCGATAGCTGCGATATCGGTATCGAGCAGATCGTCGAGCAGACTGCCTTGGTCGGGGCTCAGTTGCTCGCTGCGCTTGGCGAGCTTGTGTCGCTTGAGGATGGCGATTTCGTGAGCAAGTTGCTCGTTGACCGTTTCAAGGCGGTGGATCTTCTGGCCCATCGCGTCGACCTGGGACAGCAACTGCATAGCTTAGCACACCGAACTGAGCCGGCGTGTCCGTTCGGCCACCATCAGCCAGCGCGACGGTCGTCGGGCACAAGTGATTCTGTTGGCGGCCCAAGGTTGCACGCGGGTAGAAATTGCCCGGCTGACCGGGTTCTCGCTTCCTGTCGTCACGTGTTGGTGTCGACGTTTTCAGGATCAGCGGCTAGACGGTTTGATCGATAAGCCAGGTCGCGGTCGTAAACCCTTCCTGCCCCTTGACACTGTACAACGCGTGCTTGAGCAAGTCACACAACCCCGGATCCGTGAACGTCGCTGGAGCCGCCGAAGCATGGCCCGGGCGGCTGGAATTTCAGCCACCAGTGTGGACAAGATCTGGGCTGCCAACGATTTGGAGCCGCACCTAACCCGCACCTTCAAACGGCCCAATGACCCGCATTTCGAAGAGAAGTTTTGGGACGTCATCGGCCTCTACCTGGATCCGCCGGACAAAGCGCTGGTGCTCTGTTGCGATGAAAATAGCCAAGTTCAAGCACTTGAGCGGACCCAACCGGGGTTTGCCCTGACGATCGGTCACATCCGTACGTAGTCACACAATTATGCGCGCCACGGCACCGTCACCTTGTTCACGGCTCTGGACTATCTTCAAGGACGCTTGATCAGTTGCATCGAGCGAGAACACCGGCATTTCCAACGGGAGGATTGCTCTGCAGCATTGAGTCATCGCACATGCAACCAGTAAAAAGAAATATAAATTTAACTCGCCCCGAGAGCACGCGCAAACCTCTTTCCAACCCAGGTTTTGCAATTTCCTCAAGAAGGCACCTTAAAATTCAGAATCCCGGCGATGGCTGGCCCCGTGGCGCAAAATGTATAAGCATATGGCGGCTCATGTCTAACACCTGAAGCACAAGCTAGAGTAGCTTAATAAAAAACAAAAAGGAGCACATGTATGACCACTCAAACAACACCTACCCCGCATCCATCTCATTTCAACAAGTTCAGAACGCGTAAAATTCTATTACTAGCTCTATTGCCATTCTTATCCACGCAATTGTTTGCAATGGAGCCCAAAGCAGCGTTTCATTTGAATGCTGAATTTGAGAAGCAGTACAGCTTTTCAATTGCAGTCAAAGCTGGGGATTTTCTACGCATTGGAGGCGTCACCTCCGTTGACAAGGACGGAAAAGAGGTCTATGCCGGCGATGCTACAAAGCAGATGCAGCTAATTTACGAGCGAATGGCAGCTATCCTAAAAGCCCATGGCGCGGACTTTAGCAATGTTGTAAGCGAAACTATTTACTATAAAACAGACAATGACATTTACTTTAAGGCCCTAGAGACCAGAGCAGCCGTTTATAAAGGATTGGTAGCGCCAAGTGCGTCCGGCGTGAGAGTAGTTGACTTTGCCAGCGATAGTGCGCTCATTGAAATAACGGCAGTGGCGTACCTGGGGAAGTGACCGCTTAATTCGGCCTGACACTAATAACCAGGAACACTCATTATCCTCATCAAAAAATAATACATAAGGACGCGACTAAATCCAGCAATAGTCGCCAGCGCAATATCGCCTAGCAAGTAAAACAAGCCAAAAAAATTAAGATAGGATAACAGCTCCAAAAGTATAATGATTTTATACCCAACTGGAAGCTAACATGCTATGAAATCCGATCATGCTGGCTGCACCATGCAAATTATCCAACCAGAATAACAACCAACTCTTTATTTAAATAAATATAACCAGCAAGCGAATTTTACGCTACACCCAACTAAACTCTCCTCTCGAGATCAGCTAATGAATAACAAAATCTACCATAAAGGTTTAGCTGCAGGGGCCGTACTAGTACTAATGCCTACAGGCATTTGTTATGCAAACTCCCAATCGGAGTCTGCTGGATTTTTAGAAGACAGTCATCTCAACCTCCTTTCCCGCAATCACTATTGGCATCAGACTGGCGATTTGGGTACACAGCGTGATTGGACACAGGGTGAAATGCTTGATTTCAACTCTGGATTTACCCAGGGTGTGGTGGGCTTCGGCATCGATGCTTTCGCCTATGGAGCCATAAAGCTCGACGGAAGCGGCAAACGGACAGGCTCTGTGACGCTCCCTGTTCGCGACAACGGTCAGCCGGCGGATAGCTATAGTAAAGCGGGGGGCAGCATCAAGGTTCAACTGTCCAATACCACACTAAGATACGGTGACTTACAACCAAAAGTTCCTGTGTTCGCTACCGGCAGCTCTAAGTTACTGAACCAGACCGCAACTGGCTGGATGCTCGATAGCGGAGAGCTAAAGGATATCGTCCTATCCGCTGGACTTTTCACCTCAGGTACAAGTTACCTTTCTACCAATCGAAGCGGCGATCTCGGACTGGCTTTCGCAAGGGTCAGCACCCCACAGGTGGGATATATTGGTGGTACGTACGCGCTCAGTGATCAGACATCTATATCGTTTTATGGCTCTCGGTATGAGAACCTCATGGATCAGTATTATACCAATATCAACCAAGCTATCGCATTATCCGAATCACAATCATTAACGCTTGACTTTAACTTATACCGCAGCCTCAACTCGGGAGAAGCAAAGGCAGGTGATATTAATGTCACAGCAGCGTCAATTTCAGCAGCACTTGCAACGGGTCCTCACACATTCGCACTGGCGTTTCAGCGCAATGATGGTGACCAGCCCCACGATTACGCAGCGATAGGAAGCGTCAGTCCCGGAGTGGCAGCAGGTGTTTTTAGCGACGGTCTATACCTAGCAAACGCCGCTGAATTGTCAGACTTTAATGCACCAAATGAGCAGTCAGTTCAGCTTCGCTATGAGCTGGACATGCAATCGTTTGGAGTACCGGGTTTGACTTTGACAGCCAAGCATATTCGTGGGACGGACATCGACGGCAGTAAAGTTAACGCAGACTCAGCTTATTTTGGACTTTATGGGAAGTCTGAAGAAGAGCGGGAGACCGATTTGATTGCTCAGTATATCATCCCGAGCGGTCCGGCTAAGGCATTGACGACTAAATTAATACAATCTTGGCACTCAGGCGACATCAGTACAGGCGGTAGGATCACTCGAACTCGACTGATTATCTCCTACCCATTTGAATTTTTTTGAATTTAAAGTATCTCAAGGTAGAGCCTTATAGTTTATATGGTATCAAAAATGAGACACTGGCAGTTCGTAAGGAATGGCGGTTCGCCTCGAGCCGTCAGCTTACGGGGAGAATACTCAGAAATAATTGGAGTTTGAAAGGCCAAGTCATAGTGATGACGATGTAATAGCTCAGATAGCCGATCGCAGAACTATTGGATCTGTTTTAATACAATTAAAAATTTAGCTAATTCAACTTAAAGAGAACAGGCATATGGGTATTTTTGACTGGAAACATTGGATTGTTATATTAGTCGTTGTGGTGCTGGTGTTTGGCACCAAGAAATTGAAAAACCTCGGCACCGATGTCGGCGAATCGATTAAAGGCTTTCGCAAAGCCATGAACGATGATGAACCACCATCCGCCCCCAACATGTCTGCGGAGCAACCGACCGAATCGATATCACCGAAGACCACCCAGCCTGTGAATGGGCCAAGCACCTTAGACGTGCAGGCGCAAAGAGTTGAAGAGCCAACTCGTAACAACGCGTGAGCACTGACTAATGTTTGGGATCAGCTTCACTGAATTGTTGCTCGTTGCCCTAGTCTCCCTGTTAGTGCTGGGCCCCGAGCGCTTGCCAGGTGCTGCACGTGCGGCCGGTATGTGGGTAGGCCGCCTCAAACGCAGCTTTAATGCCATCAAAGAGGAACTTGCACGTGAAATCGGCGCTGACGAAATTCGTCGGCGGCTACACAGCGGACGCATTATTTCCCTAGAGGATGAGGCGCGAAAAATCTTCGCACCAACCAACCAGGAACTGACCTTGGTGGCGCACGTTACCGATCAAAAGATCGTGCCTCAGACGCCTGCGGTGGATGAATCTGCATCTGCGGTCGATACGCCGCCTCCAGCGACTCCAGCGCCTAACAATTCAAATCTCCCTAATTTGCTACCGCGAGCCTCATGAGCGAAACCCCAGAGAACGACCAACCAATGCCGCTGGTATCGCACCTCACCGAGCTGCGCTCACGACTGCTGGTCTGCGTGGCAGCGGTCTTCACCATTTTCGCCGGGTTGTTTTCCTTCACCCAGCAGATCTACACATTCGTCTCCACACCACTGCGCCAGTACCTGCCGGTAGGCGCGACAATGATCGCCACCGACGTGTCGTCGCCGTTCCTGACACCATTGAAGCTGACGATGACGGTCTCGCTGTTCCTGGCGATCCCGGTGATCCTGCACCAGATCTGGGGCTTCATCGCACCGGGCCTGTACAAGCATGAAAAGCGCATCGCCGTGCCGCTGTTGGTGTCCAGCATCCTGCTGTTCTACACCGGCATGGCCTTCGCCTATTACCTGGTGTTCCCGCTGATCTTCAAGTTCTTCGCCGCCGCCACCCCGGCGGGCGTGGAGATGATGACCGACATCAACAGCTACCTGGATTTCGTCATGACGCTGTTCTTCGCCTTCGGCGTGGCGTTCGAAATCCCCGTGGCCGTGGTGTTGCTGGTGTGGATCGGCGTGGTCGACGTGGCCTACCTGAAGAGGATCCGCCCCTACGTGATCATCGGTTGCTTCGTGGTCGGCATGATCCTGACTCCGCCGGACATTTTCTCCCAGACCCTGCTGGCGGTACCGATGTGGCTCCTGTTCGAGATAGGTCTCCTCTTTGGAGGCTTAGTGCGCAGTCGAAATAACAATCTGGACGACGAGCCCATATGCGACCAAGATGCTCAACCTCCAGCCACCCAAGCGTGAATCCCGACGAACGTGCTATGTATCGAGACTAACCGGCTATGATTGGCGCTCCCCCTGACGACCATAAGTTGAAAGAATGACGGCGAGGGTAGCGCTGGACCGCATAAACGCTCAGGCCCAGGACGAGCGTGAGCAAAGTGATACGAGCGATGGCGGTCATTGTGCGAATTCCTGTTATTGGTCCGGGCTGTCGATGGTCAGGTGCTGCGGCGCGGTGGTGCTGCTCGCCAGGGGTTGGCTGCGGCCGATCCATTCACCGGCGGTGGGTTGACCGGCACGGGAGATCCGCGCCACCAGTTGGACTTCAGGGAAGTTCGACAGTTTCAGTTGCGGCATCATCGCGTCCGCATCCCCCAGCTCTACGGTCACCGGCAGGTCGGCGACGGTCAGGCGCTTGGCCGCCAGCGGGGCCGGCGGGCCGGACGCGGCGCGGGCGAAAATGAACACGCTGTCGCCTGGCTGCACCTTGGCCTTGAGCGCCGGCGCCAGCTCGACACGCACCTTGAGCACGGCGGCCGTCTTGGCGGCGGGTGCCTGGGCCTGCGCCGGCGCAACCTGGCCGCCAGCAGCCTGGAGCTTCTCGGTGGCGCGGGCGATACCGCCCTGCAACGCCTCGCGGGACTTGTCACCCTCCGGCAGCTCCACCAACAGGCGGCTCCAGTAATCAATCGCGTCCTGGTAGCGTTCGCCTTCGAACGCGGCGATGCCCAGCAGGCCGAGGCTGGTGACCTCCTTGGGATCGAGCTTCAGCGCTTCGTCGGTCAGGGCCTGGACCTGGTCCGACCATTTCTTGCCATCGGCGAAGTACTGCGCCTGGGCCCACTGGCCCAGCAGTTCGGGTTGGCGGCCCGCCACCGCCACGGTGCGCTGGAAGATCTTCGCTGCATCCGCGGGCCGGTCCTGGGCCATGTACGTACGGCCAAGGAAATACAGGCCCTCGGCGTTGTCCGGTTGCGCCGCCACCGCCCGCTCCAGGCGTTGGGTCATTTCTTCCATCGACTGCGGCGCCTGGGCGAACTCACGGGTCAGTTCGACCTTGTCGCTGGCACCGAAATGCAGGTACAGCCCCAAGCCCAGCAACGGCACCAGCACGGCGGCGAGCAACGGCAAGGGCTTGCCCAGGCGCGACTCGCGCGGCGCCTCGGCGCCCTCGGTGTCGGCCAGCAGCTCACGGGCGGCTTCGGCGCGGCCGGTGTCCAACTGCGCGGCGTTGAGCACGCCCTCCTCCCGCTCGGCCTGCAGTTGAGCGACGCGCTCCTGGTACAGCGCCACGTTGAGCGCGGTACGGTCCTCTTCGCGCTGGGCACGGCGACCACGCAACACAGGAATCAACAGAAAACTCAGGGCAATCAGGAGCAGCAGACCTGCGGCGAGCCAGAAATCAATCATGCTTGGTTGTATCCAACAGTTGGTCGAGGCGCTGGCGCTCTTCGACGGAAAGCGTGTCCGGAGCAGCCGTACGTTGCACCCGACGACGACGCACGATCACGGCGATGACCACGAAGCCACCGAGCAACAGCCCGGCGGGGCCGAACCAGAGCAGCGCGGTCTTGGAGGACAAGGCGGGGTTGTAGCGCACGAACTCACCGTAGCGGTCCACCATGAAGTCGATGATCTGCTGGTTGTCCTTGCCCTCGCCGAGCATGCGGAAGATTTCCTTGCGCAGGTCAGCGGCAATCGGTGCGTTGGAGTCGGCGATGTCCTGGTTCTGGCACTTGGGGCAGCGCAGTTCCTTGGTCAGCTCGCGAAACCGCTCGCGCTCGCCCTCGTTGGCGAATTCGTACGTGTCGATGGCGGCATGGGCCACTCCCACCAGGCTCAATCCGAGCATGGCGGCTGCCAGCCAGCGCCTCATGGCTTGGCCTCGTCAACCAGTGCCTGGTATTTGGCGGCCAGCTTCTCGCGCCAGACCTGTTCGTCGATCACCCCGACAAACTTGTCGCGGATGATGCCCTTGGCATCGATGAAGAAGGTTTCCGGCGCCCCATAGACCCCCAGGTTCAGGCCCAGGGAGCCCTCCTCGTCGCGAATATCCAACTGGTAAGGGTTATGGAACTCGGCGAGCCATTTCAGCGCGTCGGCGTTGACGTCCTTGTAATTGACGCCGTAGATCACCACGCCGTTCTGCGCCAGCTTGTTCAGCACCGGGTGCTCGACCCGGCAAGAGATGCACCAGGTGCCCCACACATTGACCAGCGCCGGCTTGCCCAGCAGGTTGGCGCGGGTCAGGGTCTTGTCACCTTGCACCGAGGGCAGGGAGAATTCCGGGAACGGTTTGCCGATCATCGCCGAGGGCAATTCGGACGGGTTCAGGTAAAGCCCGCGGTACAAGAACACTGCCATCACCAAAAACAGCGCCAGCGGTAACACCATCAACCAACGTTTCATGCAGTGGCTCCCGTCACGCCCAGGGCTTCGCGCACCCGGGTTTTCACTTTGACCCGATAACGCCGATCCAGCGCCGCGAGGACGCCGCCCAGGCCGGTGAGCAAGCCACCGAACCAGATCCAGCGTACGAACGGCTTGACGTGGACGCGTACCGCCCAGGCGCCATCACCGAGGGGTTCGCCCAGCGCCACGTAGAGGTCGCGGGTGAAACCGGCGTCGATCCCGGGTTCGGTCATCACCGAGTTCTGTACGGTGTAGAGGCGTTTTTCCGGGTGCAGCACGGTGATCTCCCGGCCGTCGCGAATGACCCGCACGGTGCCTTTGTCGGACGTGAAGTTCGGACCTTCGAAATGCCTAGCGCCCTCGAAAAAGAATTGGTAGCCGCCCAGGTCCATAGACTCGCCGGGCGCCAGGCGCAGGTCGCGCTCGGCGCTGTTCTGGCTGGACAGCACCACACCGAGGGCGCAGACGGCGATCCCCAGGTGGGCGAGCTGCATGCCCCAGTAACTGCGGGTCAGGGTCGGCAGGCCTTTGACCAGACCTTTATGGCGAGTCTTGTCGAAGATGTCCCGCACGCCCGCCAGCAACACCCACGCCGCCAGCACGAACGTTGCCAGCACCGCCCAATTGAAATCGCCATAAGCGATGCCCGCCACCACGGCCAGGGCGGCGGTGCCAAGCAGCACCGGCGTGAGCATGCCCAGCAGCCATTTGACCGGCGTGTCATTCCAGCGCACCAGCACACCGATCGCCATCACCACCATCAGAATCGCCATCAGCGGAATGAACAGTGCGTTGAAATATGGCGGGCCGACCGACAGCTTGGCGCCGGACAACGCATCAAGCACCAGTGGATACAGCGTCCCGAGGAGAATCATCGACGCCGCCACCACCAACACCAGGTTATTGCCCAGCAGAAGGGTTTCCCGGGACCGGAGGTTGAAGCCGACCTGACTTTTCACCACGGGTGCACGCAGGGCGAACAGCGTCAGCGAGCCGCCGACCACGAACAGCAGGAATATCAGGATGAACACGCCACGCTCGGGATCCGAGGCGAAGGCATGCACCGAGGTGAGCACGCCGGAGCGCACCAGGAAGGTCCCGAGCAGGCTCAGCGAGAACGCCGCGATCGCCAGCAGCACAGTCCAGCTCTTGAACACCCCACGTTTTTCGGTGACGGCCAGGGAGTGGATCAACGCGGTGCCGACCAGCCATGGCATGAAGGAGGCGTTCTCCACCGGGTCCCAGAACCACCAGCCACCCCAGCCGAGTTCGTAATAGGCCCACCACGACCCGAGGGTGATGCCGATGCCGAGGAAGGCCCAGGCGACAATGGTCCATGGCCGCGACCAGCGCGCCCACGCGGCGTCGAGGCGACCACCGAGCAACGCGGCGATGGCGAACGCGAAGGCCACGGAAAAGCCGACGTAGCCCATGTAGAGCATCGGCGGATGGACGACCAGGCCGATGTCCTGGAGCAGCGGGTTGAGGTCGCGGCCGTCCATCGGCACTTGCGGCAGGATGCGCTCGAACGGGTTTGACGTGAGGATCAGGAACAGCAGGAAACCGATGCTGATCATGCCCATCACCGCCAGCACCCGGGCCAGCATCACTTGCGGCAACTGTCGGGAGAACACCGATACCGCGAAGGTCCAGCCGGCAAGAATCAACGCCCAGAGCAGCAACGAACCTTCGTGCGCGCCCCACACCGCGCTGAACTTGTAGTACCAGGGCAAGGCGCTGTTGGAGTTGCTGGCAACATAGGCCACGGAAAAGTCGTCGGCCATGAACGCATAGGTCAGGCAACCGAACGCGAACAGCATGAATGCAAACTGCCCCCATGCCGCAGGCTGGGCGAGGCTCATCCACAAGCGGTCGCCACGCCAGGCACCGAGCAACGGCACAACGGCCTGGACCAGGGAAAAACACAGCGCCAGGATCATCGCCAGATGGCCCAGCTCAGGAATAAACAGACCGGCATTCATCGATCAACCCTCCTTCACGGGAGCGGGAGCGGGCGCCGACTGGCCGCTGTCTTTCAGGGCCTTGGTCACTTCCGGCGGCATGTATTTCTCATCGTGCTTGGCCAGCACCTCGTCGGCCACCACCACGCCATCGGCGTTGAGCTTGCCCAGGGCGACAATGCCCTGCCCTTCGCGGAACAGGTCGGGGAGGATGCCGCGATAGGTGATGGTCACGGTCTTGTTGAAGTCGGTGACGTTGAACTTCACATCCAGCGAATCGCCGGAACGCACCAGCGAACCCTGCTCCACCATGCCGCCGGCACGGATGCGCGTGTCCATGGGTGCTTCGCCATTGGCGATCTGGGTCGGGGTGTAGAACAGGTTGATGTTCTGTTGCAAGGCGCTGAGGGCGAGGCCGACCGCCGCGCCGACGCCGACCAGGATCGCCAGGATGATGACAAGACGTTTTTTGCGCAGCGGATTCACTGACCGTTCTCCCGGCGCAGACGACGCGCCTCTTGTTGCAGATACCGCTTGCGAGCCAGGATCGGCGCCGCCACGTTGAGGGCCAGCACCGCCAGGCAGATGCCATAGGCTGACCAGACATACAGGCCGTGATGGCCCATGGCGAGGAAGTCGCCGAATGACGCGAAACTCATCGAGCGGCCTCCAGGCTGTTCTGTACTTCGGCTTTCACCCAGCTGGCCCGGGCTTCGCGCTTGAGCACTTCGAGGCGCATGCGCAGCAGCAGCACTGCGCCGAAGAAGCAGTAGAAACCCAACACGGTCAGTAGCAGCGGCAGCCACATCTCGACCGGCATCGCCGGTTTTTCGGTGAGGGTGAAGGTCGCGCCCTGGTGCAGGGTGTTCCACCATTGCACCGAATACTTGATGATCGGGATGTTGATCACGCCGACAATCGCCAATACCGCGCAGGCCTTGGCGGCGCTGTCACGATTGCTGATGGCGTTGCCCAACGCAATAAGACCGAAGTACAGGAACAGCAGGATCAGCATCGACGTCAGTCGTGCGTCCCAGACCCACCACGAACCCCAGGTCGGCTTGCCCCAAATCGCCCCGGTGACCAGCGCCACGGCGGTCATCCAGGCACCGATGGGCGCTGCGCATTGCAGGGCGATATCGGCCAGTTTCATCTTCCACACCAGGCCGACCACACCGCAGATCGCCAGCATCACGTAGACCGACTGGGCCAGCATCGCCGCGGGGACATGGATATAGATGATGCGAAAGCTGTTGCCCTGCTGATAGTCCGGCGGCGCGAAAGCCAGGCCCCAGACCAGGCCGATGCCGATCAGCAACAGGGCCGCGACGCTCAGCCAGGGCAACAGTCTGCCGCTGATGCCGTAGAACCACTTGGGTGAGCCGAGCTTATGAAACCAGGTCCAGTTCATTGCTATTTCCATCACAGTTGCGGCTCGCCCAAACTTGCCACCAGAACGGCATTACAGAAGAAATGGAAGCTCTTCAATGTGTTAGCTTCCAACGATATAGAAGACTAGGGAGTCGGCTGCTCAATGAACCCGCGACAAGAAATTAGGATCGTCTAATTATGGATCAGCCCTGAAAGCGATGAGATTAAATACCCCCCCGAACAAGCATATAAGCCTTACTTGCCACACTTATTTGCAAAGTACTCTATCCATCACACACCAAACCTAAAATTCAATTAACTCACGGACAGATCACCAAAATTCTCAACCGAATACAGAATCAAAAACTGCGTCATCGAGACAAATAAAACAGAAATCGCGATAACACTATGACTTAAATAATTGACTCAGCGAAGCATCTGAAATTACATGCGTACTTAAAAAGTAGAAATGTGCGTTCGGCGCCCATTATATGTGCCGAGACGCACCAAATTAAGGACTACAATTAATAAATCGACTAGCCCGCAACCGATCGCAGCCATTTTAAAATGTCGTCGGAATCGGTTACATCACCATACTTTTGCTGTATGTCGTACAGACTCGCTTCATGTGGCCCTTTCGCACGATCCGCACAGCAGTCCGCTGGCACAAGCACTTTGAACCCGGATTGTACAGCGTCTACAACAGTAGCGCGGACGCACCCCGAGGTCGTTGCACCTGTCACCACAACTGTATCAGTATTTGTCCCTGCCAGCAGGCTGGATAACGTCGACCCAAAAAAAGACGAAGCTCCTTTTTTTACAACAACTACATCGTTTGGCTGAATACCTGTTGCCATATCTATTTCAACTAATCGGGACCCATAGAGCAATGCAGCCATACCAGAAGATTTCTCCAACCACGGAAGCATCGGTATCTCCCCTGGATGATATGCGATTGTGGTAAATATCACCGGAAATTCTAATGCCCTTGCCAAGTCACAAATTTCTTTTGTGCGGGACATCTGGAGTGAGGCATCAGAGGCAGTTGGATATTGAAGATCAGTAAATCCATACGAAAAATCAACAACAATGATAGCTGGGTGCACGCCTCTAGACACCGGATTACCGAAACCTGCAGCGTCATATACTTCTTTTTGTGACATATAATACTCCTTGCGTCCGCACAATTTAGCAGCACGTCTACCTTTGCACTAGCTGAATTTCTTTAACAACAATGTCGCCATCAATGACCACTGGCGTATCATCAAGGAACAATGAACAGTTACGCATTGGAATATCAAGATGACAGGCGGTATCATTCGATCCGCCAAGCTCATTGTTTGGACCGGTTGAAAACATTACATTGCCGTAAAAACTTCTGAGCTCCATTCCCATTCCACCTGTAAATTGCCCCGGAACAAAGCTGTGCCATTTAGCATGTGGATTCATTCCCCAGCCTACATGACTCATTCCTTTACCACGGGGATCATTAAATGAGTCCATATAGGAATTAACGATCTGAGCTTCAAGACCGCCGCGAATATCGACTATCCAACCTTTTTCTATAGTGTAAGTTATTGGCTCCCTAACCATGAGATTTTGCGGTAAAAGAACATCACCTGGGGCGACAACTATGGTTCCATCCACACCGTCATCGTCACCGCCAGTGAATACAAACCCCGAAGGCCAATGATCCCAACGACCTGGTGTATCTGTACAAGCGTACTCTGCTATAGTAGGATAGGTATTCAGCTTGTATGTAATATCTGTCCCATGCGGGGATGTGATCCGCATATCCTTAGCGTTTTCAACTAACTCCGCTGCAATAGAAACTTTCTCTCGCAGCTCTGGAAATGGCAGCATACGGGCCAGAAGCTCAGGAGGTTCCACCGCAGTTAAAATACGCGTACCTGCCGCTTGGATTTCAAACTGTTCAGCAGAAAACAAAAGGAATACGCAGTCAATCAACATGTCGCAGTTCTTAAGCGCCTCCACAGCACCGGGTAAATCGGCAAGTCCCGTAACCCCGACAGCCCAGCCATTAGAAGGCAATGGCGAAGGTAGCCTCATATGATACATCTCGGCTCCAAGTCGCTGGCCTGCGGCCATAAATGCGTCGGCGTACGCTAGACGTTCATGCCCCTGGGTTAGAACGATCAGTCGCTCCCCTTCATGTACACCTGACATTTTCAACTGATGTAGGCATATCTCGGTAAAACTCACATGGTCCATATCGCGCCTCTCTATCGATTGCTGACTGCAGTTATGAAGCCTTCTAAATTATCCCACGGAATCATGTGCCCAGCTTCTTCAACAACATACGTCGTAGTTTGAGGAGCTAAACTAATAATCTCCGCGATATCATCAGGCTGAATAACTTCTGCTCCACCAGCTACAACGAGTTGAATAGGAAGCGTCAATTGCGCCAAGTCGGTATGAATATCATCTGTGTGGAAGCCATCGAATGCGGTTTTGACCGCTGTGTACTGGCAGGTATGTAGCCACTCAGCCCGGAGCTCGATCTGTTCGTCCGTCCAAGTCGGGCAGTAAGACCGCATTTCCATCGCCGTACAGCCTCTTTGTGCTAAACGAATGGACTCCGCATACCATGACCACTTTGCAGGATACGGACGTCTACCTGGGCCAGAAACAGGTGGATCAACTAAGATCAATCGAGAAAACACCTGAGAATCTTTCCTAGCTGCTCGAATGGCAATTCGCGCACCCATTGAATGTCCTAAAACTACCACTCCTTCCATCCGCTGGGCTAACGCAACTAAATCATCAGCCATTGCGTCCAATGAGTAATCTAAATCACCCGATTCACTCAAACCTCTGCCTCGAACATCTACCACGTGGACATCAAAATATTTGGCAAGACGCTCGGCCACAAACCCCCATGTTACTGCAGGAGAGGTGATACCTGGGATTAACAGCAGCGGTGAACCCGTTCCCGGAAAATGAATGATGTGCTGACGAATGCCATTTGCATAAACGTTGTACCCTTTCATTAGTAGGCACCTGAAAGAAGAGTTCCACCACCAGGAACTCGTGTAGGGAGATCTAATGCAGTTAACATCGCCCAAGTAGTAGCAACTGCGGCTGAAATAACTGGCTTTCTGGTTTGCGCCTCAACCATTGTGATGGCATTTAATGATGGCATCTGGACACATGCAGAAATAACAATTGCATCAACGTCGTCCGTGCGCATGCTCGCAATTATTCCAGGCAAATTCATTGGATCATGGGCCGCAACCGCCAGATTATCCGAGATTTCTAGTGCTCGATAGTCACCTACTTCGATACCTTCATGTCGAATGTAATCAACTACCAATTCTGTTAACGGTTTCATGTAAGGAGTAACCACAGCCACGCGCTTCGCACCAAGAGCACGGATGCCATCTATAAGCGCCCCCGCCGAGGTAATAATTGGTGTTGCTGCATCATTATTCTCGGTCACATTTCGTAAGCGCTCCGCCGATACTCGGTGATAACCATGCCCCATGGACATAATCGCGACCAGGCAAGCGTATCCCATCACGTCGACGCGAGCGTCTGATAGTTCGAGTGCACAACGATCACTGTCGCCATCCATTCGAGCTAGTTCCTCCTTCGTTACATGTTTCATACGCATACGAGATGAATGGAAAGTGAATCGCTCAGGAGCTACCAGCTCCCGCGCCTTAAGCAGCGCCGGGATCTCCGTTTCCATAGTGATATTAGAGCTTGGGACAATTTGACCAACGCGTACAACCTTCATAGCTTCCACCTTTAGACGAAGTTAATATTCAGTACCGCGCATAAACCAAGATTTGAATTATTTATTTACCTTCCAAAGCCATTTGTACCAGACTACCACCCGCCGCAGCCCTCCTAGATAATCCATCCTATGCATGGATAGAATCACCTTGACCACGAACATAAGGGTCTTATGAGTGTGGCCCTACCAGCACTCACATATACCACGGAGTTATATAACTCAAAAAACCGACTCATTGACCCAATCAATTATAATTGCTGCGATATCGCTACTATTTTTCTCAGACATCATCATATGCCCATTACCTAAAACCCCGTAATCCTCAAGGAGAAAATGAGTGACGTCGTAATTTTGGTCTTGTAAATACTTTGCGGCTTTCAAATTTGCTTCTCGCATCCAACTAGCATGCCCGGTCACCAATGCGACTGGACGCTCATAAGGATCATGCGAGCCAGAGAATTCAACTGCACATAAACCATTTTCAAAATCTCCTAGTGAGTGTTGAAGGCCCGGATAGCCTAACGGCTCGACCGCGACTACAGCTTTTACCCTCGCCCCCCCTATTGCTGCCAATGCCCAGCCACATGGCCCACCTGCCGAGTGCGAGACTAAAATCGTGTCTCCAGTTACTTCAAACAACTGAGGTGCAATCGCTTCTACATGCTTTTGAGCTGCGGCCAGCGTTGTTGCCATTACTCCTTGGCTTGCCATGAATCTGTCTCCAGCGATTGGCTCATGATCCGGCCACTGATCATGATGCCTCGACTCCGGCCAGAGATTCTTGATTTTGGGCTCTACGAACCTTGGATAAAGCGTTTCATAGTCTGGATGCGGTACGTGAGCCCCTAAAATCTCACTGTTCCAACTATTTCGTCCATGACCAGGCCTATCTAATATAAATACTGGAAAACCTGCTTGCAGGAAATTATGAACCCATCCTGGACGCCCATCTGGAGTAGTTAAAAACTCTGAACCCTGCCCTCCACCACCATGTATAAATGTCACCGATACTGGCAGGGGATTAGCAGGCATAAACCATTGAACATAGGCGCTTACACCTGGATAGCTTTTACCCGCACTAAAGTGCGGAGGACTAGTCAGAAACTTTCCGCCAAAATCGGTAAGTTTGTAGTACATATTGCCACCACCACTGAGCAAGAAGACGTTGTCCGTGCCGACCGGATACCAGAGTGACACTTATTCACGCCTGTTGGGCGGGACCCAATAACGTATAGAACAATTAATAAAACAGACCACTAAACAACCATTGAAACCTTGCTTCATCAACAGATGACAGGCTCGCAAAATTTTATTATTGAACTATAGCAATCAGAATCCCACCAACTAATCAGCCGTCTACAGAAAGGTTTCCATAGTCTCTGGAAAACGCAAAGCATCGCGCATCCTATCTATATCCTTTGAAATGCTTCTAGTGTTGTTTACCCAGTCATTTTTTCCTTCACCAGGCTTCTGATGATATAAATTACGCAAATTGTCGCTTGCTCTAGGTGATACCAGTTCAATAAATTTCCGTCGGCGGTCGGCTTCGAACACGTCGAGAATGTCTTCACTACGACCGTCGTGTATGACCTGATTCAACACCGATGTTAGTGCAAAGGCGTCGAACATGCCCCCCGTCAAACCAAGCCCTCCAGTTGGGTTGGTTACGTGTGCAGCATCACCTATAAGGATCACACGACCATTGCGCATTCTATCCGTAACGCGCTGGTGCATTCTATATGGTGAGAAGGCGACTACTTCGTATGGATCGTTCGTCGGCAACAACTCTTTAAACACTTGATCGATGCGCCCACGAATACCTTCCATAGGCAAGTTCGGATCTTCCATGAAAGTGACCCGCCATAGAGAATCAGCATCGATATTGCATATTACAGATCCATACACGTCGTCCACTTGCATAGTAGTTTTTCCAAAACCAAGCTTGTCAAAGTCGAACCTGGTATTTGTAGCTACATATCGTTGCGGCCAAGTTATGCCAAAGAAATTTTGATTCAAAACCTCTCGACGCACGAAGCTATTAGCGCCATCAGCTCCGATTAACCAATCCCCTTCGACAATCACGCCCGGCGACTCGCCCCCAAGAACTACCCGAACAGACCGCGGGCCCACTTCGCAATCAACGACTGGCGATGAGTATCGCACTTCAACATTCGGCAAGGCTTTGAGATGCTCGATTAGTATCCTGGAAAGCTTGTCCTGACCCAAATGCAGCGCGTAAGGCAATTCAACATCGCCCTCAAGACAACTGAGGTCCCAGAAGATCATTTCACTGGTAGAGTGAACGCGCCATGCAAAATTCTGCCTCATTAAACCAGCCGCGACGCAGTCATCAAGCACGCCCAACCGCTTCAGGTGTGGCAGTACCGGAAAATGATAAACGAGCGCGCGCGGACTATCGCTGGGTTGGCTCTCAGCTTCCAGCACCACCACATTTGTCCCCGCCTTTGCTAGGCCCAAGGCAGTCAGCAGCCCTACCGGCCCCCCTCCTACGATAATTACGCGCTGTTTCATGCTCATTGTGCTTCCTCATTTTTTGGGCGAATGCCTTGTTATGCGCTTAGGCGTGGGCACTTAAGGGCGCCGACACCTTGGGCTCCAGACGATACAGAATAATTATATGGCTGTACATATAGTTGTCAACTCAAAACTGATGTAGTCATCGGTGCGCTCACCGCCTTACCTCACGGCATGACCAGCGCGCCGATCCGGGCGCAGCCTTGACCGAAAGATGGAGCGGTAGCGCGACTTCAAACCCACCTTGCTAGGCCTCGCGTCGAGCGCCTCTGGCGAAGCTATGAAGGCAACCGACGTGACACGCTCTTGATCAGCGACAAGAAGAGTAATCGCAGTGACGCCGGTCACACGACGGTCCCGGATGTAGCAAATAATCACCTAGGGGGTGCTGGCCACCCACTTATACCTGCAAGATTTTGAAGAACGTCTAATGCACCTATCACCCTCCCAGTTTCGACTGGCGGTTTCGTTCGCACGCCCTTAGGGCTTCGATCTCGTATCGAATAGATAAATCGGCAACACACCACCATCGTTACTGCCCAACGCCACTTAATATTTAAACTGCTTTATTAATAGCCTTTGCTGAGTACTCAGCTTAGTAAGCCCCGCACTCACAGAGGCACTGTTCTGCGCCTCTCGCGCCACCTCTGCAGCAGCACTATTAATACTCTCAATGTTCCTGCTAATATCTTCAGCGACCATACTTTGTTCTTCAGCCGCACTAGCGATTTGTAAATTCATATCATTAATAAGCGATACAGCAACCGCTATACTACTTAACGCCGTAGTCGTATCGTCGGAGTGGCGAATGCTCTCATTCATTCGACTACCGCTATGCTCCATAGCCACTACAACCTCTCGAATACCTATATTCAGCTTCTCAACCATAGCGTTGATTTCCAACGTAGAACTTTGAGTCTTCATTGCAAGACTTCTAACTTCGTCCGCAACGACAGCAAAACCCCGACCTTGCTCTCCGGCCCGAGCTGCTTCGATTGCAGCATTTAACGCCAACAAGTTTGTTTGCCCTGCTATAGTCTGAATACTGTGGAGTATTTTGTTGATCTCAGAACTTCCCGCAGCCAGTGCTTGGACCATGTCAGAAGCATGAACCAGATCCTCTTGAAGCTTTTGCGTAGCTAGAGCGCTTGCTAACACAACAGCCTGACCTGACCTTACAGATTGGTCAGCATTGTTTGCTGCATCGGCCGCCCTACCTGCACTTTGAGATACTTCGTGAGCAGTAGCAGCCATTTCCTGGGCCGCCGCCGCGATAAGCTCGACTGCTTCCAGTTGCTTTTCTACTTTGGTCACAGTTACGTCAGAGTTTGCGCGCATAGTGTTCGCAGTATCAGCGATATCCGCAGTAAGCGAAGCAACTTGACCTATCAAAAGCCTAAGCTTGACTAAGAAATTATTGAATCCAGCACCGATTGCACCTAGTTCATCACGACGATCAATGTTCAGAGAGCGTGTCAGGTCCCCCTCACCATCAGCGATATCTGAAAGTCGATTTGCTGCTTGCTTAAGCGGGCGCCCAACTCCTAAGCTGATGAACCACAACAGGCAAACGCCTACCACTGCGACAAATGTACTAATCAACGCCATTGCTCGAAGATCCCGCACGCTATTACTCACCAGTTCCTGCTGCAAATCCCACGCCTGCTTCATGACAACTTCAAGCGGAATTTTCACAAATAACGTCCAAGATAATCCCGAATCAGTGACCTCTAAGGGCATAGACAACTTGACAACCCCAGCTTTTTCATCAACCTCGTAACGTACAAAGTGGTTTTTAGCAGTTTGTAATAAAGAGATATCATCTGGAGAAAGAATATTAGAGGCGAGCTTCCCCATTTCTTCCTCATTAGCTGTGCTTGCCACAATACGATTGTTTGCTGACAGCAAGGTCATGGTTCCTACGCCCTTATAAAGAGCACTATTGCTTTCAACCAACAGACGCTGAATAAACGATAACGGTACGTCGACTCCCGCCACACCAAAGAAAGCATTATCTATGATAATCGGAACCGTAAAAGAGGAAAGTAATTCTTTTTTACCTGACCCCATGTCATATACAGCTGGATCAGTAACACATGGCAACTTTCTTTCTTTAGCGCAAAGATAATATTCACCTTCCCGATCCCCAGTCCCCGTCTTGGTGCGACTATCAACAGAGGGGGCGGCCATAATTTTCACCTGTTGTTTGGCGTCACGGTACCAAGTGGTTAGAAATCTACCTGAGCCATCGTAACCATTTGATACTTCGCCTGAATAAAGCGCATCTTCATTGTCAAATGCTCCAGGTTCCCAAGCAAGGTAGACACTTGACAGGTCCGAGTTCGCAATCAGCATCTCTTTAATCAAGTTGGAAAGATGCTCCCTAGATAAGGTTGCAAGAGGATCACCTGAGGGATTTTTCTTTCCTAGCAAAGAGTTAGTTACGGCGAGATCTTTTGCCACTTGTAGTGATGATTTAAGTTTGGCGCTTATTTCGGTCGCTTTGGATTTTGCAAGATTGGTGAGTTCCGCCTGAGCCTTGTCCGCAGCCAAAATGTTTGTAGCCTTTTTAATCTCCTCGGTATTGGTTTTGCCAAACAAAAAACTTAAGCCTAACAACGTTGCTATAATTAACACCATTGCCACTCCCGACTGAGCGACAAAAAAAGTCTGAACTGATCTAAACTTTATCACCCTTCACCCCCGCACCTTTATGGTAGCCATCGCTTATGTTAGCTGATCACTTCTTCTACAAATCATTACCTATCGGATACGGAATTTTTTTGTCGACACCGAAGAACAAGGAGTAACCTCTATAGCAATGTAGATGAACCCATTAAAATAAATAGGCAATCCATTCTTACGATAGACTCTACAGAGCAATAGAACCGCAATCGAAGCACCAACCATCCAAGTCTAAAGCTTTGAAATAACCACTTGTGAAGGAGACCAGAAGCGAGAAGTTCCGACGCCATCAACTGTTTATCTATAGCAAACGCCTGTAAAAATTGGTCATTCAAATCATTGTGATTCAGATACGTTTTAATCGCTAAGAACTGACGGGGCCTGCTGTATTGAATACGTTGCCGTTGATAGAAACAATGCACATTATAACTTTCGCTCGTTTGCAGTGCGCGTGTTGTCGCGAGCGGTTGAAAAGACTTAAACTAGAGTAAGTTACACCACAAACCGGTCCCGCAAGATTCCTTCTGTCGCTATGTCGATCAACCACCGATTAATTTCATCAACAGAATATCGCCAGTAAGCTCCTGCCTCTGCTTATCCGCCAAGGCACGTTTAGATGACTCTCTAATCGCCGTCAACGCCTCATTCTTGGGTAGATCCAGTAGGCTGCAAAAATAACGGCTGCGACTAAACGAAAGGCATCTATAAAGCCAGCCTGTTGAGGTAAGTCGTAGGCAAGTGCAACTGACGCAGAACGGAGCGCTCTCATTTGCGATTATGCCAAAGCAACCTCGACCAGGGATCTCGGAACGCTGCGTAGTGGCAACCGTCGTACCTGCTAATGGTGCGAAGAAATGCCTCTGCGATACAAGAGCAAGGATCTTTTGCATACCAATGAATTGCTGCGAAAAGGACTCGCAATCGCTCGCTAGATGCCCCATCCGTATTAGCTCGATAAAACGTAGCCCAGCTCCCAGGGCGAGGCAGAAGTCAAGCAGAATTTGCTCGTAGTTATGTCCACGCATAGGGACAATGTTAATCTTTAACTGCAGTCCAGCGCCGAGTGCCTTTTCGATGCCACTGAGCACCTCACTCAAATCCCCTCCACGGGCGATACGACGAAAGTCTCGTGGATTGAGGGTCTCCAGCGAGACGTTGATGCGCTTAATTGCGGCGTCGCGCAACATGCCAACCTTACGAGACAGTAATTGATCATTATTGGTCAGTGACACGCCCTCAAAGTCAAGAGACCCGAGTGCCACTTCCAAGCGATCAAACAGCGGACTGATCGAAGGCTTACCCCCAGCGAGACGCAAGGTACGTAGGTCATGAACCTGCTTAAGGTACTCCACTGCTGTCAAAAATTTTTCAAGCGGCAGAGCACCGTTTTCAGAACGCAAGCGCGCGCAATTGCAGGCACTGATCGAACTTAGCTGGAGGCTGCGAAATCGCCTGCCTCGTATATCTACAATCCGATAGGAAGCCTCAGAGCTCATCGCGCGGCCGTGCCCGGTATACGCGAATAATATCGGCCATCGCAGCCAACGCAATTTCAGCAGGGGTCTTGCTACCCAGCGCCAAACCAACAGGCATATGCAAGCGGGCGATATCCGCCTCACTCAACCCCCCAGAGCGTCGCAGTCGCTGAGCTCGGACTGCTGAAGTGCGTACAGATCCCATAACACCGATATAAAATGCTGGCGTACGTACCGCTTCGATAATGGCAAGGTCGTCAATACGGGGGTCGTGGGTTAATGCCACGACGGCTGTGGCTTGATGACAACCGTTGGCAGCAATGAATTGTGAGGGCAGTTGTTTGCGAACCTCAATGCCAGACACGTTGAAACCTATGTGAGCCTCCTCTCGCGGATCACAGACTATAACCTCAAAACCTAGAGTACGCGCAAAGTCTGCGCAGACCACAGAAACAGGCGAGATACCGGCAATTATAAGACGAATAGATGGACCGAATCGGATCTGCAGAGACATACCATCCGGCCCCTCAATCACGCGAGGACCCAAACCAACATCCTCACTCAAGTGTACTTTACCGTCGCGCAAATCAACGTGGCGAGTCACGCGGAGCTGCCCTCGCAAAGTTGCAAGTAAACACTCCATTTGAGACCAACTTTCAGGGACAGCCGAAAAACGCTCCACCAAAACTTTGAGGATGCCGCCACATGGCAGTGATATCCGTGGACCTTGTGGTCCTGAAGAGTCACCATAGCGCAGAATAGTTGTTGGATGATTAAACTCACCAGCTTGAAGTCGCTCGATAAAATCTTCTTCGACACAACCACCCGACAAGGAACCAATATGCCCGCCATCTCGCCGCGCGACTAACATCGATCCGGGTTCGCGCGGTGACGAGCCAAAAGTACCCAAGACAGTGCACAGCCACACAACCTCCCCCGCAAGAGACCAAGCTAACGCATGCTCAATAACCTGTAGATCAATATGCTGCATAGCTCTGCGCCCCATCTTACTAAATTACCAGTTCGATACTCACCCTACCTCTCCGCGGGAAGACATGTGCTAACAATCAAATATTTAAGCAACATGAAACGGCAACGACGCTCGCAACGCGGCAACACAGCTGCCACCACCTCGACCAGATAACGCACGCAATAGGATGATAAATATGCGCCAATAACTTACTGCACCTACGCCTGACGGTATCAGCAATGTTGTTAGATAGCGCAATCAATGCATCTTTTAATGTTTATGTTTTATCCTCTAGATAAATCTTACCAAAACCTTAATATACCATTTCCTATAAAATCTCTCATCAACTGGAAAGAATCGATATTAATAACTATTGGTATCTGATAACCACTATGACAGACCATGAGAATCTCGAATTGACAATAGATGTCATTTACATTGACTCTACGCGCCAATTAACTGCTACTTATCCTTTTATGCACAGACGCACTCATCTTAAACACTCAAGCTAGATGATATCGGCATCACCGGTACACCGATTCTGCTAAATTACAGGAACCATAACGGGCGCTGCACTGGATCCCCCCCGGGGAGATCGTCACTCCTCAAACTCTACTCGCAACGGCAGTCACCAGATTTAGGGCATGATCACGAAACTCTTGCGCACGGTTTCGCGGATATCCCAGACGCCGTGACAGTTCACAGGAAACAACAATGCGTCACCCACGTGACGTTCAATGGCTGGCCTCCGCCCGGATGAAAATGCAATGACTGGCAATAAAATGACTAAACTCACGCGCCAGCACCTTGCAAAGCCAGCGCTTAGGCGATCACTCCCAGATACCGGCCTGCAGGCCGACTGGCCCCTCTCCAGCATGGGTGTCGGTGCTCATCACAGGTTTGTCGATGGTCACTTACCGGGCCAGCGACAGGAAGGACCAAATCGGCGGTACTCGCTAATACAATCGGTTGCAGCATGACCCTTTCTTTATTCTAACGATTCTTGTCTTCCAGCCCCGCCGACTCCAGGCCAGCGACCGCAGGGTCCAGTCGAACGAGGCTGCGACTGTCCGCTTCTGCCGCCTCCTTGCGCTGCATTGCGCACCATCAATCCGCCGGCAGGGTGGAAACAGTTTCGGTTTACGACCGACCAATCCGCAGTGGCCTCACTCACCTCCAGCCCTAGCGCCAGGCTGGCGAGAATGCGTCCGCCCAGACGGCTCGGCCCCACGCCATTGCCGCTCCAACCAATGCCGTACTCTATGTTCGTCGCTCCCTTCAGGTGACCAACCACCGGAAGGCTATCGAACGTTCGATCGACGGGACCGCACCACGAATGAGTGATCGTCACGTTACTGAGATGCGTATAAGGACGTCGAAAATCCTGTTTGATGTCTTGGCTGAGTTGAATATTATCGTCGTAGCTAGCATATATCCGGCTGCCGTAGCCGATCATCCGGGTGCCTTTACCGAACGCAATTCACCCGTCCTGGGTGGTGCGGTAGTAATCGACCATCAGTTGCGAATCGGTAATGGCCTCCTCGCCTATCCAGCCAATCGCTTCCAAACTTTCGGGAATAGGCGCGATATCGATTATCGTTCCAGTTACTGGCAAGACGGTGCGGCGTAGCGCAGGGGATCGCCGCCGCCAACACGTTGTTCTCCAGCACGACGTTCTAAGTTGTGAGCTGTCCTCTTGTTACCTGCAGCACGGCAGGCTCGCCACGCTCCAGACCAATTAAGGCGTGTTCGCGAAATCTTTGCACCATGCTCCAGCGCCACACGGCGTAGCCCGCGTACCAACCGCGCCGGGCGCGCGGTGGCATTACTGATTTCCAACACGCCTTCCAGATGCATTGGCGAGTGCGACGGGCGATTTCGCGGTTGGACAAGGGCATGGACAGGGCTTCGCCGAGTCGCTGGCAGGTCTGCAAAACGTCCTTCATGCACCCCGCAGGGCATCGCTGGTAGCCGTTGACGACCAGCCAGCCCGTCGGAAGTGAGCGTATATCCCATGGGCCTCGCAGAACTCCTCGATTTCACCAATGGCCGCAGCCGAGCCGCGTGCCAGGCGCACCGCTTCGCCTTCGCTGTTGCCGCTGAGCGAGAACTGACCCAGTAAAGGCTTTTCTGCCGACTGAAAACTGACCCAGGTGTTCAACTGCTCCTGCTCACTTTCCGTGTATGAGAATACGGGGTGATCAGCATGGGAAATGTTGGAAAAAACCCGGCGGATGTACTTCCGCGGCGGGCTCTCGCTGCACTAGATAGCCAAGCGTACCGGGTTGTCGAGAAACACTATCCGAAAATGGATCAAAGCGCCCGAAGCTACTCGGCCAGCGTACCAGCGGTGCTCGACCTTCAACAACCTCAGCCCTTTCCACGACACGTTGGAACAGATGCTGACAGTCGATTCGTTCGGAGCAAAGCACAATCGCAGAAGTGCGAAAGCACTTTTTGAGCAGGTCAACACCGAGGGTTATGAAGGCTGCTATAGGCAGCTCACGGAGTTTGTAAGCTCTTGGCGAGGTGAGCAAGGCAAGTCTTTACGAGCTATTAGCACCGCTGACGTTTGCGCTCGGTGAAGCCTTTCAATTTGACTGGAGCGAAGAAGGGCTGCTGATCGGTGGTCTGTTTCAAAGAAACCAGGTCTCCCACATGAAGCTGTGCGCCAATCGCGCATTCCGGTTGGTTGCGTACCCGCCAAGGTCACGAGATGCTGGTCGATGCCCATATACGCTCGTTCGGAGCGTTAGGTGGCGTGCCGCGTCGCGGCATCTACGACAACCTGAAAACGGTTGACGATGACGTCTATAAAGGCAAGGGCCGCATAGTCAATGCTCGGTTTTCCGGGATACCCGCGCACTACCTGTTCGATCCGGATTTCTGCAACGTAGTCTCTGGATGGGAAAAGGGCATTGTCGAAAATAACGTTTAAGACGGTCGCCGGCGCATTTGGCTTGACACTCAAAACTGCATGCTCCACACCTTTGGGATGGTCTGAAGTAGCCATGTATTTCTGGCTGACTTCAGCCCCCGCCGGTTTTGAAAGCGACGAATCGATCAAAAACGATCAGATCACCCGCTCATTTCTGTGTTTTTAGCCACCACGAGCACCTCGCGGCAGCCATATCCCGCATTACAGGCGCACCTCTCTCGTATTGCTCAGTAAGTGTCGGCGTGCCATCCACAGGTTCGACAGCGCAAACAGTGTCACCAGTTGCACGGTGTTCTTCGCTAGACCACGGAAGCGCGTCTTCACATAACCGAACTGCCGTTTGATCACCCGGAACGGGTGCTCGACCTTGGCGCGCACTTGGGCCTTGGCCTTCTCGATCTTGCGCTTGGCTTTGTACAAAGGGCTGCGCTTACCCAGCTTCTTGTATGTACTGCGGCGGGCGGCAATCTGCCAGATGACCTCTCGGCCTTCATGTTCAGGGCGTTTCTCGACGCCGGTGTAACCCGCGTCGGCGCCGACCATGTTTTCCTCGCCGTGCAGCAGTTTGTCGACTTGGGTGATATCCGCCACATTGGCCGCCGTGCCCACCACGCTGTGCACCAGACCCGACTCATCATCGACACCGATGTGCGCCTTCATGCCGAAGTAGTACTGGTTACCCTTCTTGGTCTGGTGCATTTCTGGATCGCGTTTGCCGTCCTTGTTCTTGGTCGAACTCGGCGCATTGATCAGCGTGGCATCGACAATGGTGCCTTGGCGCAACGACAGGCCTCGATCACCCAGATAGCCATTGATCACGGCCAGGATGCCAGCAGCCAGCTCGTGTTTCTCCAGCAGACGACGGAAGTTGAGGATCGTGGTTTCGTCGGGAATGCGCTCCAGCCTCAGTCCGGCGAACTGGCGCAGGATGGTGGTCTCGTACAGCGCTTCCTCCATCGCTGGATCGCTGTAGCCAAACCAGTTCTGCATCAGATGTACGCGCAGCATCGCCATCAACGGGTAGGCCGGACGGCCACCATCACCTTTCGGGTAATGTGGCTCGATCAGGGCAATCAAACCCTGCCACGGCACCACCTGATTCATCTCGATCAGGAACAACTCTTTGCGGGTCTGCTTACGCTTGCCGGCGTACTCGGCATCGGCGAAGGTCATTTGCTTCATCGGAAAACTCGACGGGTGATTCCGGGCATTTTGTCAAAATCAGGAAGTCTTCTTCAGGATTTCCTTTGAGGAACTGAGTGCCTGGCTCGGCCCACGCTGTCGTGCGCCCTAGAAAGAGCTGCTGCATCCGCATTACAACGGGCTGACGGTGGCGGAAGTTTTGGAGCTGGAGCGCGTCGAAATGATGCCGATGCCGACCGCCTTTGATGGCTTCGTAGAGCGCACCGTGAGGGTCTCCAGCACCTGCCTCATCAGTGTCGCACGAAATCGCCACTCGGTGTCTTGTGAGCAAGTCGGCCAGTGAGTGAGCAGCCGTCTTTACACATCCCGGATCGTGGTCATCGCCGATGACATGATGATCGCCAGCCACGAGCGTCTCTTTGATCGAGATCAGGTCAGTTTTGACTGGCAGCATTACATCCCACTCATCGAGCGCAGCCGGGTGCACTGCGCAATGGCGCACCGTTTACCTATCTGCCCCAGCCGTTGCGGCTTTTAAAACGGGACCTGAGACTTCATAGCAACGGTGAACGAATCATGACGCAGGTGCACACTGCCGCGCCCATCGCCGGTCTTGATCCGGTGCTAGTAGCGTAGAACTGGTGCTTGACTCGGGAAGTCTGAGCGCCGATCACATCTTAAATGTTCTCGTCCGGCTCACCGCTACTGCACAGCCGCCTTCCGTAGAAACCAGCCTGCAACTCAGGGTGGGTCCCGTTGCCAACACGGCCCGATCTGACCAATTCCGTACAACAGATGAGGAGAGCCGCAATGCGTGATTGATGGCAGAACTTAAAGAACTGCGTCTACGTGGCATAGCTCAAGCTTGGGAAGAGTTGGCGGCGAAGGGAGAAGCTTCGACGGCATCCTCGAAATGGCTGCTTGAGCATCTACTCCAACAGGAGCAGGCAGATCGCGCCGTGCGCTCTGTGAATCATCAGATGAACGTGCCAAAGCTTCCCATGTACCTTGATTTAGCTAACTTTGACTTCAGCGTTTCTAGGGATGATTGTCTTTCTGGTCAAGGAGTTATCCTACCAGAAGGTTAGGGAGCCAGCGTAAAAATGTGGTCTTCATCGGCCGGCCTTGAACAAGGAAAAGACACCTGACCAGTGCCTTGGTTGTGTCAGGAAAAACGACGCATAAGAACGAGTAGGGTTCTTCTCCACGGTGGTTCTGGTCAATCTGCTGGAGCGTCAAAAGTAAGATGGTAAGGCAGGCCGAATCGCCCAGAAGCTACTTCGCACAAACCTGATGATACTCGATGAGCTTGGGTACTTGCCTTCAGCCAAAATGGTGGCGCATTGTTATTTCACCTGCTTTCCAAGCTGTACGAACACACCAGCGTGGTCATCACCACCAACTCAATTTCTCGGAATGGTCGAGTGTGTTGGCTGACGCCAAGATGACCACAGCGTTACTGGACCAGCTTACACACCACTGCTACATCGTCCAAACGCGCAACGAGCCCTACCGCCTACAACACAGCACCTTGGCAGACCAGACAAAGTTCAAATCGCGTGAACGAAAGCGCAAGAATGCAGAGGATATCGAGGACGACGCACCGTTCTGACCGGCACCATAAATACCCTGCTGCATGCCTACATGCGGTCGGGCTTGATCAGCCTTCAAGCGGAACACGACTGCTAAGCTTATCCACAATTGTTGGGGCAAAAATCAGCAATCCGCCCCGGGTCATTTTTCAATCGGCAGTGTGGGTCAGCTTTCAATCACCGCCTACAGTGTATGCTCCCTAGAGGAGGCTATTGCCTATAGGCCAATGATGCCGATTTTGGTCTGGATGCGACGATCTTTACCTCGAGCCTCGAATCGGCCACGCGTGCGGCCACTGAGATCGACAGGGGCCATGTATGGATCATACGACCCGATCAAAGACAATGTCGCAGCTCCATTTAGGGGTAGAAAAATATCCGGGTTGGGGTGTGAATTAGGTCAGGACGGTATTCATCCCTATACTGACGTAAGACACGTGCATATGCAGTTTAAGCCCACAGAACAAATCGGGTAGTACCCGTACACCCGTCCGGATTTGATCGATAAGCGACTGCGTCGCGTGATCCTTCATACGACGCGCTCACTCCTCCGGTCATACCACCTGCGGACTTATTGACATGGCGGCCACATTCATTAACGCTTCAATCTTACTGCCCGCATTGTAACTCCGATTGCTCCATATGTCAGATCATCAGTAAAGAGACACAGTGTAACTTAGAATCAAACGATTTTCGTCAAAGTCATTTGCGAAGTTGTTACGTACTGTAGCGTTGCGCCATTTCAACATGAGGTTCTTCAAAGGCCCTTGCTGGACAACATAAACTATATCCATATTCCGTTCCCACTCCTTCCCCTCAGCAAGCCCTGTGCCTTGGTCGATGTTAGTACCTCTGATATACCGAGTCATAAATGTCAGGCCCGGTACTCCAACGGAAGCAAAATCGAAATCGTAGCGCGCTTGCCAAGAAAACTCATCTTTACTTGCAAAGTCACCTATCTGAACGTAGTTCACCAAAAAAGCACCTGCACCATTGAGATAGGCGTAGCCAGTGTCCCCACTCATCCTTTGATAACCCAAACCAAGAATGTGACCGCTCAGCGAGTAGGAAAGCATTGCACCGAAAGCCCTATTATCAACATTGCTCCCGCCGTCATCAGTCGAATATGCATAACGAAGATCGGACTTCAGTGACTGATTGGAGGCAATAGGAAGTACGTAGGTCATGTTGATAATATGCTGTTTATAAAGTTTTTCTAGCTCTCCATAGTTGTATGCAGTTGTGAGACCACTATGCCATTTGTAAGACACACCACCAAAACTGAAGTCTTCCCCCTGATTGCCGTTACTACCAAATTTGAAGTTACGCCTACCCCCAACAGAATTTAGACTCAAGTCCTGGAAGTCGCTAGAGTCCTGTTGATTGACCTTTCTAATTTGACCCACATCGAAATTTAGCCCCGCTATTTCCTGGGAGTTAACGTGCCCCCCAAGGAAATTCTGAGGTAAAAGGCGGGAGTCATTTGCAGTTACGGTCGGCAGCCGAGGCATCAAGCCGCCGAGTTTGACCGCTGTTTTGGAAATTTTCGCTTTCAACGTGACGGTTGTCTCTGAATATCCACCAGGACCATCGTCTCCGAATTTACTGGGCAGCAAGTTAGTGCCGGCCCGCTCGTCTGAAGAGTCAAGTTTTAAACCGAGACCAGCATAAGCATCCAAACCGAAGCCGACGGCTCCAGAGGTATATCCGGATTCCGCCTTGAGGATAAATCCCTGCGCCCATTCTTCGCGTTTTGATTGCTGTGCATCCATAGTATCATGCAGATCACGATTAAAGTAAAAGTTGCGCGCTTCGACACTAGCTTTGCTATCTTTTATTAGTTCAGCGCTGGCAATCTGACTTGTAATCAAACCCGGAGTACAGATAGATGTTACGAGTGCCATGGAGTAAGTTTTCATTATTGTTTTCTCCAGAATTATCAGCAGTAAATCAGAGCAAAGAAGTTTAAACAGCTAATTATCATGCAAGCATCGAATCACTTCCATTCACTCAACAACGCCTCCGCTACGACCGCACCCGAAGACCATATCAAACGAATTGAGGAGAGCTGAGGTGAATTGGCGTGGGAGACGCTTATTCATATAAAAAGCACGAAACACCGCATGATACTTCTCTACAACTTCAATATTTCAGAGCATTAAATTATTAACAACCGAAATAGAGAACAAGACACGCCACCAAGCACCACACCCTTTCCTCATAGAGAATAGCGAAACCCTTATGCAAACTGGACTCCATCATTAATCGACACAAAGAGCTTAGTCAAAGAAACTGCCAGGCAACTTGTTTATATTTAAATAAGTGCAAGATAGGACCGAGTGCACCGCCCCATCCTGACTCATCACCATTTCGTACGGGACAGCAACTTAAGTCATTTCAGCACAAGTCACTATTAGTTAACGTCCCGCAAATCAATACCCTTAGTTTCGCGCCAAGTCGCGACGACAGCAGCAGCCACCAGAACTATTGTGATTACGTAAATGTTAAATACCCACCCGCGATCTGATCCAGAAAGCCAAGAGTTTAGATAAGGTGCAGTACCTCCGAAAACCGCTACCCCGATAGACAATGCCCCCCCCATAACACGTGCTCGATATCGAGTGGGAATTTGCTCAGTTATGGTGGCTGGCATTGTTCCCCCTATGCAAGCCACAAGCGCCAACATCCCGCCTTGTGCAACGAATAGCGTCCAGCCCTGATTCGTGATCATGGCCATCGCTGGGAAGGTCAATAACGCAACAGCTACGAAGTAAAACAGGGTGACTGGCTTACGTCCCACGCGGTCAGATACATATCCCCAAAATGGCACCCCGACGATATAGACCACCTGGGCAAGTACTGTAGCCACGAAGGCGTCACCGGGATCCATACCTCGCTGGGTGATGGCAATGACTACTGCATAGCCTGTCCAGATATAAAACGGAATACCCACTCCCGCTTGATAGAAAAAAATTCCAAGTGAACGCTGGAGTATCTTCTTATTTGACCACTCGACCACCCTGGCAGCCCCTGGGCTTACAGGATCAGACTTCTTGGCATAATCTTCTAGGACTTCACTTTCAATCATATTCCTTCGTAAAAAAAGGACAATTACGGTTAGCGTAGCTCCTAAATAGAAGGGGATACGCCAACCCCACATGCTCATATCTTCAGGGGATATAATGTGAGTAAGAAAAGCGCCTACCAATGAAGCCAAGAGACTACCCATACCAGCGAAAAAATACATACTACTGGACCATAAGCCACGCCGCCCTTTAGGTGCAATTTCAGCCAGGTAGGTGTAAGAAGCTGTAGCCTCACCCCCGTGTGCAAAGCCCTGGAGCAATCTGGCAGATAAAATAATAAACGACGCAACACCCCCAATTGATGCATACGATGGTGCAACTGCGATGACAAGGCTGCCGATCCCCATAAGCAGCATCGAGATAAGGAGCACCGCTTTGCGGCCTCGAGAATCCGAAAGGGTGCCAAATACAATCCCGCCTAGCGGCCGTGAAATAAACCCGACAGCGAATATAGCCAACGTTCCTAATAGCGCTGAGGCGGGATCTCTAGGATCAAACATAGCTTTTGCGATATAGGACGCGAAAATCGCGTAAATTGTCCAATCAAACCACTCCAGACAATTTCCAAGACCGGTCGCTATCATCGAGCGCTTCCGTAACACACTCCCGAGTTTATAATCGAACTCAGACCCACCGCTATTCAGTGTAGTTGTAACAGTCATGATGCTGCTCCGCTTCTTATTGGTATTGGTTTCGCAGAAATTTTTTTAGATATTTAGATACCATACCTCCTGCTAAATAGATTTAATCTTCCATAAAATCTACAGAGATTGGTCACTTAGAGTCATTTCTTTTGAAAAGCCCCGCGAACCACGACTTAATGACCGGCCAGATTAGTGATTTCAGCCCTACAGGAAGGTTTCGATTATCTCCTAATGTTCCTTCACGTAAAAGCTGCTCGAGGTTCTCTCCAAACATAATTGCTAGACGCCTAACGGTTTCTGTGACAATTCCACCCCGCCCAAACTGTGCGAGTGCACCTGTTAGTTTCCATGCAAGCCCCACATCAATTATCGAGCCTGTTGAGCCGTCTGTTTTGACAGTCCAGGTAATTCGCCCAGTTACTGTGGAACCAGTTAACGCGTCTCGTCCACCTGCGGTCATCAATCCCTGACGGTTATCATCATCAATTTCATAAGTTCCGGAGCCTGTAAATTGGGCTCTAATAGGACCTAGTGCCATGTGCATCTTACCAGTCACCTCATGATGATCTAAGCTAACTACCTCCGCTCCTGGAATGCAGCTAGCTGCTGTCCTCAAATCTCGCATGACTGCCCAAGCATCATCGGGCGACAGGTCTACCTTTACACTTTGTAGAATCGCATTAGGAAAATCGTCGGAATTGCCATGCGGTTTCGTCTCTGATTGCGGTTGACGTAATGGCTGTTGCTCTGTCAACACCCCAGCTTGAACAATCTCGGGTTCAGAAAGTGTGGCAGGCCCTGCGCTACCGGTTGGTTCTTTTCCTAAACCAACTGCACGAATAGCATCAACAATTCCCGTATAGCCAGTACAGCGGCAAAGGTTACCTGCCAGCTCCATTCGGATCTGCGGCTCCTGAATTTCTCCTAATCTTAGAACCATATCGCGAGCGGTTATTAGCATGCCGGATGTGCAAAAACCACATTGTAACGCATGGTTATCTCGGAACCCCGCCCTCATGCTCTGCATAGTCGGGTCATCGTTGAAACCTTCAATCGTAGTAATCTCTACGTTTTCACAATCTACAGCAAAGGCGATACAGGATCGTTGAGGGGTGCCATCGATAAGAATGGTACAAGCCCCGCACACCCCTTGATCGCACCCAATGTGGGTCCCTGTCAGGCGGAACTTTTCCCGGATGACATCCGCCAGTACATCGCGAGAAGAAACACGCGCGACACACTTTTGACCGTTCACCTTCAATGTAATAGAACGAGTTTCCTGGTCAGATACATCTAGGATATTTATCATCGAGAGAAAGCCTCCAATCGGGCCAATGCCCTTTCGATCATTGTCAAATGAAAACTCAAACTATCAGGTTGAGCGTCAGGTAAACTCGCCCGAATTTCTCGCTGTGCGATACTTAGTATTTCGGTATAATCCTCCGTCGCCAATGCTGAGGATGCCTCTCTTAAAAAGAGAGGCGGACCATCAGTTCCACCAATGAATATACGGTAAATTTTATTACTCGGATCAACAACAATAGCGCAGATCGATTTGGCAAATTCACCTGCTTTGTGGCAGAACTTAACATAAGCCCATCGGGCCTCAACCGAAAGACAAGGTAGTTCTACTGATACCAGTATTTCGTCAACTCCGAGCGCACTTACAAATGGTGCAATCATGAAATTTTCAATAGGAATCTCGCGCTTGCCACTAATACCCTCGACATGGCACCGGGCACCAAGCGCGCTTAAACTACTAAGCCAATCGGCGGCAGGGTCAGCATGACATAGCGACCCGCCTACTGTACCCCGGTTCCGTATTGCACGGTATGCAATACCTTTCGCAACATATGGGAGATAGCCGCATGTCACATCCTTAATTTTACAGTCTTCAATATCTGCATGGGTTGTCGCTGCCCCTACATGAATTGAAGTTTTACTTTCTACAACCGATAACAGCTCTGGCAGCTTTCGGAGGGATACCAAAGCATTTGGGCGAGCCAGCCGTAGGTTCATCATTGGAACCAACGATTGCCCCCCTGCAATTGGTTTCGCTAATCCACCGGAGGCACTAAGGTACTTAATGGCCTCCGCAATCGAGTTAGCCTTTTCATAGACAAATACGGCAGGCCTCATTATCGATCTCCAGCAGCGGTGATTGCCGCTAATATGCGCGACGGACTCATTGGAAGCATACGAAGCGTTGCACCAAGCGGCGATAACGCGTCATTAACTGCGTTGGCAAGAGCAGCAGCGGCTGGGATGGTACCGGACTCTCCGGCCCCTTTTATCCCGAAACTCGTGTGAGGAGATAGATTCGCCATGTGATCTAATTTAAAACGTGGCACCTCCGCAGCGCCCGGAAGAAGGTAGTCGAGAAGCGTCGAGGCAAGAGGTTGGCCATTCTCATCATATGGACTTTCCTCGTACAATGCTGTTCCAATGCCCTGAGCAGCACCACCAATTGTCTGTCCGTCCACGATCATCGGATTAATGCGCTGTCCACAATCTTCTACAATTATATAATCGAGAATACTAACGTGCCCAGTTTCCGTATCGACGCTAACTTTCACAGCATGAGTTCCGTACGCAAAAATACCACTATCTACGGGCACCTTATAACCGTCAGTCACTTCCAAACTGGTGATTGCCTGAGTCAACTGAGGGATTAGATAAGGCCTGTTATAAAAAATATCAGTAATTTCTTCAAAAGCGATGCTTTTAGCTCCCAATGCGGCAACACCGTCGTTTAACTGCACTTCGTCTGGATCCCCGCCGCCCAAGAGCGCTGCTGCTAGTGTACGAATTTTAAGTGTCAAAATTTTGGAAGCCGCATCTATAGCACCTGCACCGATCACAGCAGAGCGAGATGTGAACGAACCTACGGAATGGGGTGTACACTCCGTGTCACCCAGACAAATCCGAATCTTATCCAGGCTAAATCCGGTCGTTGTGGCCGCCACTTGAGCTAGAGCAGTTTCGAGTCCTTGGCCGAAACTTTGCAAGCCAATGTTTACTTTCAATGTTCCATCGGGCCCCACTTTCAACGTTACTTGATCAAACCCAGGAACCACAGGCATTCCCCATGATGCGAAGAAACCTGCACCGTTGGCAGTCTGTTCATAAAATGTCGCGAAACCGATACCCGTGAGGGCTCGTGTGGGTTTTATGCCTGAGCGCGATCGCTCGAGCCTGAACTCGTCGAACCCGATAAGTTGCCTAGCACGACGCAAGCTCTTGCCGTAATCGCCTACGTCAAACATTTTTCCAGTGACATCCTTATAGGGCATTGCGCTGGGCGGCACTAAATTTAACGCTCTAACGTCGCAAGGCTCACGTCCGACGGCATTGGCAACCGCATCAATGAGTGATTCTATTGCGAAGCAGGTCCCCACTCGCGCAATACCGCGGTAAGGACAAAAACTCGGTTTATTTGTAGCGACTACACTTACCCGTGATTGATAATGGGTAATCTGATAGGGACCTGGCAAATTGCTTCTAGCAGAGTATCCTTCTAAAACGGCAGTAAAAGGCCAAGCGGAATACGCGCCGTTGTCGATAAATATGTCAGCGTCCAGCCCGATTAGGCGCCCCTCTGGTGTCGCATAACCAGTTAACTTGTACTTCGCTTGTCTCGTACAGGCCCCTGCTACTAAATGCTCACGCCTATCCTCAACCCAGCGAAAAGGCGATTTATGGGTCAGAGCTAACCATGCGACTGCGATTTCCTCTGGAAGAAGTTGAAGCTTGTAGCCGAACCCCCCCCCAATATCGGGTGGAGCAACCCGAATTTTCGATTCAGAAATTCCTAGAAACTGGGCCATACCAGTGCGAATAGGGTGCGGAATTTGGGTTGACATTATCAAAACTAATTGATCAGCTTCAAAATCCCAATATGCAACTATACCTCGACCTTCGAGCGGATGTATTGTCTGACGGGAGAGTTCAAGTTCTACATCTACGACAATAGGCGCTTCCTCCGTTATGGAAGAAAAATCAACCTCAGTTACCATATGAACAAAGCGATTATCCGTCCACCCCTCGTGCAATAAAGGCGCTCCTATAGAAAGCGCATCTGCAATTGTCGTCACTGCTTTTGACTCGTCTATATCAAGCAGTACGGAATCAACCAGATCTTCAGCTCTAGCACGGTTTGATGCCACGCATAGAGCGACAGGCTCACCCACAAAACGCACGCGATCTGCCGCTAGCACTGGACACTCGCTGTGCTGAAAACCCGGCGTAGTGACAGGTGTAGTAATGGGCCTTACGCCAACAAGATCTGCATGAGTGAATACTTGGTTCTCGGCCCCCTCGGGCTTACCAATCCCGCGAATAGTGCCGTGCGCAACTGGGCTTCGGACGAAGGCAACCTCAAGCATTCCAGGTAGCTTTATGTCCGCGACGAAGCGCCCTCGACCGTGAAGATGACGTTCATCCTCTCTTCTAGTCACTCTGGATCCAACGAAGTTTGTCATCTGGGCTAAATCTCCTGCAATGCAATGAAGCTCATTGGGGCATCCAAGCCTGAGGACCCCCATTTATTATATGTACGACGGTATAATTAGTGCCGTAATCTGTCAAGCACTGACCAGATCCGCCACTGCCGACCTTCCCTCAACTCAAGACGTGGCGGGATGGGACTGGGTGGGATGCCGTGGAACACTCGACTTCAACCACCCTAGCGAACACCTATCAGTCCCAGCCAACCGGAAGCACTTCTGTACCAAGACAGCGGTGCGTATATGCACCGTGGTCGATGATGATGGTCTGGATGACGTCAACCACTGGATCCGGACATTGAATTCCGCGATTCCTGTACGTGCTCGGTTGACCACTATCGAAATATCTTCGCCATAAATTTGATCACCGACTGGCAGTCTGAAAAAAACCTAGTTGGCGCGTGTTGGCATAAAAAAAAACATTAGCGCATTAATAGAGTTTAATATCGTTTTTATATTACGCCCTCATGAATTAAACCAGAAATATTGGCTCGCAAATATTCGGCAGCTTCTACTTCTTCGATTTAACTTTATAAATTTACGTCTAAGATATAGCTCGACCTGACCGCGACGTGAACTGCAATCGCACGCTCCTTACGCGTGCACGAACCGCGACAAACTCCATCCCACAAAATCGTATCCGCAGGTGAAAAGATATAAATGATTACCCACCCCAAAAAAAACAAATAACAGCGTTCAATAACAAAACCGACCATTGGTTTCACGAGTCATAAATATTTTTAGAAGACCCACAATTAACATTCAGCCTGGATATTTATTGAAAACCGAATTTCTGGGAGTCTAGGTGCATTCTGAAAACCACCCCGACAAGACATTTATAGTTACAGCATCTCAACGTGCAGATATATGCCATTTGCTCGCAGCGCTCAGAATCGGGACATAAGTCTCACCAATTAACTGACAAATCTAGTATCAGGAAGAAAGGGATACTCATAAAACAAAGTCATATCAGATGGAGAATGAAGCCGAGAACCTGAAGACAGCCTGACATACACTGATATCAGGCTCCCGGACTTTCATCTTATTTCGAATTGTAAGCTCCGCAAGACAACCCGACGATAGCCACATCAAATAGTGAACATGTATTAGATGCCAGCTACACCATGCGCGCAACTTACCACACGCTAAATTATTCAATAGTTATTTTAGTTAACAGCCCATAATTGACTTGATTTCGAGATACTCTTCAAAGCCGTATTTACCCCATTCGCGGCCGTTACCTGACTTTTTATAACCACCAAACGGCGCTGAAAAATCCAGAGGTGCCCCGTTAAGATGTACACTTCCTGTACGCAGTCTATTTGCGACCTCGCGCGCACGCGCCATACTCCCCGAACTAACATATCCGGACAGACCAAAACAACTATCATTTGCTATTGCGATCGCATTTTCATCATCTGTATAGGGGATAATGCAAAGTACAGGGCCAAAAATTTCCTCCTGTGCAATCGCCATATCGTTCGCGACATTGCTAAAAACTGTCGGTTTAGCATAATACCCAGCTCTTACTCCGTCCGGGACGCCTAAACCTCCACAGACTAGCTTTGCACCTTCAGCTAAGCCATTTCGTATACAGACCTGAACTCTCTCATACTGTACGGCGCTCGCCAGCGGCCCGAGACTTGTGCGTTCGTCTAACGGGTTCCCGACTATTATTTCTTCACATAGCTTCTTTGCTATCCGCTCTACTTCCAACAATTTCGATGTCGGAACTAGCATGCGTGATGGAGCATTGCAACTTTGCCCGGTATTGAGCATCATAGTCATAACGCCATGCGAAACAGCAGATGCGAGATCAGCGTCGTCGAGTATAATGTTTGCCGATTTTCCACCCAACTCTAGTGCTACTCGCTTGACAGAATCTGCTGCTGCTTTCGAGACGAGCGCGCCAGCAGTAGTAGAACCAGTGAAAGAGATCAAATCCACATCCACGTGTGCAGCCAGAGGAGCGCCCACACCGGAACCATTTCCATTAATAAGATTGAAGACACCAGGCGGAAGACCCGCCTCATCCAAAATTTCCGCAAGTAAATAAGCTGAAAATGGGGCAATCTCGCTGGGTTTTAATACTACAGTACAACCAGCTGCTAATGCTGGTGCGACCTTCGCCGCCACTTGGTTCATTGGCCAGTTCCAAGGTGTTATTAACCCGCAAACTCCGACCGGCTCACGTACTACACGAGTCGTGCCCGAACATTCCTCAAATTGGTAATTACGCAATACAGAGATTGCCGTTAGGAAATGCCCCAAGCCAGATGGTGCCTGGAGAGGGCGGGCTAACTGCTTGAACGGAGCTCCCATCTCTTCGGTAATTGCGTCAGCGATATCCTCCATCCTGGCTTCAAATATCTGACATACTTTCTCAAGTAACTCAAGTCGTTGTTCTTTGCTCGTACGGGACCAGCTTTCAAATGCAAGGCGCGCTGATTTTACCGCAAGGTCAACATGATCAGCTGTTCCTAGTGTAATTACACCAGCTATACTTTCAGTGGCGGGGTTAATCACTTCGAGTTCTTCGCCCCCCACTGGCATTATCCATTCGCCGTTTATATAAAACTTCCGATAATCACGCATTGTCATTTTCTCTTTTTAGATACGTAGCGACTTGATGCCCTACCTCTCTACCGTTCTCGATTGCTCCATCAATGAATCCACGCCAACCATTGGCCATGTCCGAGCCTGCAAAAAATAGCCGTCCTTCGCGCTTCTGCAGCTCAGTCAAGTATCGAGTCGTCTGGTTAGGACGGTAAGTGCACCAAGTGCCCTTAGAAAAGGGATCGAGGTTCCAGTCGTAGCCATAACTAGCAGTTACTTCGACGCCTGGCAAAAGTGGTTGCAAAGCCTTTTCGACGGCTTTGATATCATTGATATCAATCAACTTAGGGTCGGCTGAAAATGCAATGAGTAACGTACCGCTCTCGTCCACGTGATCTGTGAATACTGAGGTAAATGGTGTGAGCTTATTCCGGGCAGGAGCATATGTCATTACATTGCCGACATTTTGTTTTACGCGAATATAGCCCTTTACACCAGCACCAGCATGCCGTTGCGATCCCATATCCACTTTAGCTGCCGACAACTTCGGCGAGTACTCAATATCATGCAAAGTGTTGATAGGGACGGCTACAATTACCGCTGATGCCGTGAAGACACCGTCTTCAGTGGTAACTGTTACTTTATCTTTATCTTGATTAACCTTAGTCACTGGCGTCGAAAGTTTAACTTCCGAGTTACCATCCGCCATTATGGCCTCTAAAAGACTATGCGTACCGGTTTTAATTTTGTACCGCGCAATGGAATCGAACATTGTGGGCATATTAAAGTTACTGAGTGCAAACCAACGCATAATCTCGCTATATGCAATAGTTTCCGGATAATTATGTCCATTTCCACTGAGCCAGGAATCCATCATATCCTTTTGCTCCCTGGTCAAAGGCAATTTTTCAAGATAATCTGCCGCGGAAAGTCCATCAACATGCTGCAGCTTCTTTCGCTCAAAAAATGGTTCAAACGGGCGCGGATAAATATTCCGTGCTTCTTTGTAGTATTCGTTACAGGCAGAGCCAAAAATTTCAAACGCCTCTGCTGCAGGTGCTCTTTTGACATTATCCTCTGTTACCCAAATGACGGTCTCTGGATTCGCAAGACCGACCGTCTCCTCCACCTCTAGGCCATAGTGCATAATCTCAGTCCAAACATTCGGCTGGGTCCAATGTACCCAGGTACCTCCCAACTCAACTTTTTGATTCTGAAGCTTAGACGTAAAAGTTCGGCCGCCCAACCGACTTCTACCTTCAAGAATTAGAGTTTTCAAGCCAGAACGGCTTGCTTCTCGCGCCGCAGTAACACCCGCGAAGCCTCCACCGATTACAATAACGTCATAACCCACGCCTGCGCGTGATGGACCAACATTGGTCTTCACCGCCGCTTCCGCGGGCGCCGACAGAGTCAGAAGCTGCGAGGCTATGCCCGCTGTTGCCACTCCGACCGCGGCGCTACCAAGGAACTTTCGGCGTGATACTCCGCTTTTGCTGCCTTCATCACCATCTTTTGTCATGTTGTGGAAACCCCGATAGACTTTCAAAAGTTTCAGTTAGAGGATTTGCTCAAAAAACAAAGCACGTCACGTCGATCTTTTTCATTTTTGAGGCCTGAGAAAGCCATACGGGTTAGGGGATATACGGCCATAGGATTCTCCAGGAACTTATCTAAATGCTGCGGGGTCCAAGTGTCCCCAGAATCACGTAGCGCTGAAGAAAATTTGAAACCCGGCACCGAGCCGACTTTCCGGCCCTCCAGACCGTGTAGATTGGGCGCCGCTGCGCCGTGAACACCAGTAGTGTCATTTGAGTGGCACACACTGCAAATTTGGTAAACCTTTTTCCCATTTTCCGGATCACAGTTATCTGCACCTACAGCTACACCAGATAATGCTAGAAGAACTAACGAACCAAAATGACGAGTAACAACTTGCAACGCTTGTTTCATTTTTTATCCTCATTTATTGTAGTTTTACGTACTAGCTTAAGAGCTGCTTAACCTCCCTACCGGCACGTAGTCCACTCTCAACAGCACCATCGATATTCGCGTGCCAACCGTTACTGGTTTCAGCTCCTGCAAATAAAATACGTCCTTCAGCCGCCTGTAGATCTTTGAGACGACTTAGTTGACCTACTCCATAAGCCGCCCATGCCCCCAAGGAAAATGGATCAGCTGTCCAGTCGTAAGCCGCTGTACCAAGAACCTCAACACCCGGAAACATTTTTTGAACTTCGCGAGTTACAGCATCTCGGTCATTCACATCAATTGTTTCTTTGCGAGCGATGGTGATCGACAGTATTGTCCCCAACTCGTCGCTGTAATCGTGCGTCTGGACCCAGTTTAAAGGTTGCTGTTCATCCGCAAACGCAAAAACCCGTCCGAGATTCTGCTTAACATGAACATAAAGCTTAGCACCTTTGCTAAGCTGCCCCTCTTTGATGAATCGTTGTTTACCTTTAGAAAGGGCAGGCGTAAAACCGATATGTTTATACGTATTGAGTGGAACTGTCATTACGACCACTCCGGCGGTAATAATTTCGCCGTCGTCGGTCTTGATTTTGACGCCACCATTGACTTGCTCAACAGCAGTGACGGGCACAGACATGCGGACCTCGGCACCGCTATCGGCCAACATTGCATTAATGAGGCCTATCGTGCCCCCTTGAATTCTATAATGAGTTTCAGTGTCCATGAAGGCGTCATAGTTCCAACCGCCGCATGCAAACAACTTAAGTACACCAGGCAGGCCAAATTTGTCAGTTGTTTCACCTGCATACAAGGCCATGTAACTATTGATTTGAGCCTGTTGCAGCCGACTTAAGCCCAAAGTTTTGATGCGATCAAGAACAGAAGATTTATCCAATTCCCGAGCGCGCTCAGTAAACATCGGCTCATGCGGACGAGGAAATACTTCCCAGGCATCGTGACAAAGCTTTTCAAAAGCTATTCGAATGTTTTTGCCAAATTCATCGGGCGAAATACTCTCGACGCTTCCGTCGTTATACATGATCAAGGTTTTATCTAAATTAGTAAGTGGATCTTCCACTACACCCAGACCATAACGCTGCATTTCTGCCCAAACATGCGGCTGCAGCCAGTGCACCCATGCCCCGCCAAATTCAATTTCTTGACCTGCAAAGCGCGAGGTAAACGTACGACCACCTAGGCGGGACCTCGCTTCCAATAAAAGCGTTCGATAACCCTGCAAACCACATTCACGGGCGGCTGTCGCGCCAGCAAACCCTCCACCAACTACTACCACATCGTAATCGAAGCCACCTTTGACGGTGCTTGCTCGGTTCGTTTTTTGCGTAGCCGAAGCCGCATCAATAGCTCCCAATCCCGCAACACCTGCTGTTACGACTGCCGCGCTTCCGATAAAAGACCTGCGGCTAAAGCCTTCATTTGTTTTTGTTTTATCACTCATGTCCCGGCGCCTTCTAGTTAGGTCGTAGTAGTTGTAAACCCAAAATCAGCTATATCTAGGCTACTCCCCCAAATATGCCACTGCCGTTATTTCAACTAGTGCGCTATCGCTAGCAAAGTCTGCTACCCTTACGCCCGACGCGCTGGGCGCTACTACTCCATTATATGCAGCGGCCCTCGCTTCGAGAGCCTTATAATAAGTATCATTATCAGTCTTATAATAAATCGTCTCGCTTACAACCTTACTGAAGTCAGCGCCATGTGCTTTTAAAATGGCTGACATTCGCTCGTAGATTAGCTGCATCTGTTTACTAGCGTCACCGGCGTACACTTCCCTCCCTTCCTTATCAACTGCGGTAACACCACCGATATATAAATAACTTCCAGCTTTAATTGCGATCGAAAAGTTGTATTTTTTTTCGAAATCAGGATTCAGATGAAATGCAGTCTTAGCATCATTGGCGAACAACTGAGGAGACAGCAAGGTCAGGAACGTCACCAACAGAAAACTGTGCCTCAAACTGCACTTATTATGCTTAGGAAAATGGCGACGGGGTTTTTGCGGGATAATCATACGGGCACTCCTTTTTTATGTTTTTTTGTAAGGTAACCGATCCTTTGGACCGCACGTTTGACATGAGACGCCATTTCACATGCCTTCACGCGCCAACGCCTTAGGAAACACTGAACACGATTTGAGACTAGGCCCTGATTCTGGACGCTTTCGCAAGCCGAATTACATATTTCCGAACCGCGCTTAGTTCTATTAGATATCCTTGGAAGGCACGACGATCACCGAGTCAACCTACATGTTTAATATTTATTACCCACCAACACATTGGCCGGTTGTGAAATTTATTCCGAACGCTTTCCAATTCACCGTATGCAGAAAAGGCGTGCTAACTATCAAGTCTATATTAAACAATTGTCCGGTAGCTCATTAGAGTCTGTGGGGAGGGATGTTCAAATCGTCGACGATTTTCGGCGAGCTGATCGGAGTATTTCTTTTGATTTGGTGCGGTGAAAGAATGATGCGGTCTGCGGCGTCCCGACTGCTGCCGACATGAGATGCGAATTCTGGCTGACCTCTGCCAGTCGTGCCACCGGACAGAGGCCCTAGACGGTCATCAGTTGATCGCTGGGAACGTACTACTGCACCCTGTCAGCACTAGTTGAATCCGGCAAAAGCAGAGGTTCATATTTATCTAACAGGTTAGGGGCGATTTGGACACTACCCAGCGACTTTGGAGTGCGAGCCACAGCGCTGCCACATCAGCGGTGCTGTCCATAGAGCGTCCACTGATCTCTTCGATGCGGCGAACGCGATAAACCAGAGTTTGCTTGTGCACATGTAGACGTTTCGCCGCATGCAGCCACGAGCGGTTCTCTTCGAGAAATACCTGCAACGTCTGCAACAAGGTTGTACGTTGGGCTTGGTCATAATCATGAATTGCACCCAGCACCGTGTGGAAGGCGCGCTTTGCTTCGTCCGGTGTTCTGGGCAACCAAGGCGTGTCGGTTTCCAGCTCTGCATAACGGCAGATGCGCCGTTGTGCATGGGTGTGAGCGCTGGCTAACAGTGCTTCGCGTAGCGCTTCCGCACTGCGTGTCAATGTCTGCAATGGCGCGCTTGAGCCTAGGTTGATGTCAAGTTTTTCACCGAGCAACGGCTGTAGGCCGTCGGCGTGCATTAGGATGAGTTCATCACCCTGAATGCGCGCCAGTACGCTGTTGTCCAGTATCCTGAGCAGCAGTTCCGTTTTTCTCCGTAGTCCATGTCCTCGCGCCACGGTGATGACCGCACGCTCAAGGGCTAGGCCAGACAGTTGACCGTCCAGGCGCTGGATTGCCTGATCAAGGCTCAAGCGTTGTTGCAGCAGGTCGTCCAGTAATTCCGAGCCGAGGCGCAAACGGCGTTCACGCTCGGCCTGACGTCGCTGAATTTCCAACCCAAGCACAGCGGTGAGATGGTGCAGCAGGCTATAGTCAGGCAGTCGCTCGCCGGTCACCACCAACAAGCAGTTCTGTTCGGTATGCAGTTCGATACTAAGCGCTTCGCCATCCGCCAAAGTAAGGCGGCGCAGCATGGGCTGCTGCTCTACCTGTTTGCGGCGGCTGCCTAGGAGTGCCAAACGGACTGACTCGGATAGCGGGGCAAGGTCGTCCGCCCAAGGTTCTAATGTTTCGAGCAAAAGCACATGAAGACGACAGTGGATATCAGCCTCAAGGCGTAGGACCAACCCCGCCAGGCTCAGGCCAGACATGCTCAGCCGGGCACTCTCATATACCCGCACCAGCGCATTGCGGCGTTGGTACTCTTCCTTCTGGTTCGCATCGATGATCGCCCGGGTCACCGCAGCGAAAGGCACGCCATATTCTGTGAGGATTACCGGGAAATTCATCTGCTCGGCCCGCTCGCAGAGGGCATGGAGGTTGGCCGGCGCCTGCATATGTTCACCGATCATCATCCCGGCCAAGCCCGCTTCAGCCAGGCGTTGCACGTACTCGCGTTGCTGCAGGGGGTCAGCAGGAATGCCGAGCCCCGTGGTCATCAACACATCGCCCTCTCCCAGCCATTCGGTGGGGTCGGGCAATTCGCAGACATGTGCCCAGCGCACTTCGCGGTCAAGGCCTTCAGCACCGCTCAAGAGGCGTGAGCGGAGCTCGGTGTGGGCAATCAAGTCACGGACGTGATGAGACATGTGCGGGCTGCTCCATTGGATGACTCGAGGTTTCAGGCTCATCCCGCCTTGCCTCGAGTCATTACCAACTGGCAGGCAGCATTCCTATGGCTGATAGCACGGCGTAGACGCCACTCGAGGCGAAGACCAGGATAATACCGGCTTGCATGAGTGGATGAGCATACCAGCCACACTTGAACGCCGGTTCCTTATCGCCACGTTTGCGTGCGGCATTAAGCAAAAGGATTGGAATAATACCCATGAGTACGCCGCCGAAGGTTCCAGCAAAATACAGCGCGTTGACAAAGCCGCTGATACCCGAGTATGCCAGGATGAACGGCGGGATTGCCACCACAGCCAATACCATGAGTCGCTTGCCACGATGGCTTTCGTCACCGAGCCGGAAGTGGTCGAAAATGTTGGTGAACAGGCATCCACCAAGCCCCCAGTAGGAGGTCAACATCGCAAGCAAGGCAAAAGTGTTGGCAACATAGTAGGCCCACTGACCCAGCGACCGCCCCCAACTGAGCGTAGCCACTTCACTGAGGTTTTCAGTGCCTACTAGCGCGATCACTGAAGCAGGAATGGCGGCCACCACAACGAAAGTCAGCAGCATACCGCCGATGATCAGGCGTGGGACACGCTTGGGTGAATCCAGGTTACCGCGCACTAGTTCTGGCACCAGGAATTGCGCGCCGAAAACAAATACAGCTAAGTTGAAAACCGGCACCACGTATTGCCACTGGCTTTGCCATAGATGCATGAAACGAGTGTCGTCATGGACCACGGTTGCGCCTATCAGCAAGCAGACAATCATCACCATACCGACGCTGATCAACTTTTCCGCAACGCCCAAGGCCTTCAGTCCCAGATACAGCACCAACGCCGAAGGTATGAAGAACAGCAAGCTGCCCATTTGCCGGCTCAAACCGAACCGACTGAAGAAGTCGGTAAGAATGTTGCCGCTGCCAGTCATGTATGCAACAAGAGCGCCATAGCTATTGGCGGCAACGGCGATGAAAATCAGCCAGCCGCCGAAAGCTCCGAGATACTTACGTGACAGGCCACTTAGCTGCTTGTTCTCACAGGTGCGAAGGCACGCTTCGGCGACATAAAGCATGGTAATGATGCAGAACAGGCACGTAATCGCCAGACACACCAGCAGGGGCGCATAGCCGACTTTGCGCGCAGCGAAGGCCATGCTGAGTACGCCTGCACCAATGTTGGTGCCGATGATGATGCCAATGGTTTCCATCCGGCCAAGGGCATGAGCTTTCAACCCCGAGGATTCTTCAATGTGTTGTTGTGTACCCACTTCTTGTTACCTCGTCTTGTTATGTGGGAGGAGTGGCAGACAAATGACTCACTCAAGAATCAGGTATGTCTTGCGAAGGTTCTGGCGAATGACCCAAGTGCCTTGGCTGTTGGCAGGAAAGTACAGCGCGTCACCTGCGCTGAAATTGACAGACTCACCAGTGTCTGGCGTAAAACAGCCAGCGCCGCTGACGATGTAGCTGTACTCGGCCTGGACCACTTGACGTCGGAAGCTGCCAGGGCTGCATTCCCAGACACCAACAGAACCACGGGCGTCCGGCAGCTCCAGGTGCGCAGCGATGCGTGCTTGTGCTACGAGCTCCTGCTCCGAACTGCCGAGAGTAATAGCTTCGCCGAAGGTCAGCGGCGCACTGGCAGGGATACGAACAATCGACATGGTTTACTTCCTCAGGCTTTGTCTTCGAGTCCAGCCGGTGCAAAGCGAGCCAGGAAAAGATCGAGGGCGGCTGGAGTGTTACCGGCTAGTTCCGAGCGTTCTTTGCGCATTACGGCGTTGCGCACAAGAGAGCCGCCCCAATAACGAATCGGCTCAGGCGGGAACGTGCGGCAGCTACGCTCCACCAGCGAGCAGGAGCTCCAGAAATCCGTGCGCCCCAGGGTCAAACTGGCGAGAATGCGTCCGCCCACTCGACTCGGGCCGACCCCGTTGCCGCTCCAGCCGATGCCATAATGTATGTTCTCTTGGCTATTGAGCCGACCGAACACCGGCAGGCTGTCGTAGGTTCGGTCAATCGGGCCAGACCACTGCGCGGCGATGCATGCATCGTCGAGCATGGGATAGGTACGGCGTAGGTCCGCTTCGACGAGTGCCAAACTCTGCATATCCTCGCTGAACACATCGCCGATTTTCGAACCGAAGCTCAAGGCGCCTGTGCCTTTACCAAAGACGATGCGGCCGTCGCGCGTGGTGCGGTAATAATCCACCATCAATTGCGAGTCGGTTACGGCTTCGCCTCCGGTCCAGCCGATTTGCTTGAGGTGTTGTGGGATAGCCTCGGTGGTCACGATAGAGCTGTTGACCGGCACGATCACTTTCGCCAGAGCTGGTATTGTTGCTGCCCAAGCATTGACCGCAAGCACGACCGAACGGGCACGAATAGCGGCATGAGCGGTTTTTACCAAGGCTGGTTGACCCGGCTCGATGTCGGTCACCCCCGTCCCTTCATGAATCTCGACGCCATTGGCCAACGCAACCTGCCGCATACCCTCAACCAGTAACGCGGGCTGCACGGTGGCATTACTACGCTCGAATACACCTGCTAGGTGTACCGCCGAACCGGTGCGTCGCGCCACCTCGCGGGGATCCAGACGCTCGAATGGACGTACGCCGAGGCGCTCGCAGGCGGCAAGGGTGCCGTTCCATGTGTCGACGTGTTGTTGGGTCGTTGCGGTCCATAGCCAGCCGCTCTGCTGGAAATGGGCATCAATACCATATCGCTCACAAAATTCGCCCAGTTCCGTGATTGCTTGCTCGGCACTACGCCCCAGGAAGAGGGCTTGCTCGTCATTACAGAAGCCGCGCAGGGTGCCAATCTTCGGCCACCAAGACATGACAAAACCACCGTTGCGACCTGAGGCGCCCCCCCCGCAGACGTGCTGTTCAAGTAGCATCACGCGGGCGTCCGGCTCATGTTCCTTGATCGTTATCGCAGTCCAGAGCCCAACAAACCCGCCACCAATTATGGCAACGTCAACGGCATGCTCGCCCTTAAGAGGCAGCGTTGCGCCGTCGGTCAAGGCAGTCGCTGCCATCCAGTGGCTTGGTTTCAAGGGCGGGGTAATATTTAGCTTCATTCTGAGCCCTGGTCAGTGGAATTTGGGCCAGTTTCGATGAGCTTGAGCAGGGCGACAATTAGACTCAATTAGGAAAACACGTTAGACGCTCATACGATCGTACAAGTGAATCGTTTTGCTTTTGCAGAGTTGATGAAGGAGCGGTTTGACCGTTGACGGCTTTTGCATAGAAGCGCGCACTTCCGTTGTTAGTCAGGTTTTCCCCAGAGCCTGGATCGATGGCTGCCCTCGCATCGACCGCGTGGGAGGGGATTCCAAATCCGGAATATCCGATCAGGAGCAGCCAGCCCTATTGTATGTGTATGCCTGAAATGCACCAGAGCCAGCAACAAGCCAAGCGGATGGGTTTGTGATCTTACCTCAGCGGCCAATAAGGCCTGGTCGACATCCAAACCGCAACCTCTACTGTTGACGCACGAGCTTGCAAAGTAATGGCGGAATCCACGGCCCGCCGCCACGTGCGGTCAATCTCCGAGATAGGATATCGATCAACACATAATTTTAACTGGTATCCGGTGGCAAGACGTTAAGGGATATCGACAATTAGGGGGCAGACTCTATGAGTCTACCAGTCATGGTTGCCAACAGAGTCGCCGAGAGGTTTGAGCTAATACTTATTGGTCGCCTGGACTTGCGACCCGGCAGAGGCGAGTCATCAGTAGAAATATCGAATAATCGCGACCTCCATGTTTCAAGCTGACGCCCACTGCAGCCAGGACGGCCTCCAGCTGAGTTGGGAGCCCCATATCGCGGAAGCCTCAAGCGGCGCTCACTCTTCCAATAACACATTTTACTGAGAGACTTAAGACAAACTTAACAAAAGCAGTCGCAATATCCATAGCTTCAGCATGAGTGACCAGGCGTTACGATATCAAAGCGATATCACACAGAGTTTGATGTCGAGCCATCATCGCAGCGCCATGGAATCGATCATTTGTTGACGATTTCTCATGCCCTACCCCTCCTCGTACCGTTACGCTGAATGAGATGGCAAGATTGGCCATCGTGGGGTGATTGGTGAGATTTAGGAATTCTCTGAACAATTCAGTAGACGCACTGAACTTTGTCGATCCTTGATTCGAGCTACCTATCAGCCAGATGGGCTTTTTCGGCTTTGAATACGCCGGCAAGCGTAAGCAGCCCCCGGGAACGCTTCCTTGCCGAGATGGATCAGGACGTGCTCTAGATCGATTTGCGGTCATCAATGGCTACTTGCAGGAGAGAGGTCTGTCGCCGCGTGAGGGCACGATCGTCGATGCCACCGTTATTCATACCGCAGTTTGACCGAGAACGAAGATGGACAGCGCGATCCCGAAATGCATCAGACCAAGAAAAGTAACCAGCATTTCTTGGGGCTGAAGGCTCATATCGGCACCGATCCCGAGTCGAGACTGACTAATCACGTTTCATGGCGCGGCGGACAATAATGGCCGATGCACAGCACAGCACGTATTTCATGCTAAATAAACGCAGCGTGCTCTACAAGGCCAAGCGCAAGCTCGAGCACTGAAAAGCTCAGACAAGGGCCGCAGTCGAGCATCCGCTCGGGTGATCAAGCGTCATTTCGGCTACGTGAACGCGCGCTGTCGTGGGCTGATGAACGACACAGCGCAGCTGTCCACGCTGTTCGCCCAGTCAAATCTGTGGATGGCTCGAAAACAGCTCACGGGCATGGGTGAGTGAGGCTCCTGGCGCCAAAGGGCGGGCGCAAACTTCTTCCCTGTACTAATCATGGTGCGTTTTTCAGCGAATAACGTGGTTTGCTGGGTGATTCTTCAACTTGCCGATAAAATGTGCCAAGTTGATTGGCGCATCTCTAGGTGCATTAATTGAACAAGATGCATTACACGGAGGCCTGTTGCAGAATATGCTGAGAGTTTTTCTTGACAAAACCGTTTTTTTGGCAAAATGGTCCTAAACACCTGTATACAAGCAAACGCTAATTTACCGTATTAAAGCGATCAAGGTGCGTTCGCTAGATGTAACAGTGGACGTCGCAATTCTTTGGAGAGCCATAAGCGCGGCAGAAACTGGAGTGGTTTTGTTTGAGCGAATGAAAGCCTGACTTACCCGCCAAGTCTGAACGGATAGATACGACTTCCGTGGTTACATAATAGACGGATCGATGACACTCGCTCGCTGGTCGATACGGTAGCTTATTTTTCTTGATAAAAGCGACCTTGCCAAGCGCGCCGATTTATTACGCGCTTAAGCGGGCATAAGTAGATATTTTTTATCCAAAAAGCAACTTCCAAGACCAACACCGTAAAACAAAGGAAATCTTTCAATCTATAACAGCCTACAACAGGACAAGTATCAAATTAAAAATGCCATTAGATATCAAAGCATGCGTTTATTATAAGTATTTCGGTACTCCATCGGCGTTAATCCAGTCCAGCGACGGAACGCCCGACTGAATGCGCTTAGTTGAGAGTAACCAAGCTCAGAAGCTATATCTGTAAGGTTTTTTTCGCTATTCTTAAGATGATCAATAGCCGTGTTTCTCCGTATATCGTCAACAAGGTGCAGGAAATCGACACCCTCCTCTCTGCAGCGGCGCTGTAGCGTTCTCTCACTCATATGCATAGCGTCCGCCACCTCTGCCAATGTCGGCACCCCGTCAGCCAGCTTGCGCCCGACGATATGTGATACCCTGACAATTACGCTGCGTTCCACCCGGCGCTCCAATAGCCTTTCCTTTAAATATTGCATAGAAAGGCGATACAATCTGGGATCGGCATCAACGATTGGAATGGCCAACACCGAACGGCTAAACATGATCGAATTTATAGATTGTTGGAATTTGGGAGCTACACCAAAAACCTCTTTATATAGTTTCGCCCCAGCAGATCCGGAGTGTTCAAATCGGACCTGTTTCGCTTTTATTTCCATGCCTGTTGCTTCACGAAGCATTATAATAATTGCCGTTATAGAAAACTCAGAATCTTGCCGACGATACCCTATAGAAGAGTCGATCAAACGATAGCTAAGCCCAATAGCGTCACTTGTCTCGACGAACCTTTCTTCTACAGCTTGGGAGAAAACATTGACAAAACCAGCCATAACGTTCAGAAAAGTCGCTACATCTGGAGCATTGCGAACCGCGTGGCCAAATATCCCCCAGTTACGTGACCGAAGCTTCATTGCCATATGTATGCCAATAAAATCATCTTGCTCTTTGGAAATCAGCTCTAATAATTCGACGAATTTTCGATCCGGTATTTCCATATCCGGATCTGCCAATATTGATTTTTCGAGACCGACCCGTTCAAGATAAGGCTCAATGAGCTCTTGAAAAGGACTGAGTACTGTCTCCGCGATCTGGGTTGTGTCTCTTCCACTCATTTGGCTGCTCCGAATTCTTGTTATTTTTAGATGTATCGTGACTGACGTTTATACGATTAAGTCCATTGAGTATTTTTTCTCAGACGAGAATATTGGTGCCAGGCCGACCTACGCGAGGGGCCAAAATCCTCCCCCAAGCTGGCGAGCTCTCTGCTTCAGCAGCTAACGTCGTGAATTCCGCTCTAGCGCTTCCATGGGCATCATTTCGCAACGCTCGCATCACCTGTGAGATAATGCGCCACAGATCACAGTGTTATCAATACCTTAGTAAATTCAACATCCTAGATGATGCCAGCGGCTAATTGCACCTCGTGACGCATCAAACCAGCCCGAATGCATCGAACCAGTTTTCTGGTGCCTCACTGAATGTTGACAATCAACATCCCTCAGCCTCAAAACTCAATGCACGTCGCGGTCCTGGGACGTTCGGGAGACGAGAGGAGACTGGTGAATGACGTCACTAGACCACACAGCAATATCCCACACGAGTCCGGCCTTCAGACGTCTCACCATTCCCGGAGCCTCAGCTCATTCCGCTGTTATCTGGGACGAATGAGAAACTGGTGAGACTCGCGCCCTACCGCACGCCATACCCCCGGCTACAGCTATGCGCTCAATTGGACTCATCACTAGAGCTCTTACGCTTCCCCGAACCGGACCTGCGTGCTGCGTCCCCGCGTGGTACTGCCTCAATCTGAGAACCTCTCGCGAAAGGTCTTAGAGCCCTCCCACCTTCAAGCTAGATATCCAGCCCCGTACATTGACAGGTGATGCTCGCAACAAAAGCTTCGACGTTCGAATAACCAACAAAAGACATATCAGAACAATTGAACGAGTATAGATAGCTCGATATCCGCGAAGTATAAATAATTAATAGCCAAGAGTATCGGCAAGCTTTCTAAACATATAATCACGCCCGAGCAGTACGGGCTATGCTTTACTTTAGAGCAGTCCCCCCCCACCGAGAGACACACTTAAATTACACATCCTGCCAGCTAATGACTTACACCCTAACAGCAACAACATTAGCCCGACAATCTATTAGCGCAAGCGTTCTGGTGAAATGCAAGATTAGAATATGCTCATACTTCCTAGTTAAACATCCTCCCCCCCCAAATCTCACCATGTCAACCGAGGGTATTTAAAACCCTAAATTTTCAATGTATAATCCCCTGATTATTTTATAATCCAGCTGGAAAATCCTATGGCAGACTCGAAATCAGCACAAAATTCCGCAGTTGGGCCTAAACTCGGTAGGCGCCGATTCTCTGAACTCGGCGAGGTCGTTAATAAAGAGCTCATCTTAAATGAGGCTGAAAAGGTTTTCGCTATGCACGGGTTCCTAGGAGCGACCCTTAAGCAAATAGCGCAAAACTCAAACGTTACTCAAGCACTAATTACTTATTACTACGGAACGAAACAGAATCTTTTTATGGAAGTATATCGACGGGGATTGTCCGATATAGACAAGAAGCGTCAGAACTACCTTGATGAACTTAAATGCCGTCCTGAAGGCTATAATACCTATGACATCGTGCGAACCTACTTAAGACCACAATTTGAACACAGGGAAGGAGGACAAGCATGGATGCATTTTGCACGCTTGCAGTCCCGGCTAGCTAGCGAACCTGAAGAGGTGGCCGTACCCTTGAGGAAAGAGCTATATGATCATACATTAAAGGCCTTCATTCATGAAATTATGGAATGTGAGGGTGAAGACGACGCAGCTGCCGTGAGTTGGGGAGCAGTATTTATGGTTTCCATGATTCTTTATATGCTGAGAGGCGTTGATCGTATTGGTGAGCTTACTGACGGACACCTTCACGCAGAATCAGAAGATGACATTGTTGAAAGAATGACGATATTTATCACGGGCGGCATCAACTCTCTCAAGCAAGCAACTCAAGACAAGTATAAATAAAATTTCACTTCAATAGATCTCCCAAGTGCCACTCAAGGGGCAGACAACTCCGCCCCCTGAAATTTACTACTCATACTGCACTCGACGCTCATATGCAATTTTTTTGGTATTTCACCCTCTCCATCTGCAAATATAACGAACTCTGCACCAACCACAAAAAATCAATGTCGCGCCGAGTCAAAAAATTTGGCGTTTGATGTCAATCCCCAGCAGAAATACTGTGTTTATGATTATAGACCGTCGCAGTGGCGGTTAAATAACTTTTAATGCAAAGGTGATTTGAATTGGATAACACGACATCTTCCGAAAGAGCAACGCTGACGCAAGCGACCCAGAGGTTTGTTGAGGCAAATAATGCCGTTAATCTCGAGGTCGTCATGGCTTTTTTTAGCGATGACGCAGTCTACGAAGATATCTATGGTGGGAGCCATATCGGTAAGGTGGAAATACGTCAGGCCTTGGCACCTTTTTTTGACGGTTCTTTCGGAAAAATTGAGTATGTAGGAGAGGATCTTTTCGTTGATGCTGATTCGAGCAAAATAATGATACGGTGGCGGTGCGATATGCATCTGAATGGAGTATCCACATCGTTGCGAGGGCTAGATCTTCTACATTTCCGTGAAGGTAAAATTATTGCGAAACTTGCTTATAGCAAGGCTAAGGAAGCGCTCTTTCAGTCTTGAGTCTGTCCTTCCCACCAGCATATATCGCTTCATACCTTGGCGTCATTTACGACTCTAGACTATTAACGGATAGAATGGGCTCCGAATACGCTCCTACTTGTGCTAGATGGCGGCACTCACCGGCTAGAAGATGAGTGCCACGCTGGTCCGACTAGGAAATAAGCTGTCAGTCTTAAGATGCTAGCGTCGGAAGACAAATGCTCACTTCTGACAGATGACCAGTTTTATTAGCGAGACTTTTCGACATGCACTGGACTAATCATTTTCTTCCTAAACCGTCCCAACTGCACAGCTGCTTGGACACATAAAAAAACCAGAAACGATGCCAGGCCGATAGTTCATATCAATATCCGCGATTTACAAATTACATCATTTTTCGTGAATTATTCCCTGATAGAAAAGCGCCCTAGTCGAGGCAATACCTCTACAACGTTTAACTATTTGAACTGCAAAGAAAGAGACAATGACGACTTAGTTACTCACTGCGATATTAGGACAGCAACCGCACGGAAGCCTTGGCCATGACCGCCAACATTTAGACTGTACCTAGCGGGGCCTGCCCTTTTTAAAAGGCTGCCCTATGTACACATCGAACGGATTCAATCCTCTTGCCAAGCTGTTCTATAGACCCATTGACGTTGCAATCCGCTGGTGCGACTTAATCGCTTTTGAAACCCAGATCCTCGGGTCCTCGTGGGAGTGCCCTGCTCTACTCGCCAAAGCTTTCCCGCAGTGGCCATGCCTACACGCTACTACTGAAAAAATTCTCGACGCGATTCGAAATCATGAGCTACGTTATGGCGCTTTAGGTACGACCGTTCCCTCAGGCACGCCAATTGATTACAAACTGCTGACCATCAGGCATTCGGACCTGAAATGGTGGATGTTCAACCACCATCCGGATCAGCGACCGTTTTTTTTATTTGGCCTCCCTACTGAGCAGGAAAATATACGCTACGAGACATACCTGACCTTGCAAGCAGATAGAGAAGCGCTAGAAGTACAATTAAAAGCAGCCGAAGCAACACTTCAGACGCTAATGAGCGAACTTCAGTCCGCAGGTATAGAACGCGAGAACCTACGCGCACTTGCTGAAAATGGAAAGCACCTCAGCGACCAAAGCAAAGCAAGCTTTCTTAACGTGATCGGAGCATTGGTAAACACGATGCTGAGCTCATCCGAGGCAGGAAGACGACATTCGATATTCGACAACCAAGCAGCCATCGTCGATTCTATAACTGCACATTACAGTGGCGTGCCAGGGTTGAGTAAGCGTTCGCTAGACGAGAAATTTGCAGCCGGCAGGCGTAGCCTTTCCCGAACATAATTTGGAGTATTGCACTGCAACCCTCTTGATTGCGTTGCAATGACATTGTTCACTTTCAGATGTTGAATTCAGGTTACTTCCCATCACGCGCCAACCAGCGCCAGGAGTGACCAGAATGTCCAGCCAAGACTCACTCGTCACTGGAACACCTCAATCGCTGATAGAGCGTCATATCATGCGGCGCGAAGAGGTCGAGCGTAGGACCGGCTTCAAACGTGCGCATATCTACAATTTGATGAAGAAAGGAGAATTCCCCCAAGCTAAACGCATCGGCATGCGTGCGGTCGGTTGGGACTCCCTAGAGATCGAACGGTGGGTAACCGAACGCCTGACACAGCAGGATTGATGTCATGCGTGTGGCATCGGTGGTTTCAACGAAAGGTGGGGTAGGCAAGACCACGGTAACCGCCAATCTTGGTGGTCTACTCGCAGATGCGGGTTTGCGCGTCCTCCTACTGGACTTGGATAGCCAGCCCACACTCTCCAGCTACTACGCATTGAGCCATACAGCTGCCGCCGGAGTGTTTGAGCTGCTCGCACTTAATCTTTCGGATCCCGCACAGGTCATCTCCACGACCGCGATTACCGGACTCGACCTGATCCATTCCAACGATGATGAGGGTCGACTATGCACATTGCTATTGCATGCTCCTGACGGACGCCTCCGGCTGCGCAACCTGCTCGATGCTTTCCGCCCCAGCTATGACCTGCTTCTGATCGATACCCAAGGCGCGCGGAGCGTGCTGTTGGAGATGGCCATACTGGCCTCTGACCTTGCCCTCTCCCCTATTACTCCTGAAATGCTCGCTGCTCGTGAACTACGCCGGGGAATTCTGAAACTGCTCAACGAACTTGAGCCCTTTCGCGACTTGGGTATCGCTCCACCTCCTCTGAGGCTTTTGCTGAATCAAGTGAACGACATCAAATCGGACACTCGCATGATCATGCGCAGCCTGCGCGAAACGTTCATAGGGACTTCAGCCATCCAGGTCCTGCAGACCGTAGTTCCCGATCGAGTGGCCTATCTGAATGCTGCCTCCCTGCGTCTACCCGTTCACCGCGTCGAAACTCGTCGCCCTATTGGCCGTCGATCTGCGTCGGCCTTGGAGACCATACAAGCCTTGGCCATAGAGTTATTTCCTGAGTGGCGCCAAGCAATCTGCTCAGTGAGTGGTCCTCAGGTGCGCTCATGACAACCCGCTCACGTCGTCATCGCTGTTGCATCAGCGTTGATCTCAAGCACTAGGCAAGGAGTTCTGTAATGCTGAATTACAGCCATCTCATCGTTCAACCGCTCGAACTATCAGAGCCACCTCCTAGCGATGAGTACTGCACCGTGGTCGTTCGTCTACGGGGTGGCCGCTCGGCTATGGGATGGTTCCTCGCAGAACTTTCACAACATTTCGAAGGATCGGGTACGGCCGAGGTCGTTGAATTCGAGATAGGTGACCACTTGCGCGGTCGGCGTTAACTGAGGTTTTTCCAATGAAGAAGCCCAGCCAAGAGGAGATCACCGACAAGCTGCAGCAGGGCCACTTCCCACAAGGGCCGAACTTGGAGCAACCGTCCGATCCGATCACCGATACCCCCATGCTGGTGACGTTAGAACAGCTAAGACCCTACGACCTCAACCCACGATTCATTCGTAATCCGATGTACGACGACATCAAGGCCTCAATCCGCGAACGAGGGTTGGATCAGCCACCGCCGATCACCCGCCGCCCGGGTGAACCGACCTTCATCATCCGCAACGGCGGCAACACCCGCCTGGCGATTCTCGGACAGCTGTGGCAAGAGACCCATGACGAACGCTTCTTTCGTATCCACTGCCTGTTTCGACCTTGGACCAATGAGGCTACCGCCCTGCTCGGCCATCTGGCTGAAAGCGACTTGCACGGCCAACTCACTTTCATCGAACGTGCCATCGCTGTCGCAAAACTCAGGGCCATGTTTGAGCTAGATGGGGCTGCACTCTCGCAGCGCGAACTGGCAAAACGCCTTGCTTCCGGGGGCTATCCGATTTCGCAATCGCATATCAGCCGGATGCTCGATACCTTGGAATATTTGCTGCCGGCTATCCCGCAAACACTGTATGCCGGATTGGGTAAATCGCAAATTGAACGCCTAATAGGTCTGCGTAGCCAGGCAGAAAAAACCTGGAATCGCTATCCGGCCAATAGCCGTGAGTTCACCGAGCTCTGGTTGGACACCCTGGCCTCTTTTGATGCCGAGCCCGAGTCATTCGACCTTGCGCAGATCCAGGACGAACTGCTCGAACGAATGAGCCAATTGCTCGGGCAGTCTTACCGCATGCTGGCTTTGGAGCTGAGCGACACCCAACGCCCTCTGCCGATACCTAGCGTTGCCGTGACCACGCAAGCAACGCACATGCCTCCATCAGGTGAAGATGGAGTTACAAAATCTCCTCTCCGTTCCGAGCTTGAACCCTCGGACCATAAGCACCAGTCGAAGACCGGCGCTGCGCCAAAACCCTCCACGCAGCCTGAGGCCAACGTCACACCAGAGCTAAACCCTCCATCGCGAGTTCAACAGATTCGTGACCAGATCAATCGCGAAACGCCCGCCGAAACAGTAAGAGAAGTCGATACTCGTGTGAGCCACGACATCTGGAGCATCGCCCCTGCGCTCGATACTCCCGAGCAACTGCGTTCAGCCATCGCTGCGCTGGCGAGGGAGATGGCAGCCTATGCCGGGCGGCCCGAGATCATCATCAATCAGCAGGACGGCTTGGGCTTCATCCTCGACATGGAGCAGGTTGATCTGACGACACCGCGCGCGACCGGTGTTCATCTACTGCTTCTGGCCCTGTTGCGTGCTCAGGATGAGGTGGACTGGGAGGACCGCAAACTGTTGCCCTCAGCCCTGTTTGGGCAACTGTTGCTGGGGGTGTATCAGTTGCCCCTGGCAGATCAACCAACCATGGATGTGGGGTTGGAACGCCTGCCGGACCATTTACTGATCAAGCTGTATCGCCTGATCCGCTTGGCCCGGCGCCTGATCGAATTAACGCTTACCGTTGAAGACGACTCACCGGAGAAGCTGCCATGAGCTTGTCGTTCAATGTACTCAATCAAGCCATGTTGACTCAGGTCCTGCATGAGCTGCGGTTGGGTAATCTGCAGCGCTGCAAAGCGTTAGGGCTGGGTGAGGATGACATCTACTTGTTGCAGTCCCTACCGCCGACCACCCTGGCGCGTCTGGCGCACGCGACCGTACCTTGGGTCGAGGTCAAGATCGACTCGCCGGTGCTGCACAGATTAATTGAGCAAGCCGATCGCGATGAACAGAATGAGCGCTTGATCAACCGAGCTCTGAAACTCGGCGCCAGCAGCACCATCATGTATCAGAACTTCGGCTTGGCCCATTCGGAAACGGCAATGCGTCGACGTCTGCTCAAGATAGAAACCCGCAAGGGACGACCGCAGAATTTGAGCGAAGCGCAAGAGCACGCACTGTGGCAACGCTGGTGTCAGCTACGAGCACAAGACCCTACCGAAGATCAGCTCGACGCCATGATGATGTTGGCTGAGGAACAACAGATCAGCTTGACCATCGTCTGGCAGCAGATCGAGCACTACAGCAAGAACACATGAACACCCGCCCGCTCAGCCGTTGGCAACGCGTCCTGCAGCAATGCGCGCAGCAATTGAGCGAACGTTGGCCCACTCGCCCTACCATCGAGAAACCTTCCAACCAAGCGCTGGAGGCTGGATTTCTGTTCAGTGGCCAATCACACGAAGTCGTACCGCGTCGTTTGCTGCTGGATAACCGTTTGACACCGTTGGAGCGCAATGCCTGGCAGATCTTTCGATTCATGTTACAAGGCCAGGGCCTGGTCACACCGCGCTATGAGGATCTGCAACCGTATCTGTCGAGTATCCCCTATGGGACCTCAGCCTCACGTGAAACCATCGCTCGCGTATTGACAATGCTCAGGCTCACTCGTTGGCTCAGCTTGGTGAGTCGCGGGCGTGACCAAGTTAGTGGACGTCTGCAAGGCTCTTTGTATGTTCTGCACGATGAACCGTTAACACTCGCCGAAGCCATGGAACTGGATCAGGACTATCTGGAGCTGGTTGGACATTGCCTTGATCATGCCACCAAGGCGGTGCGTATCGTCGCTCAGCACCTTCTGGATGAAATCAGCCTTGATACCAGTATCGACCTGAGCCAACTCCCCACCCGCCTCGACACCTGGGGTGATCGGTGGGTAGATCAGAATTCTAACTCGCAAACAAAAGGTTCGATGCACGATGCCGAACAAAGCGGCGATCACCCCGTTCGGAATCATGCAGCCCCTCGTTCGGATTCCGAACCAGGTGTAGAGGCCAATATTCCCGGCGACGTTCGGAATCCGAACGTCGCCTGTACAGTAGTAAAAGAAAGTATTTGTACAGTACCGCACGCGAGCCCGGCGGTGGATAACGTGCTCTGGCCCACTGCGCTGACCCTGAGCCCGAACGAGCGTCAAGCCATCACCGTGGCGCTCAATAAACTCAAGCTGTCAGAGAGGCAGGCGGTGCTCAACGAAGCCGGGGCACGTTGTGCTGCGGGCGGCATCCGCAAACCTGCGGCTTATCTGATGGGTCTGATTCAGCGTGCGCTAAAAGGCGACTTTCATCCGTGGGCGGGCCAGGCAGAAACGACGCCCATTGCAGCGCATCCTCAATCTGCTCCAGCGCGGACCACTCGAAAAAAAGGTGAACCCGCCTCTGCCGTTGCTCAAGCCTGCCTGGATGAACTGCGCCAACTGCGTGGGAAACGTTCTGGACGTCAGTAGATTTGATGCCACTGGCATCAAATCCAGGGAGTTCCAGAGCGCAATCCCTGTAGCGCCGTAGGCATCGGGTGAATCATCTCCCAGAAGCTCAAACCGAACAGGCAGCATTCAAGTTTTTCGCTGCCCTCAAGGCTCATCCGTCACAAGGTGCTCGCCAAGCTTATGCGAGGACTCCACCGTGGCCGATCACTACCAGCTCAACCTGGGCTCATTGCGCAGCAGCATTACGTTAACGCTGCACACCCATCACGCCGCTCGCATCTGGCAAGGCCGGACTGCACGCGAAGGTGTTCACTCGATTATGGGCATGGCCGGCTATATCAGCGTCACTAACCTGATTAAGCAAACCGCGGCACAGGACGACCCGTATGCCGACTGGGCCATGGTGCAACTCGAAGAAAAACTGCTGCAGGCCAAGGCTGGGATGCTGGAACTGACCCAACAGCTTGATCGGATCAGACAAGACCTGCCGACCCAAATCGACATGGGCGACAACCTCAACATCCACCCCGTAACCTTGCCGTTGTACATCGGCAGCCAGTTGGGCTTCCTAGCGGTGTACCTGTTGACCGACTACGACACGCTGGTGCGCCATACCCTATTGGCGCATCACACCGCTCTTATCGGTCGCACGGACATGGAAACCTGGATCGATGACGGCGCCCATCTACTGCGAAGCCTATTCGGCTTGGCGCAGCGTTACCGGCATGCCGGTGTTACGCGCGATGACATGGCAGCGAGCAACGCTCGCGCCCTGGCGGCCATCGACAAACTGGGGTTGCCCCCCATGGACATCCTCGGGGGTCATCGCCGCTCCCAGTTTGCGCCACCGATCATTCGCCGAGGTGCTGTGCCTAAGGATGACGCTGAGACTCTGGCTGAGGAGCCCAGTGGACCATCAACGACCGTGGATGAGCCTGAGGGCGACGCATGAATCTCAAGCACCCTGTTCAACCGATAGCCTTCGCAGGGCTGACATCAGATGCCTATCGACAGCTCGAACACGCAGCCTCCCTAAAAGGCCTTTTAAAACCATTTAAGGGTAAGGGGGAGTTGGAGCACCTGGCGCAAGTTGCGAGGGAAATCGAGGCGCAACTATGTCGTTTGATGGAAACCGTGGCGCAGCAGGCAGAACGCCTTCCTTACTCGCTGCTGGATTTTCGCCTGGTGTTGCAGAACACCAGCGCTGGCAGCACCTTCCTGCGCTGGCGCTCCCGTGATTTCTCCCGAATGGGCGTTGTGGTCTGGGAACAGCAACTCAGCAACAGAGCCTTGCCGCAGCTGGTACGCGAGGGCTTGCACCGATTCGAATGCGACCGCATTGTGCTGAACCTGCAGATGAGCGTGATGCATTCAATACTGCGCCAGGCCACCACCTGCGCGATCAAAATGGCCAGTGCCGACGAGCGGCTGCGCCAGTTCACTACAGCAGTGGAGGTATCACGATGAGTACTTTTTTTGTCGGCGAAGGCAACATCGGCAGTGCGCCAGAATTCCAGGAGTTTGCCTCAGGCAATGACGAGCCACGGCGTCTGCTGCGACTGAACGTGTACTTCGATAATCCCGTGCCGCGCGATGGTAGCTATGAAGATCGGGGCGGTTATTGGGCACCGGTTGAGCTCTGGCACCGCGAAGCCGAGCATTGGAGCATGCTGTATCAGAAAGGCATGCGCGTGCTGGTCGAGGGGCGTACGGTCAAGGATGAGTGGGAGGACAGTGAGGACAATGCGCGGGTGACCTTCAAGATCGAGGCTCGTCGGGTCGGTATCCTGCCTCACCGTGTACAAAATGTGGTCATGCGCGAGCGTTCCAGTGAACAGTCGGTGACTGGAAAAAACGGAGGACAAGGTACAGAGCCAGCCAGTCCACCAGCATCGAAGCCCAAGAAGCGTCGAGGGTAGCAACCTACGGATTGATGGGCTGGCATTAAAAATGCGCCTTTACGCGGGTCTGCTGTACTACGCGTACTCCCTACGCGTGAATATGCGCGTTATGCCCAGACGGCAGAGGGGCAGCAACCTCTCTTCAAGACTGTTCCACTGACTAATATGAGAAGCCTGCAATTCGGGTTTCTCATACCCCGCATTAGCTGATTCAACAACTCTGCTTCGGACCTTATCTGGAGCAGTCTTATGCGCTTATTCCTTTGCGAGAAACCCTCTCAAGGTCGAGACATCGCCAAAGTACTCGGAGCCACCCGTCGCGGCGAAGGCTGCCTGCTCGGTATCGAAACAGCCGTCACCTGGTGCATCGGCCACCTACTCGAAGCAGCCCCACCGGAAGCCTATGGCGAACAATACAAACGCTGGTCGCTGGAGCATTTGCCGATCATTCCCTTGGAGTGGAAAGTCGAGGTCAAGCCCAAAACTGCTACCCAATTCAAAGTCATCAAGCGCCTCCTAAAAGAAGCTTCCACCGTAGTGATCGCGACCGATGCTGATCGCGAAGGTGAGATGATCGCTCGCGAACTGCTGGAGCTCTGCAAGTATCGAGGCCCCATTCAAAGGCTCTGGTTATCCGCTCTCAATGAGACCTCCATCCGCAAGGCATTGTCCTCGCTGAAACCCGACCACGAGACCTTCCCCCTATACCATTCAGCCCTTGCCCGCAGCCGCGCTGACTGGTTGATCGGCATGAACCTCAGTCGCTTGTTTACCCTTCTCGGCCGGCAAGCGGGCTACGATGGTGTGCTGTCGGTTGGACGGGTCCAGACACCGACATTACGTCTGGTGGTTGATCGGGATCGCGCAATTGCCAGCTTCATCCCCGTGCCTTACTGGCAGGTGGAGGTGCAGCTATCGTCGAGAGAGCAGCAGTTCCTTGCGTCGTGGTTACCACCAAGCTCGGGGCGGGATGAGGCAGGTCGTTGCCTGCAACAAGGGCTTGCCGTTAAGGCAGTCCAGGCGATCAAAGCAGGCAAAGTTGCCACGGTGCTCTCACTGCAGACTGAGCAGCTTCGCGAAGCGCCGCCCCTACCCTTTGACTTGAGCACGCTGCAAGAAGTCTGCTCACGCAAGCTGGGGCTCGGCGTCCAAGAGGTGCTGAATATCGCCCAGGCCCTGTACGAAACACACAAGGCCACCACCTATCCGCGCAGTGATTGCCGCTATCTGCCAGAGAGTATGTTCAACGAGGTGCCCGCGGTGCTCGATGCCTTGCTCAAAACAGATCCCGCACTGCAACCCGCCTTAGACAAACTCAATCGATCATTGCGTTCACGGGTGTGGGACGATGCCAAGGTCACTGCGCATCACGGCATCATCCCTACCACCGCCCCCACGAATCTTGCGCGGATGTCCGAACCGGAGCGCAACGTCTACGAACTGATTCGCAGCCATTACCTAGCGCAATTCCTTCCTCACCATGAATTTGATCGCACCGAAGTCGAATTGGCGTGCGGCGGACAGCGGTTGACCACCGTGGGCAAGCAGATCCTGGTCCAGGGTTGGAAGAGCCTGCTCTACGACACCACAGAGGATGAAGAATCCGCTCAAAAGTCCCAGGTACTACCGGTTCTGCAACAGGGCACGCCGTGCAACGTGATAGACGCTGGACTCAAGGCCATGCGCACCGCGGCTCCCAAACCACTCACCGAGGGCGGTCTGATCAAAGCCATGAAAAACGTGGCCAAACTGGTCAGCGATCCACGGCTGAAACAGAAACTTCGAGACACCACCGGTATCGGTACCGAAGCCACGCGGGCCAACATCATCAAGGGATTGATCGACCGTGGTTATTTGCTGAAGAAAAAACGCGCCTTGATGTCTTCGGCCGCGGCTCATACGCTGATCGAGGCGGTGCCTGCAGCGGTCGCAGATCCGGGAATGACGGCGATTTGGGAGCAGGCCCTGGACGAAATCGAAGCCGGACGCCTACCTCTTGATGCGTTCGTCGCCAAGCAAGCGAACTGGATTGCGCAGCTGGTCGAGCATTGTGGAACGCTTAGACTGGTAGTGCCTACGGACAACGGGCCAGCCTGCCCAATGTGCAACGACACGATGCGCAAGCGTAAGGGGAAGTCCGGACCGTTCTGTTCTTGCGCCCGTTATCCTAACTGCAAGGGCACCTTGCCCATCAAAAACAAGGCCCAGCGCACCTGATACTGATCCGTACGACTCTGAGATCGATGCGCGGGTTAGTGCATCATCAACGGCCGCTGGTCCTGCTCCAACTCGCTCAAGGGCTGTCCGATTTCACGGGCCAAGGCGATACCTGCCGAGATCCATATCTGCCCCAGTTCGTTGAACGCTTTCAGATGAGCAGGACTCTCATTGAGCCAGTGAACAAGACTGTCGAAGTGTTCGGGGTTGCCCGGGGAATCATGGATCTCGATGACCAGTTCCACTGCTCGATCCCAAATGGGGTCCATGACGTCCTCGCTCTCATCTTCCATGCTCAACCAGTCCTCACCTTCATTCACACTGACCACTACGCCTCTGGAGCCCAAAGGACCAGAAACCACGTCGCGGTAAATGTCGATTTCAGTCAAAATAACAACCCATGTAGTCGATATTCAACTTTTAAGGATGTTCATGTCAACGAGTCTTTGCTCAACCATTCGGGTTGAACTGGAGAACTCATCACTTGGCACATAAGCATCCCACCCAAACCCAAATCGGGCGCATGATCGCGAAGCACCGAACCGAGCGCCATCTGACCCAGGAAGAGGTCGCTGAACGCTTGGGGATCGGCAGCGAAGCGATATCGCGCCTGGAGCGAGGGGTGGTGGAGCTGTCCGTCGCCAAACTGATGCAATTGGCGGACATCTTCGACTGTCGAATGGATGAATTGCTGACGGAGTCCAGCAGTCGCCCCAACGACCAGAGTCAGATGATCATGGGGCTGCTGAGCGGACTGAAAGAACATGATCGCGCCTTTATCCTCGCCACCGTCGAACAGTTGGCCGCTCATCTCGGAAGTAAGTGAGCATTGGCCTCTGGCTTGACGCTGTGACGCTCTTTCTGCTGTAGTCATTCGGGTTCATCGCCGTTGGCGACCCAAGACCGATTAGCTCCGGGCAGCTCGGTCGGACTCGATGAGTTCGGAGCCTTCTTCTCCGTGGATCATATTCCGCCCTCATGCGTTGCTGATCGTGGCAGCGGATGACCACTGCTGCCGCACAGCGACAGCAGTGGTCATCCGCTTCGGCGGTCGTATTCAATTCCGGAGCCCGCCGGCGAAACACTGGGCACCCTTTGTGCGCGGATGCGTGCCAGTACGTTCCGATCCAGGCCACGACAAGGGTCGGTTGGCGAATCGTTACGCAGTGAAGCAAGCTTTGCGAGGAGCTTTTCGACTGCATAAGATCGCCAAAGGTGGCTTGTCTCTTCCTCGCCTGGCGACACAGCCAGGCTTGCTCTTCATTTTTTTCATTCCAGTGATTGCCACTGTATTCCGGGTGTAAAAAATCGGGTTGCAGCGTCTTGACGCTCCCCTTTGACAGGCTTATAGAAAGGGCGTGGTCCGCTGTCGTTGACAGCCCAGCCCAGGTAGCCAGAACCTTCAAGGCTACGCCACGTTTGTGGTGGTTTACCCAAGTGCGATTAGCGTTCGGAAGCTCGCACGGTTACCGCTTCAGCGGTGATGAATGCCCACTCCCCCCCTGTCTACGGACTTTTGCCGCAGACATCCTTCTGCTGTAGCGCTGTTCACCCAGACGCATCGTCCTGTTCGTCATCGGTTTACCGATGGCGGGTCGTTCATTGCGGATCTTCACCTTACCCACCCTGACGGGGCTCACTTTCCTGTCAGGGATCGTGCGTCGCCGTTTTTTTCTTGAAACAGGAGAACCACCATGGCCCACGCCAACCACCCCCAAGAAGCGACCACTTACTTCAATCTACACACCGCCGGTATCGGCTATCTCAACCGTGTTCGTGAAGTACAGGTTCGCCGCGGACAGCCGTTCATGGCCTGTGATATTGCAGCCCTGCACGGTGCTAGCGATGCGGTGGAATACACCCGCTTCGATTGCAAGGTCGCTGGAGGCGAAGCAGAACGTTTGATTCGCCTCTACATGGACGCCGTCAACGCTGAGAAAAAGGTGTTGCTGTCGTTTCGTATCGGCGACCTGTGGATCGACCCCTTTCTCTACGAGAAGGGCACCAAACAAGGTCAACCAGGCGCCAGCCTGAAAGGTCGTTTGCTGTTCATCGACTGGATCAAAGTCAACGGCACGCTCGAGTACAAAGCGCCCGCCAGGCAGGAAGCAACAGCACCTGCTGAGCAGGCGCCTACCAATGAGTCCGCTCCAACCTCGGCTGATACCGAAGCTGAAGAGAACGAACCCGAAGCCAAACCTTCGCCACGCACGGCTCGCCGTGGCTCTACTCAAACCGCTCAGTCCGCCTGAACGGTTCGTAACGCCCTCACCAAGGCGCTCCTTTGAGCGCCTTTTTTTTAACCGACATAGGAGTCCTCTCATGGAATCCTTCTGGCTTTGCGACGAATGCTTGTTCGCTGCCGCTTATGAGGACTACGGCGCGATTTCGCTCTACTACACGGTGGATCAAATCGCTCAACGCATCGCCGCTCTCCAAGCTGGATTGGCTCGACTGATGCCCATCAGCGCCGACTTCGATGCCGAGGCCGGCTGGGGAGTCAAAGCCTTTTCCTCGCTGCCCTGCGATGGCTGCGGCTCTCCCCTACACGGTCAACGTCACCAGTTCACCAGGTTGTAAACAGCCTACAACCGCAACTTCATACCCACCGAGGGGACATCACTCCCCTTGGGTGTGAGCCCCTGAAGATCCAATTCGGAGGCACTACCATGAGCAATCAACTCACCCTGATTGACACAACTGAGCTTGAGACTGATCGGCTCGCGCAAGAAAACCGCGTGATCGATGAAGCACTGCATATTCTGGATCGTCGGTTGTTCAGTCGCGGACCCGGTCTGACCTCTCCCGACGTCGTGGCTTCGTTCCTGAAACTGCATTTAGCTCAGCAGGATCATGAAGTCTTCGGCGTGATCTTTCTTGATGCCAAGCACCGAGTGCTGACGTTCGAAGTGCTCTTTCACGGCAGCATTGATGGGGCCAGCGTATACCCCCGCCAGGTCGTTAAGCGCTCCATGGCCCATAACGCCGCAGGCGCCATTTTTGTTCACAACCACCCCTCTGGTTGCACCGAACCCAGCCAAGCAGATCGCATTCTGACCGTTCGGTTGAAGGAGGCCTTGGCGCTGATCGAAGTGCGTGTATTGGACCACTTCATCGTGGGCGAAGGTCGTCCGCTGTCCTTTGCCGAGTACGGTTGGCTTTAACCCTTACAGGCACCCTCGGGTGCCTTGTTCATTGTTAGCCTGGAGAACCTCTTATGAACCCTATCCATCAAGTCTCCGCGCTGCGGGTAGATTCAAATCCTTTTATGCGTGGCTATCACAGCCTGGCTATCGAGCGGCTGCTGCAAATCACCTATGACAACTACTGCCCACCCTGCCTTCGCCCCTTGCATCACTCACAAGCCCATCTGTCCGACGATGAACTGCAACTGTTGTCCTGCGTATTCAATGACGATTTCGCCCTGATCAGCGAAGGCCAATCCATTCCGGACGAACTGGATGACCGCTGCCAGTCTATCGGACAGGTCCGCCAAGTCATCTACTCGGTGATCGGTGAAAGACTCAGCCAGAAGCACCATGTCGGTGACCTGTACTCTCTGGAAGAAGCTCAAACCGTGATCCGTCACTTGAGCTTCGAAACCGGGCACTACAGTCGGTCCTGGGAGATCAGTACGGCCCATCTTCCCGCAGAGGCGATGTCTTATCTGCAGGAACGGGTGTCCAACGAGCCCAAGCTAACGGGGCTGTTTTTCGAGCTGTTCACATTGCCAGACTGCGACGGCATCGGATGCAAGCTGATCGGCACACCCTGGACCGATGAGCACCTGTTGAAAATCGACAGCGGTTCTTACTTGTCCCTCAGACAACAACAACTCGATGCCGGTACGCCAGAAGCCTTGGTCAAGGTGTTGTACCTGGCGGCGTTGGCGGATGTGCGAATGTTGATCTTCGACCCCTGGGCATCCGTCTTACCCGGACTCGAGGTTTTCAACGAACAACCATGAAACGTGCCGCAGTAATACGCGGCTCCCTGAATCGCCTTTCTCACTGAATCACCCTTCCCCTCATGTCAGGTTCTGCACTGAATCTGACATGAGGATCTTTCCATGACCCGCTTTTTCACGCCGATTTGCCTGCTGGGCGCACTGAGCGCGTGTACTGCACAAGTCCCCAATACATCGCCACCCAAACCATCGACCGAGAGTGAGATGAGTCGGGGCCCATCCAAAATGGGTGCGGATGATGACGGTCATCAGGCAGAACTTCGCTATGGCCGCTATACGTTGGTGAGCACCGCAGCCACCACGGAGCAACGGGACCTTCTCGCCCAGATCATCGACGTAAACATTCCGTCGAACCTGAGTCCTTCGGTGCAGGATGCGCTGCACTATGTGCTGCTGCGCTCGGGTTATTCGCTCTGTCCTGATGCCGCGTCAATGAAAGTGCTCTTCAGCCGTCCATTGCCGGCGGCTCACTACCGACTTGGTCCGATTCCTTTGCGCGGCGCACTTCAAGTGCTGGCCGGTCCGGCCTGGCAACTCACGGTCGACGACTTCAACCGCTCAGTCTGCTTCGAGCCACAAAAAGTCGACACCCGCGCCACGCCAGTCGCCTCTACTTCGTCCCGCCAGCCGGGGACTCGCCCATGAAACCTGCAACGTTTCAAACCCTGATCGTTGGAGGGCTGTGCCTGGCTGTCGCGGGCCTGAGTGGCGGTTTATATAACCAAACTCAGCGCATGGCGGCGTTACAGGACAGTAGCGCCCAACACCAACAGATTCTAGATACCCTGCAGCATGACTCGAACGCTCTCAAGGATACGCAGGAAAAATTGCACTACACAGTGAAAGACCTGAGACAGATGGTCGATGCCGGCGAGCAACAAGCCAGTGTCCTCGACCCGATGCTGGATCAGTGGGCACAAGAAATTCAGGAACTGCGCGACGGTCTGGCCGCCCGAGCTACCGAGGCAGACATGACTGCGTTACGGGCACGCCTGGAGCAGATCGAGAAGCAGCTCCTGGACCTCAACTCCAGACCACCACTACCACCGCCACCCTCTGCTGCCAAACCGAAAAAAACCGCTCTACCCAAGCTCATCCCACTCCTGCCTCCATTTTCGGTGTTGGGTGTTGAGTCCCGCGGTGGAGAGCGCTTTCTGGCGATTACCCCGCATGACAGTCGCACTCTCGCTGATGTTCGACTGCTGCATAGCGGCGAGCAATCAAACACCTGGCGCTTGAAAGCGCTGGAACCCACCTCGGCCATTTTTGCGGTGACCGAGCATCCAGACCAAACCGTGCAGTTTCCTTGAGCAATTGGCATGAACAGAGCGCTGCTAGCAACCGTATTCTGCCTCGCGTCAATGATTGCCATTGGCTCTGCACACGGAGAAACCGCTGCGATCCACTCGCAGATTCAGGACACTCAGTCCATTCCCTTAGAGCGCTCCAGCACGGCACAGGCTGCGACCTGGGGATTGTCAGAGCAGGAGTGGTCACGCTTCGAGCAAATCCAAGCGGGCCCTCGCGGTTTCTGGAGCCCAAATCTCGATCCATTGACGGCACTCGGGGTCGAAGCCGAAACCGATCAGGAGCGCCAGCGTTATGCCGAGTTGCAAGTCACGCTGGAGGCTAAACGCGCCGAGCGCGAACTGGCCTACCAGAACGCTTATACCGCCGCCTGGGCCAAGCTGTTTCCCGGGCTGCTGCCGATCCAGGGCATGGCGTCCGTGTCCCCTGCCAGCTCACCCGTCGCACCTCGCCCAGCCTTATTCGTGGAGGACCAATGCCAACCGTGTATCGCCGAAGCGCTGCGCCTGCAAAGCAGTGACACAGCGTTCGACATCTACCTGGTGGGCAGCCAAGGCAAGGATGAACCGGTCCGCACCTGGGCGCGGCAAGCAGGCATCGACCCGACTCGGGTTCAACGCCGACAGATCACCCTGAATCATGACCGCGGCCACTGGTTCAGCCTGGGCGCGCCGGGGCCGCTGCCCGCCACGTTCCAACAGGTGAATGGACAATGGCAGCGTCTCGACTGAGTGGACTTGTCCTCATGCTGATGATGCTGTCGGCTCAGGCCGACGAGCTGCCGCCACCGGCCTACCAACTGGCAGCGCATAGCGCCGACATTCCCTCGGCGGTGCTGTTCGCCATCGCCCTGCAGGAGAGTGGTATCCGTGTCCGTGGTCGGCTGCTGCCCTGGCCCTGGACGCTGAATATCGCCGGAACACCCTACCGTTTCGCCAACCGCCAAGCGGCGTGCCACGCCTTGCTTCAGGCCCTCGTCCGACATGAGGCCAAGCGGGTCGATGTCGGGCTCGGACAAACCAACCTGGGTTACCACGGACAACGCTTTTCCAGCCCTTGCGAAGCCCTTGATCCCTACCGAAATCTCGCCGTGACCGCCGCGCTGCTACGTGAGCATCACGCCGCCACCGGTGATTGGGTATTGGCTGCCGGACGCTATCACCGCCCGGCAGGAGGTGCGCCGGCCGCGCGCTACCGCGTCGGCTTTTCCCGGCAGCTCGAACGGCTGCTGGTTTCCTTTGAACAGGTCACTCCACCATGAAACCAATCGCCCTTACCTGTTACTCCATCCTGCTCTTGGCACCTCTGGCCCAGGCGGAACTGACGACTGACGAGGACTGGCGTGGCGATTTCCCACAGCCCCATTTTCAATCGACGGGTATCCGTATAAATGACAGCGCCCCGTCTGATCGGACCAGTCCTACATACCTGTCCACCTTTGCAGACGAGGCCTGGATACTGCCGGTCAGCAGCTCTCAATTGAGCCCAGGCCCGATCACGCCTCGCCCGCTGAACATGCCGGGCTTGCAGCCGTTCTTTCTGGTGGGCGACGATCCTCAGTCGCTGGCCTGGCTGCGTCAACGCGCTGCTGGACTGCGCGAAATGGGCGCGGCCGGCCTGGCCGTCGAAGTCGCTGATACCGCAGCCCTGTCGCGGATCAGAGCCGCGGCTCCGGGCATCACCATCTTGCCAGTCAACGGCAACGACATCGCCAGCCGTTTGCAGATCGAGCACTACCCCGTCTTGGTCACCCCCACCTCGCTGGAACAGTGAGTCCGAGCCATGGCCGAGCATGTGATGGAGTCCAAGCTCCGGCCCGCCGTGGAGCTGTACACCGTCGCGTTCTGCATCGCTGCTGCGACGCTGTGCATGTATTCGCCCTGGGCCGTGGCCCTGTCTCCCGAGATCGGCAGGTTCGCGGCGCTGGCCTATGCCTTGTTCGGCTTCATCCGGTTGCGCCAAGCCTGGGAGGTACTGCGTTATCGTCGCAATATCCGCCGGCTGCCCCGCTTCGAATTGACCAGTCGACAGATCCCTGTCAGCCGCAGGCGTCTGTTCATGGGCCGCGGCTTTCGCTGGACTCGACTGCACACCCAACGTTTAGTCGAGGCCCAAGATCCGGCCGTCGCCCGTTATGTCGACCAACCGGCCAGCTACCGTCTGGCGCGTGGGCTTGAGCGGCGTTTAGAGCATGCGCCATTTCCGCTCTCGGCCCTGGCGCGTGTCACGGCCTGGGACCATGTTTTCAATCCAGTGCGTCCGCTACCACCGGTAGGCGGTTCACCTTTGCTGCATGGCGTCGAACCGGACGAGATGGAAGTCAGCCTGCCGCTGGGCGAACGCGTGGGACATACCCTGGTGCTGGGCACCACCCGTGTCGGCAAGACGCGACTGGCTGAGGTGTACATCACCCAGGACATCCACCGCGTCGACCACGAAGTAGTGATCGTCTTCGACCCCAAGGGCGATGCCGACCTGCTCAAGCGCATGTACGTCGAAGCGCGTCGAGCCGGCCGGGAGAAAGAGTTTTATGTCTTCCATCTGGGTTGGCCGGAGATCTCGGCCCGCTACAACGCCGTGGGACGTTTCGGGCGTATTTCGGAGGTGGCATCGCGCATCGCCGGACAGCTTAGCGGCGAAGGGAACTCAGCCGCCTTCCGCGAGTTTGCCTGGCGCTTCGTCAACATCATTGCCCGCGCCCTGATCGAACTGGGTCGGCGCCCGGACTACCTGCAGATTCAACGGCATGTGGTCAACATTGACGCGCTGTTCATCGAGTACGCCCAGCAGTTTTTCGCCAAGACTGATCCGAAAGCGTGGGAGGTCATCGTCCAGATCGAGGGCAAGCTCAACGAGAAGAACACGCCGCGACATATGGTGGGACGAGAAAAACGCGTGGTGGCCATCGAACAATACCTGGCGGCGAAACGGGTATTTGATCCGGTGCTGGACGGACTGCGTTCGGCCGTACGGTATGACCGGACCTATTTCGACAAGATCGTCGCTTCGCTGCTGCCATTGCTGGAGAAACTCACCACCGGCAAGACCGCGCAATTACTGGCCCCCAACTACACCGACCTGAATGACCCGCGCCCGATCTTCGACTGGATGCAGATCATTCGAAAACGCGGCATCGTCTATGTTGGTCTGGATGCCCTGACCGATGCCGAGGTCGCCGCTGCGGTGGGCAACTCGATGTTTGCCGATCTGGTCTCGGTTGCCGGGCATATCTACAAACATGGCATTGATCAGGGGCTACCGGCAGAGAGTAGTAGTACAGAAAAACTGCCCATCAACCTGCACGCTGATGAGTTCAACGAGTTGATGGGCGATGAGTTCATACCGCTGATCAACAAGGGCGGCGGCGCTGGCATCCAGGTGACAGCCTATACCCAGACCCTCAGTGACATCGAAGCGCGCATTGGTAACCGTGCCAAAGCCGGCCAGGTCATCGGCAACTTCAACACCCTACAGATGCTTCGCGTGCGTGAGACCGCCACCGCCGAGCTGCTCACCCAGCAGTTGCCCAAGGTCAATGTGCTGACCAAAACCCTGGTCTCGGGCGCCACCGACACCTCCGATCCTGAGGCCACTACGGACTTCACCTCGTCCTCGCAGGATCGTGTCAGCAGCACCAGCGTACCGTTGATCGAGCCTGCCCACATCGTCAGCTTGCCCAAGGGACAAATGTTCTCCTTTCAAGCCGGCGGCCAACTCTGGAAGGTGCGAATGCCGTTGCCTAAACCCTCCAATGACGATGCCATGCCCAAGGACCTGCAGGAGCTCACCCAGCGGATGCGGGCAGCCTACAACGAGAACGCGGGGCAATGGTGGAGTGCGAGCGGGGGTGGCCCAACCATTGTGTTCAATCTGGATCAGGTGGGGTAGCCCTACTCTGCCGGCGGTTTCAGACTCGAGAGAGCACATTTAGAAGGCACTCTGACAACGTTAGTCCTGCCGTGCGCGACGGAGCGAAAGATGGCGACTTCTACACAAAATACGCCTCCACAACCGATGCAGCGCCCAGGATTGATCGTCTCGGCGATCAGCCTGGTCCTGCGCATCATTGGATTATTGATCGCCTCGCTCCTGTTCTCGATCCTGGTCGAGTTCGCTGGCTTGCTGCTGTTCTGGGGTGACCAGGGCTGGCGACACAGTCAGACCATGTTGACCAATGAACTGGGCTGGCTCAGCGAGAACTTTAAATCGTCACTCATCATTCAACAGCCCGGGCAAACCACTGCCCAGTGGCTGGATTTTCTCAATCAGTGGTTGTTGGTCAAGACCGGCTTTGCGGACTTTGCCCTGCTGGCACGGGTATCGAGTCAGGGCAACGGTATATGGAGTTGGATCAACCAGCTCTACGTGAGCATCGAGGATTTTGTCTTGGCGGCGGTGTATGTCACCTTTACCTTCGTCGTGCGCCTGACCATCCTGGCTCTGGCTACACCGCTATTTCTGCTGGCCATGTTCACCGGTTTTGTGGATGGTTTGATACGCCGCGACCTGCGCAAGTTTGGCGCGGGCCGGGAAAGCAGCTTTGTTTATCACCGCGCCAAACGAGCAGTGATGCCACTGCTGATAGTGCCCTGGATCATTTACCTGTCCTTACCCTTTTCGCTCAATCCAATGGCCGTATTTTTACCTTGCGCCGCGATGCTTGGTATGGTGATGGCGATCACAGCAGCGACTTTTAAGAAGTACCTTTGAACTGCCGAGCTTGAAAATTGAGTATCACTTGTTTACGGATGTGCTCGCCAACCGATGCATCACCTGTGATCTTCGTTTCTCCTGGACGTCAACCGATGACACTAATCCATCGCTCGCTGAGGGCACGCGCTAGCGTCTGATGAATCAACTGAAAGCATCACGTGAGGCCGTCAAGGATGCGAAGGTACGATACCGTCAAATCAAAATTGCAAGGTCCAGTGTTCACTCGGACAAGGTAGCCCTTGAAAAAAGGTGGCCGGCCCGGTGAAATGGCGAGCATCTGATTTTTATTCAACGCAGAGTCGTCGATGCCGCCTGTGCAGAGTGGTATATGAAAACAGTGACGGGATTTGCGCTTTCTAAGACCCGAAATATCGGCAGGTGCGCGCTCGGAGATCCGAAAGTCGCGGCTCGGTTGCCATTCCCGCCGCCCTTACTCTGCAATTGACATAAAGCTTTTAACCCGGCTACAAACCAATATACCTAGGGACGCTCATGTCGCTCAAAACAGCATTTGCTTCGGTACTCAAAGCAACCCGCACGGCTCGCGGGCTTTCCCAGAAAAATCTTGCCGAAGTAAGTAGCCGGACGTACATCTCGAAATTGGAGCGCGCCCAGTGCAGCCCCACTCTAGAGATGATGAGCGCTTTGAGCGTACCGCTGAATTTGAGTCCTCTGACGTTGATTGCTATGACCATGAGTGTTGAAACAGGCCATTCCGTCGCATCGATCGTGAATCGTATTGAGGACGATCTAGCTGAACTCGCCCAAGCAGGCATTAACGAAGGTTTACAGGTGCTGGCACCAGCGAAGCCCCATAAAACCAAGGCTTTCTCTCTGCAGGGTAGGCAACCAATGAAATCTCACAAGCAAACTGAATTTTTATTTCTCGAGTAAGCAACTAAAACGATTCGCGGAAGGTGAGCTCACACTCCACGCGCCTAACCCTATTCTCAAAAACTAGCTGGAACCCAAATTCAGAGCTTGAACACTCCGTGTGTGCTGCTACAGAAGTAAACCTGGTTAAAATTCCAACGTCGTCCCCCTCAGCAAAACGATAACTTTCGCCTCAGTTTTTTTGCAGTTATTTTGCTCCCCTTTCTCGATTCTGCCCCTAATGCACTTAGGGCCATAATCATGCCTGCTTCTATTATTCAATGTCTGTTACTCCTCTCGTTGGCCGTCTTTAGTGGCATCAGCTTTGCCGCATCTGCTCATGAGCAAAATCAGCTCAACCTAGTCCAACAGCAGCTTGACACTATCGAACGTCTTGCCACTCGCGCCGAAACAAACCGTACATCAGAACCCAACGAGCGCTACCGCTTCGATTATCCCCGCTTGACCCAGGACATCCAGCGCATTCGCCGAGGGGTACAGGGTTACCTGTCCCCCTCCCGCGCTCAACCCCGCGACCCCGGCGAGCTGACCGGCGATTACCGTCTCGACGCTCCGCCCGCGGAGCCCTCGCCATGAGCATGACTGACGCCCAGTCCTCAGCTTTCCAAAACGCCTCCGGTTTCTCGGCACAGAACAGTTCGACGCTGTGGCTGTCCCTGGTTCTGGTCCTGGCGTTGCTCTGGTGTGCCTGGGTGATGTGGACCGCTTACCGGGGTTGGGCGGTCGGCAGCGTGCGCTTCGGCGCATTTGGCGGGAGTACCGCACGGGTACTGCTCGTCTTGCTGATTTTGATGTTTTTCACCTTGTCCTAACCCAGGAGATCGCCGTCATGCTCAAGTGCCTTGTCCCTCTGATACACAATCTGCGTGATCGCACCAACCAGCGCTTGATCGGTCTGCTGCTGGTGCTTGGTCCCAGCCTGGCTTTTGCCGAACTTCCGACCATGGAGGCCCCTTCGCGTGGCGAAGGCTCCGGTTTGATCGAAACCATCAAAAACTACGCCTACGACGGCGGCATTCTGCTCGGCCTGCTGATCGCCCTACTCGCCTTTTTGGGCGTGGCCTGGCATTCGCTCACCGTGTATGCCGACGTGCAAAACCAGCGCAAAACCTGGAAGGATCTCGGCGCGGTGGTGGGTATCGGCGCCCTGCTGGTGGTAATCATCATCTGGTTCCTGACCAAGGCTGCTGCGATTTTGTGAGGTCGACATGAACGACACAATCGAACATCTTGCCGACGGCACCTTGGTCTTTCTGCCGGAGCGACTCAATCGTGATCCCGCCGTATTGCGGGGGTTAACCAATGATGAGATGTGGATAGCGCTTGGCACCGGCGCCGTCATTGGCCTGCTGCTGGGCGTGCCTCTGGCGATCGCCACCGCGTCCATTGCGGTGGCGCCGACCGGCATGATCGTGGGTATGGCGTTGGTATTATTTGCCGGCGGCACGCTTTTGCGTCGAGCCAAACGGGCTCGCCCCGAGACCTGGTTGTACCGCAAGCTCGAATGGGTACTTGCCAGCCATTGGCGCCTTGGTCGCGGACGTTTGATTCTCCACTCCGGCGCCTGGACGGTTCGCCGTTCGCGTCGACTGCGCCCTGCCCTGTCTCGGTGGCAGCCATGAGCCGTTTTCGGAACAAGGTCGATGCCCAACAGGCGCATATCTTCAGCCTACGCCTGGCGGTAATAATCCTGACCCTGCTCTGTGCCGGACTCTGGTACGGCTGGCGCTCGGCACCGACCGATCTGACCGTGCATGTACCACCGGATCTGCGCTCGGGCAGCACGCGCAAGTGGTGGGATATTCCCTCGGAGAATGTCTATGCCTTTGCCCTGTACATCTTCGGTCAACTCAACCGCTGGCCCTCGGATGGCGAGCAGGACTATCGCCGCGCCATCTATGGCTTGCAGTCCTACCTGACACCCGCCTGCAAGGCCTTCCTCGAGGGCGACTACGAGTACCGCAAGGCCGCCGGCGAACTGCGCCAGCGGGTGCGTGGCGTCTACGAAATTCTGGGCCGAGGCTACAGCGAAGATCCGGAACTCCGGGTCAAGCAACTCGATCGCGACAGCTGGCTGGTCAAGCTCGACCTCAACGCCGATGAGTATTACGCCGCGGAACCAGTGAAGCGGGTGGTGGTGCGTTATCCCTTGCGCGTGGTGCGTTTTGATCTGGACCCCGAACGCAATAAGTGGGGGCTGGCGCTGGATTGTTATCAGGGCACGCCGCAAAAAATCTCCCTGCCTGGAGGTGAGCCATGAAGCGGATGTCTACCCTGGGACTCACTGTCTCCCTGATGCTAGGGGGAGCTGCAGCGCAGGCTGTCGAGCTGATGCACTGGGAGCGCCTACCCCTCGCGGTCCCACTGGTGATCAATCAGGAGCGGGTGGTCTTTGTCGATGAGGATGTTCGCGTCGGCGTGCCCTCAACCCTGACGGACAAGCTGCGCGTGCAATCAACCGGCGGCACGCTGTACCTGCGCGCATCAGAAACCATTGCCCCGACCCGACTGCAACTGCAATCGGTCACGACGGGCGAGATCATCCTGCTGGATATCGCGACCACACCTGGTGATCAACCACTGGAACCCGTGCGTATTCTCAAGAATGCTCAGGTGCAGGCTACCGAGGCTGAAACCAGCACCGCCCCTGTTCCAGAACGTACGCCGATCCCGGTCGCGTTGACGCGCTACGCCGCACAGAGTCTGTACGCGCCGCTGCGTACCGTGGAGTCCCTACCCGGTGTACGCCGCGTCCCGCTCAAGCTGCGCACCGAGCTGCCGAGCCTGCTGCCGACCGAGAATGTGTCCAGCACACCCATCGCCGCCTGGCGACTCGGTGATTACTGGGTGACGGCGGTGAAGTTGCGCAATCGTGGTTCAGAGGCGATGCAACTCGATCCACGCCGACTTCAGGCCAAGCTATTTGCCGCGGCCTTCCAGCATGCTTTCCTCGGGCCTGTCGGCAGTGCGGAAGACACCACGCTCGCCTACCTCGTCACCCGCGGTGCCGGCCTCGAACACGCCATGCTGCTTCCGCCCGTTGCGCGAGGTGCTGACGATGAAAGCTAACGCCTTGCTCAAATGGCTGGTACCGGCTGCGCTACTGGCCGTGGTGTTGATCATCCTGAAAACCTGGGTCGCGGGGGGCAGTAGTTCCTCTCCAGAGAAGCCGGTCGATCAGGGCAACCTTCAGTTATCCGCCGAGCAAGCCAAGTCGCTCGGCATTGCGGGCGATACCCCGCGCGACACCGTCGCCACCCTGGTCGGTCAGGTGAAGGCCATGCGCAGCGACATGCTCGGTTTGAAGAAACACAACGATTCACTGCAGACGGAGAACACCCGCCTGCGCGAGCGGGAAAACAGTGTCGATTCGCGTATCCAGACGGCGCTTGCCAGCGTGACCCAGCAGGTAGACGAAGGCCGCCGACAAGCCAACGAGGCCCGACTCAAAGCGGAACAAGACAGTCGTCAGGCTCGCGGTCTGCTGACGCAATTGCAGGAGCAGTTGTCAGGGCTGACCGGCAAAGGCAAGGATATGCCGATCGGATTGGGGCTTGAGCCGGGCGACGGGGCTCAGTTCGAAGGGCAGCATTCGGCCAATGATCCACTGCAGTGGATTGAGCCCTCGGATGCGCCGACCACCGACGCCCGAGGCAAAACCAAGACTTCCTCCGCGCTGAGTCTGCCTACCACTTTCAACTCACTGGAGGGCCTAAAAGAAAACGCTATTGATCGCAGCCAGAAACAGCTACGGGCAGTCACCGAGGGTGAGCGCGACCTGACACGATCCGCTGATCGTACCGAAGGGGCGAAGCCGGTCTACACCATTCCCGAAAACGCCACGCTGATGGGCTCGGTCGCGATGACCGCGCTGATCGGCCGCGTCCCAGTAGACGGCACGGTGAATGATCCCTATCCCTTCAAGGTGCTGGTCGGCCCCGAGAACCTGACCGCCAACGGTATCGACCTGCCGGACGTTGCGGGGGCTGTGATAAGCGGCACGGCATCCGGTGACTGGACCCTGTCTTGCGTTCGCGGACAGGTCGAGTCAATCACCTTTGTGTTTACCGATGGCACCATCCGCACGGTGCCGCAGCCAAAGGCGGTAGCCAGTCGCAATGCCTCCGCCACCCAGAGTTCGAACACCGACAAGATCCGTGGCGGACTCGGTTACCTGTCCGATCCGTATGGCATCCCGTGCATTGCCGGCGAGCGCCGCTCGAACGCCCAGCAGTACCTCGGCAGCCAGAGCCTGATCACCGCGGCGGGCGCCGGTGTCGCCGCTCTGCTCGGGGATGAGCGCAACAACAGCAGCGTGATCAGTTCGGGCGGCAGTACGCTCGGGGTCACCAGCAGCAGTGGCAACAGTGCACTGAACTCAATGCTCAGCGGTGGAGTCAGCGACATCCGCGAGTGGATCAACAAACTGTATGGCGAAGCCTTTGCGGCCGTGTACGTGCCACCAGCCGCCCAAGTCGCACTGCACCTCGACCATGAGATCACCATCGACTACGAGCCCAAGGGCCGGAGCGTTCGCCATGAAAAAGACCCTGCCTCCCTGCCTGATCTGGATTAGCCTGCTCTGCCTAGTCCTGGCAGGGTGTTCCACCGACAAGGACACATTGCTGCCCCATGGCGAGCAAACCATGCTGGACATCTGGAACGGCGTCGGTTCGCAAGGCACTCAGCAGCAATTGCTGGATGCTCGGCAGCAGCTTCGCCGCTCGCTGGCTCGGGCAGATTTCTCCGCGTCTCGCCAGGAACCGTACACGCGCACAGCGGCGAACGAGATCCGCAACCTGTTCCCTCGCCTGCCCAACCCCGATCTGGTGCTGTACGTGTACCCGCACCTGAGTGGAACCGAGCAGGCACCGATTCCGGGGTACTCGACCGTGTTTCCGTTCTACCAACGTGTGCAGTACGCATTGCCGGGTGAACGTCAGGAAGACTTGTAGTGCGTAGCGGCGATTCGGGCAATCGCACTCCCACATGGAAAGCCTGGCGCAACCCATTACGTCCTCGTGCCACCTTAGCCGATGACGCCGCACTGTATGCGCACAACCCTAGCTTCACCGATCACCTGCCGTGGGTCGAATACCTCAACATCGAGCAGTGTTTTCTGCTCGATGACAATCGCTCGGTCGGTGCGGTGTTCGAGTTGCTGCCCATCGGCACCGAAGGGCGCGAACCCGATTGGCTGATGGCGGCCCGCGATGCCCTTGAGGACGCCCTGCAGGACAGTTTTGATGAACTGGATCAAGCGCCTTGGGTGGCGCAGTTTTTCTGCCAGGACGACAACGACTTCAGCCCCTACCTGACCCGGCTTACCGATTATATTCAGGACAGCGCGCGAGGCACGGTCTTCACCGAGGCCTATTTGGAGCTCAGCCGCCGTCATCTGAAGGCCATCGCCAAGCCCGGTGGTCTGTTTGAAGATAAGGTGGTGACGGGCCTACCTTGGCGCGGTAACAACCGGCGGGTGCGCCTGGTGGTCTATCGCTGGCTTGAGTCTGACGCTGAGGAGACAGGCCTCACTCCAGTGCAATCCCTGCAACAGGCTTGCGAACGTATCGCGGCTTCGTTGCAAGCGTGCGGGGTGCAATCGACGCGAGTCGATGGCCGAGGTTTATATGCCTGGTTGTTACCCTGGTTCAATCCAGCCCCCAGGCTCACCGATGAAGCGCCCGAGGAGTTCTATCAACGCGTGGCCTATCCGGAGTCGGGCGACGGTGAGTCGCTGGAACTGCCCTTCGATCATGACTTTGCCGAGCGACTGTTCTTCAACGAGCCGCGTTCGGATGTGCAGCACGGACTCTGGTTTTTTGATGGTCAACCCCATCGGATCATGGTGGTGGACAAACTGCGCCGGGCGCCCTTGATTGGTCAACTCACCGGCGAAACCCGCAAGGGTGACGCGGTGAATGCGCTGTTCGACCAGTTACCCGAAGGTACGGTGATGAGTCTGACCTTGGTGGTTAAACCGCAGGATGTACTCGAGGATCAGTTGAACCGCCTGGCCCGTAAAGCCATCGGTGAAAACCTGGCCTCGACCCAGTCCCGTCAGGATGTCGAAGAGGCTCGCGCGATCATCGGCCGCCAGCACAAGCTGTACCGCGGCACGCTGGCGTTCTACGTGCGCGGTCTCGATGAACAGCAATTGCACCAGCGCTCAGTTAGCCTGGCTAACGCACTACTGGGTGCAGGGCTGCAACCGGTACGTGAAGGCGATGAAGTCGCCGCCTGCAACAGTTACCTGCGTTGGTTACCGATGGCTTACAACCCGGCCCGCGACACGCGCAACTGGTACACGCGCCTGATGTTCGCCCAGCACCTGGCGAATCTGGTTCCGGTCTGGGGCCGCAGCACGGGCACCGGCCACCCGGGCATCACCCTGTTCAACCGTGGCGGCTCACCATTAAGCTTTGATCCGTTGTCACGCCTGGACCGGGCCATGAACGGTCATCTGCTGTTGTTCGGCCCCACCGGTGCCGGCAAGTCGGCCACCCTGGTCACCCTGCTGATGCAGGTCATGGCGGTGTACCGCCCTCGCCTGTTTATCGTCGAGGCCGGCAATTCATTCGGCTTACAGGGCGACTACTGCGCGACACAGGGCCTGTCGGTCAACAAGGTCCAATTGAAACCTGGCGCCTCGGTCAGTCTCGCGCCCTTTGCCGATGCTTGGCGCCTGGTCGAGCAGTCGGATCAGGTGGCGAGCCTGTCGATCGATGAGCTGGACGATGAGGCGGTAAGCAGTCGCGAAGACCAGCGCGATGTTCTCGGCGAACTGGAAATCACCGCCCGGTTGATGATCACCGGCGGCGAGGCCAAGGAAGAAGCGCGCCTGAACCGAGCCGACCGCAGCTTGATCCGCGAGTGCATTCTCGATGCGGCACAGACCTGTGTCGCGGCGGGCCGTCAGGTGCTGACCCGCGACGTACGCAACGCCTTGCTGCGCGTCGCCGCCGACCCGCACTTACCGGACAAACGTCGTGAGCGTGCCCAGGAAATGGGCGAGTCCATCGACCTGTTTTGCCAGGGTTTCGAGGGCGCACTGTTCGATCGCGAGGGCACGCCTTGGCCTGAGAGCGATGTAACCATTGTCGATCTGGCCACCTATGCCCGCGAAGGCTACGAGGCACAGATGTCCATCAGCTACATCAGCCTGATGAACACCGTGAACAACCTTGCCGAGCGCGACCAGTACCTGGGCCGACCGATCATCATGGTCACCGACGAGGGCCATATCATCACCAAGAACCCATTGCTGGCACCGTTCGTGGTCAAGGGCACGAAAATGTGGCGCAAGCTCGGCGCGTGGTTTTGGCTGGCCACGCAAAACCTTGCCGACTTTCCCACTGCTGCGCAGACCATGCTCAACATGATCGAATGGTGGATTTGTTTAAACATGCCGCCCGCGGAGATCGAAGAGATTGCTCGCTTCAAGAAGCTCACACCGGCACAGAAAGCCTTGTTGCTCTCCGCCAGTAAGGAGCCGGGGAAATACACTGAGGGGGTCGTGCTGTCGAAGAAGCTCGAAACGCTGTTTCGCGCTGTGCCGCCCAGTCTTTACCTCGCCCTGGCCATGACCGAGCCCGAGGAAAAAGCCGAACGCTGGACACTGATGCAGGAGAACGGTTGCTCGGAGTTGGAAGCGGCTTATCGGGTAGCTGAACGAATCGATGGAGCGCGAGGAATAGAACCCGCATAGGGACGTCTATTCCTCGCGCTCTCTAGATTGAGCGGCTGGTTATTGTGATGTTCCCCGGAGCCGCTGCTGAATCCTCAACAGGAATCCGGCTTCAAAAGCATCTTGGCAGTCACCGACAGGAAAGGTCTTGCGGGTTTGCGCTAGCTCCCACCACAGTGGAATCTCCCCAGCTGACTCAAGCCAAGCTTGGGCACTCTGCACGCCACGTTCGATCATCGGCGCAAATTCGTTGCCCCAGGGGGTCAGCAGGCTGACGCATCCATCGGCCGCTGGAATTGAAATGTAGTTGTCGTCCATATGCACCTTTTCTAATTTATTGTTAGACGCTAGATCCAGCCACGAAGGCCATCACGGACTGAATGACACTCGAAGCAGATAGCCTAAATCAATGCCAATGTAGACTATATCCCGTGGATTGAGAGTCCCTCAAGGCGCAATTTGCGCGCATGACTCAAGACTACGAACAGCTTCGTCTGCAGCTGGCGGAAAACATCCGCTGGATGCGACGCATGAAAAACCTGACCCAAGAGCAGCTGGCGCTCATGGCCGAGGTGGATCGCACCTACGTCAGTCAAATCGAACGAAGCACGGGCAATCCGTCGCTGTTGGTCCTGTGCAAGCTCGCCAACATTTTCGAAATTACCGCAGATCAGTTACTTGTGGAACCCGATATCCTGCGCAGCGCCCATCACGTCAAATAATAGTCTTACGCCTCACAAACCCGATAGACCCGCCTTCATAATTTTCACTGACAGTCTTCAGCCCCTAACCGAACCTGCCCAGGCCAATCACCGAGAGCCTGGATCATGTCGGTTGCCTGCTCGTCAATCCCGCCCACAAAGCTACGGCCCTTGGCGTTGAGCATCCTGCTGGCGTGCGGCCCCAGCGTGGCGCTGGACACCGCCAGCATCACGTCCTCCGTGCTTTCGCCAAGCTGTCTCGACTACAGGGTCATCGGCATTTGTTTCTGGCTCCTCTGCACGCCCTTCGGCTGCACAGTCAAAACCTCGACCAAGGTTCGTCATTTCATTCCGGAGCTGGTGGTCTCAAGCTACGCCACCACCGGCAATAACCCCTGGACCGAGATGGCCACCCTTTCCTCTCCCATCGACGGTGCGGAAGGGGGCGGCAACCTGATCACGCCGAACACCCACCGCGACAACCTGCCCCGCTTCAAGAACGTCGATGGCATCGGCCACCCCGGTGGCTGGATCGCCACGCAACTGGCTTCGCAATCCGGCTACGCCTGTGCCAGCGGTGCAACTGCATTCATGCCTTACTATCTGAGCACCCTGGACTCTCTGGCCTGGCGCCAGGGCATCCCGGAAAGTTTCTACCCCGAGTCGCTCATGCCGGGGATCCGTGAAGTCGGGCGTCAGACCTCGGGAAACATGTGGGGCAACGTTTATCCCCGGCAGGGCTTTCTGGTACAGCCCGACGACTTCAAAGCGGCCGCGGTCATGGCGCAACGGGCCGGCGATGTGATGACCCGCAACTGGCAGCCGCATGTGTACTTACCACTCACGCCCGCCAAACGCGACGGCTACTGGCCGCCTGGCCCGATCATTGAAAACGACGCTTCGACCCACACATGGCAATTGCTCTACCCTCAGGTTCAGCCCTCGTGCGCCCTCTTCCCCAGCGATCCGGTACAGAGCGCAGATGGCGGCTACGCCTGGTCGCTGTGGCGTCCCTATAGCTGCTGCAAACGTGAGGGGCAGACCTTTCTGTTCAGTATCGACTTCGAAGGCGGTGCATCATGATCCGGTTGCGCGCGCGACTATGGCTTGCCGTGGAGAGCCTGCTGCTCTGCGGACTGCTGACCATTGTCCTCCATGTCTACGCCGCCGAGGACGATTATCGCCTAGGTACTCAGGGCGAAGTACTCGACGACCGAGTGATGTACACCGTCGGTGGCGGCTCGGCGGTGGGCTCACCGAGCTCGCTCTACCGACCCAGCGGTCTCGGTGTCGGCGGGGCCTGGCGAGCAAACATGATGTGCGGAAACATGAGCCTCACCAATACCCTGCAAAACCAGCTGAATGGCGCCACCGAAGGCTTCCAGCAGATCATGGGCAACATCGTGCAGAACGCGACCCAAGCGGTGATGTCGCTACCAGCATTAATCATCCAGCGCGCTAACCCCGGTCTCTATGAGTTGTTGAGCAACGGGGTGATGCAGGGGCGTATTGACTTCGACCGCTCCAAGCTGACCTGCCAGGCCATGGCCGAGAAGATGGCGGACAAGGTCGGTCAAGCCGGCTGGGGCGCGCTGGCCAAGAACCAGGAGATGCAGGGCAATCTGGAGCAAACCGGCGGTGATGCGGTGGCTGCTGTGAAAAACACTGAGACCCATAACGGCAACAATGGGGTGTCCTGGGTCGGCGGCCAGAAAGCTGGAGGCAGCGGGCAGACGCCCATCCGGGTGACCTCCGACGTGGTGCATGCAGGCTACAACCTGCTGCATAACCGGACGGTGGATGACAGTACCTCAATCAGTAGCAGCGACTGCCTGGGTGGGGCTATTTGTCAGATCTGGGCCTCGCCGCAGGAGGAATCCGAATGGGCCGTTCGCGTGTTGGGCGAGAGCGAAGTCTCGACCTGCGACACCTGCGAAACCCTGCGTTCGACCGCTGGCAGCGGATTGACGCCGCTGATCCAGGAGGCCTACAGCGAACGCCTCAAGGCCCTGCAAGGGTTGCTGTCCGGCTCGCTGTCGCCTACCCCTGACAATCTGGTTAAAGCCTCGAGCCCGATGTTGCCGGTGACCCGTGGTGTGATCGAAGCCCTGCGCGACGATCCCGATCAGGACCTGTTGGCACGCCGTCTGGCCAGCGAGACGGCCTTGTCCAGCGTACTCGACAAGGCGCTCCTGCTACTGCGCACGCTGCTGGCAGGCAGTCACGAACCCAACATCGCTTCCGCCGAGCCGGCTCAGACCGCCTTGACGAAAAACATCGACGCTCTGGAGCGCGAAATCCGCCTGCTGCAGACCGAACTACAGGTACGGCAGATGCTGGCCACCAACACCGCCAGCCTGGTACTTGATCGGCATGCCGGTGGTGCCGATGCTTCGCGTACCGTCGAGCAAGGCGACCCCGAGCCCGGTCGGCTCAATGACGCTGACGCCAGGCGCAAGTGAGCCATGAAACGCTCACTGCTATTCACTTTGCTTTCGAGTCTGGGGATTGCCGCGGTGATGGTCCTGACCGCCACAGGGGTCGCCTGGATCGGCCGCACTGCGCTGGGTAGTTTCGAAGTCTGGCAGCAGGCATTCGAATCCGCACGACCTTATCTGCGGTGGTGGCGCGCCCTGCTCTACGCCGCCCTCTTTGCGCTCTGGTGGGATCTGCTTCGGCGCTACCGACATCGACCACAGGATCGACTGCGTGTGCAGCGTATCGGCACATTCGGGCTCGTGCTCTTTACCTGCGTCGAACTCACCCGACTGTGAGGTCACCACCATGCTCATGAGCACCAACAGCTACCTGGAGTTTTACCTCTCTCTGCTGGCCTGGATCATCAACAACGGCCTCTGGAGCGTTCTGTCCGACACCGGACTGTTTGCCGCGCCCTTTGGTGCAATCATCCTGCAGGAATGGTTGTCGGCCCGTCAGCAAGGTGCGGATGAGGGCAACAAGGGACTACTCTCGGTGCCGCGGATCGAGAACCGGTTGTGGCTGGCCTACATCGTCGTGTTGTTCGGCTGCGCGCCGGTCTTTCCGTTGAGCCTTACGTCAATGGCGTTCGATGATGCGGCGAGCCAGCGCTGCGGCGTCAGTGTGGCCAAGCCGGCGGAAACCGCCTGGGGGACCACTTTCAACACCATTGGTGAACGCTCCGCCAACGTGCCGATCTGGTGGTTTCTGGTGCATGCTTTGAGCAAAGGCGTGACCGCAGCGGCCACCGCCTCCATCCCCTGCGCACCGGATATCCGGCAGATGCGCATGGAGATCGACAGCTCGCGCATCGACAGTCAGGTACTGCTGCAGGAAGTCGCCGATTTCACCCGCGACTGCTATGGCTATTCCCGCTCTCGGCTGTTCACCAACCGCCCGCAGTTGGACAAGGCACAAAGTCACGACGCGTCCTGGATCGGCTCAAGCTATTTTCTCGACACGCCCGGCTACTACGACACCGATCGCTCACGTACACCGCGAATCAGCTGGCCGTATGACGACAATCGCGACGTTTCCTTGCCGCGGCTGGAGAATGGCGCGGGCTACCCCACCTGCAAGCAATGGTGGAGTGACAGCGGTATCGGGCTGCGCGAGCGCTTGATCGAGCAGGTCGACCCCTCGCTGTTGACTCAACTGAAAGGTTGGTTGACTGGCCGTACGAGCAACGAGATCGAGGATGCCACCCTGCGCGAACTGGTCAGCCCGCACCAGCAATCGATGACCATGTCGCCCGAACAGGTGTACCAGGACTATGGCTCCAGTGCTCGCGGCGGCTCGATCAATCAGGGGCTCAATAACCTGGCCACCAACACCGGGCTGGCACTGGGTTCCTTCAGCAATTTTCCCGCAATGAATGCGCTACGCGCCGCCCTGCCGATGGTGCAGGCTTTTCTGATCATGGGCGTCATCATCAGCTTGCCGCTGATTCTATTGGTCAGTACCTACCAGTTGAAGACCGTCATGACGTTGACGTTCGCGCTGTTCACGCTGCACATGCTGAGTTTTTGGTGGGAGTTGGCCCGCTGGGTCGACTCCAGCATGCTCGACACCCTGTACAACAAGGTTTCGGCGTCCAATCAGGTACTGTTATCGCTGCCCACATCCGGGTTTATGGACGGAACGGTCACGGCACAAGTGATCGAGTATGTGATGGGGGCGATGTTCATCGTGCTGCCGATGTTGTTTTTGGCTGCGATGAGCTGGGCAGGATATAGCGTTGGCTCAATTGCCGACGGCATGCTTAGCAAAGGAGCAGCTCAAGCGCAGGACGCTGGTGCAAGGGGCGCTGGAGCTCTGATGTCTGCTGGAAAGGCCTTGAGGAAGGGGTGAAGAACTCGACTACAGGTCTTTTAAATCAGGCTGACCGGGTGCGCGGCCATACTCATACTCACCATATGGGTCGCCATATGCCTTGTACCGGAGAGCATCCTTAGGTTTGATAGGAGTTCCATCGGCGATGGCCCAACACAAGACAATAAGGATCATCACCGACACTGTGAACCATAAGCTAACTAGAATGAGTCCGGCAGCAACTGCCAACTTGATGACTAGAAAACTCCCGCGAACAAGTAATTTACCTGCGGGCATACCTGCCGTCTCCGCACGTTCAACCACGCGGGATTCAAACGCTTTCAACTTGCGATACCCACGCTTTATCGACATGCCACAGGTATAAGCCCAGCGGTGGGCGCGGGAACTCTGAACAGGTTGCTGAGTCGGCATGGTCTCGCCCTCTTTTGAGCGTTTTCATGAATGAGACAAGAGTAATAGCCTACTACTGAAAACGGCCCGTGCCTGACCGCTTATCAGTTTTTTCGGCCGAAAAATCTTCATTGGAAGCCAGAAGACAAACCCCGTGAAACAGCGTCTCTACAGTGATTGACCCAGATAAATCGTCCAGCTAAATACAAGGTACGGATCGCTGTTATCGACAGCACTTCCCCAGGTAGCCAGAACCTTCAAGGCTACGTCATTTCGGTGATGGCTCTCCCCAAGTGCGATTAGCGTTCGGTAGCTCGCACGATGACCGCTTCGGCGGTGATGAATGCCCACTGCTCTCCTAAAAGCCCTCCGAGCACTGCTCGCCTGGCAAACCTTCCTGTTTTTCTTCAACCCACTGCGGGGAAATTTCTTTCCCGCACGGGACAGGTTTCTTCGCACTTTCAACGGAGCTACACCATGTCCGACTCACTCACACCCAAAGCCCTGAATACCATTCAGTTGCCCATTGTGTTCACCCCTGACGCCTGGCAAAACGCGGTACTGCTCGAGTGCTCAGATCATCCTGTGAGGCTACAGGTCGATCGGCTGAGCAACGTACTACGCGCGGCCTTCGAAGCCCACCTGGCCCATCCACACGAACCCCATGTGCTGTTCGAGGTAGTCCACATTGCACCAACGGGGCATCTACACCATGACCCGTTACTGCAACTGAGTCTCAGACTACTCAAAGAGCCGAACGAGCCCGGCGCCTTGCTGATAGCGCTTGCAGCAGAGCATCGGCGCTAATCACTTACGCCCGGACTCGGCCCCACATTCACCTTAGGACGGCAGGCAAGACCTGCATCAATCCAGCACATCACCCAATCGGGGAACCCTCCCCCGACGGGCACGGCGTTCCTCCGTTTTATCTCGAGGAACATGCCATGCGCGATATCTACCAAGACGTGACGGACAAGATCGTTACTGCTTTAGACCAAGGCGTTGTCCCCTGGATCAAACCATGGTCCTCTAGTGGCTCAACTGACGTCGGTCATCATCAACCCTTCCCCATCAATGCCATCACGCGTCGTCCCTATTCGGGGATCAATTTACCGTTGCTCTGGGCCGAGGCCAGGTTGCAGGGGTTCACTCAAGATCGTTGGCTGACCTTCAACCAGGCCAAAAAAGCCGGCGGACACATCCGTAAGGGTGAGCACAGCACTCTGGCGGTGCTCTACAAGCCGATGGAACGCGAGGAACAGACCGAGTCAGGCCAACCCATTTTCGATGAGAATGGTCAGCCCAAGGTCACTCACTTTGGTATTCTCAGGACGCATTTCCTGTTTAATATCGAGCAAACGGAGGGGCTCGAAGCTCTCAATGAAATACTGCTCGAAACGGAACCGAGCGATCCCTTCCAAGCCAACAGCGCTGCGGAAAATCTGTTGTTAAGTTCTGGCGCAAAGATCGTTCATCGGCCTGCCGACGAAGCGTTTTACCACCCGATCAGGGACTTCATCCAACTACCGACAAAAGCACAATTCCACAACGAAAGTGGCTACTTCGCCACTGCCCTGCATGAACTATCGCACTGGAGCGGACATGCCTCGCGCCTGCAGCGCGAAGGGGTGGTTTCCCCTAGCCCATTCGGTACGCCTGGCTATGCCTTCGAAGAACTGGTAGCTGAAATGGGCGCCGCATTCTTGTGCGCTCATTGTGGCATTCAGGGTGAGCTGCGTCATGAGGGTTACATTGAGTCCTGGCTCAGTCTGCTCACAGACAAACGCGCGATCTTCCGCGCCAGTGGCCAAGCCCGAGTTGCAGCGGAGTACATACTCAACCTGGAGCAGCAACTTAAGCAAGTAGTTCTGGAAGCCCCGCCATGCATCAACGGCGACGCTTAATCGCTAGTTATTCTTAAACTCGCTGCAACAGATGCTTCATAGGGCCCAACGCAAGTTGGGCTTTTTTGCCTCCAGATAGCCCCCCCGGGGCGGCACGTAGCCACAGATGATCACAAGCCCAAGGAAGCGCTCTTCGATGTGCAGATCAAACGCCATCCGGCTACGACGAACAGTGCTGTTCAGTTAGTAATCAATCCGTTGCAACCAGCCTACTGCGCGGCACGTAGAGATTTATCCACAGATCTACACACGTTTTTCGTGGACAACTTTCAATCTGTCGCGACGGACTTCCGCCACCGATTGACTCTACCGACTGAGGGCCATTTTGGGAGCGTGACCATCCGTGAAGATAAATCTGCATCAGTCATCCAGGTGATCCGCCAGAAACCCAACCAATTCCAGCGGGCTTTGGCTGTCGATCACCTTGTAGATCAAATCACGTTTACTGCGCGGCAACTTCTTGACCACGCTCTTCGCCGAGGCCCTGACGGCTTCGTCGGTCCCATGTATACGTGCCGCGAGCAGCAGCACGATCGTTGCATCAGTGAGGTTCATGGCAAGACCCAAAAAATATGCACCGCAGTGTACCGACTCTTGTCTTTTCCGTACCAGCCCCCAGCAAAACGATGCCTAGCAATATCAGTATTCGGATTGCCCCGCAAAAGGACACCAGCCAAAAAGGATGGGCAAGGGTTGGAAGGGAATGGGAACTCAAGGGTAAGAGCGCTACCCGAAAAGGCTAAAAGGCCACTGGTCCAGCCACCGCCTGGAGATCACAATGCTCCTCAGCCTGTTTCGCCGCAAAAGGCAAAATCCCCCTCCGTCACCGACCGTGAGCGCCGCCGAAGGTTACCTGCCCATTGAGTCAGCGCACACCCTGTTAGCGGCCGAGCACCGACGCCAGTTGCTCGATCGCATCTGGCAGTACACCGCTCTCTCCCACGCCCAATTTACCCAACTCTACTTAAATCCGATCCATCGCTACGCCGAACAGGTCCAGCAACTTCCGGCCAGCGAGACGCACCACCATGCGTATCTCGGCGGCATGCTCGACCATGGACTGGAACTGATCGCTTGCAGTTTGAAATTGCGCCAATCCTATCTGCTGCCCACTGGCGCCGCGCCCGAAGACCAGGCCGCGCAGACCGACGCCTGGTCCGCCGGCATCGCCTACGGCGCCCTGCTGCATGACATCGGCAAGATCGCCGTGGACCTGTTGGTCGAACGCCAGGATGGTCGTGTTTGGCATCCTTGGCAGGGTCCCCTGGATCAGCCCTACCGCTTTCGTTACCTCAAAGGCCGCGACTACCACCTGCATGGCGCCGCAACCGGTTTGCTCTACACCCAGATTCTCGACCGTCCTATCCTGGACTGGCTCAGTGGATTCCCTCAACTCTGGGCCAGCCTGCTGTATGTCCTGGCCGGTCAGTACGAACGTGCTGGCGTGCTCGGTGAGTTGGTGATTCAGGCCGACCGAGTCTCCACCGCGCAGAACATTGGCGGCAACCCGAACAAGGCACTGCAGGCGCCGATGCATTCGCTGCAACATCACTTGATCAGCGGACTGCGTCATCTGGTTCAACACGAGCTGAAACTCAACCAGCCGGGTGCCGCGGGTTGGTTGACTCACGACGCACTGTGGCTGGTCAGCAAGACGGTCACCGACAAACTGCGAGCCTATCTGCTGTCGCAAGCGATTGAGGGCATTCCTTCGTCCAACATTGCCGTGTTCGACGAACTGCAGTCGCATGGGCTGGTCGAGTCGACCCCGGAAGGCAAAGCCATCTGGACTGCGCAAGTGACGCAGGGAGACTGGCAGCAGAGCTTTACCTTTCTGCGCCTTCAGCCGGCGTTGATTTGGGGGAATGAAGACCGGCCTGAGGCTTTCAGCGGAACGGTGAGTGTTGCAGTCGATGACCTCTCGACTGATGCGTCGGCATCACCACTAGCGCCTAAAACTGTCAGTACAGAATCGCATCAAAGCTCTTCGCTGACAGGTCCCATGGTGATGGAAGATGCTGACTATCTCGGCTCGCTGTTGGATATGTTCGAGCAGCAAGAGCCTGGGGTCAGCGACACATCGTCAGCAAGCACTCTCGAAATCTCAAATCCCTCGTCGGATGACCCTGGTCAGGCATTCCTGAATTGGGTTAAGGAGAACATTCAAAGCCATAAGCTGATCATCAATGACAGCAAGGCCAAAATCCACACGGTGGGTGGCAGCGTATTTCTGGTCACGCCTGGCCTCTTCCAACGCTACGCTCAGGAGTTTCCTGGTATCTCACAAGGTGCCACTCAAGAGATTGAAGAATGGCGTTGGGTGCAAAAGCAGTTCGAAAAACTGAAGATACATAGGAAGCGCGGCGACGGTCTGAATATCTGGGTATGCCAGGTGCAAGGCCCTAGGAAGAAAACCACTCTGAAGGGGTATCTGATGCAGGAACCGAAATTACTTTTTGAATCGATACCGCCAGACAACCCTTTTCTCGCGATTGATGATGGTTAACTGCACCTTCCGACGCTGCCATCAAGCAAGCGATTGCACAGGGGTAGAGTAGGCGGAAGAAGCTTCGATGTTGAGCAGTCTGTTGGCGCTGATGAGATTTTGACCCAGGCTGTTGGAGTCGATTACCCCATCCAAATTTTCCGCAAACAATGGTCTTGCTCAAGAATTCAGAGGCTACATGCGGTTCATTCAAAATCAGCCGCCTGGCTCAAAATTGTATCAGTGCCAACAAAAGAGCCAGGCACAAGTGGAGAAAAAGGCAGTCAGGCATTTAGGAGAATGATGGCGGCAATGCTGGAGTTGAAAGAGAAGGACTGAACGGCATCTCTGGCAACCACCGGCCAGCACGCAGCAGCCGCCCCCTATCATGCCCCCTCCGTATTTTGCCGCAGCAGCACCCAGCAAACACAACCCAACTGGGGAATTCTCGCGCAGCGAGCTTCTCATCGGGCTACCCGATGCAGAGTCCTGCCAGTTACCGTGGAAGCTGACCATGCCTTGTCACAATCGGAAATCCGACATAATAGGACATGCGGGAAATGTCGGTTCGAGCATCAGAACGTAACGTCGCGCACGGGTCACTCCAACGCGAAGAATTTTCCGGCTGCGGTCGTAGGGTGCTGCATCACCCCGCCACACCAAGGAAGAGCGAAACTCTTTTGCTCCTTGCCTGATGCCTTCCCGAACCAAGATTACCGCATCGAACTGCTTGCCCTTGGACTTGTGGATAGTCATGACGTGTATACCCCCGGTATCGTTCCCATCAGCGAGCAGTTGATCCTGCACCAGTGCGTTATCCAGCCCCTGACGCGCGCTGGTGTAGGCACCAGTCGTCATCCACATCTCCGACAAGCTCGCGCTGATTCGCTTGCCACGATTGAACGCGATCAAATAGTCGAGGGCCCCCGCGACCTGCTTGAACTCGGTAACGTCGGTCCGGTAGAGCAGCGTTTTGATCTGAATCCAATCCCTGCCAGGGTCACCGGTAAGCACCAAATCAGCAGCGCCATTGATGAGTGCTTCAGCACTCCTCGCGAGATTGGTCTTCGGGGGCTTACCCTCTGCTATGCTGGCGCTCCACTTCAAGTAGGTTGCTGCCTCCTTGATCGCCGTCGCACTGCCATCTGCGCGCCTGATCGAGGCGAGCAATTTAAGACAGGCTGCGATATCAGCTGCACGCCGTTCAGGAAGCTTGGGCTCCAGCAGGAATGCTGCCAATCTGGCCGACAGCAGAACTGCGGCCTCGTCGAACAACACTTTGTGAGGAATGGGCTTCGCCCCTCCGTTCAAGGCAGCTGAAATTTTGGCGACGCCACTGCCGGTTGTTGCGAGGATGACCAAGTTTTCCAATTCCAGACCGTCAGCTTTAGCACCACTGAAAAATCGACCGAGCGCCACACGCATCCACTGGGCAGGATCGTTTCTGGGGTCATACAGAATGCGACCAACACCGGCATACGGGGCTCTTCTCGGCGTATTCGCCAGGACGTCATTGCCGAAAACAGCGATTTCAGTGCCAGGGCTGCGGTTGTTGTCGGAGCCGAGATCCACCAAAACAGGAGTTAAGGCGTCTTTGATATGCTCGATTCGCTCCGGACCTACACCCTCCAAGTGGTCAAAAATCTGCTGATCAAGATCAGCCAGGCAAATGATTTGGCAGAGGTCGGCCAGCTTCTCGATGCAGCCCCAAGCCGCATTCCCAGTGTCTTGAGCTTCATCAACAATGATCACAGGGTGAGTGTCTGCCACCAGTTCCCGGAGCAACTGACACCTTTCGAGCAGCTCACTGGACTTAGGAGCAAACCAGTCAAAACAGATTTGTCCCTCTTCCGCGAACAATCGCTCCCGCTCGGCTTGCCACGCGAGCCACTCGGCCGTCCCCTGCTCTCCTTTCTTCGGCGCTTTTAATCCACCGGACAAGGCCCTTTCATCTTGAGGTAGCAGGATCTTGAGCTTTCCCTTCGGTGAACCAAGCAGGTAGCCATGGCTTTTGAGCAGTGACCAGCAGAAGGAATGGAAGGTCTGGAGACTGAGCTGCGAACGTACCGTCTTATCGACCAGCAGACTCGACGCCTCTGCAACCCTAGCCACGGCTGCGCGAGAAAAACTGAGGAAGAGTATTGACTGCCCCGGCTGCAACCCAGCAGCAATAATCTTCGTGGCTTTCTGAAGGGCGATAGTGGTCTTCCCGCTGCCAGGCCCTCCAACAATCAGGAGGTGGGCATCCTCGTCCAGAATCGTCTGACGCCGCTCGCAGATGATCATAGGGCTCCTACCAGATCCTCTTCATCCTCTTCCTCAGCCGGTCTATCACCGGGGCGAGCGGCAGGACCAGGTTTTGGAAAGTCGTTATAAACACGCGTCAGGAAGTCTGTGATGCCCGGAGGTAGCTCATGCAGCGCGCAAAGGTCCAGCAACCGGGCTGCATACCCATTGCCCTTGTTGCTCTTGAGCGCCTTGAGCATGTTATCCGTTACGCCCTTGTCATCAGGGCGCTCGGCGGGGATGCCAATGTTCCCCTGGTCACCAGATTCACGAAGCGCGCAAAGGAACGTCCATTGGTGCTCGACCGGCGTCTGGGTTACCAGGAGCTGCTCGATGTTCGGGAAAGGAATCTCGTTCGGGAAGTCGAAGGCTTCCGCAAATTTTTGATTTTCCTCCGCCTTGCGTGACTTGTAGTCATAGAACGCATACGTTCGTAGGCCAAGCGCCTTGAAGAATGCACCGAAATTAGGCAACGAACCGTCGCCCTCGACGGGGAAAATCGTGATACCTGCCAAATCCAGGGCAAACAGATCTGGGTTGGCCTGCTCCATCTTCTCAGCGACTGCAGTCAACGCACCGTGCTCGGTGATCCCCTCCGCGACAATCACCCCAGGGCCCAGCATCGCTTCCGCCAGGCCACGGCGGGCATGGCGCTTGTACATCTTGCCTTTCAGTGTGGTGCCAGAAGCGACGGTCGTCGACTCCACTGTCGCCTCGCCATTACGCCGTAGGATGATGATCTGTGAGGGGTCGAATCGCTCGATCACATACGGGGAATGCGAGGTGACAAAGCACTGAGTCGTCTCTTCTAGAAGGTACTTCGAAATTCGCCGCTGCGTATGCGGTGGCAGGGCAATCTCAGGCTCCTCCATCGCGAAAATCACGTTGTCCTTTTTCACCTCGGCGATGAAAGACAGGAGTGCTAGCACAAGGGTGTTTAGCGTACCTGTCCCGACATGCTGGAATGGGACTGGCTTTTGGTCAGCGGTGATTGAAATGAAGAATGACATCGTCTTGCGCAGGTGCTCTCGCGTGAGCTGCGAAACGAACAACTGGGTCGCCTTTCCAGCGCCACCTACGGATATGTACTGAGCAAGCCTCTCTTCAATCGAATCCAGTACTGGCCGAAGGTCGGCAGCATCCGAATCAATCGGAGGATCTAGCTCCCGAAGCCGCTTGATAGACTTTTCCCATAGGCCAGTACGAACACCTTGCAACCGGAGGATCAGGTCGAGCAAAGAACCTCGCTCAAGGCTGAGAGCCCGTGAGCCTGTGCGCAAAGTCCGAAGGTAGAGAAACCCAAACAGCCGCTTCACTGTTTTCTTTACACGCTGAAGCTCGCCGTCTTCGAGGCTGGGGCTGTATGAGAAGAACGTGTCCGCCTCGAACTCATCCTCCTCCGGGTTGTAGAAGGCTTGGGTCTCAATGCGCAGGCATCGAATAACATCGGGAGGGACGGCGGCATCTACCTCACCTGCCTCCAACAGACGTTCCTCTTTGACATGCCACAGCTCCGTGTGGGCGGCGCAGGTGCGCTCAACCTCGCCACTGAGATCCACCAGCATGACTTCGATCCTGATCTTTACGGGAGTGGCCCCGTCAGCATCCAGGTACGAGGCGTTGTAAAAATCGAACTCTTGAACCGGGGGAAAGCGGGAAAGCCTGTCCGGACTGAGCACAAGGTCCAAAGCCTCGCAAATCGTGCTCTTCCCGACGTTATTGCCCCCTACCAACAGAGTGTGTCCGTCAAACGTAAGGTCAGCTGACTTTACACCCCGAAAATTTTCAATCTTCAAATTGATGACGCGCATTTCCGCAAATCCCTATGCCTGTTCGACACCTGAGCTTGGCTCATCCAGCCGACGCTGCATAGCCATTACTGCGGAAAAAATGGTCATCATGAGATTCATGATCAATTCATTCTGAAACGCTGCCTTACATGCTTTGAGTAGGTAGCAGGTGCCGCTCGTAACGTGATGGGATGCTCAGCTATATCCAAGCAGGCCTACAAGAGCCTCGCTTAGCGCTGGAGAAAATTACTCCACGATGCCAAAGTGACTTAGCATCGGCTGATTTAATTATTGCCTTCCGTTCTTATATGCCCAGTGGGCCAAGGATGTCCTGCATGTACAACCTGTTGATGACTGCTGGCGAAGATGACTGGAACAATCCCACATGGACCATGAGTAGAGATCGATTTCTCGAACACACCGTGGCCGCGATCAGGGAAAGGTATCAAAACCTGAGCCCGGATGCCCTCCAACACCTCAGGCAAATACCCACCCTATTTGCTTACGAAGAGTTTCGCAACCAGCCAGCACGGGTTGGCCGCGTTACAGAAATTCAGCAATTGCAGAATGCGCTTCGAATCACCCTGGCAATTGATCCGCACATTCCACCGATTCCACAGACGGTGTTTAGGACGATCTACGCAGACCTTGATATTAACACGCGTAATTTTGAGCATAGCCGCACCCATTGGGCCCTCAAAGATGTAGATCTACCCAACGTCCTCGCAGCGCACAACCTATCGGGAACCGCACAACTGCTGCCGCAATCTAGGCCGCCGAAGGTTTTCGTCTCATACTCGTGGGATTCGCCAGAGCACCGCCAGTGGGTTGCTCACCTGGCCGCAACACTGCGCTCCAATGGGATAGATGCCATTCTCGATCAATGGCACGTTCGAGGCGGAGAGGACCTTGCAGCGTTCATGGACCGATCTCTTCGAGAAGCGGATCGTGTGTTGGTCATCTGTACAGACGGGTACTACCAACGCGCAGTCGCGAGACAAGGTGGAGTGGGATATGAGCACTCCATGGTCACTGGGGAGTTGATGAGAAATGTGGGCTCCAACAAATTCATCCCGATAGTGCGTCAATCAGGGACCCAAACGCAGGTCCCCCCCGAGCTAAGTGGCCGGTTGCGATTTGATCTGGCTCCTGGCCCTAACTACCTCACGCATCTTGATGCCCTTATCAGAGACCTGCACAACGTTCCGACTCCGATTCCACCATTGGGGCAGAACCCATTCCTATAACTATTCGGCGTCAGCAATCGAATCAGGCATCTGGAATGGAGAGCGAACCGCCTGCCATTCTCTGGCGACTTTCCGCGTAGCGGGCTACATGCCGACCTGGGTGAAGCCATAACATCAAGCACCTGCGGGGCCGGCCCTGACCAAGGGCAGACCACAGGCCATTACTGCATCAGCCCTCTTCAGCCCGTCTTTTAGACCGAGCAGGACACTACTGATACGCCACGTTTTTCTGGGATACTGGGCCATGGATTAGTCCAGAAGCCTCTAGCATGGGCTCTGGCGGTTAGTAATTGAGCAATACGTTCGGATGCACAAATGTCAAGGATTGATCTGAAGGTTCCGTTTTCACAGAAAGATGAAGCGAAATCACTGGGCGCTCGATGGGACCCAAGCCTGAAGACCTGGTATATCCCCGAGGGCGTCGCAATAGGCCCCTTGGCCCGATGGCTGCCGGTGACAGAGCATTCAGACTTGGAGCACGGACCGGAATTTTGCGTCAGAGCGCCTTACTACTACGTCATGGAGTCAATCTCCGACTGCTGGAGCTGCTCCAATTGGACCCGCGTATTTTCGTTCAAGCTGCCAGAAGAGCACGAAGAATTCGTGTACGCGGAAGATGAAGACGAAGGTTTCGCGCTCACGAGCAACCTCGGTGAGTGGAAGCGACATGGGTATCGTGGAACGGTCTCCAACGTGGACTGCCTCTCCCCGCAGGTCACGAAGCAGATCCATCGCTTTACCAACAAGTTCAAGCACGCCTACAGCAAAACGGTTGGCAGCCGTTACCTGATGAATCACTGCGAACACTGCGGGGCAAAGCTCGGCGATTTTTTCATGCACAGCGAACCTGGCGGGGCTTTTTTTCCGACCACACCAGACGAAGCTCAGCGGATGTCTCTTGTCAGAATCAACGAACGGTTCGATGCGAACTGTAGCGTCGGCTTCGCCTCCGAAGACTTTTTCGACTGGATGCAGATTCGCGAGCAACCCTAATCACAACGTTTAACCACCCGATAGCCCGATGGCTGTCCCCCGCACATCCTTGGCAAATTAGCTAATGGTCGCCCTCTCTCAGTGAGCGATAACGGATGCGCCCAGCAAATCACTCCAATCCAACTGACCTACGTTGATGCCAGGCCCCTGTACCATCACTGTGCTACCATCAATGACTCTCAGCTGACGTCAGAAGCGCTCGGCACTCATAGTCACTACGGACGAGCATGGCATGGACGATCAGACACACAGTTCACCTGATGCTAATACAGATGCAGAGATTAAAAGCTCTGAGGTGAAATCGCTTGTTGTGTTGAACGCATGTGCCGCGAAGTTTTTCAAGAAAAAACTCGGCGGCCTATCGTTCTACGATAGTAATAAAGGCAGCGACTGGGACCTAGCGTCCCCAGTATGTGTTGACTTCGTCAATCTCATTGGCAAGAAGTTTTCCAGAAGCGGAAGGATCTACGGATACGTGGACCCGAACATGCTCGCTGCTGCCGATAATTTCTCAAAATATTCTAGCAACCTCGATTTCCACGCGCTTGTCACTGGCGTTATGGAACGGCTGTGCCACGAGGCAAACGACCCGGCACGTCGCTCTCTCAATGAGGGTTACGTTGTATTTTCACACTATCAAGACTACCGACAGGTCGATCACCTCTTGATTGTCATGCTTGGCAAAAAAGGCGGATATGATTTTGACGATGACACCAACCTTAATCCGAAAGGTACGGAAAGTCTGAACCTTCAAGATTTCCGCCAAGCCTCTTGCATGGACCTGACGGAATTCAGAAAAGGCTTCCCCGAAAATACAGGTGATTCCTACCTCTATTTTATTAAAGGAAATTCTAAAAGCGAATTCTTCAACGTTGCACTGGGTTGCTCTGATTCAATGCCAGGAAAAGTCTGCGTTGACAACCTAAAAAACGCTCTGGGTGCATACCTTACTGACGAAGCAGGTGATCTGCCCTCCTCGGAACGGCGCACAATTCACAATCGCGTCGTTAACTATATCGAAAGCAAAGCAGGCGAACGTGTACACCTTTCCGAAATCCAGCACGTTATCAACAAATGCCTGCAACCAGGCTCGCCTCACCTTGGCGGCCTCATGAAATTTATCTCAGAAAACTCTGAGCGCTTTAAGGTGAGCGAAGAATTCCAGCCCTCTGGTGTCGCTGCTAAAAGCATGGGATATGTAGATGTTAAGCTGCCGTCCGGAGAGTTCGCGGGGCGCTTGAAACTAGACGCCGTGGCCGTTGGTGACAGCACTGCCGACCTTAGCGTCGACAAGGACTTCGTGTACCTAAAGGTGAAGCTCCCAAGCGACGTATCAAACAGGCTTAAGGGCATAAATGCTGAGGATCCATCGTCAGGATCCCAAGATGCTTGATCGTATCTCGTTGGATGATGATCAGCTCATATTCGATACGGAGTCGCTGGATATAAAGGACGCCCATGAGTTCCTCAAAACTTATGGCTGCCACAGTCCTGACAATCTGGATCTGATTGGGCATGAGCTTTTCCTGCTGAAGCCCTCAGCATGGGACGAGGGCTACGTGCCCTTCTTTGCCAACGCCGAGGCAATGTGGCATGCGCTACGAACGCGCAGCGCAAAGCCTGGACACGTGCAAATCATCGGCATGAACGAGGATCAGCATGCGTCGGTTTCCCGACTGTTAGACCTGTACTTTTTAGTTAGAGAAACACTCAAAACGCTTTGCCATAGCGAAGGCGACGACAGCCAGATCCTCAAGTATATTTTCTTCAGCTCTAAAGAGTCACTTCTTACAAAGCTGGAAGTCTCGTACCTGATGGCATGCGATGAGCTAATGGCCATCAAAGTCGACGAAAAAGGCATGAAGCACGCTCAAACGATGCATGCAGCTGTGATGGCAGACGAGGACGTTCACTGCGAAGAAAGACGTCACGTTATGCGAGAAACGCTGACGGAATTCTTGAAGGATGAGAAAGACTACAACATCCGCATGATAATGGTGTCCATCTCGACCTTCTACAAGAAATACAATGAGCGCTATAAGGTTTATGTAAGCAAATTCTCAGTCAACAAAATTCTCACTGAGATTGAAAGTGATTGCGTTAGTTTTTTAGGTAAGGTCCAAGAAGCCATCATGGCCCAGCAGACGAAGGCGTTTGCTGTGCCAGGTGGCATAGTGGCAGCTGGTGCTATTTTAAAACCTGCTACGACCGCATGGGATTATCTCGTCATACTCGTGGGGCTGATCATTTCAACCTGGATGATCACTTCGTTAAACAACAACGTAATCAGCCACATCAACCTGCTTGCAGAGGAGTTCGAGCGCTCCACCAAAAAGTACGATGACATCGTCGTGGGCGTAGAAGAGATTCAAGAAAAAATTGAAGACTCACGAATAAAGCTTTCAACTTCGTCTAAGTCCGCCAACTCCAAGCTTAACGGGCTAACCCGCGTATGCTGGCTAATATTCATACTGGTAAGCCTGATTTTGCTCAAACGCTTCTTGGAAACGTGATGGTCGTGATAGAGACGGTAGCTACCTGCCATCCCCCCTGATACAGATCCATTAGTGCTTTCGATGGCCATCACTAGCGGGTCAGCGCCAGAGCCAATTAGGCTACCGTAGCGCTCCATCGGAGCGTGAATTTACCCTGCCGGAACGTCTACCTGACAAGCCATCACCTGCTCCGAAGGACACAATGCACGCAAAGCCCCATAGACTGAATGAGTTCACCAGTCGAGATGTTTGGTGCTGGAGGAGGCGTCCAGTTAGGGCAACCCAACCTGCGGCATGTAAGCCTTGGGCACAGGCCATGGGACGCCGACCTCTAGTGCATCTAACAAATCCGCCCAATATTGCATCATCCTACGTCTCGGCTCGACGTATTCCGCATGGTTGTTCGCATCAGCGTGCGAAAGCTGCGCCTCAATCCATTCTTCGACAAAACCAACCTCGTTGAGCGCCGTTGAGATGGTGGCCCTGATGCCATGACCGGTGAGCCTCCCTTTGTAACCCATCCGGCTAATGGCGGTGTTAAGGGTATTTTCACTGATCATTTCCTGCGGTTTGAATCGGTGAACCAGCAGATACTGCACCGCGCCCCCTTAACCGCATCAGCCGCTGCACAATTGCAATCGCTTGAGCAGAAAGCGGAATCACATAAGGTGGGATCTCATTCCCCTGTGTTCGCACACGACTCCGGAGTTGCTTCACACCCTCCGGCGGCACCAGCCAGACCCCCTTGTCGAAGTCGAATTAGTCTGGCGTCGCCGCCCGTAGCTCTCCTGTGCGCACGCCCGTCAGCAGCAATAGACGAATGCCAATGCCAGCGCTTCGAACCAGTCGTATGCACCTGCAGAGATAAGCCATTCCTATCAGTTAACGTATAAGGAGCATAAGAATTATGTGTATATGACCAATATCAATTATGGACTTGCCCCTACCAAACTGGACACCAACTCCCCGTTAAATTGATGTTGCTGCCAAGCGCCTGAACTCCCTCGGCGAACGATAGTTCAAGGCGCTGTGCGGATGCTGCTCGTTGTAATGCTCGAAGGCAATCGCCAGGTTACGCAGCGCCGTTTCCCGATCCGGCTTGGGCATGTGCGCCACGTAATCACGTTTGATCGTCTTCACGAAGCTCTCTGCCATGCCGTTGCTCTGCGGGCTACGCACAGGCGTGGTCACCGTCTGCAAACCGATCTGTCGAGCAAACAGGCGCGTCTGTTCGGCGGTGTAGGCCGAACCGTTATCGCTGAGCCATTGCACCGGCGTGGCGGGCAGCTGATCACCGAAACGCTTCTCCACGCTTTCCAGCATCAAGTCGCGAATATCATCGCCGCTGTAACCGGTCGGGCTCGCGACCCAGCCGATGGCTTCGCGATCGCAGCAATCGAGGGCGAAGGTCACGCTCAGTTTGGCGCCGTCCTCACAACGGAATTCAAAGCCGTCCGAGCACCAACGCGTATCGCTGGTTTGCACCGCAATACGGCCTTCGTGCCGACGCGGCACGCCGGGTTGTTTGATCCGGCGTTCAAGCAACAGGTTGTGATCACGCATCACCCGGTAAACCCGCTTCACGTTGACCGCGGGTAGCAACTGGGCTTCACGGGCACGACGCAGCAACCCCCAGACTCGACGGTAGCCATAGCTGGGCAGTTCGCTGACCTGTTGCTGGATTTCGGCCACCAACTCAACGTCGTTCACAGGCCTGCTTCGCCGTGTCTTGGGCGATACCGATTGCTTGATTCGAACCGTTAATTGCGAGCGCGCCACACCGAGACATTCGCTGACCAGCTTCACTGGTCGTCCCCCGGCAACAAGGGTGAGTGCGCAATCCATTTTCGCGACCGGGCGATCTCCACGGCTTCTTTGAGGATCTCCGCTTCCATCGTTTTCTTGCCCAGCATCCGTTGCAGTTCACGGATCTGCTTGAGCGCATCGCTCAACTCGGAGGCAGGCACCACGGCTTCGCCCGCGCTGACCGCCGACAGGCTGCCGTCCTGGTAAAGCTTGCGCCACTGGAACAGCTGGTTGGCATTGATGCCGTTGCGCCGAGCCACCACCGAAACGCTTTGCCCTGGCTCAAGGCTCTCGCGAACCATGGCCAGCTTTTGCTCTGGACTCCAGCGGCGCCGCCGCTCCTGGCCCAAAAGCTCCCCACTCTTATCGTTGCTGTTAGTCATAAACATAACCGTTTGCCTATCCCTTATCGTAAGGAGGAAACGGTGTCCTGTCTTTCATGGGGCTCGTTCAAATTACAAAGAGGCACTCATTGAAAAACCTTCTTGACGACGAATGAACACGCATGATCAATGTAATCAAAAGGTAATCCTGGAGAGAGAACCCGTGGAATCCCTAAACCCAACACAGCGCCGCATTCATCAAGCCGCCTTTCGCCTGTTCGCTGAGAGAGGTACATCACAAGTGAACATCCTCGACCTCGCGCAAGAGGCAGGAGTGGCGCGCGGAACGATCTATAGCAACATCGACAGTATGGAAAGCCTGTTCGAGGCGGTCGCTAGTCATCTCGCGAGAGAGATGTATGAGCGCATCAACAAGAGCTTCGATTCACTGACCGATCCGGCTCAGCGCCTTGCCAATGGCATTCGTCTCTTCATTCGTCGAGCTCACGAAGACTCCCAGTGGGGGGCATTCATACACAAGTTCGCCATGAGCAATTCTGCATTGCGCGAAATGTTCAGCAGCCAGGCGTCCACGGATCTTCGGAGCGGGCTTTCAGGTGGGCGGTACACGTTTCAGCAAGAACAATTGCTCTCAGTACTGACGCTGATATCGAGCAGTGTTCTCGGCTCGATTTTCCTCGTAATTGAAGGTCATAGGACGTGGCGCGACTCCGGCTCTGACACCGCCGAGCTGTTGCTGCGGGCATTGGGTGTGCCGCCAGAGGAGGCGCGTGCGTTGGCGACCATAGAGCTGCCGACACTTCCGCCTCTCGACTGAGTGCGTAGTTGATTCAACAAGAAACGCCCCTGGTTTTTTTCAGGGGTGGGGACCACTTTGCCAAAAAAACCCGAAAAACAAGAACAATGAACAATGAACAATAGAAGTGAATTGCACCGGTTAGTGACACCAAAGCCGGCTTTGTGCTAAATCCAGTTATTGTACGAAATCGAACGTGATCTCAAACGGGATTTACCAAGGGACGTTTGCTCTACGTTCGGGCAGCACAGAAGCCTCAATTAGCACACCCTCGTCCTTCGTGCAGTGGCAACAACACGTAGAACGTCGACCGGCGTAGGATGGATTTCCTCGTCTGTGACGTCGCAATTTGCAACCAAATCAAGACGGTATGTGTCGAAGCAGCGCTTTGCCACCTCTCTAGCTGACGGCAGACTATTAGGAGGATCCATGGAAAGCCAAGCGCCGCAGACCATTAGAAAGCTGCCGGCGTTCATAGAGGCTAGTAGTCGAGTGATTGTCTCAGGCGTCAAGCAACCACCCATGGAGAAATATCTCGCCTACCAGATTCAGCTGCGATTTTGTCGATCCAGTTGATCGCGTTAGTAGCACTCACCGCTGCTCCTCTCTTTGGCTTTCTCAAAGCCCTTCTTGACCCGATCAGTAATCGAAGGAGTCATGCCGCAGCGCCTAACTCCCTAGCCTCCTCAAATCTATCCTGTCCGACCTTTATCGCAAAGCCTAACTTCAGACTGCTAATCAGCAGATACCCGCTGCGCGCTCAGAAAATCCGTTGAAGGTCGCCTGATTTTCGGCATGTAGGCTTCAGGCGTAGGCGGCGGAACGCCGACCTCTAGTGCATCTAACAAATCCGCCCAATATTGCATCATCCTACGTCTCGGCTCGACGTATTCCGCATGGTTGTACGTAGCGCGAATTTGGTTGGCATCAGCGTGCGAAAGCTGCGCCTCAATCCATTCTTCGACAAAACCGACCTCGTTGAGCGCCGTTGAGATGGTGGCCCTGATGCCATGACCGGTGAGCCTCCCTTTGTAACCCATCCGGCTAATGGCGGTGTTAAGTGTATTTTCACTGATCATTTCCTGCGGTTCGTATCGGTGAACCAGCAGATACCGTGCACCGCGCCCCCTTAACTGCATCAGCCGCTGCACAATTGCAATCGCTTGAGTAGATAGCGGAATCACATAAGGTGGAATCTCATTCCCCTGTGTTCGCACACGACTCCGGAGCTGCTTCACACCCTCCGGCGGCACCAGCCAGATCCCCTTATCGAAGTCGAATTGGTCTGGCGTCGCCGCCCGTAGCTCTCCTGTACGCACGCCCGTCAGAAGCAATAGACGAATACCAAGCCGTGTCTTTTCTGCACACTCATAGTGGGTGACGGTTCTGAGCAATCCTGGAAGTTCATTAACTTGGAGGAAGGGATTATGGCGGACCGGCCGCGGCGTCTCGGCAACGATATCAAGATCTGCTGCTGGGTTCACATCAATAAGCCCTTCCGCCATAGCAAAACGAAAGATCTGGTTGAGCCAGGTCCGCACCTTTCGAGCAGACACCAGCGCGCCTCTGCGCTCAATTCGTCGAATGAGCTCCAGCACGTCGCCACGAGAAATATCCGCGATCGGAAGATCGCCCAAACACGGCAGCATGTCCTTCTTCAGGTATTTGCTGGCTTGCCCCGCACTGCCCTTCTTGCTTTTCGTCAGTTTTTTACTGCGGAACTCATGCCAACGATCAGCAACCGCTTCAAACGTGTTGTTGGCGGCGTGAGAGGCTTTCTGCCTCTCGGCACGACGATGCGATCGAGGATCGATATTGTTGGCCACCAGCGCACGTGCAGCCTCTCTCCGCTGACGAGCCTCCTTTAGACTCACGTCGGGATAGATGCCGAGGGAAATACGCAATTGCTTGTCATGCCAATAGAAACGGAAATGCCAACGCTTCGAACCCGTCGGGGGCACTTGCAGAGATAAGCCATCCCCATCAGTTAACGTATAAGGCTTGGTGGCGGGCTTGGCTTGCTTGATCGCTGTATCTTTCAGAGCCATCAGACACCTCCTTTTGTATCAAGGAGGGGAATACAACCCAGCGGTAGACGGACCAATACGAAAATTGATACGCAAGGAATCGTAAAAGGCTGTGCCAGCGGTGTACTTAAATGTGTACTTAAAAACCGTGGCTGGGGATGGATTCCAGTGGAATTCAGAAAACGAAAAAAGCGACTCAAGGCCGCTATTTCCGTGACTTCCAGGCGTTCAGTGGGCCTTAGTGGAAGCAAATATGGCGCAGCGGACGGGACTCGAACCCGCGACCCCCGGCGTGACAGGCCGGTATTCTAACCGACTGAACTACCGCTGCGCGTAACACTTTGGAACGAATGGTGGGTGATGACGGGATCGAACCGCCGACATTCTGCTTGTAAGGCAGACGCTCTCCCAGCTGAGCTAATCACCCTTCGCTTTCGGTGTGGCGCGCATTCTACGGAGCACTCCCAAAGCTGGCAAGCACTTTTTAAATTAATTTTTTCAGGCCTTCCAAAGGCTTAGCGAAGGGTTGGCCTATGGCGCTGCGAAGAGAATAATGCCCCCTTTGTATAAAGGAGAGACTCACCCCATGTGGTTCAAAAACCTGCTTATCTATCGCCTGACCCAAGATCTGCCTTTTGATGCCGAGGCGTTGGAAACTGCACTGGCCAGCAAACTGGCGCGTCCATGTGCAAGCCAGGAGTTGACCACTTACGGTTTCGTCGCGCCGTTTGGCAAAGGCGAAGACGCCCCCCTGGTGCATATCAGCCAGGACTTCCTGCTGATCGCCGCGCGCAAGGAGGAACGCATATTGCCTGGCAGCGTCGTACGCGATGCCCTGAAGGAAAAGGTCGAAGAGATCGAAGCCGAGCAAATGCGCAAGGTCTATAAAAAGGAACGAGACCAGCTCAAGGATGAAATCATCCAGGCGTTCCTGCCGCGTGCGTTCATTCGTCGCTCGTCCACCTTCGCCGCCATCGCGCCGAAACAGGGCCTGATTCTGGTGAACTCCGCCAGCCCGAAACGCGCCGAAGACCTGCTGTCGACCCTGCGCGAAGTCATCGGCTCGCTGCCAGTGCGCCCACTGACAGTCAAAATGGCCCCGAGCGCCACCATGACCGACTGGGTCAAGACCCAGAAAGCCGCGGACGACTTCTTCGTGCTGGACGAATGCGAACTGCGCGACACCCACGAAGACGGCGGCATCGTGCGCTGCAAGCGCCAGGACCTGACCAGCGACGAAATCCAGCTGCACCTGAACACCGGCAAGGTGGTGACGCAATTGTCGCTGGCCTGGCAGGACAAGCTGTCCTTCGTGCTCGACGACAAAATGGTGGTCAAGCGCCTGAAGTTCGAAGACTTGTTGCAGGACCAGGCGGAACAGGACGGTGGCGACGAAGCCCTCGGCCAACTGGACGCCAGCTTCACCCTGATGATGCTGACGTTCGGCGAGTTCCTGCCAGCGCTGGTTGAGGCGTTGGGCGGGGAAGAGATTCCGCAGGGGATCTAAAGGCCAGATTGGTTACCCTTGTGGAAGATTCCACAGGGGATCTAAAAGCCAAATGATTACCCTTGTGGGAGCGGGCTTGCTCGCGAAGGCGGTGGGACAGTCACAGAAATGTTGACTGACACGCCGCCTTCGCGAGCAAGCCCGCTCCCACATTGGTTTTTGTGGTGTTATTAAAAATAAGGATCAGGTCATGCGCGCATTGGCTGCATTGAGTCGCTTTGTCGGCAACACCTTCGCTTACTGGGTACTGATTTTCGCGGTGCTGGCCTTCTTACAGCCGCAGTGGTTCGTCGGCCTGAAAGTCGCCATCGTGCCCTTGCTGGGGCTGGTGATGTTCGGCATGGGCCTGGCGCTCAAGGTGGAAGACTTCGCCGAAGTGGCCCGTCATCCGGGCCGCGTCGCCCTGGGAGTGGTTGCTCAATTCGTGATCATGCCCGGTACGGCGTGGCTGCTGTGCCAAGTGTTCAGCCTGCCGCCGGAGATCGCCGTCGGCGTGATCCTGGTGGGTTGCTGCCCGAGCGGTACATCCTCCAATGTCATGACCTGGCTGGCGCGCGGTGACCTGGCCCTGGCCGTGGCGATTTCCGCCATCACCACCCTGCTCGCCCCTCTGCTGACCCCCGCGCTGATCTGGCTGCTGGCCTCGGCCTGGTTGCCGGTGTCGTTCTCGGCGCTGTTCTGGTCGATCCTGCAAATCGTCCTGTTGCCGATCGCATTGGGCATCATTGCCCAACGCCTGTTGGGTGCCCGGGTTCGTCATGCCGTAGAAGTCCTGCCGCTGATATCCGTGGTGAGCATCGTAATCATCGTCGCGGCGGTGGTAGCGGCCAGTCAGGCGAAAATCGCCGAATCCGGCCTGCTGATCATGGCCATCGTGATGCTGCACAACAGCTTCGGTTACCTGCTGGGGTATTTCACCGGGCGCCTGTTCGGGTTGCCACTGGCCCAGCGCAAGACCCTGTCGCTGGAAGTGGGCATGCAGAATTCCGGCCTGGGCGCCGCGTTGGCCAGCGCGCATTTCTCGCCACTGGCGGCAGTGCCCAGCGCGCTGTTCAGCGTCTGGCACAACATTTCCGGGGCATTGCTCTCGACCTATTTCCGGCGCATGAGCGAAAAACAGGACCGTGAACTGCTCGCCCGACAAGCAGCGGACTGACAGGCAGACTTGATCGAGCGGTCAATAATTGGCACTCTATCGCCCAGCGCGGGGACGACCCCGCCACTCGATCAAGCTCTATCCGGGGACGACCCCATCCATCGATGGAGGTGTGTGATGTCCTGGATCATTCTGTTTTTTGCCGGCCTGTTCGAAGTCGGCTGGGCGGTCGGCCTGAAGTACACTGACGGCTTCAGCCGCCCGCTCCCCACTGCACTGACCATTGCCGCCATGGCGATCAGCCTAGGCCTGCTCGGCCTGGCGATGAAGGAATTGCCCTTGGGCACGGCCTATGCGATCTGGACCGGGGTCGGTGCCGTGGGCACGGTGATCGCCGGGATCATTTTGTTTGGGGAATCGATGGCGTTGGTTCGGTTGGCCAGCGTGGCGTTGATCGTTGCCGGGTTGATCGGGCTCAAGGTCAGCGCCTGAATGCTCCTGCAGGAGCAAAGTCTGTGGGAGCAAGGCTTGCCCGCGATAGCGATCGCAAGGACGCATCGCGAGCAAGCGTTGCTCCCACAGGTTTTAATCCCACAAGCCTTTTGCTCCCACCGTTTTTCGTTCTAGCGGACAGTCCCGCGCAACTCTCCCACCAACGCCTGCAACTGCGAAGGCGTTGCCGTCTCGACCGCTATCGCCGACCCCGCCACCAGCGTCACCCGCGACCAAAACCGGCGAAACAGGCCCTTGGCCGGGTCACGACTGAAGAAACTGCCCCACAAGCCTTGCAATGCCAAGGGAATCACCGGCACCGGGGTCTCCTGGAGGATGCGCGTCAACCCACTCTTGAACTCATTGATCTCACCGTCAGCCGTCAGTTTTCCTTCAGGGAAGATGCACACCAGCTCACCGTCCTTCAGGTATTGGGCGATTCGTGTGAAGGCCTTTTCGTAGATGTGAATGTCCTCCTGGCGCCCGGCAATCGGAATAGTCCCGGCGGTACGGAAGATAAAGTTCAGTACCGGCAGGTTGTAGATCTTGTAGTACATCACGAAGCGAATCGGCCGACGCACCGCACCGCCAATCAGCAAGGCATCGACGAAGGACACGTGATTGCAGACCAACAGCGCCGCCCCCTCATCGGGAATCGCGTCGAGGTTGCGATGCTCCACGCGGTACATGGAATGGCTGAGCAGCCAGATCATGAAACGCATGCTGAACTCGGGGACGATCTTGAAGATGTAGGCGTTGACGCCGATGTTCAGCAGCGACACCACCAGGAACAGCTGCGGGATCGTCAGTTTGGCCAGGCTCAGCAAGACGATGGAGACAATCGCCGAGACCACCATGAACAACGCGTTGAGAATGTTGTTGGCGGCGATCACCCGCGCCCGTTCGTTCTCGACGGTGCGCGACTGGATCAGCGCGTACAGCGGCACGATGTAGAAACCGCCGAAAATGCCAAGGCCGAGGATGTCGATCAGTACCAGCCAGGCGTGGCCGAAGCCGAGCACTTGGAGCCAACTGTGCCCCTCGACGCTGTCGGGAATCCCACCGGAATGCCACCACAACAGCAACCCGAATACGGTCAGGCCGAAGGAGCCGAACGGCACCAGGCCGATCTCGACTTTACGCCCGGAGAGCCGTTCGCAGAGCATCGAACCCAAGGCGATGCCCACCGAAAACACGGTCAGGATCAAGGTCACCACGGTTTCGTCGCCGTGCATCCATTCCTTGGCATAGGCTGGAATCTGCGTCAGATAAATCGCCCCGACGAACCAGAACCAGGAGTTGCCGACAATCGAGCGCGACACCGCCGGAGTCTGTCCCAAGCCCAGTTTCAGAGTGGCCCAGGATTGGCTGAAGATGTTCCAGTTCAGGCGCATTTGCGGCGAGGCGGCGGCCGCGCGCGGAATGCTGCGGCTGGCCAGGTAACCAAGCACGGCCACGCCGATAATCGCGGTCGAGACGACGGGGGCGTAATGCGCCGAAGACATCATGATCCCGGCGCCGATGGTGCCCGCGAGGATCGCCAGGAACGTACCCATCTCCACCAGCCCATTGCCGCCGACCAGTTCGTCCTCGCGCAACGCTTGCGGCAGGATCGAATACTTCACCGGGCCGAACAGCGCCGAATGGGTGCCCATGGCGAACAGCGCCACCAGCATCAACCATAGATGATCGAACAGAAAACCCACCGCGCCGACCACCATGATGGCGATTTCGCCGAGCTTGATCAGACGAATCAACGCGTCCTTGGCGAATTTTTCCCCGAACTGCCCCGCCAGCGCCGAGAACAGAAAGAATGGCAGGATAAACAGCAACGCACAGAGGTTGACCCAGATCGAGCGGTCACCGTCGATGGTCAACTTGTAGAGGATGGCGAGAATCAGCGACTGCTTGAAAATGTTGTCGTTGAACGCGCCCAGGGACTGCGTGATGAAGAACGGCAGGAAGCGCCGCGTGCGAAGCAAGGTGAACTGCGAAGGGTGACTCATCTTCCATGTTCCTGAGTGGCGTGGACGCTTATTGGAATGAAGCTTTTCGATCCAGGCCACACATTACCTGTCTTTAGCGATTATTTCGCCAGCCCCGCAATACACGGTGACACGAACAACTCACCGTGCCAGGCCCCGAGAACGGTACGCCGAGCCACGATCAGCCACATCACCACCAGCATCGCCACCAACCCGCAACCGAACACGCTGAAAAAACCCAGGTTCAGCAGGTCCGCCAGCTTCAACGTGGTCAGCGCATACACCCCCAAGGGGAAGGTAAAGCCCCACCAGCCGAGGTTGAACGGGATACCGGCGCGCAGATAGCGTGCGGTGATCAGCATTGCCATCAACATCCACCAGAACCCCAGGCCCCATAGCGTGATGCCGGCCACCAGGCCCAAGCCGGCGGCGATGTCGCCGACGCCAGGCAAACCATTGGCAGTAAAGATCATGGGGGCATCGCTTCCCAGCAGCAACATGCCCAAGGCACCGGTGCCGATCGGGCCGAGGGCCAGCCAGCTCGAGGCGGCCATGTTTTCGTGGGGCAGTTTGTGCAGGGCCATGCGCAACAGCAAAATCGTCAGAATGCTGAACGCCACCGGTAGGGAAAAGGCCCAGAGTACGTAGCTGGTTACCAGCATGACCAGTTGCGCATGTGCGTCGGCCAGATGCGGTGCCAACAGCCCGCCGCTGGCGGCAGCGACTTCGGCGGCCACCACCGGCAACAGCCACACGGCGGTCATCTGGTCGATGCGGTGTTCCTGGCGAGTGAACATCAGGAACGGAATCAGCACGCCGCAGGCCAGAGACATGACCACGTCGATCCACCATAACGCCTCCGCCAACGGCAGCACACCGTCGCCCCAGCGCGGCAGGCCAAACACCAGAAAGCCATTGATGATCGTCGCCAGCCCCATGGGAATCGTGCCGAAAAACATCGAAACCGTTGAATGGCCGAAAATCCGCCGCGCCTCGTCGAAGAACAACACCCACCGTGCGCTGTACAACCCGGTGAACAACACGAACAGCACGATGTTGAACAACCACAACCCTTCGCCCAGGAGGCGCAGGCCCGGAACATTCCCAGGCCATTGCGCCAAGGCCAGCGCCAGGACACCGGTGCCCATGACCACGGCAAACCAGTTAGGCGTGAATTGGCGAATGGCTTCCAGTGGCCTGGGCAAATGACTCAAGGGACGAAAGCGGGTCTTGGCGGTGCAGCATGTCATGGCGAACTCCTGTCCTCGGATGAGGTGGAGCCATGCTAGATCCGGATCGAATATCTATATAACGGGTAATTTCTCTATATGTAATCGGTTTTACAGATAACCGTTAAACACTGCCTTCGGTTTCGATCACTAGAATTCGGGCTTCTCCCAACGGCTTGGCCACATGCTCGGTGCCCACCGAGGCGTAGAAAATATCCCCCGTCTGCAGCAACGTATCTTTTTCCACGCCCTGCTCCCGATAGCACATCTGCACCTGCCCATCGAGCACCACGAAAACTTCCTGACCGTCATTGATGTGCCATTTGTACGGCTGATCAGTCCAGTGCAGGCGCGTGGTGATGCCGTTCATGTTGGCAATATCCAGCGCCGCCCAGGCACGCTCGCCAGTGAAGGATTTGCTGCGAATAATTTTCAAGGAAATCGTCCGGCAAAAATGATGAGACGCCAAGACTAACCCACTGCCAGCGGCGCCTGCACTCCTGGTTTCAAGGCCGAACACCCTCGCCCGCCGGTTTTACCGACTGACGCACCAGCCCCAGTAGCGCAGCGGCCGATAACACAATTAACACTGCACCATAGCCATCGGTGGTCGGGATCAACCCGAACACCCGCGTCAGGTTCCCGGCCAGCAGCGATGGCAGGCTGAACGCCAGGTAGCTGAGGACATAAAACGCCGACATCAAGCCGGCCCGCTCGTGGGGCAAGGCCAGCGGCATGATGCTGCGCAAGGCGCCCAGGAACCCTGCGCCGAAACCGCTGCCGGTGACCAGCGTACCGGCGAAGAACAACGGCAAGCTGGCGCCGTGTACCGCGACCAGCACCAGCGCCTGGCCGATCACCAACAGGCTCGCGGACAGGCGCAGCATTTTGTCGGCTTCCTGGTTGCGTAGCGTATAGATGGACAACGCGCCGGTGAGTGTCAACACCGCCACCAACGCCCCACCGATCAGGTTGGACGTCGATCCGGTCGCTGCCCGTACCAGGGAAGGCGCCAGTGACAGATAGAAGCCGCCCACCGCCCAGGCCGCCAGGTTCAGCGGCAGTACCAACCACAAGGCCCGTCGCGCCTGGAGCGGCACATGCAAGGTCGGACGCAGGGACTGCCAGGCCCCGGGTTGCGGGCTGACGCTTTCAGCCAGGCGCCAGAGATAAAGGGCCTGGGCCAGGAACAGCCCGAGCAGAATCCAATACGTCAGTTGCAACGGCCGCGGCGCGAACTCAGCCAGCAGGCCACAGCCCAGCGCCCCGCACGCCATGCCCAACAAGGGCGCGACGCTGGTAATCAGCGGGCCTTGCCGACGGTCGAAGTCCAACAACGCAGCGCCCAGCACACTGGTCGCCATGCCTGTGGCGAAGCCCTGGATCAACCGGGCACCGATCAGCCAGGCGACACTGTCAGCGTTGATGAACAGCAGCATCGCCAGCATATTGAGCAACAGCGCCACGAAGATCACCGGTTTGCGGCCCAGGTAGTCCGACAGCGAACCCACGATCAGCAGGGCAGCCAACAGACTGAAGGCGTACACACCGAATATCAGCGTCAGGATCGCCGGGGAAAACTGCAATTGCTCCTGGTAGAGGTGATACAACGGCGTCGGCGCACTGGACGCGGCGAGAAAACCGAGCAAGGTAATCGCCAGGAATATCAGGCTGGCACCGGTTGAAGCTGGACGGGACATGGGCACGCTCCACAAAAGCCTTCGGCAAAAGCTAATTTTTAGCTTTTGCCGAGTGTGCTACTGGTATGCGCTTAAAGCAAATTCTTTGTGTTAAGGTCCGATGCATGGCTATTAAAGAAGGTTTACGCCCCGGCGGCAGAAGCGCCCGGGTCCAAGAATCGATTCATTCGGCGGTCCGCGAGCTGCTGCAAGAGCAGGATCGCGCCAGCCTGACCGTGCCGCAAATTGCTGCGCGCGCAGGCGTAACGCCGTCCACCATCTACCGGCGCTGGGGCGATCTGCCGGCGCTGCTGGCCGACGTCGCCATCGCCCGCATGCGCCCCGACAGCGAACCGGCCAACACCGGCAGCCTGCGCGGCGACCTGCGCGCCTGGGCCGAGCAATACCTGGACGAAATGAGCTCCGAGCCCGGTCGTAACATGATGCGCGACATCCAGGCCTGCGCCACGCCGGGGTATTGCGTGGGGATCATCAGCAGCCAGTTGCAGATCATCCTGGATCGCTACCCCGATGCGCCGAACCCGGGCGTCGATCGGCTGATCAATGTAGTGGTGGCGCCGACGGTGTTTCGCATCCTCTTCGCTACCGCGCCGTTGGCGGTCGAGGAGTTGTATCGGTTGGTGGATGTGGCGTTGGGTCAGTAACGCCGCCATCGCGAGCAAGCTCGCGATGAGGTCCGCCAGGCCCCCCATAACCCAATGCTGATCGCAACCCGCGACACCCCGCCACGCCTCGACCTTGGTCGACACTGACGAACCCGAGCGGGCATGCGAGACTGTCCTGCCGGGCTCAAGTCCCGGTGTCTTTGTCCGGGAGTTTCCATGTCGTTGTCCAGCGGGCTGATCGCCGTTGTCGCCCTGGCCTATATGGCCATCATGTTCGCCATCGCCTTCTACGGCGACCGGCGCAGCACGCCGCTGCCGCCGCGAGTGCGCGCGTGGGTCTACAGCCTGTCGCTGGCGGTGTACTGCACCAGTTGGACGTTCTTTGGCGCCGTGGGCCAGGCTGCCGAACAGCTCTGGTCCTTCCTGCCGATCTACCTCGGGCCGATCCTGCTGCTGGTGCTGGCGCCGTGGGTCCTGCAGAAGATGGTGATGATCAGCAAACAGGAGAACATCACCTCCATCGCCGACTTCATCGCCGCCCGCTACGGCAAGTCCCAATCCCTGGCGGTGGTGGTCGCATTGATCTGCCTGGTGGGCGTGCTGCCGTACATCGCCTTGCAACTCAAGGGCATCGTGCTCGGGGTGAACCTGTTGATCGGCGCCGGCGCCGACGCCATGGGCACCCGCGCCCAGGATACCGCGCTGATCGTCTCGCTGATCCTGGCGCTGTTCACCATCCTGTTCGGCACGCGCAACCTCGACGCCACGGAACACCACCGCGGCATGGTGCTGGCGATTGCCTTTGAGTCAGTGGTCAAGCTGCTCGCCTTCCTCGCCGTTGGCGCATTCGTGACCTACGGGCTTTACGACGGTTTCGACGACCTGTTCAACCAGGCGATGCTTGCACCGCGCCTGGAGCAATACTGGAAAGAAACCATCAATTGGCCGTCCATGGTGGTGCAGACCGGGGTGGCGATGATGGCGATCATTTGCTTGCCGCGACAGTTCCACGTGACCGTAGTGGAGAACATCGAGCCCCAGGACCTGCGCCTGGCCAAGTGGGTGTTCCCCGCCTACCTGGCCTCGGCAGCGTTGTTCGTGGTGCCCATCGCCCTCGCCGGGCAAATGATGCTGCCCAGCTCGGTGCTGCCAGATTCGTTCGTCATCAGCCTGCCGCTGGCCCAGGCCCACCCGGCCCTGGCGGTACTGGCGTTCATTGGCGGCGCCTCGGCGGCCACCGGCATGGTGATCGTCGCGAGCGTGGCGCTGTCCACCATGGTCTCCAACGACATGCTGTTGCCCTGGCTGTTGCGCCGCAACAACGCCGAGCGGCCCTTCGAAGTGTTCCGCCAGTGGATGCTCTCGGTCCGCCGGGTGAGCATCGTGGTGATCCTGCTGCTGGCCTACGTCAGCTACCGGCTGCTGGGGTCGACGGCGAGCCTGGCGACCATCGGCCAGATCGCCTTCGCCGCCGTGACCCAACTGGCCCCCGCCATGCTCGGCGCGCTGTACTGGAAACAGGCTAACCGTCGTGGTGTGTTCGCCGGCCTCGCCACCGGGATTTTCCTGTGGTTCTACACCCTGGTGTTGCCGATCGCCGCCCACAGCCTCGGCTGGTCGCTGAACAGCTTCCCAGGGCTGGCCTGGTTGCACGGCAATCCTTTGAACCTGCCGATTACCCCGCTGACCCAAGGCGTCGTGCTGTCCCTGACTGGCAACTTCACCCTGTTTGCCTGGATTTCCGTACTGTCGCGCACCCGCGTGTCGGAACACTGGCAGGCCGGACGTTTCATCGGCCAGGAAATCAGCGCCCGCCCCAACCCCCGCTCGATGCTGGCGGTACACATTGAAGACCTGTTGCAACTGGCCGCGCGCTTCGTCGGCGAAGAGCGCGCGCGCCAGAGTTTCATCCGCTTTGCCTACCGCCAGGGCAAAGGCTTCAACCCAAGCCAGAATGCCGACAGCGAGTGGATCGCCCACACCGAACGCCTGCTGGCCGGTGTGCTGGGGGCCTCATCGACACGGGCAGTGGTAAAGGCTGCGATTGAAGGTCGGGAGATGCAGCTCGAAGACGTCGTGCGCATCGCCGACGAAGCCTCCGAAGTGCTGCAGTTTAACCGCGCCCTGCTGCAAGGCGCCATCGAGAACATCACCCAAGGCATCAGCGTAGTCGACCAGTCCCTGCGGCTGGTGGCGTGGAACCGTCGCTACCTGGAGCTGTTCAAGTACCCGGACGGCTTGATCAGCGTCGGTCGGCCGATTGCCGACATCATCCGCTACAACGCCGAACGCGGCCTCTGCGGCCCGGGCGAGGCGGAAGTCCACGTCGCCCGACGCCTGCACTGGATGCGCCAGGGCCGCGCCCATACCTCGGAACGACTGTTCCCCAATGGCCGGGTGATCGAGCTGATCGGTAACCCGATGCCCGGCGGCGGTTTTGTCATGAGTTTCACCGACATCACTGCGTTCCGCGAAGCCGAAAAGGCCTTGACCGACGCCAACGAAGGCCTGGAGCAACGGGTCGCCGAGCGCACCCGGGAACTGTCACAACTGAACCTGGCGCTGACCGCGGCGAAAAGCACCGCCGAGGCGGCCTATCAATCCAAGACCCGTTTCCTGGCGGCCGTCAGCCATGACTTGATGCAACCACTCAACGCCGCGCGCCTGTTCTCCGCCGCCCTGTCCCACCAGCACGAAGGTTTGCCCAGTGAAGCCCGGCAACTGGTGCATCACCTGGACAGCTCGCTGCGCTCGGCCGAAGACCTGATCACCGACCTGCTGGACATTTCCCGCCTGGAAAACGGCAAGATCAACCCGGAGCGCAAGCCATTCGCTCTCAACGAACTGTTCGACACCTTGGGTGCGGAGTTCACGGCGCTGGCCCAGGAACAGGGATTGAAGTTCCGCGTGCGCGGCTCGCGACTGCGCGTGGACAGCGACATCAAGCTGCTGCGACGGGTTTTGCAGAACTTCCTGACCAATGCCTTTCGCTACGCCAAAGGCCCGGTGCTGCTGGGGGTACGTCGGCGCAACGGCGAGTTGTGCCTGGAAGTTTGGGACCGCGGACCGGGCATTGCCGAAGACAAACTGCAGGTGATTTTCGAAGAATTCAAACGCCTGGACAGCCACCAGACCCGCGCCGAAAAAGGCCTGGGCCTGGGCCTGGCGATCGCCGACGGGCTGTGCCGCGTGCTCGGCCATACCCTGCGCGTGCGTTCCTGGCCGGGGCGCGGCAGCGTATTCAGCGTCAGCGTACCGCTGGCCAGCACACAGGCCGTCCTGCCGAGCTCGGTGGCCGAGCCCAACGGCCATTTACCCAGCGGCGCCCAGGTGCTGTGTGTCGATAACGAAGACAGCATTCTGATCGGCATGAACAGCCTGCTGAGCCGTTGGGGTTGCCAGGTGTGGACGGCGCGTAACCGTGAAGAATGCGAGCGCTGGCTCGCCCAGGGCTGCCGGCCCCAACTGGCCCTGGTGGACTTTCATCTGGATAACGGCGAAACCGGCACCGAGCTGATGGCCTGGTTGCGCACCCGCATGGGCCTGCCGATCCCCGGCGTGGTCATCAGCGCCGATGGCCGGCCCGAAATGGTCGCCCAGGTGCATGCGGCGGGCCTGGATTACCTGGCCAAGCCGGTGAAACCGGCAGCGCTGAGGGCGTTGTTGAGTCGGCATTTGCCGTTGTAACAAACAAGCTGTGATTGTGCCACCTGTGGCGAGGGAGCCTTGTGGGAACAAGGCTTGCCTGCGATGGCGGTCTCAAGGAAGTCATCGCGAGCAAGCTTTGCTCCCACAAGATTCCCTCTCCACAAGTTTCTGCTCAGCCCTGGGTTTTCGCGCTGGTTTCTTCAGGCAACCCAGGCAACCCATCCGCGTCTTCCATCGCACGCTCAAGCAATTCGGCGGGCAAACTCTTGCTGGCCCGGGCGCCAAGCAACTTGAGCTGTTCGCTGCGGCTGATCAGATTCCCACGCCCTTCTGTCAGCTTATTGCGCGCCGCGCTGTAGGCTTTGTCCAACTGCTGAAGGCGGCTGCCGATCTCGTCCAGGTCCTGGATGAACAGGACGAATTTGTCATACAGCCACCCCGCTCGCTCGGCGATTTCCCGGGCGTTCTGGCTCTGGCGTTCCTGCTTCCACAAGCTGTCGATCACCCGCAAGGTCGCCAGCAGCGTGGTCGGACTGACGATCACGATGTTGCGGTCAAAGGCTTCCTGGAACAGGTTCGGCTCAGCCTGCAAGGCGGCGGAAAACGCGGCTTCGATCGGTACGAACAACAACACGAAATCCAGGCTGTGCAGCCCATCCAGACGCTTGTAATCCTTACCAGCCAAGCCTTTGACGTGGGCGCGCAACGACACCACGTGTTGCTTGAGGGCGAGTTGGCCAATGGCGTCGTCCTCGGCGGCCACATACTGCTGATAAGCCGTGAGGCTGACCTTGGAATCGACCACCACTTGCTTGTCGCCGGGCAGATAAATCAACACGTCAGGCTGGAAGCGCTCGCCATCCGGGCCCTTGAGGCTGACCTGGGTCTGATATTCGCGGCCCTTCTCCAGGCCGGCGTGCTCAAGCACCCGCTCCAGGATCAATTCGCCCCAGTTACCCTGGGTCTTCTGGCCCTTGAGGGCACGGGTCAGGTTGGTCGCTTCATCGCTCAGGCGCAGGTTCAGCTGTTGCAGCCGCTCCAGTTCCTTGCCCAGGGAGAAACGTTCCCGGGCCTCGGCCTGATAACTTTCTTCGACGCGTTTTTCGAAAGACTGGATGCGTTCTTTCAACGGATCGAGCAACTGGCCCAGGCGCTGTTGGCTGGTCTCGGCGAAGCGCTGCTCACGCTCGTCGAAGATTTTTCCGGCAAGCTCGGCGAACTGTGCCCGCAGCTCATCCCGCGAACCTTGCAGGTCATCCAGGCGTTGCTGATGGCTTTCCTGTTGCTCGCGCAATTCAGCATGCAACGACGCCGCCTGGACATCGAGCCGCCGCAGTTCCGCTTCCTTATTGGCGCGCTCCAGATTCCAGGCGTGGGCCGCATCCCGGGCATTGTCGCGCTCGATCTGCAGCAATTCGACTTCGCGACAGGCAGCGGCGAGCTCGGCTTGCTTGGCGGCATTGGCCTGGCTCAGGTCGCTGATTTCGTCACGGCAGGCATCGAGCTGGGCGTTGAGGCCGTCGTGGGCCATGTGGGCGGTGGCCAGGCGCTCTTCCAGCAAGGCCTGTTCATTCTGCGCGGCGCTGGCCTGGCGTTGCAGGTGCCAGGCCAGTGCGAGCAACGGCACCGCAGCGCCGGCCAGGCCAAACAACAGGCTGGTCAAATCCATAGCCATGACAATTCCTGCCGATCCAATAAAGCCCGAAGGTTAACCAAGCGGCCGGGGGTTGCCCAGCTCAGTCTTCGATTTCACCCAGAGCCTGGCGGGCACGGTGATCCCCGGCCCGGGCAGCTTGGCGCAGCAGCTCGTGACCAATGCGTCGGTCCCGGGCGTTCCCGCATTCACGGCACATCAACTGCCCGAGGCGACTTTGTGCAGCCACCACGCCTTCACGGGCTGGTTGCTTGAGCAGACGACCGGCCAGGTGTTTGACACTGGGGCTGTCTCCCAGGCGCGGGCTGTCGAGCAGCCACTCGGCTACACGCATCGACATACGCTTGGGTGAGGTAACACCGGAGGGTGTGGAAGTAACAGGATTTGATACTGAGCGAAACTTCATAAAGCACTGCGGGACAGATCAGAAGGCGCGCCACTCTACTCCTTTTTTCGCACGGGTAAAGTCGAAAAAAACCAGCACGCCCGTCCTAGAGCAAGCGCTTGGGACAATCCACAGAAGCTGTGGATAACTCAGTGGACAACCGACCCTGAACTCGCCGCAAGCCCTATGGAATGGGGCCTGCGCTCAAACTGACGATTTTTTCACCAGTAAAAAAAAGCGATGTTTTTCATTGACTTAAATTTTGGATACAGGCACCTACCCCAGATTGTTTGCACATGACAGTACGGTGACAAGCCCCATAGCGAGTGTGCACAAGTAACACCTAAACTGGTTATAACGCCGCGATTTCTTGGCGCATCCGGGGGTAAAAACCTGGGGATAACCCGTGGAGTGGCTTTTCTCCCGGCTGACCGGCATTAGGGTTACGCCCTATTTGAATATTTTTTAACCAACGCCCTTCCCTTCAGAGGGGTGATCCGTTAGTATCCGCAGCGTTAGTACCAAGCTGAAAGTCAATTCCGGGTCGAACACATCTCCGCGGTCAGCCTTCCCTCAAGAGAAGCCCTCACCGATAAAAAGAGACCGACCCCCTCGATGGTTTCCAGGTAAACCTTGCACCAACACAGCCTTTGACCCAATGCAAAGGGTGTTGCCAAGCACATTACTCTGACCGAACCAGCCTGCAAATTGATCAGGATCTTCACCCCGGGCCCAGAACCTTTGCCCTTGATGTGTTGCCTGCCCTCCTAAGTACCTACCTGCCAGCCCAAGCGCGCACTTTATATAGCGCTCAAACTGGCTGCTTTGTTCCAGTCGGGTTCTTCGTTCGACCAATGGTGGTCGACGTTACTGGAACGTTTTAACGTTGCACGGTTCTTAACCGTGTCATTTGTAGGAACACCCATAACATGTCTACTCAAATCCATACCCAGGACGCTATCCGCACCCTGACCAACGCTTTTGCCCCAATGAACTGCCTGATCATGGCCGCTCGCAAAGGCTGCTTCAGCTTCACCCTGGTCAACGAACACGGCATCGCTCGTCACAGCGAACGCCTGTACCCCGATCAATACTCCAGCGCCGAACCGCTGCAGGCCGTGATTGAGCGTACCCGTCAGGCACTGGTTGCCTGACACACCAGAAAGGCTGAAACCCAAAAGCCCCGCCGAAAAAGCGGGGCTTTTTGTTGCCTGGAATTTCTCAACCAAGCGCAACGGCTTAAGCACTGGGGGATATAACAGTTATAACCATTCGCTGAAGATGTTTTAAAAACAGTCCTTTACAGCGGAAATATGACACTACACTTCAAGTCAAGCGGCATGAACCGCTTACGGTGGGGCCTGACCGATCCACTGCTGCCAAGCCCACACCTTTCAGGCCCCGCCCCTTTCACACTTCGAGGGTTTTATGGGTATCGCTGCCAGCGAACTGTGTCGATATGTGATCCGCCCGACGCTCCTTTACCTGGGGCGCCACAGCACAACGGCGGAATCCCTGCTGCTAGGCATTGCCGCCAGCCAGTCGGCCCTGGGTTCGGCCCTGCATGACCGTCGCGGCCATGGCCTCTATCGCATTCCCGAGCCCCGCCACCAAGCGCTTTGGGACCATTACCTGGCGCTGGACCCGGAACGTGCCAGCCTGGTGCGCGGCCTCGCCAGTCAGCATGCCTTTCTCAGCGGCCCGCACCTGGAATTGACCGTCAACCTGCGCTACGCCACGGCCATTGCCTGGCTGCTGGTTGAGGAACAGAACACCCCGCTCCCCGACGCCGACGATCTACTGGGTATGGCCCGGATCTGGCGCCAGACGTTTCACCCTCAAGGGCGCCTGCGAGATTTCACCTGCGCCTGGCAAAACTGTGTCTCACCGCTGAATCAGGTCGCTTGCTGACAGGAAATTTAGAAACTTCCTACAACGTTCGCGAATTTGGTCGGATTGTCCTACAAAACCGCTCTAAATCAAGCGAAACAGGCTATAGCGCTTGAACGAAAATGTTGGTAATTTTCGCCCCGGTGATCATCAGGAGTTTCTAACAATGAAAAAAATCATGCTCAAAACCACCCTTGGCCTTGCCGTGACCTTGGCATCCACACAACTTTTCGCCAGTGGCTTTGCCTTGAACGAACAAAGCATCAGTGGCATGGGCACTGGTTTCGCGGGTCGCTCTTCCGCTGCCGACGACGCAAGCACTGTATTTGGCAACCCTGCCGGCATGTCGCGCCTCAAGCGCCAGCAAGTGACCGGTGGCTTCGCCGCCATTGACGCCTCCACCGACATCAACGATGCCAGCGGCACCCAATCCGGTACCAACAAGGGCGACATGGTGCCGCTCACCGGCGTGCCGATGGGCTATTACGTCAAGCCTATCGATGATCAATGGGCTTTCGGCCTGGGTGTCTACGCACCGTTCGGCCTGATCACCGACTACGAAAACAACTTCCAGGGTCGTAACTTCGGCAGCAAGAGTGAAGTGAAGGTCGTGACCTTCCAGCCAACCGTCAGCTACGCCTTCAATGACAAGGTGTCGATTGGTTTTGGGCCGACTATCAACCGGCTTTCCGGGTCTTTGGAGTCCTCGCTGACCACGCCGTTTTCGCCTAACGACGGTAAAGTGAAGATCAAGGGTGACGACATTGGCTACGGCTATAACGTCGGTCTTTTGGTCCAGGCGACCGACACCACTCGCGTTGGCCTGACCTATCACTCCAAGGTCAAGTACAAGCTTGAAGGCCATACCGAAGTAACCCCTGGTGCAGGTACGCCCGCCCCAGTTTTGGGTGCCGGACGTTACGATGCCTCGTTGGACATCACGACGCCTGAGTCGGTGGACTTCTCGGTTACCCAGCAACTCAACGATGCCTGGACTGTTTACGCCGGTAGCACCTGGACGCGTTGGAGCCGCCTGAAAGAAATTACCGTGAACAACGAAGGCGTCACGACAGCCGGTGGTGGGTTCGCACCCGCCCTCCTCGGCACCATCACCGAAGAACAGAACTGGCACGACACCTGGGCCTATGCCATCGGTACCTCCTACCAGTTGAACAAACAGTGGGTACTGCGTACCGGCCTGACCTTCGACCAGTCGCCTGCCAACAACCAGGACCGCTCGCCACGCATTCCGACCGGCGATCGGACCATCCTCAGCCTGGGTGCCGGCTGGAGCCCGACCGAAGACCTGACCATTGACGTGGCTTACTCCTACCTCAAGGAAGAAAAAGTCAACGTCGGCGGCAGCAATGCATTCGGCCAGAGCTACAACGCTGAATACGAAAACAGCGCCAACGGTTTCGGTGTCGGTGCGACCTACCGCTTCTGATGATTCACGGCGAGCCTGAACCGCTCGCCCGCTGAAACGAAAAAAGCCCCGCACTCTGCAAAGAGCCGGGGCTTTTTCGTGGCTGGCGGTCAGGGTTTGGAGGCGATGGCCGTCTCTACCGCCTTGATGAACTCAGGATCGTCAGGTTTGATCCGGCTGGAAAAACTGCCCACGACCTTGCCCTGGCGATCCACCACGTACTTGTAGAAATTCCATTTCGGCGCTGCGGATTGTTCGGCCAGGTGCTTGAACAACGGTATGGCATCAGCACCGCGCACCGGTTGCGGTTCGGTCATGGTGAAGGTCACGCCGTAGTTGACGTAACAGACCTTGGCCGTTTCCGCGCCATCCTTGGATTCCTGCTTGAAATCGTTGGACGGCACGCCCAGCACTTGCAGCCCTTGGTCTTTGTAGCGCTGGTTAAGCGCCTCGAGGCCTTTGAATTGTGGGGCGAAGCCACAGAAGCTGGCGGTGTTGACCACTACCAACGGCTTGCCGGCGAAGCGTTGGCACAGATCGATGGTTTCCTTGGCCCGCAGCTTGGGCAACGAACCCTCCAGCATTGGTGGGCAATCGGCCGCCCATACGTGCCCGGTCACAGCCAGCAACAGAGCGGGAACAGCAAGCCTGCGCATCAGCATGTCGCAATCTCCTTGAAAGCACCTCAGACCACGACGTTACTCCGCAGCGCCTGACCCCGTCCACCGCTCAGCAGTTGCCCATGCCCAATTGCATCAAGGCCAACCCGCCCTGATGCCAGCCCCACCAGGCAAACGCCAGCAGCAGACCGGCGCCAACGGCAATCAACCATGGGCCGACGCGACTCATGCCGCACCTGCCTGGACTTGCAGACGCGCCACCGGACGTTCGCGCACCGGCCAATTCAACGCCGCCGCCAACAGGCTGAGCAGGATCGACACCTGCCAGATCAAGTCATAACTACCGGTGCGGTCGTACACCACCCCGCCCAACCAGCCACCGAGGAACGAGCCCAACTGGTGGAACAGGAACACGATCCCACCCAGCATCGAGAGATTTCGTACGCCGAACAAGGTTGCGACCGTGCCGTTGGTCAACGGCACCGTCGACAACCACAAGAAGCCCATCGCCATCCCGAACGCATAGGCCGTGGTGGTCGTCACCGGCAGCCACAGGAACAAGCCGATCACCACCGCCCGCACCAGGTACAACCCAGTCAGCAGCCGCGGCTTGGACATGCGCCCGCCCAGCCAGCCTGCGGTGTAGGTGCCGAAGATGTTGAACAACCCCACCAGGGCGAGCACGGTCGTGCCGACGCTGGCCGGCAGGTGTTGGTCCACCAGGTAGGCCGGCAAATGCACGCCGATGAACACCACTTGGAAACCACAGACAAAAAAGCCAATCGCCAACAGCCAAAACCCGGAATGGCTGCAGGCCTCGCGCAACGCCTCGGACAAGGTTTGCTCATGGCCCATAAGCGGCGCCGGCACGTCCTTGAGCATGCTCACCAACGGCACGATCAAGGCCACCAGCAGCCCCAGCGCCAACAGGGCGGCAGACCAACCGAGCCAACCAATCAACCCCAGCGTACCGGGCAACATGGCGAACTGACCGAAGGAGCCGGCGGCACTGGCGATGCCCATGCCCATGCTGCGTTTTTCCGGCGGCACGGCGCGTCCAACCACGCCGAGGATCACCGAGAACGAGGTGCCGGACAGGCCGATACCAATCAACAGACCCGCGCTCAACGACAGCGACCAAGGCGAGTCGGCCATGCCCATGAACAGCAGGCCGACGGCATAGAGAACGCCACCGATCAGCACCACTTTCGCCGCACCGAAGCGGTCGGCCAGCGCGCCGGTGAAGGGCTGCGCCAACCCCCAGATCAGGTTCTGCAAGGCAATGGCGAAGGCGAACACCTCGCGCCCCCAGCCGAACTCGGCGCTCATCGGCGCCAGGAACAGGCCGAAGCCATGCCGCACACCCAAAGACAACGCCAAAATCAGCGCGCTGCCCACCAGGACCCAACCACAGGTACGCCACATCGATGTCATTGTTATTCTCCGCTCGCGGGTATATACCCGCTTATCATCGAACGAACCGGCATTACGCCAGTTCATCCAGCAAGGCCAGCAACGCCGCGCGCTTCTCGGCGCCCAGCTTATCGATCAACCGTCGTTGCGCCGCTTCCCAGGCCGGCAACGCCGCCGCCAACCGGGCATGCCCGGCTTCGGTGAGTTCGACGATGCGGTTGCGCAGGTCTTCCCCCTCGGCCAACGCCACCAACCCCTCACCTTCCAGCACCCGCAGGTTACGCCCCAGGGTGCTGCGGTCCAGGCCCATGGCCTCGGCCAGGGAGGAAATACTCGGCTGGTCGAGGCGCGCCAGGTTGCTCAGCAAAGAATACTGGGCAACGTTGATCCCGAAGCCATCGAGGGCGCCGTCGTAATACCTGCTGACGCCACGCGCGGCACGACGCAGGTTGATGCACAAACATTGGGAAGGAAGCATGGTGCGTGTATATACCCGTGATTAAGGGAATGCAAATTTTAATGGCGCAACACAAAACCTGTGAATCCACCAAACCCTGAAAAAGCCTAAAATATCAACCCGTTCGACCTGACAGCCATCGCGACCATTCATCACTCAGCGCCCCCCACCTGTAATGTCTGACAGGTTTCAGCTGGGTTGAATCGAGATATAACGAACCCGTGCCTCCAGCCCTGCACCAGGGCTTCGAAGAAGGGCCGTGTGAACCATGCCGTCACGCAGTAGGAAGATTCCGCCGCCCCCACGCCATCAATGATGATGAATGGGAGAATTTTCATGTACCACGCCACCGTTGTTCCTGGACACCCGTCGCCCTACCAGACCCGCTTCCAACCCACCGAAAGCAAACCGCCTCAAGCCGTCCGACTGACAAACCGGGAAAAGGAATTTTTGCAGTGGAGCGAGGTTGGCAAGTCTTCCTGGGAGATTGCCATGATCGTCGATTGCAGCGAGGCCAACGTCAATTATCACTTCAATAACATCCGCCGAAAATTCGGCGTCAGTTCACGTCATCTTGCGGGGAAGATTGCGCGTGAGCAGGGGTTGATCTGAGCGATTGATCGCGTATCTACCGCAAAATCTGAAACGAGCAATTCTGGGATGTCGGGCAGGAAATTGCAGCCCAGCTCAATCGCTGTGAAAAAAACGCCAGCCAAAAACATTCGCCACCATGAACAAGTTGGAACTTGGTCATGGTGGCGGGCTGGTGGCATTTACTTGAATGATTGGGTTGCGGGTTGACCTTTTTACTCCAACCAGAAAAGTATTTTGACGAGCACTTACTTTCTCCTTACTCCCCTCAGTTGAGCACCCAGTTCTTCTGTTCGTCTCGCCAGCCTGAAATACGTTTCTAAATTCCAGAGTGTGTCTTCATTATTCAGCGCCCTTGTATAGCTAGTAAAGAGTTGTTGTTGTTCCTTCGTTCTAGCGGCGTTTATAGCTGAGTTTCTAGCGGCTTGTTTTGCGATGTTTTCGGTTTCTCTCGCAGTATTTCTAGCGGTGGTTTCGGCGTTTCTAGCAGCGTCTCTTGCCATCTTTTTTATTTCGTAGAGCTTCTGGGCTCTACTAGGAGGAGATGGGGTTGCGACCGGAGGAACTTCGGGCTTTGAAATTCCGCGTGTTTGATCGAGCATGTTCTGCCCCCCAAAGAGTACTCCTGGGGCGGGTGTTCCTGGAGTACTAGGGGGCACTGTTGGCACGTTAGCAGTACGGGGGGCATCTCCAATTTTCAATACCATAACTGGATTACCAGCTCTCGCAGTCGCATCGGCTGCGGCCGCAGTCGTCCGGATTGAGGGTGCAATACCACCGCTACTAGAACCCCGCGTAAATGAAAGTGGTATTTTATATATCACATGCCCCGTCGGATCCGTAAAACTAATCGGATCCCCGTCACAATAAGCATAAGCATTCACCCCCCCATCCCCAAACGGACTCCAACTGTCCGGACTATGAAACCTCATCAGCAACGGATTGAACGCCCGGTAACCATTGCCCAGCAAATACCACCCGGTCTCATCCCTGACTTCACCGTTATAGCCCGGATGTGAAGCCACCACCTGGGTCGCATCGCGATACCCATAAGCGCTGTAAGCGATTTCAGTCACTTCACCGCCTTCAACCTCCCTGAGCACACTACCGCTGCCGTCACCGGCCAGTATTAAAGACTTTGGGGATGCACCTTCCTGCCGCTCGGCGAGCGTCACTCCATCGGCCGATAGGTAAGTCCTGCTCTGGGTCGGGCTGACTGAATTGACGGGTTTCCCATCGCGATAAAACTGTTGCTCCCGGTGGGTATCGCTGCCGCTGGCCGACAACTGATCGCCGCCGTCGTAAGCGTAAAACCGGCTCACCTCCGAATCGGGCCCACTCACTTCAACCAAACGGGACAGCAGATCATAGGACAAGGAGCGCCCCTCTTCGTCCTTGATCAGGTTGCCGTTGGCATCGTACTCAAGTTCGATATTCGGGTAATCGGCATGGCTGTTGGTGACGCGTGTCAGTTGCACCGGGTCCGGGCCGCTGTATTCGAAACGCGCCGTATTGCTTTCAGTGGTCTGGCCCTTGATGAAGGTCGTGCGCACTTCTTCATGATTATCCAAGGCATCGAAGAAAAACATCTGCCGTGTCATGCGGTTGCCAAAGGGGTCCACCGGCGACTGAGGCCCTTCACAGCGATATTCTTCGAGCCGCCCGCGAAGTTCGTATCGATAAGTCTCGTTGCGAAGCAAGGTATCGCCCTGGCTCGCGCCCTCACTCAACTCACGCTGTACGATCTGGTCCAGGCCATTCCAGACCTGTTTCAACCATGACTTGCTGCCATTGAGATTAAACTCGCGCAATGTTTCGCGCCCCAGGGCATCGTACTCAAGATCGATGACCGCACTACTGTTCGCGCTATCCACCGTCGCAATACGCTTCATCAAACCCTGGTCGTTATAGGTAAAGTCACTCCGGATATAGCCATCGGTGCCCACTTGGCCAAGTTGGGTATAGGTCAACCTGCCGTTGGTTAGATCATAGTCAAACAGCTGAACCTGCTCCGTGACATCTTGGTAACGAATCAGTCGCCCGAGCCGGCTATGGACATAAACCATTTCATAAGGATCAGCGACCTCCGTCACCGTGCGTGTTTCCGTCTTTATCTCGCCCTGAACGTCATAAGTCCGTTCCAGCTCAATGTCGAGCTCCGATGAACTGAGAAGCCGGGCGTTCTGCGAATCATAGTCATAGGTGGCTTTGATCGGCGTGGGCACTGCATTCAGACGACTGATCGTTTCTTCGCCCGCAACAGCGTTGCGAGTGAGCGGTTCATCCGTCAGCTCATAGGCATACTCATAGTGGATGACATCGCCGCTGGGCTGGATGACCCGATTGGCCTTGCTGTAGGTGGTGTCGTACTCATGCCGGGTGACTCGCCCGCCGGTCGTGGACAGGGTGATTCGCTCCAGGCTATCGAACGCCTGTGTACCCAGTTCCGTTGCCCCTACTTTGATCGACGTCGGCAGATCGCCACGGCTGTGGCCTGCGTATTCACGAACCACCTTGTCCGTTGTCGGTAAAGTGGTTTCAAGCATGCGATCAAACACATCGTAGGTGTAGGAGGTCTTGTATCCCGCAGCGTTTTCTTCCTGCACAGTGCGCCCCAGGCCGTCATACAGATAGCTATGGAGGCTGATAGAGTTTTCAGCCAGATCGAAACGTTGAACTTTCACCGGTTTTTCCAGGCGGTTGTTGGTCGTGACCGTCTGGCCCATGCCTTGGGTCCACTCTGTTTTGGTGAAGGCGATAGGGTCCTCCACGGTGTGTTGCGTGACGCCCGCCGGGTCGGTGCTGCTGGACTGTTGCCCCCAATCGTCAAAGGTGTAAGTGGTTTTCAAAGGCAGGGGTTGGAGTTCCAGCCAGTCGATTTCCTGCTCTTCAGTCAATTGCCCCAACGCGTTGTAGGTCGCCCGATAGATGTCTCGATAAGCGCCATTGGAGAAGTCGGCATCCTGCTGTTCTTCCCGGACAGCGCGGTTCAACCCATCGAACCAGGTACGGGTTTTGATCTTCTTGACGTTTTCAACTTCCTGGAATGCTTGCCCGGTCGAGGGCTCCTGGCCATCGTCTGTCGGGCGGACGAGCCGGTAAGTGTAGGCACGCGTCGCCGCGTAGGTGGGGTCATCGGGGGCGACCGTTTCCGTCAGTACCCGCACCAAGGCGTCATAGGTCGTGCGAATCCTGATGTCCTTGTCCTGGGTCAACAAGGGTTCGCCATTGAGCAGCGAGCGTTCGGCAGTGATAACTTTGACCAGGCCGTCGTGACCGGTGAGGGTCTCGGTTGTTGCGAACACGGTTTCACCGAGCAGCACTTCGTTGGCGTTATTGATTTTATTATTTTCCGACTTGTCCTCGTCCGTCTTGACCCGGTACTCGTACCCCGTCGTCGAGACGTAATTGCGGCCCCCACCCACCATGGTCAGTGTTTTCAGCTTCTCGAGCCCATGCAGCAACGGATCATCAGGCGTGTCGAAATAATCGAGGGCGCTGGTCTCCAGCAGCACTTCAGTCTGGCCAACCATCTGGTGCAAACTCTCCTCGGTCATGATCACTGAAACTTCGCTGATGGCACTTTTATCCAGCGCTGGCAAAGTCTTATAGCTGTACCGAGTTCGTAATGTCGGCGCACCGGCCTGCAGGTCAGGCACCAGTTCCGGATCCGTTGCCGGTATGATCGTGGTGTGTTCGACATGCCTGACAAAGCCATAAGGGTCTTTTGGGCACTTGTCGGGCACTCCACCAGCCGGGTAGTAGGAACTGGCCTCGGCGACGCCACTGGCCTGGACGCTCAAGGTCTGGTTGCCGTGGATGTCGTACTCACTTCGCTCGACATCTTCACGCCATTTACGCGCATCGTCCGTCAACTCCCAGCGGGTAATCGCCTCTTTGGGCAACTGGCACTGGCGTGGTTGCGCATCGAAAGACAACGTATCGTCGTCATCGGCGTAATAGCGGGTTTTTTGGGTCTGCTTGTGGGTGCCCTGCAGGGTGGTTTCCGACACCAGCAAGTGGAAACGGTTGAACCGGCGGGTCACGCTGCGTACCGCGTTGGTCCCGACCATCAATGTCTCGGTGGACTCATACTCGTACGGGTCGAGCTCCTTATAAAGGTTGTCCAGATGATCCTCCGTCCATCCGATGCCACTGCCATAGCCGAGAAAATTATGGCCGTCGGCGCCATAGGTGTACTTCACCACGATGGGACGCTGTCCACCGCCCGGATCGGTAATATGGTCGGTCACCCTGGGTAATTTGCGTTGCTCATTGCCGGCACCGGGAAAACCATGGCCCGTATCGTTGTACATAACGGTTTCATGGGCGCCCAAGGGCGTCCAGACCTCGCGAATGCAGGTGAGGTCTTTCTCCGGGTTGTATTTGAAACGCCAACCGGCATTCTCGGTGGTCGGCAAGGTAATTCGATCGACACGATCACTCTTCATGCTCAGGACCACCTCGGCCAACGGCGAACCATTGACGATCCTGAAGCCTATTTTGACGGCATTGGTGATGAGATGACGGGTAACTTGCAGCAATAGACCACCGCTGTCTCGGATGGCGCTGAGCATCGGCTCTCCGGAACCGACTGTCATATATTCCAAGGTAATTTCGTGTCCTTGCGGGGAATACATTCTTACCGGCACGGCCACCTGCGGGCTGGCACCTCTGAGTTCCAATATCTCGACAAGCCCGGCCTTGTGAACGATCTTGAACTGGTCGCCAGGCAGCTGGTAAAACTGAAAGTCCTCGATTTTTTGCTCTTTCATGCGCTTACGATTGGCCACGCCTTCATAGGGGCCAGTGACTTTGAATGTCTGCCCCGAATACACCGAAACGACTTGGGTACTGGGCGTGTACTGGCTAAGGGCAAGGTTCCAACCCTTGCCGTATCCGCTATCCGTCAGATTCAAAGGGTTGTAGTTAAGCGTCAATGGAACGGACGGCCCCCGCAGAGAATGACTGAACAGTTCCGGCAACGATAACGACACGGTATAAAAGCCGGTTCGTGGATCGACGCCCGTCTGGATGAAACTCATAAAGTTAAAGGCGTTGGAGTGCACAGCGGTGGACGCAGTCATGGCTAACCTCACGAACAATTCAATATAGATAGCTAATACATGCAATGCGACTGACGCCGCACTGCGTGCAAGCAACTTACCGAAATCCAAGCATGCTTTGATCAACTCTTCCGGACGGGCATACCTGATGACCTACACTTGTTCACTGTCATCAAAATGATCCACATATAATCGATTGCGGTCCGAAGCAGGAAAACCAATAGCAAGGCTGTGTTGATTACCTTCATCATCCGTCAAATAAACATTAATTTTTTTAGCCCTTAGAGGATGTAACTTCTCCCGTTGATCCTGCCGAATACCGTCGGAATGCTCGCAGCGAAACAAGCCAATTCTGAACTTACCTTCCGCCAGGGAATGCCCAGGTTTCATCTCGGTCTGCACGGGAAGACCAAGGTTCTGGACCAATAGCGTTTCATAACGCATGATATTTCCATCACTCGGCTTCAACGGATCGTTATAGCCATAGCCGGTGTAACTGAACATGGTTTCATTAGGGGCAGGGCTTTCCCATTGCACGATCGACCGCAACCCTCGAACCTCCGCCCTCAGGAAATCGACACCGACTTGACCTTCCCGCAGATAAGTCAGCGCCCAGTAATCCGTCGTCTTCAAGTACCAGTCGAAGTCATAATCACTGTCTGGATCACTCCCGCCACCTCCATCAATACGCTGACGTGTCAATTTATAGTGATCTATGTGGGGGGTTGGCGGAGGGACGGGGGTAAACTGAATAATCCCGTCTGGATGTCCCGGTGTCGGCTCAACGTCCGAGCGCCAGGGATGTCCCAACTCATCCTTAAACAGTGCATAAAATTGGGTGGCCTTGGTGGCGCGAGTCACCATGAATACATCGACCCTACTGGGTAGCGATGCACGGTCGTCAGGTTCCGGTTGTGTTTCGCGCGGAGCCGAACCCGGGTACGGTTTAAAACGGTTGAAATCCCTCGTCTGCGCCCACCTCCGTTCGGCTTCCGGCGAGCCCTCATCTTCAATACCCTCTTGCAGGGCCGGCACCTCAGGTACAAGTTGGTTTGATCCGACGTAGACCATCCTCAATGAATCTTCTTCCTCCTGGGTCAGCCTCGCGTCGCCATTGGTCTGGATAACCGCTTGCAATGACAACTGTTGAAACCCGTTGGCGAACAATTGGTCGGAACGCAATGACACCAACTTAAAGCTCGTGAGGCCCGACCACCTGGCTTCCTCAATGTGGGATGCCAGTTTTATGATGCTGTAACCCGCATAGACGAGCATGCCCGAGGCAGAAATCTCGCACCTGACGATGTCGTAGGGCCGACGAGGCGTCGCCGGGGCGGTGTAGACACCATCATTGCTGACAGTCCCGTCTCCAATCACCCGCCAGATGCGCTCAATAGTCGCCGGGGCGCCTGACTTCTCGGTTAACGTCACGGTCGCCGAGCGCCCCACATTGGCAGAATACCGTGGCTCTATTTCCAGCGTAGGTGCAGCCCTCGTCAGCACCACCGCGGCCTCAACCGTCTCGCCCGTGTCATCCTCGACGGTAATAGTGTCCACGACGGTGAATTCAGGCAGGGCAAGCAATACGGCGGCCGACGGCGGTGTATAGATGGCGGTATTACCGGTTGCGGAGAGTCTTCCATACGTGGGTTGTTTCCAGGTCAACGTCGCCCCCTTCAGCGCTGTTGCGACGAAGGTCACGGTATTCGTTTCCCCCTCGATGCGTGCTACGACCCCCGGCGAAATCGTCATCGATTGGGTCGTGACCAGCAACAACGCCTGGACTTTATGCTTTAGCTTTGTCTGAGGATCGACGTAGGAGGCCGTGATGATATTGCGCACCAGTTCCCGGCCTAAATCGGCAGCCGCGACTGGCTGGTAAAGCCCGGAGGTCGGGTTGATCGAACCCGCCGATGTGTTCGAGTTGAGACTCCTGACGCTCCAGCTGACATCCATCGCGGCGCCATTAAGATAAGCCTTGAATTCAACCGGCTCGCCACCAGCCTTCATTACGTGAACCCCAGGCTCGATGATCAGCGACGTGCTGGAGGGGGCCAGGCTGCCGAATATCACCAGGTCGGCAGGTTCACGGCGGGTATGTTCCACAAAGGTATTTTTTTGTCCGGGAAACAACAGACTGTGAATCAGCTCTAATTTGTCGTCGTCGGATCGATCGACATATTCCTGAGCCAGTACGATGGTGGCCGAATAGTCCTGGTCGCTGTCATCGGGAATCAGGTAGGGGAAACGTTCCGGGGGCGGAATATCCCCGCCATGGGCGCTGCCTCGCAGTTTGACCATGACCACCACAGCGCCGTCGGCTGCATTTTTCGCCCCGGCCACTGCGGCCCCGGGCGCCCGCTGGGTCAGGACAATGAAGTTCGTCGGGGTTAAATCACTGCCCCCCTTCAGATCGAGGATACCCAGCACATAAACCTGCTCCTCGGGCGGCAAGGCCTTGAACCGCTGGTCAAAGTACTCACCGAGCTTGGCCTGGCTGTCGCTCGGCCCCACGAGATTGCAGGAAAATCGGGTGCCCTTGGACAAATCCAGCGTTACCCTGCCCAGTCGATCGACCACCCCAACCACCAATGAGAGGTCCAGCTCCACTGTCAATGTATAGCCATGTGCCTCGGTAATGTCGAACTCATACAACAAGCCAACGGTCTTGTCATGAACGCTGAAGTTCCCGCCCAGAATACTCAAGGTCAGCTTGGCCCGGGATGTGTCCAGCCGTGCAGGTTCGAACGACAGCAGCGGCTTACCCAGCAGGATATTCTTCATGATCCCATATTCGGTTGCTGGGGTATTGAGGTCCATCGTGCCGGAGAAGGTCGGCAAATAGTTGGAGCCATCGTATTTATCCAGCCATTGCTGCTGGAGTACCCGATTAAGCCGCTCACGGTTGAAGACACATACAGCACCCCAACCCCAGGTAATCGAGCCTTCTTTCATTTTTTCAACAATATCGGCAATGGAGTTAGTGGCCATTTTGAGTGTCCTCAGCAAGTGAAGCGATCTGGTCCAGACACTCTTTGGCCTTTTCGCGGACGTCAGAGTCCTGGCTGAACTGTTCAACTTTTTCGTAGACGTCTTCCAGCAAACCGTTCAGGTCATCAAGAGCGGTAGTTTGTGGGATTTCAGGTGGAGGCTTCGCCGGAAGGGGAGCGAGTGGGAAGGAAAGAATAGTGAAGCCGGAAAATTGCACCCAACCCAGATCAACCATCGAAGTGATCAGAGCGAACTGACTGTTGGTTGTTTGACTGACGGTAAAAATCCCGCTATCTACATCAATGTTCCCAGCGTCTTCGGGTATACATTGCCAAATAACCGTTTCTGTTGGGGTGGCGCCACTGATCAAGGGGAGCAGCCGTACTTGATTTGCCGACACCCCGTCAAAACTGGTGTCTATAACCATTGAAATATAATGCCTGACGACAATCAGGGTTGTTTGCTCCACATTTGTCGCCGTGTTTTTAACAATGACTTTATCTATCGTGAAGGCCGGGGCGGGCGCTAACAGCTTCGGCGGAGCGTAGTATGTATTTTCCCCATTTTCATTAGCCGTTTCGTTAATACGACCGTCGCCCTCGACACGCCATCTCAAGGCCCCACTCGTGCTATGGGCCGAAAGCATGCGACTTTCTTCGGGTTCCCCAGCTTTAGAGCCATTACAAACCTCGATCAGCGGATTCAATGTGATTGCCCTGGCCACTACCGTCACCAGCGCCTTGCTTATATGGGGGGGATTGTTGCCGATACGCGCGGTGGCGACTATCTTGACCCGCTTATAGGTCCCATGGATATCCGCCAATGAAGGGGCGGTATATTCACCTGAAGTGGGATGTATGCGTCCGACTCCCACAGTACCGCCTTCAAGGTCCTCGACACTCCAGGTTACCCCTGACACCGAAGGCTCTGCCTTGAACGTATGGGTCCCATCGTAAGTCAACATGTGCTCTACAGGTTCGATGGAAAACGTGGTCAGGCGAGGACTGATGGAGCCGAATAGCGCCATTTCCCCGGTAAGGTGCAAAGTCTTGAGTTGTACAGCGTCTTCGCTGTTGAAAAAAAGCGTGTGCAGAACGAATACGTCGATCGCCTCAAGCCCATTGAAAATAGTCATGGCCGCATTGGCCACGGCATCGCCTATTCGAGCTTCGAAGTCACGTGAACTCATATAGTTTCGCACATCAGAAGGTAGGTCTCCGGCACCAGAAATATTCAAAGGTGCTTGATAGCCCGCCACCTCAACCTTAAGCCGTCGCGATGTTTCATCAAGCGAAAACTGATAGTTACCATTCAGTCCTATGGCGATCTGATACGAATAGGGTGTCCCATCCACCGTACATGTCATAGTGCGGTATTTATCATCGGCGCCCATACCCACTCTACAATAGGACAAAGCGTTTAAGGGAAAGAAGAGCGTCATGGTGAGTAAGCGATCACTGTCTATATAGATCGGCATCTTATAATCGGAGAATCGAGCCTTCTTACTACCAACGGTCACTTCAAACGGTGGAATCGCCAAATAACCCTCGGTATCTGGCTTAACCTTAAGATGATAGACGAATTGATTGCTATTCTTCGTACCGATGAATTCAGCATTTGGCGCATTGAACGCCCGGGCAGTACCTTTACCGATAATGCCATGCATGAAAAAGTGACTGCCAAAAATCATCATTGCATCAAGATCAGGCCGATCACTGGGTAAGGGATACAACCAATCCTCGCCTGGGGTACCGCCCATTATTTCGTCATCCATGGCGATGCGTACTTCAACGGCGCCGCTGCCAAAGTTCGCGGCTCCACGTGTAGCGGCGCCTTCTTCCATAATGGTGCGCAGCCTGAACTTCTGGGGTTTTATGAACGCCTGGGTGGTGGTCGCCAACGTCCCCAGGGAGAACGTCCGCTTTACCGGGTCGGCCTCCCGGAACTTGCGCTTGAAGAAAGCCCCAGCCATGCGGCGCTCATGCTCGACCCGGTCGCCCTTCACTTCCCAGATGTAGCGTTGGGAACGAGGATCGCCCAAGTCCAGCACCACTTGGCCATCCTTCTGGACGGTGCCTTGGATATCTTTCAGTTCTACCCTGTCACCCACCAATGTCGGATGATCCAGCGGGTCGTAAGAGCTGATTTTATTGATCTGAGCGAAGCCGAGCACGTCATCCATCGTTATATTTTTACCCCCGAGAATGGCCATGCTCATATTGGCTTCAGCCGAATCCAGGTCGGGGTTGTTCTCGAAGCTCAAACGTGGCGCATCGGTGACGTAGTCAATCAACCAAGTCCACGTCTTGTCTGTTGAACCATAGGGTTCACTGATAGCAGGCATCACCGAATGTTTGTCATGTTTTTCGATATATTCCTGCAGCAGTAACAGGTTGCATTTGCCTCGATCGTAAGCCACCAGCGCGCTCCATTCAGTGGTACGCGGTTTGATGGCGGCCCATTCCAGATATTGGGCAAGGGTTCTTCGCGGTGCGGCCATGATGTGTATCCTCTTCTCAGGACATGAAAGGACTTGCCGATCGTCACGAATGAATAGGCAAGTTATCCGTACACGTTGTGTCAGTGCGGGTAGTTGAAGAGCACTTTGTTTGGTTGGACAAAACTTCTGGGGCGGGCTTGGGCGCAAGGGGGGCGAGCGGTAAAGGAAGAATGGTAAAACCGTCGACCTGAAGCCAGCCTAAATCAATCCGCACGGTGATGAGTACAAATTGACTGCTGGTCGTTTGACTGACAGTGAATAAACCCGTGTCTTGATCAATCGTCCCGGCATCTTCGGGTATATATCCCCACATTGGTGGCTGTGGTGGAGTGCCGCCGCTTAGTTTGCAAGTCAACTTCACTCGATTGGCGGGCAAGTCCTCAAAATCGGTGTATATAACGACGGCCGAAACAAAATGTTTGAGTACCATCAAGGTTGTTTGCTCTTGATGGGTGGTTGTATGGGTAACGATTATTTTATCTAGCGTAAATGAGGGCCCGGGCGCTGCGTGCTTCAGCGGCGCGTAGTATGTATTCTCGCCATTTTCATCAGCGGCTTCGTTAATACGACCGCCGCCCTCGACACGCCATCTCAAGGCACCACCCATGCAATGGGCCGAAAGCGTACGACTTTCTGCTGGTTTCCCAGATTCGGAGCCATTACAAACCTCGATCAGCGGATTGAGCGTGATCGTCCTGGCCACCACCGTGATCAGCGCCCTGCTGATATGGCGGTTGCCGGGTCCGGTCGCAGTAACTTTTATCCGCTTATAAGTGCCGGAGATCTGTGCCAGGGATGGGGCGATATAAGCACCGGTGTCGGCATTCATTTGCCCCGCACCCGCAGCGTTACCCTCGAGATCTTCCACCGTCCATTTGACCCTTGAGGTGGCGGGCAGTGTTCTAAACTGGTGAGCCTGTCCGTGGCTCAACAGAACTTCCACTGGATCAATGACAAATGTGTCCAGGCCAGGGCCAATAGAGCCGAACAGCAGCATTTCACCCGTCAGATCGGCGGTCTTGAGTTGTATGGCATTCTCGGCATTTAATAAGAGCGTATTCAGCGTGAATACATCGATCTCTTCGAGGCCGTTGAATATTTGCATCGCTGTGAGGGCGACAAGATTGCCCAGCCCTGTTCGGAAGGCAGACGTGTCCATGTAGGAAAGCACGTCAAGTGGCAAGAGCAAGTTAGGAACGTAACGTACGAACGAATTGAATGAGCCCAGTTTCACCTTTAAACGATGCGACGCTTGATCCAGTGAAAATCGATAAGTGGCGCTCAAACCAAGGCCCATTAAACAATGGAATGGCACGCCATTCACGGTGCAGACCATCAGCCGTCTTACATCTTGAGAGCCCATGCCCACACCCAGCGATAGCGAGCCATCCGCGTCCCGGAAAAGTGTCATGGTGAGCCGATGATCAGCACTGAGATGAATGGGAAGTTTATAGTTGTGAAACGTCAGCTTTTTTGTGCCAATCAATGCCTCGAACGGTGGAATTTCCAGGTACCCTTCAGTTCCATACTTGACGCCAAGCCATTCGACGAATCCTCTGGAATCCGTTCGACTTTCAAATTGGGCATTGGGCGCATTGAATGCCCTGGCCGTGCCTTTACCAATAATCCCATGCATGAAGAAGCGGGAGCCGAACATCATCATTGCATTGAGATCCGCTCGGTCACTCGGCAGGGGGTATACCCAGTCTTCCCCTGGCTCCCCACCTTGGAGGTCATCATCCAAGGCGATGCGCATTTCAATGGCGCCATTGCCGTAGTTCGAGGCTCCACGAGAAGCCCCGCCTTCTTCCATGATGGCGCGTAGCCGGAAAGATTGAGGTTTCATGAAGGCTTGGCTGGTCTGTGCCAGCGTCCCCAGGGTAAATGTCCGCCGAACCCGGTCAGCCTCCCTGAACTTACGCTTGAAGAAGGCGCCGGCCGCCAGGCACTCATGTTCCGACTCATCGCCAGAAACTTGCCAGTGATGACCCTGGTAATCAGGATCGCCCAAATCCAGCAACACCTCGCCGTCTTCCGTGACCCCGCCCTGAATGTCTTTGAGCTGTACCCGTTCGACCTCCAATGTTGGATGGTCCAAAGGGTCGAAGGAGCTGATTCTATTGACTTGAGCGAAGCCGCCCGCGTCGTTCAGCGCTATGTTCTTGCCTCCGACAATGGCCATGCTCATGTTGACTTCGGCCTTCTGGCCGTCGGGGTCGTTTTCAAAGCTCAGGCGTGGCGCATCAGTGACGTAATCGAGCAACCAGTGCCAGGTGAACTCCGATGAGCCATAGGTTTCATTGATGGGGGGCATCGTCGAGTGTTTGTCGTGCTTCTCGATGTATTCCTGCAACAGCATCTGGTTACATTTGTTTCGGTCATAAGCCACCAGCGCACTCCACCCGCTGGTCCGTGGTTTGAGTGCGGCCCATTGCAAATACTCTGCAAACGTTTTCCGGGGCGCGGCCATGGTACTTATTCTCTTCTCGGGAAATGGAGTGGCTGCCAGTCCACTTAAAGTTGAGGGTCAATCCGCCAATACAAAACCGGCAGGTAGATAGGCTGTTTCCGCACCTTGCTCATAGGTAATAGTGACTTGCACATTGATGCTGCCACGCTTCAAAGGCTGAAACGCCGCAGGTAAAACAGCCTTTGCAATTAACCTGGCCGTAACGTCCGTATCCTTGACAACGTAGTTTTCAAGAATGAAGGCCGATACGGGAGAATCACTGTTGTTCTTCCCATTAATGACCGCATTGACGATCTGGTCTTCACGCATATACGGCCAGGCATGCAGGGTGAACAACTCGCCAACCGGGGTAATTCGGCTGACATAGATGGTCCCGTTGTTTTGCTGGGCCTGGGCGGACTGAATGGTCTGGTAACGATACTTGTCGATGGGCAATACGCGGACAATGAACACTTGCGACGGCACCGGTGCCGGTTCTCCCTGCTGCATTACGGTGTAATAAACCCGAACCGCCTTATCCAGGTTCGCAGGAATGTATTGTGGGGGAATGTTGTACGTACGCCCCTCAGGGGTCACGGGCGCCAAGGCAATATGTTTGCCACTGGTGCCGTAGCCGTCCCAATACACTTTGACTTCGTCATCGGGCCCATAGTTGGCTTGCGGGTCAATATCGATGGTCACGCCGGAGGCGCTTAAGCTCAGGACATCCAAGACGCCCTCACCCGGTACCGGATCCTCCGGATCGGGTCGGGCGTTCTGGACGATGACCATCGGCAGATTCAAAGGTGTGCGCACGTTGACCTGATAGGGTGTAGCCGAGAGCGCCGCACCGACCCTGGCATATTCGTAGCGCAAATCGATCCCGGCGCCCTGGCTGACGCTGACCCATTCGGCATCGAGCATGAATTCAAAAAAGCCTTTGTCCAGGGTCGATGCGTCGACCCTGGCCCGCAAGACGATCGGCACCACGCCCGTGGCGGATGAAACGGCATGGCAGAGAAGGTCATCACCGTCGCTCATGCCGGGATAACCCTCGATGCGCAACGGCAAGCCATCGGGAAACAACAGGGGGTTGATCGTGCCGCCCTCGTGTCCGACGATCGTCAACTCCGGCAACATCGCCGAGCTCGGGGCCAGGAGTTGAAAGGTTTGCCGAGCGGAGAAGGTGACGGCCTGCTCGGTGCCGACGTATTGGATACCGTAGTGCAATTCAATGGAGCCATCCTCGACCCGCATCAGGTCGGAGCGGTTGAGAAACAGGCCCAGGGGTTTGCCCGGCTGCCCCTCCTGAATAACGCTCGGATAGGCCAGCGCCGGGAAATATTCGCTGCCGTCAGGGTAAAACCTGCGGCAATGCAAAGTGACCGTATCGCCCACCGCCATCGCCTGGTACGGCACCATCCACGGGGTGATGATCAACTCCGCCTTCTCCAGGTCCAGATGAAGGTCATGGGCTTCTCTGATCTGCACCACCGGCAGTGGATTGGGCTGCATCCGAATCGTCATGCTCCGGGTTCCTTATGCTTTAAAAATACTTAATGAAGTTTTTTCAGCGATGCAAAGGACAGCTACTGGGCTCCTGTCTTTAAGATTTACGCCTGAACGAGCGGCTTTGGAACTATCAGAAGTGTTAGGTTTACGCGGAAAAATTTTCGGTTATATTTATGCGAACCGCATCCTCTAAAAGCTGAGATCAGAATATGAACACTTTCAGAAAGAGCTTTACCCTTCTTTTATTTAGTCTAATAGGTTCCCATTGCATAATCACCGCAAGCAATGCCGCAGGATACATTATGGTTCGTGAAGGTGATGGCGTCCGAGAGTGCAGCATCCCAGCTATTCCAGGGGAGTATTATGTTGGAAACTATGGATGCACAAATGATCAGGCATATACCGTTCGCTTCGTTAACGTACCGTCCGCACTCCACATCACTTTTTTGGATGATCGGTGGCCTGGAGGTAACTGCAGATGGAACGATAGTTGGGAAATAGAAGTTCGCATGACAAAAGACCCGACCACCACTCCCGCTGACAGCTACATATCTCTCGCTGTAATGTACTCAGCACCTTTGAACTCAGTCATTGCACCTGGCGTATTGAAGATCAGGCATCGCGCAGGCGACAGCCAGATCAATGGACATCTTAGCTGCGTAGCTGTCAGCGAAGGAAAATGAAATATTAATATTACGCTTCAAGAGACATTAATATGGCCACCACCACCGCGGTCCACTCCAACGCCTTCAACTTCCTAAGTTTCGTCCAATCCGGAGTCGACGCGCGCACGGGCCAATACACGGTTTCCTTATCTCTACCAGAAGTCAAAACCTGCGAACTCAGCGGCCCGGTGGTGCCCCTGACACTCAACTTCAACCCTCTCAACACCGTCGACGCCGGTTTTGGCCTGGGTTGGGAAATGGGCCTGACGCAATATGCGTCCGACACCCAGATCATCTCGTTGCATTCAGGCGAAACGTTCAGGGTGACGGGGCCCTACCCCGGTTTTACCCATCGCCTGCGGATGAAAGAGCAGAAAATAGAAAGCTTCCATTTATTCACCCTGCCCGATAACGATAACCGATTCAAGGTCGTGCACAAATCAGGGCTCGTGGAAGTGCTCGAATTGAAGGGGGCCTCGCCACAAGTGGCCGTGCCGGTAAAAATGTATTCCCCGCAAGGCCATGAGGTCAGCCTTGAGTACATTACCGCCCCCAGTGGCCAACCGATGCTCAGTGCCCTTCTCGACAGCACCGGGGCATTGCTGCGGATCACCCGCGATACGGCCGCGCATACCGTCACGTTTGCCATGGGCCTCACCAATGGGATCCCTTCGGCGCAAGTGGTGCTGAACCTGATAAATGATCACGTCGAACGCATCACCCTGCCGACCACCGAAGGCGCCGGCTGGCGCTTCGAATACCAGACGGAGAAAACCCTGAGCTGCATCAGCGCGGTCTGGACGCCTTTGGGTACCCATGAAACCATCCTGTACAACGACGAGGGCCATGGTTTCCCCGGCCGGGATACCCAACGCAAATTGCCCAGGGTGACCCGCCACACCACCGACCCGGGCGGCGATAATCCGCCCATTGTCGTGGCATACAGCTACGGGGCCGATAGCCATAATTTCCTCGGCTATGGCAGCGCCATCAACTGGGATGACGACGGCCTGGACAACCTCTTCAAAGTCCTCGAACCCTACACCTACACCACCACCGAAAGCCTGATGAGCGGGACCGAGACGGTGCGCAGCATCACCCGCACGTTCAACCGCTTCCACTTGCAGACCCAGGAAGTCATCGCCCAGGGCAACCACCAGAAAACCATACGCACCCGTTATTACGCCGATGATGACGACAAGCTGTCCTTCGACAACCAGCCACGGCAATGCCAGCTGCCAAGAAAAATGTCGACGTTATGGTCGATCAGTGATGACCCGCGCTTCTGGCGCATGGACACGGAAATCAGCGAATACGACATCCATGGCAATCAGACGCTACGGGTAGAGCCCAGCGGCGTGACCGAAAAAATCACTTATTACCCCGTTGAAGGGCTCGAAGGTTTTTGCCCGGCGGACCCTTATGGTTTTGTGCGGCATGTCCAGGAGAAGACTCTGGCGCCGGCAAACGACCCCGAGCGGGTTCCGGACCTTCAACCGGGCGCGCCGGTCATGCGCACCCGGTTTCGCTATGAGTCCTTGCCCCCCCTCACGCCCCTCGATGACAGCCCGATCACCTTGCCCTGGTTGTACGTGGTGGAAGAGCGCCTGTATGAATTGATCGACACGCCCGCGTCATCCTTCGGGCGCTCGAATGGGTTCGTGGCGCAAGAGCCGACGGAGCAACAGCTTTCACGCACGGTTTTTCACTACATCAATGCTCCCGCCGACCCACTGACCCACGGCCGGCGCTCCCGGCAAGCCATCACCCTGGGCAGTGACAGCGGCCCCACGTCCTTCATCGAATACAGCTACACAAAAAACCCCAGCAAGCAGTCATTGCGCACCGAGCAACGAGCATCGACCGATGTCGACAGTGCCGTACGCACAGTGGTCGACGAGCGCTCGATGCTCAACGGCGAACCGTTGCTGGTCACCGACAACGGCGTTCAACACAGTTATCGCTATGACGCCCTGAACCGGGTGCTGAGCGAAACCCAGGCCCCCGACAGCGACTACCCGGCCACGCGCCGCTACGGCTACCGTTTGATCCGCCCGGCCGATGCGGGGCAAACCCCGATAAGGACCCAGGCCTACCAGCAGATGGAAGACGTCAAGGGCGTGCGGGTGCGCACGTACTTCGACGGGCTGAGCCGGGCCGTGCGCGAGGAAATGGAAGACCACGACCACTCCGGCGCAAGCTATCGCGATATCTACACCGCGAAATACAACGCCAAGGGCTTTTTGGTCGAGGAAACGGAAATCGATTGGTTGGAAACCACCAACCTCAGCTTGACCACGTCCTACACCTATGACCTGTGGGGGCTGCAGGACAGCGTCACCCGGCCCGACGGGGTGAAGGAGTGGACCCTCAACAACCCGATAGCCTTTACCACCGAAACATGGATCGACGGCACCGCACGGGCCCGGACCATCACCAATCGTTTCGAAAAAACCGTCAGTGTCGAACACATCGGAGTAGATGGGCGACACCTCAGTCAAACAGCGTTCAAGTACGACGGGTTGGGCAATTGCACCCTGGAGATCGACGAACTCGGCCAGGTCACGCGCTATCGCTACGATGCTTTCGCGCGCTTGTGCAGTACCACCCTGCCCGACCTGACCACCGTCCATAACACCTACGCCGAGCACAGCCAGGCCGAGCTGCGCACCTCAATCGATGTCGAACCGGGCAATATCCAGGTGCCCATGCGCAACGTCGGCGAACAAGCATTCGATGGCCTGGATCGGCTGGTCAGCATCACGGTGGGCTCAAGACACGAGCAACAGGTATATGAAGCCGGCCATTTCCAACCCAAACACCGCATCACCCCGGCCGGCAACCAGATCAACTATCAATACAAGCGTGGCCTGAGCGAAAAACCGACACTCATCAGCGCCCCCGACGATGAGTCTTCCTTCGAAGTCGACGTGCTGGACGCTCGGCTCGACAGCTCGAAAAACAACCAGGGCGAATATCACTTTTCCTATGATGAAGTGGGACGCCTGACTGGCGAAACCTGGAAAGATGCCGTCGATAACAAAACCTACCGCACGAGCTACAACACCTCGCTCAAAGGCCGTCGCTTGAGCCGTACCGATATCGGCAACCATCAAACCCTGATGGATTACGACCGACGCAACGGGCGGCTACTCGGCATCGAGCAAGGTCAATTGCAGGCCGTCTTCGAATACGATGCAATCGGCCGCCTGTTCCGCACCACCAGTACCGACAAGACCACTCAAAATAAACTGACGACCACCCTGGAATTCGATGAGCTCGGGCGCGAAACCTTGCGCACCTTGGTTTTGCTCAACGCACAAGGCCAACCAATCGACGCCGAACGCTCCATCGAGTTGACCTACCTGGCCGACAGCAATGTAAAGACCCGGCACCTGCGGGTCACCGGCGCCAGCGCCCTGCTGGAAACCTACAGCTACGACCTGCGCGGTCGCCTGGAGCGCTATCGGTGTTCGGGCAGCGACTTGCCCAAGGACCGTTTTGGCAATGCCATCGTCAGCCAATACTTCGAGTTCGATACGCTGGACAACATCATTTATACGCGCACGGTGTTCAACGATGGACGCCTGGACATCGCGCACTTCACCTTCGCCGAGGACGATCCTTGCCAACTGGTGGGCGCCCGCCACAGCCATCCGGACTACCAGCACCTGGAAACCCGTTTCAACTATGACGCCGACGGTAACCTGGAACACGACGAGTTGGGTCGCCGGCTGAGCTATGACAGCCAGGGACGCCTGGTGGAAGTCAAAACCCCGGCGGGATTGTCCCTCACCGCGTACCGTTATGACCCCCATGACCAGTTGCAGGCGGTCACGCCCCAAGGCGATACCCAGACCTTGCGCTTTTACCAGGGCACACGGGTCACTGACACGCTGCACGATGATCATCATGTCCAGCTCCTCTACCATAAAGGCCAACCCCTGGGCCAACAAACCCCCAGTGACACCGGGCAGACACTGTTGCTGCTGACCGACGCCAAGCGTTCGGTCATCGGCGAAAACCAGGGCAACGACCTGCGCAGTGCCGTCTACGGTGCTTATGGCGAACGGGACGAGAACAGCAGCCTGCAGAGCTTGCTGGCCTTCAATGGCGAGGCGGTAGAAAGCACTGGATGGTATTTGCTGGGCAATGGTTATCGGGCCTACAACCCGAGTTTGATGCGTTTCCACAGCCCCGATGCCCTGAGTCCGTTCGGCTCGGGTGGGCTTAATTGTTATATGTATTGTGCCGGGAATCCGATTGCTTTTAGTGATCCGACTGGGCATCAAGCGCAGAACGAGCTCATTCATAACACTTGGTTCAACCTTGGCGCGGGCTTGGGCGTTTCGCTCTTCGCCTTGTTCGTATCAGTCTTTACACTTGACCCAGCTCCCATGATCGCGGCTTTGGCGGCTATTTCCGGATGGACAGCGAACACGACGGCGATGGTGACAATGGTGGTCGGGGCAACAGGGGCAGCTATCAATGCTGCAGGGCCTGCCATTGCGGGAGCCACGTTTATTGCGTCGTTGGGGGTGGGGGCTGCAGCAATGTTCTTGCAGGATCCGAACCTCAGGAGAGTCGCGCTGTGGGGTGATATAGTCCTCGCTGGGATTGCGTTGCCCAGGATCAAAATTCCGACGCTCAAGATTCCAACGATCATGGGGCCGACGGCGCAAGCCCCGAGTCCCACGCCTAGGCCTTCGACGAGTTCCTTCGGCCCTTTAGATAATTTAGATTTTGATCAGTTCGGGAGGGAGGAGCCGCGAAAGTCATTTTCCAGCGACGCTAGCAGTGAGCACCCGTTCCCCCCACTCTCAAGCGCGCCAAGTTCAAGAACGCCATCGCCTAGGAGCAGTGTTAGCTCACAAGGCTCTGGCAGCAGTAGATCAAAACGAAGCATTAGTGACACTAGCGAGGCCCAAAACGGCAATGGCGCTGGTAAACCTTCGCGAGAAGGCAACGCTCGTGATCGTACTCGTACTCGTACGAGGGAGGAATGGGTGGCGTTAGACCAAGCCAATCTGGAGGTAAATCCTGTAGAGGGGGGGCGAGATTGGTTTGCGCACAGAACAGCTGAGCACCCAGACCAGCTAACTTGGGTGAAGCGGAAGAAGCGGCCGAAGCCCACCATATGAGACCACAGGCAAGCCCAGATTGCCTGGCTTTCCCATAAAGAAACATCATTAAACAACGCCCAGCCTCCCCCAGAATACCAAGAAGGCTGGTCAGATTCATTGTGGCGGACACTCGCCTGATGTCAGTCAGGCAACTGTGGGAGCCAAGCTTGCTCGCGATAGCAATCTTTCTGTGCCGTTGATGTTGGATGTGCCGACATCATCGCGAGCTTGCTCCCACAGGGGGGCACCAGGCTGCATGCAAGGCTGTGATCACCTCGCAAAACGGTGATGCTCGTATTGGCGAGTCCAGCCAAAACACCTACCACAATGACCACCCGGACTCACTCGATCAGCGTCGGCGTCAAAAGGTCGAACCGTGTCCATCTTTCACCCCCATCGAAGCTGACTTTGGTCTCGACGGTGAATTTTTGATTAGCCATCAGAGACGACATAAAGGCCTTCGGCAGCCGGACACGTATCCCTGCCGTGACTTCCGCCTGTTGAACCCGATGCTCATTCAACACAATTTCGCTCACGTTTTGAGCCTGGGCATTCTTACCCAACACCGTAATGGTCACCAGGCACGCCTCGCTGATAAAGGCCCATGCACGTTGATAAACGGGCACTCCCGCATCGGTAATACTCGCTTTAGAGACAGGGTCGGTAAAAGGGGACTCAAGCTGAGGCACGTGGAATCGATACACAGGGTACGAGCCAATCGCTACCGTCAGGGTCCTGGACTGTTTGTTCGAGGAGTCTGCCAGGACCAGATCGTAATAAACCGTCACGCGCTTTTGGAACATCGCCGCAATATTGGCCGGTGGTACGCGCACTTGTTTTGTGCCCCAGGGCACGGGAATGGGGATGGCCCCCACCGTACCTGGCTCACCAAACTGCATATGGACGATATCGTCATTGTAATAGACGGCATCGTCAGGGATTTTCGCCGTGGCACCGACTATTACGTTCTGTGGGTTCAGGTCGGCATACTCCGCGGGGCTTCCTTCAGCCTCGATGATCCACGGATGAGGCACGTAATGCGGCGCGCGCACCACCGCTACTTGAAACGAAACCGCCGTGGACTCGGCTGTTTCATTACCGGCCCTGTCGGCCACGTGGTAGGAAATCGAGCGCATGCCATCGCCCACGATACGGATCAGCGCTTCAGGGAAATCAATGAATATGGGGTCTTCATAGTCATCCCGTGTAAGGTCCTTGATAACCTCTTCGTACTGACCGTTGTTTTCATTCAGCCATTTTGCCGTGATTTTATCGCCGGGATTGGGCTCCGTATAAGGAGGAACCCTCACGGTAACAACCCCGCCATGGTCGATGAGGTACTGCTCGGAGAGGCCCTTCTCGATGATGTACGGGTCGATCAGTAATTGACTGTTCACCGCCAGAATCGGCGCGGTGGTATCGAGCGTGATCACCAACACGGCGGATGTATCAGTCTCATGGTTATAACCCTGCGTCTTGTAATGCAACCGATGACGCCCGTCATTACCGCGCAGAAATCGTTGAAACAAGGTCACATACTGGTCGGATGGCTCAATATCTGCTCCCTCCCAGGTGCGGCGATCTACCGGGTCCGGGTTGTCGTCAAGAAACAGTTCAACCGACTCTTCACCCAGCTTAGGATCAGAGTGCTCCCACAACTCAAACCAGACCTTCAGGTCGTCGTGCGTGGCGGCTTCCGGGAGCAAATTGGGTTCACCACCCGGAATGTTATCGAGCAGTTCCTCCACGCTGGGTGCAAGCAGCTCTTTAGGGCTATAGGAAGACGACGTATTCGTTGACTCGCTCATGAACAAGACTCCTTAAAGAAGCGCGAGGACAATGACCGTGGCCGTTATCCTCGCAGCGTGTAAAGAACATTGAACGCGTCGTGCAGCGTCAGCCCATTGAATTACCAGAGATAGCGCACGCCCACGTTGCCCCCCCACGGTTGCTCGATCTTATTGCCGTTGCTGTAATCAAAATCAGCGTGGACCGACACCTTGTCGGTCAGTGTCACAGAGACACCCGCACCCAGCTCGCCGCGCGAACCCGAGAGATCATTGCTGAACTTGTTGTCGTTCACTTTCACTTCGTTGTTGTTGGCGAACTCGTGCACATACGCTGCACGCAGGTACGGCTGCAACACGTAACCTTCGCCTATGTCGAAGTTGCGTCCGACTGTCGCGCCGACCTTGCCCAACAGCGAATGCGTGCGGTCACCTTCGGCAGCCAAGCCGTTATCCAGGCGATAGTCCTTGCCCTGGATGATCACACCCGAGAGCTGGGTGTAGGGTTCGACAAAGTAGTCGTCGGCCAGCTTGAGGTGACGACCGAACTCCAGGGATGCACCGACGCCGTGGCTGTCATAGCGGCCCTTGGTTTTACGGCCATCGCTCAATTGGACCGAGGACTCGTTCTGGAAGCGGTTGAACTTGAGCACACCGTCGAAGTAGTAGCCGCTCTCCTCATCCAGCCACGTGGTGTAGGCACCCAGGTAGTAACTGTCGACTTCGCCCGTGGTGCCACGGCTAAGGTCCAGATCAGACTTGCTGTAGCCACCCAGCCCCCCCACCAACCACTGCCCATCACCGACCGGCAACGGTGCATCGGCACCCAACGACAGGCCCTGCTGGGTCTGTTTGTAAGCCACGCCAGCACTTGCGCCGACATCGAACTTGTTGCCATAGGCACGCATCCAGCCACCGGCCTTGCCTGTGTCTCTGCGCACTTCGCCCATGCGGCTGCGCAAGGTACTGAGTTCGCCGTACCAGACCGTCGGTGCGGCATTGAACAGCGCCAGCACTGATCGGGTACCGGGACTGATGACTTTTGAAGCGGTATTCAGGTACCAGTCATTGTCGCCTTGCTTGATCAGGTTGTAGGAGAAAGCCCCCAGGTCCACTTCCCCACCCAGCAAGGAAAACTGGGCATCGCCACCGCCGATGTGAACCACCGGAATGGAGCTCGCAGCCCCCGGCTCGGTGCCACTGCTGTCGAGCGCCACCAGATGATTACCGGTGGCCGTGCCGGTCACCGTCAGCGTATCGACCTGGCCCGTGGTGAAGTTGGTGTGCATGTAGAACGTGCCGTTGCCCGACAGCTCGCCCACGGTCAATTTGTAGAATTCGCCCGGGTTGCCGAACTGAATACCACCGCCGTTCATGTCCAGCTTCTCGACCTCGCCGTCACCAACCATCACCCACCGGGCTTCGTTGTTGATAGTCAGGCTCTCGACGTTTTCCAGGCGACCGGTGAGCGTCGCGAAGTTGTCGAACACAACGTTAGCGCTGCTGCCTTCCTCCACGATGATGTCACCGACCAATTGGCTGTTATCGGCCTTGAAATTCGCCGAAGAACCATTGACGACTTCCAAGAGCTTACCGTTGCCAGCCACCAGGGTAGAGCCGTTGTTGACTTCGATATTCACCCGTTCGTTGTTGGTCTGGGTCTGGCCATCGACAACGATCGCCGAACCGGTCAAGCCTTCGACGCGGGAGTTATCCAGGATCAATGCGTTGTCGGCGGACAGGTTGAGGTCGGCAAACACGTACACACCGTTGAGCCCCCCAACGATGGTGCTGTCGGTGGCGGAAATCTTGCCGCCGAAACTTTGTACGCCGACGCCATTGGCGTTGCTGGCAGTCACGGTGGAACCGGCCTCGAGTATCAGTTGGCTGCGGGCACTGAGGACTGCTCCCGCTCGCCCACCCACGATCTCGCTGTCGCTGACCACCGCGGTAGATCCACCGGCGGCCGAGTTTGCCAGGCGCAGCCCGACGTTGCTGCTGACGACTTTGCTGCCGTTGGCGATGGTCGCTTCGCTGCCAACTAAATTGACGCCGTTGGCATTGCCTTGAGCGGTGACCTGGGTATCGCTCAAATTGATCGTCGACCCGCCGGACGCATGGATCTGGTAAGTCGTGGCGCCATTGGCCGTCAGCTTGCTTTCGGTCTCCACCAGGTAATCGTCAGTCGTGGTGGTGGCATCGATGGTCTTGGACGCACCGTTTTCGATGAGCGTCTGTGCCAGGCCGGTCGGACTCAGTAGCAACAATGGCGCGAGGGTCACAAGTTTGAGAACGCGCGCAAGCGGCGTGATGGAGAATGAGTGGCTGACGGACATGAGTAACTCCTGGGTGAACAAGCTGTCTGGCAATCGCCCTTGCCTGGCGCCTTGCTGCCTTGCTCTGGACGATCAAAAGGCGGCAATCCTAAGCACTCGTTTCCGGAAGATATGTAGGACTTATCCCTGTGTTCGTGAGATTTTTCTCATTGCTTCGGTGTGAAATATCGATGTAGAGGTCCCTCCATGAGGGAGCGTCAACATGCACACCCGGGCAACAAACGCCCGGGTGCATGCTTCCAGGCTAAGGCCTTGGGATCTCGCACGGCGTGTCCGGCATGTGGAAGGCGGTGATGGTTGTGTGCGGTGTCGATTCAAGTATTTCCGAGCCGTCATCGTGGAAATACTGGATCTTCGCCCGGCCCCTGTGATTCGTTCCTGCGTTCTCGGTATAAAGCGGCAGGATATGGTCCGCATAAGGTGCCACTCGAATGATAAAGCCGGTCAGAGGTGTACCGGCAGCGCCCAACACGTAGTCTTGCCTGAATATCGCGGCGGTGATCGGATCTTCAGGGTCGTTCAGAAACTCCCCTCTCATGGGGGTGAAGACGAAATTGATTTCGTCACCATCCTCGAGCACGCCGGTGAGGTCAGGGATGGCGACCTGGAGCGCGCCATCGTCATCCAGCACCGAGCAGCCTGGATAAGGGGTAGAGATGGTAGGAAAACTCGCAGGTGGCAGTTCAACGGCTATGGCATTGACGTTGACCTCGGTTGGGATGGATTCCAGGTCATTCTCAATGCCTGGCGCGCTCAACTGATAGTGCACCGGTACCTTGGTGCCATTGCCCCCGTTCTTGATGTAAGTCCAAGGGATCTCGACGGTTTCGTCGTCGCCAGGTGTATGCTGCGTATCATCGAAGGTGATCTGGGCCTCAACGACACGAGTGCCATTCCAGAAAAAATCGATGACATGGCCGTCAACCGCCTCGTCGTACCAGGTAAAGGTGAAATCCGCCGCCTTGTCCTTGTCGTCCCGCGTCAACTGGTTGGTCCGGCTACCATCCCAATTCGTAACGACACCTATCGTCAAGCTTGGATGCACCGGATTGGGCCAGCCGGGAAACGGCCAGGGGACCCAGGGGATCGGCACCTCGAAGTTGACGTCGATATCGAGGTCTTCAGGTCCGAATAGCCGGTTTTTACGCACGACGTGATAACTGATGTTGGTCCCCTTGTCGCCAGTGGTGTTTTCGCCGTATTCCTCGAGCATGAGGAGTTTCGGTTCCACCGGGATCTCGATCCTGGCCGGCGGGTTAGGCCCAACAGCAACGTCCTCCAGCGTCGTACTCCCCCACTTCAATCGAATGTAGTCATAGCTCTTGTGATTGTCATACAGGGGAATCCAGACGCTCACCCCCGACAAAGCATGCTCGACCACCAACGGCCCCGGATCCGCCTGGGGGACCTCCGGTGCTTGCAAGTTGGTCGGTAGCCGTCCGAAGGTGAGGCTTATTTTCTGCCAAAGCGACAGAACGCTGGGATTGGTCGCCTTGTCGATCAAGACATAGATGAACACGCATTCGGCATCGCCAAACTCACGAACACGGTTGCCATCGATTTCTATCTCGGTGTCCGAGATGCCCGGGGCGGGGACATAGTCGAAGAAAATCGGGATGAGCCCAGTCGGCTCGTCAGGAATATGGGCAGCGTCCACCAGATAAACGGCGATTTGATCAGTCGCTTGCCAATCATCATAACCAGGAATCGTGGCCTTCAACTTGCTGCCGGGGGCCAGGTTGCTGTCATCGAAGTAGGTGGTTGCAAAGGTCAGTGCATCCGGCGGGGCACGATCATAGGGTGGCAAGCGGTCGCAAATGAGCGGAGTTATCGGAGATTCGTCTGGTACCTCTGCGTTATAGATCCAATGGTCATATCTAACGCGGCACGGAGAGTTTTGCGGAAGAGCCTCGACCCCGATGAGCATCGGGTAGGGGAAGGTTTCCGGAAAGTCGCTACCACCCATGGGTATTACAAACTCATGTTCTGCCATGATCTCAAAACGACCATTGCCAGTACGATCGAACATGACCTGGATTTTCTCCGGTACGCCCACAGGTGGTAGGGCATCCCACTTACGAATTTGCACCTTCAACCCGTCCTTCAGTTCGGGGCCGCTGAGCAGACCTGTGGCGATGTCCACTATAGGATGATCAATGATGATGTATTGGTTGCCCAACCTCGACTGGTGCTCGGTGCGCTCCCTGAGATAAGCGCTGTTTGCCTCACGTCGCGCCAGTTTTTTATCCGCATTAGCCATGTTATCGCTCTCCCATTGACAACGTTCAGCCGTTGAGACACCCACGGCCATCCAGTTTTTTGGCAGATCGATAACACCGGACACTACACAACGCTTCCCATCGCTCTGCGTGGCAGCCAAGGCCTTGAGCGAATTAAGCACCGGTTTTTAACGAGGCGATACTGTCAGAGTTGACAGGTGCTACCGCCCGTTCAGAGCAACACCACCCCCAGCAACACCGCCATCTCCAGCAATTCCAGCAAGGCCCCGGCGGTATCCCCGGTGCACCCCGCGAGCCTGCGCAGCATCATCTGGCGCAAGCCGATAAACACCGCCGCGGCGACCAGCAGCGCAACGACGCCAGCCCAGCCCACCACCAGCACACAGCCCAGCGCGCACACCCACAACACCTGCCACCCCGCACGCCGGGGCAAGTGATCGGCAAGTGCCTGACCCAAACCACCGGCACGCACATAAGGCGTGGTCAGGAACAGCCCAAGCAACGCGGCACGCCCCAACACCGGCACGATGATCAACATCACGCCCTGCCCTTGCTCGATCAACGCCAGTAGCGCGGTGAATTTGAGCAACAGCACCAACACCAGCGTGATGACGGCAATCGGCCCGCTGCGTGGATCCTTCATGATCAACAGCGTGCGCTCGCGATCGCCGAAGCCGCCCAGCCAGGCGTCCGCGCTGTCGGCCAGACCATCCAGGTGCAGGCCGCCGCTGAGCAATACCCACGCCGTCAGCAACAACGCGGCGTGCAGCAACGGCGGCGCGCCTAGCAGCAGAGCGTTGAGCACCCACAGCAAAACACCGAACAACAGCCCCACCAACGGATAGAACAGCAGCGAACGGCCCAGTTGCTCAGGCTCGGGCATGCCCGGCAGGCGTACCGGCAGGCTGCTGAGAAATTGCAGGGCGATCCAGAATGGCAGCATCTTCAGCCAACCTCTGTCAGCACGGCGTCGGACGACACTTGCAGAGAAAACAGCGCGCCGTGGGCGACTTCGACGTTGAGCAATTGTTCCCGAGGCAGGCCTCGGGCCCGGGCCAGCAGCAAACGCATCACGCCGCCATGGCTGATCAGCAAGATACGTTGCCCGGCGTAGGCCGCGTGCAGGCGTTCGACCGCTGCCAGCACGCGGTTGGAAAACGCCAGCACCGGTTCGCCATCGGGTGGCGTGAAGCTGTAGGGATCGGCCCAGAACCGGCCCAAGGCTTCGGCGTCGGTGTCCATCAATGCCGCCGCGCTGCGGCCTTCCCAGGCACCGAAATGCAGTTCTTGCAGGTCGTTGTCCAGGTGCAGCGGCACGCCGAGTTGGGCGCCGAGTTGTTCAGCGAAGCGGGCGCAACGCTGCAACGGTGAACTGACCAAGCGATCCCACGGTCCGCCCTGCTCCACCGCTGCGTGCATCTGTTCCCAACCCTTGGCGGTCAAGGCGTCGTCGAGGCTGCCACGCAGTCCGCCGCCCAGTTCGGTTTCGCCGTGACGCAGCAGGTCCAGGCGCAAGGTCATGCCGGGCGATCCGCCACGGCCGCTTCGGCGAACGTCGCCATCTGCCCGTGCAGATCACAGGCCAGGCGCAACAGCGGCACCGCCAGCGCCGCGCCACTGCCCTCGCCCAGGCGCAGGCCCAGGTCCAACAGAGGTTCGGCGTTGAGGGTTTCCAGCACGTGGCGATGGCCGGGTTCGGCGCCGCGATGGCCGAACAGCAACCATGGCCGGCACGCGGGATTGAGCCGCACGGCCACCAGGGCCGCAACACTGCAGATAAAACCATCCACCAGCACCGCGACGCCTTGCTGGGCACAGGCCAGATAAGCACCGACCAAGGCTGCGATTTCAAAACCACCGAGGTTGAACAAGGTCTGCAACGGGTCGTTGTGCTGGGCAGCGTGCAGCGCCAGGGCACGTTCGATGACCTGGGCCTTGCGGCTGACACCCGCCGCGTCCAACCCCGTGCCCGGCCCCACCAGATGCGCCACTGGGCAATCGAGCAAGGCGCAGGCCAGGGCGCTAGCGGCCGTGGTATTGCCAATGCCCATCTCGCCGCCGATGAACAGTTGCGCCCCAGTAGCGACGGCCCGGGCCACGCTATCGCGGCCGGCGTGCAAGGCTTGTTCGCCCTGGGACGCGCTCATCGCTGGGCCCTGGAGGAAGTTCGCCGTACCGGGGCCGACATTCAGATGGCGCACACCGGGCAGGGCCAGCGAAGGCATCACGGTGCCCAGGTCCACCACTTCCAGGGACGCGCCCAGTTGCCGCGCCAGGACGCTGATGGCCGCGCCACCGCTGACGAAGTTGAGCAGCATCTGCCCAGTGACTTCCTGGGGATAGGCCGATACGCCTTCGGCCACCACGCCATGATCGCCGGCGAAAATGGCGATCCACAGTTGATCCAGGCTCGGCTTGACCTGCCCTTGCAGGCCCGCCAGTTGCACCGCCACCGATTCCAGTCGGCCCAATGAACCGGCGGGTTTGGTCAGTTGTTGCTGACGGGCCGTGGCCTGCTCCAAAGCCTGGGTGTCGAGGGGCTTGCATGGGTCCAGCCACCAGCGGTGATTCATAACGCAGTACCTTTGAGAGTCAGGGGCAGGCCGGCGACGGTCAGCACGACGCGCTGACAACGTTCGGCCAAGGCTTGATGCAGCCAACCGGCTTCATCGACGTAACGGCGAGTCAACTCGCCCAGCGGCACGACACCCATTCCGGTCTCGTTGCTGACAAAAATGACTTCACCGGGCAACGCGGCCAGGCAGTCCAGCAGTGCTTCGCGTTCGGTATGCAGTTGTTCGGGATCGTCGAGCATCAGCAGGTTGGTCAGCCAGAGGGTCAGGCAGTCCACCAACAGGCATTGCCCGGGAGCGGCGTTTTCCCGCAACACTCGGGCCAGGGCCAAGGGCTCCTCCACCAGCGCCCATTCGGCCGGACGGCGGGCGCGGTGCTGGGCGACTCGCTCGTTCATCTCGCCGTCCAGGGGTTGGCTGGTGGCGATGTAGGTCACCGGCAGTCGAGTGTCCGTGGCGAGCTTTTCCGCCAGGCGACTCTTGCCGGAGCGGGCGCCGCCGAGGATTAGTTGCAGCATGTTGTTTACCTTTCAAATGGCGGTGTTGCTGATGGCCCCATCACGAGCAAGCTCACTCCCACAGGGGACTTATGTACACCGCAGATCCAATGTGGGAGCGAGCTTGCTCGCGATGGCGCCAGCCGAATCGACCTAAATCCCACAGAGTTCACGCAACACCACGGTATCCAAATGCCGCTCCACCAGATCCGCCAACCGCTCGATATCCCGCTCGCGCAAGCCGTGGTAATCCACCGTCTGCACAGACTGCAACCCGGCCCAGCGCAACAACGCACTGCTGGCCTGAGGCGATTCGAACAGGCCATGCAGGTAGGTGCCGAAAATCTGCCCGTCGAGGCTCTGGGCGCCGTCGCAACGGCCGTCCTCCAGATGCACCGCCGGGTTTTCCAGGGCCGGGCCTGTGGTCACGCCCGCGTGAATTTCGTAGCCGCTAACCTCAGCCTCTTCCAAGGCCAATCGCCCGCACACGTTGCGCAGTTGCTTCTCGTGTTCCAGGGTCGTTTCGAAAGCCAGCAGGCCCAGCCCGGCACTGGAGCCCGCCGCGCCTTCCAGCCCCAGCGGGTCGTGAACCTGCTGGCCAAGCATCTGCAAACCACCGCAGATGCCCAGCAACTTGCCACCGTAGCGCAGGTGACGCTGGATCGCCGTGTCCCAACCATTGGCGCGCAAGTAGGCCAGGTCGCTGCGCACGCTTTTCGAACCGGGCAGAATGATCAGGTCGGCCGGCGGGATGGTTTGGCCGGGGCCGATGAATTGCAGGTCAACCTGCGGGTGCAGGCGCAGCGGATCGAAATCGGTGTGGTTGCTGATGCGCGGCAACACCGGCACCACTACTTTGAGTACCTGCTCGACCTTGTCGATCTGGCGTTGGTCGAGGCCGTCCTCGGCTTCCAGGTGCAGGTCCATCACGTAGGGCAACACGCCGATCACCGGTTTGCCGGTGCGCGCCTCCAGCCAGTCCAGGCCCGGTTGCAGCAAGGCGATGTCGCCGCGAAAACGGTTGATGATGAAGCCCTTGATCCGCGCCTGCTCGCTGGGTGAAAGCAACTCCAGGGTTCCGACCAGATGGGCGAACACCCCGCCGCGATTGATATCGGCGATCAGCAGCACCGGGCAGTCCACCGCCTCGGCAAAGCCCATGTTGGCGATGTCACCGGCACGCAGATTGATCTCTGCCGGCGACCCGGCGCCCTCCACCATCACCACGGGATATGCGGCGCTCAAGCGTTGGTGCGAGGCCAGCACCGCTTGCATCGCGATGGCTTTGTAATCGTGATAAGCCACGGCGTTCATGGTGGTGACGGCGCGACCATGGATGATGACTTGAGCGCCAGTATCACTGTTGGGCTTGAGCAGCACCGGGTTCATGTCGGTGTGCGGTTCGAGCCCGGCGGCCTGGGCCTGCACGGCTTGGGCGCGGCCGATTTCGCCGCCGTCGGCGGTCACCGCGCTGTTGAGGGCCATGTTCTGCGGCTTGAACGGCACCACGCTCACACCCTGGCGCCTGACCCAGCGGCACAGCGCCGTGACCAGGGTACTTTTGCCGGCATCGGAGGTGGTGCCCTGCACCATCACAGTGGTCATTGAATGTCCTTGGTGTAAGCCTCAAGCGCCTGTTCCAGACGCAGGAACTCCGCGTCATCCGCCGGGAGCCCGAAGCGCAGGCTGCTGTTGTTCACAAACAGTCGCAGGAGAATGCCGCGATGGGCCATAAAATCGTGAAGCCCCACAGCGTGCTCGGTGACCAGCCATTGGAACAATCCGCAGCCGCCCTGGGGTTTGAAGCCATGGCGTTCCAGAGTCAGCGCCAGGCGTTGGCTGGTGGCTTCGCAGCGTTGGCGCTGGCGGACCTGGGCCCCGGTGTCCAGCAGACAGGCTTGGCCCAGCACCCGGGTGGGTCCGCTCACGGCCCACGGCCCGACCTGCTCAGCAAGCAACTTGAGTAACCGCCGCTCGGCCAGGACAAACCCCAGGCGAACCCCGGCCAAGCCAAAAAACTTGCCGAACGAACGCAGCACAATCAGCCCGACCTGATGGGTGTGAGCCGCCAGACTCAACTGCGGCGTGATGTCCATGAAGGCCTCATCCACCACCAGCCAGCCGCCGCGCTGGGCCAGGCGCGCATGCCAGTCCAGCAAGCGTTCGGGGGTCAGATTCAGGCCGGTGGGGTTGTTCGGGTTGACCACCACCAGTACGTCGAGGCTATCGAGGAAGAAATCCACTTCCGGCTCCAGCACTTCGCGCACGATGTAACCACTGCGGCGCCAGGCTTCGGCGTGCTCGGCGTAACACGGCGAGAGCACGCCGACCTTGCCGGCCCGACGCAGGCGTGGCAACAACTGGATGGCCATCTGTGAACCGGCCACTGGCAGCACATTCAACGCACCGTAGTAGTCGCAGGCAGCCTGCTCCAAACCATCATCGGTTTCCGGCAGGCGCGCCCAGGCTCGCAGGGGAATCGCCGGGACGTCGAATGGCCAAGGCGCCAGGCCGCTGGACAAGTCGAGCCAGTCGGCCTCGGCAATCCCGTATTGCCGGGCCGCGTTGCGCAGGCGTCCACCGTGCTCAAGCATAAAACTCAGCTCCCAGGCAGAGAATCAGCAACCACAACCATACCCCGCGCTGGACCAATTGCCAGCCGCGATCAATGGAATCGGCACTCGCCGGCACGCCCTCGCCCAGCGGTGGACGTTGGTGCAGTTCGCCGTGATACACCGCCGCGCCGCCCAGCTCGACGCCCAATGCGCCAGCACCGGCGGCCATCACCGGCCCGGCATTGGGGCTGTCCCAGGTCGGGCCCTGGCTGCGCCAGCATTTGAGCGCCAGGCGAGTTTGGCCGAGCACGGCGTAGGTCAACGCCACCAGGCGCGCCGGAATGTAGTTGAGCACGTCGTCGATTTTCGCCGCAGCCCAGCCGAAACGCTCGAAGCGTTCGTTGCGATAGCCCCACATGGCGTCGAGGGTATTGCTCAGCCGGTAGAGCACCACGCCGGGCGCACCGGCCACGGCGAACCAGAACAGCGCGGCAAACACCGCGTCGCTGCCGTTTTCCAGCACTGACTCGGTGGCGGCGCGGGCCACGGCGGTTTCATCCAGTTCAGCGGTTTCGCGGCTGACCAGATAGCCAACACGCTTGCGCGCCTCGTCCAGATCGCCACCGCGCAACGCCCGGGCCACCGGCTCGACATGTTCACCGAGGCTGCGCAGGCCGAGGGCGCAATACAACGCGAGGATTTCCACCAGCCAGCCCACCATCGGTGCCCAGGACAGGGCTGTGACCAGCAAGGTCAATGGCACCACAGCGATGATCCACGCCGTCACCCCGTGGCTGCGCCAGCCACGGCCGCCGGAATTGAAGCGTTGTTCGATACGGTCGGCAAAGCCGCCGAATGCCACCAGCGGATGCCAGCGCCGGGGCTCGCCCAACAGCGCATCCAGCGCCACCGCGGCGGCACTGAGCAACGCCACACTCATGGGCTCACTCCCCAATGGTTTTCATACAGCAGTTCATTCAGCGAACGCGGTTGCGCCCAGCCTTCCAGGGCGAGCATCGGCGCCGGGTAAAAAGCCTCGACCGGGCCCAGGCAGAGGATCGCCAGTGGCTTGGCACCGTCGGGCAGGCCCAGCAAGTCGGCCAAAGCCTGGGGTTCGAACAACGACACCCAGCCCATCCCCAACCCTTCGGCGCGGGAAGCCAGCCAGAGGTTCTGGATCGCGCAGGACAGCGAAGCCAGGTCCATTTCCGGCAAGGTCCGGCGACCGAAGATGTGCCGCTCGCGATCCTCCATCAACGCCGCCACCAGCACCTCGGCGCAATCGTTGATGCCTTCGACCTTGAGCTTCATGAAGTCATCGCTGCGCTCGCCCAGGGCCTCGGCGGTGCGGATGCGCTCCTGCTCCACCAGTTGGCGGATCTGCCCGCGCAAGGCGCGGTCGCTGATGCGGATGAACCGCCAGGGTTGCATCAGGCCGACGCTGGGGGCCTGGTGCGCGGCTTCCAGCAGGCGGCGCAGCAAGGCCGGTTCGACCGTGCCGCCAGTGAAGTGGCGCATGTCACGGCGTTCGGCGATGGCGCGATAAATGGCGTCGCGTTCGGCCTGGGAGAAAGCGGTGTCTGTCATGGCCTCTTCGCGAGCAAGCTCGCTCCCACACTGGCTGGCGCTGCACTTGAGATCACACAATCCCCTGTGGGAGCGGGCTTGCTCGCGAAGGCGGCCTCAAGGTCAGGTGCAAACAGCCCGGCAATCGCCCGCGGATTCGACGGAAAATAGAAATGCACATAAGAAGCCGTCATCCGCCCCTGCCGGAACACCGCCTCCGCCCCTCGCCCGCCATTGGGGCTATGCCCACGGGCTATCGGTTCAAGTTCAGTGCTAGTCAGGGAATGATGATAGGTATGCCCACGCAAGGCACCTTCCGGCAACTCCACCGCTTGCAACGCCAGGGCCGCCAGACGCTTTTGCATCTGCGCATCACCAGCGAGCAAACCCAACAGTTCGGCGCGGGTGCCGTCGACGTCAGTCAATGAATCGAGCAGATACAGCATGCCACCGCATTCGGCGAGCAACGGCTTGCCGGCAGCATGGTGAGCCCGGATTGCCGCCAGCATCGGCGCGTTCCGGGCCAACGCAACGTGGTGCAATTCCGGATAACCGCCGGGTAGATAGAGGCTGTCCGCCTCGGGCAGTTGGGTGTCATGGATCGGCGAAAAGAAGCTCAATTGCGCGCCCATGGCCCGCAGCAGATCGAGGCTCGCGCCGTAGGTGAAGGCAAACGCTTCGTCCCGGGCCACGGCGATACGCACACCGTCGAGCCACGGCTGCGGGGTAATCAGCTCAGGCGCGGCGAACGCCACCGCCGGCGGCAGCGCCACTTCACAACTGCCGGCCAAGGCCTCGGCTGCCGCGTCGAGGCGCAGGTCGAGGTCATTCAATTCGCTGGCCTGGACCAACCCTAGATGACGGCTGGGTAATTCGATACCGGTTTCCCGGGACAGCGCGCCGTACCAACGCAGACCTTCGGTCAGGCTGCCTTCAAGCAATTGCGCGTGGCGCAAGGTGCCGACGCGGTTGGCCAAGACCCCGGCAAACGGCAAGTCCGGCTGATAACGCGCCAGGCCCAAGGCCAGGGCGCCGAAGGTCTGGGCCATGGCCGTGCCGTCGATCACCGCCAGCACCGGCACGCCAAAATGCCGCGCCAGATCGGCGCTGGACGGCGTGCCGTCGAACAACCCCATCACCCCTTCAATCAGGATAAGGTCCGCCTCGGCGGCGGCTTCCCACAACAGCCGGCGGCTTTCCTGCTCGCCGACCATCCACATGTCCAATTGATAGACCGGCGCACCGCTGGCCCGTTCGAGGATCATCGGGTCGAGGAAGTCCGGACCGCATTTGAAGACGCGCACCTTGCGTCCCTGGTTGCGATGCAAGCGCGCCAGGGCGGCGGTGACGGTGGTCTTGCCCTGCCCCGAGGCCGGGGCGGCGATCAGCACCGCCGGGCAGTGGCGAGCATCACTCACAGTTCGACGCCTTTCTGCGCCTTGATGCCGGCCTGGAACGCGTGCTTGATCATGCCCATTTCAGTGACGGTATCGGCCAGCTCGATCATCTCCGGCTTGGCGCCACGCCCGGTCACCACCACATGCTGCATCGGTGGACGGGCTTGCAGATCGCTCAACACCTGATCGAGGTCGAGGTAGCCGTGCTTGAGGGCGATGTTCAGTTCATCGAGCACCACCAGGCCAATGGACGGATCGCTGAGCAATTGCCGCGATACAGCCCAGGCGGCTTCGGCGGCGGCGATGTCGCGCTGGCGATCCTGGGTTTCCCAAGTGAAGCCTTCGCCCATGACGTGAAAGCGCACCTGCTCCGGGAAGCGGCGGAAAAACAGCTCCTCACCGGTGCTGCTGCGGCCCTTGATGAACTGCACCACGCCGCATTGCATGCCGTGCCCCATGGACCGCGCCAGCATGCCGAACGCCGAGCTGCTCTTGCCCTTGCCGTTGCCGGTCAGCACCAGCAGCAGGCCGCATTCGTTCGGCGAGTTGGCGATGCGCTCGTCGATCACGGCTTTTTTGCGCAGCATGCGCGCCAGGTGGCGTTCGTCGCGATCAGATGCATTGCTGGTAGGGGAGTCGGTCATGGGGAAGCCTCCGTTGGGGACTGGATAACGGCGGGCGGGCACAAGAAAAGACGGCAACAAGCCTGGCATCGCCCACCGTGATGCCGTTGGATGAATCAGGCCGGTCTCCGGGCTCATGAGCGGCGCAATGCCGGTCTGTGCGCCTTCCCATGTCTGCGACACAGTGGCTTAAGCACAGCGTTGACTCATTTACCGTTGCGGGGGCAGCGCCGGGTTCGTGTGCACTCACCGGCTTCCCTGTTTCACTCTGTCGATCGCAATCACAGAGCACCTGAAACAAGCGGCGAAGGTTAGAGGGTTGGGGGTGGAGCGTCAATTAAAGCCGCCTGTCGGGGCAAGCATTGGCGCCCATCAATAAAGTGACGCCAATCTTGTGTGATCCTGCAGCAAGTGATATCAAAGCGACACTACGACCCGATATCACAAAAACAAGAGGGCAAAGCATGCAAGGGATGATCATCAGCAATCCAAAACTGGAATTCCTGCGCCCGGTGCTGGAACGTTGGTTTGACTGCATCGATCGCTACAATGCCGTGCGCGGTGATAACGACACGCCTTACTGGTTCGATGAAAAAGCCAACCTCGGCTTGCTGTCGGCTGCCGCCTGGATGGCCGAGATGGTCACACTGCAAAGCACCCCGACCCGCAAGCAGAATGAAGAAGGCGAACGCAACGTCAGCGCCGATTTGTTCATCGCCAGCACCGACGAACGCGCCTTCATCCAGGCCACCCAACGCTGGCCCAAGGTCAACAACCTGAACCTGACCCAACCCCTGTCGGAGGCCGCCAGCGATGCCAAACGCATCAGCTATTCCAGCGACCTGAAGCTGGGCTGCCTGTTCGTCGCCCCGCAAAAAGCCCAGCAGAGTGCCACGCCCGAAGAATTGCAGGACATGATCGACGACTTGCAGAAGGAGAACACCTGCGCCGTGGCCTGGTATTTCCCTTACGCCTACCGCAAGTTGCGCAACGAGGCCGGTCACTACCATCCTGGCATTGCGGTGCTGTTCAAACAGGCCCACGGCTGACTCAATCCACGCTAGAACTGTGGGAGCTCGCTCCCACAGGTGGGCTTACCTGCTGACACGCGCCTGCAGTTGAACCATCGCCTGTCTACGCTTCTCTATGAATAACTACATGCATTCATAGGGAAGCCAGCATGCTCAAGCCACCGCACCTTCTGATCGTCGCCCTTGCCGCCGGGCTTGTCGCTTGTGGCGAGTCTTCCACCTTGCAAGTGTCCGACGGCACCGGTCCTGCGCCGAAGCTGCCCGAACCGAACAAGACCCTGGTCCCGACCGTCAACATCGCCGAAGCGATCGGCTGGCCGGAAGGTGCCAAGCCCACCCCAGCCGAGGGCCTGCAAGTGGGCGCCTTCGCCGAAGGCCTGGACCATCCACGCTGGCTCTACGTTCTGCCCAACGGCGATGTGCTGGTGGCCGAAACCAACGCCCCGCCCAAGCCGGATGATGCCAAGGGCATCCGTGGCTGGGTGATGAAGAAAGTCATGGGCCGCGCCGGTGCCGGCGTGCCCAGCCCCAACCGCATCACGCTGCTGCGCGACACCAATCACGACGGCGTCGCTGAAACCCGAACGGTGTTCCTGGAGAACCTCAACTCGCCGTTTGGCATGACCCTCGTGGGCAATGACCTGTACGTGGCCGACACCGACCGGCTGATCCGCTTCCCTTACAAGGAGGGGGACACGCAAATCAAGGCGCAGCCGACCAAGGTCGTCGATTTGCCGGGCGGCACGCTGAACCATCACTGGACCAAAAACGTCATCGCCAGCCGCGACGGCAGCAAGCTGTACGTCACCACCGGCTCCAACAGCAACGTCGCGGAAAATGGCATGGAGGCTGAAGAAGGCCGCGCCGCCATCTGGGAAGTGGACCGCGCCAGCGGTCATCACCGCATCTTCGCCTCGGGCCTGCGCAACCCCAACGGCCTGGCCTGGGAGCCCCGCAGTGGGGCGCTGTGGACGGCAGTGAACGAGCGGGACGAGCTCGGCAGCGACCTGGTGCCGGACTACATCACGTCGGTCAAGGACGGCGCGTTCTATGGCTGGCCCTACAGCTATTACGGGCAGCATGTCGATGTCCGCGTCGAACCGCAGAACCCGGCGCTGGTGGCCAAGGCCATCGCCCCGGACTACGCCGTCGGCCCCCACACCGCCTCACTGGGCCTGACTTTCGCCGAAGGCAGCGCCTTACCCGCGCCGTTTACCGAAGGCGCGTTCATCGGGCAGCACGGCTCATGGAACCGCAAGCCCCACAGTGGTTATAAAGTGATTTTCGTACCGTTCAACGGCGGCAAACCGGTGGGCCAGCCCGTGGATGTATTGACCGGGTTCCTGAACGCCGACGAAAAAGCCCAGGGCCGGCCGGTAGGCGTGGTGATCGATAAACAGGGCGGGTTGTTGGTGGCCGATGATGTGGGGAACAAGATTTGGCGGGTGTCGACTAAATGACCTACCGAAAAAGCTGAGCAGACACTGAAACTTGTGGCGAGGGAGCTTGCTCCCTCGCCACAAGGGTTTTCTAGCGGCGCATATATTTAATGGTCAGGGATTACGCGCCAGATGCTCCGGCTGCAACACCCGCTTGGCGCTCAGATAGGCTTTCTGCCAATAGGCCTTGGACAGGCTGTCGAGCTTGACCGTACCGCCGGTGGCCGGCGCATGGACAAAGCGGCCCTCCCCGACATAGATCCCGGCATGACTGACCTGGGAGCCGCCGTTGGTGGCGAAGAAGATCAGATCACCCGTTTGCAAGGCCTCCTTGCCAACGCTCGGGGCGCGCATGCCGATCATTTCGCGGGTGGAACGCGGCAAGGAAATGCCGGCGGCGTCACGGTAGACGTAGCCAATCAGGCCACTGCAATCAAAACCCGAGTCCGGTGTATTTCCGCCCCAGCGATACGGCGTGCCCACCAACCCCAAGGCACGGAAGAGCACATCTTCGGCGGCCGGGGAAAAGGCTTGCGAGGGCGCAAAGACTACCGGAGCCCGTACCGGCGCGGGTGGCGGTGGTGTACGGCTGGCACAGGCGCTGAGCAGCGCGGCGAGACAGATGAGAGCGAGGCGGGCCGACGTCGACATATGCAGAACAATCCTGATCTGGATGCGGCTTTTCTGCCGTGGGCATGAAAACAAATCCGCCTGCGTAGTACGCAGGCGGATTGCCATCAATCAATGATCAAGGATTCTAGCGACTATGCGGCAAACTTCAAGTAAGACTTTAAGTTTGCCTTACAAACTGTGTGCTTACTTGCGAGCAGTGATCACAGTCGGTGCCATGGCGAGGGCACGCTTGGCTTCGATGAAGGTCTTGTTCCAGTAGCTGTCGCCCAGGCTGTCGATGCGCACGCCACCGCTGCGGCGGCTGCTGGAATGGATGAACTGGTTGTCACCCAGGTAGATCCCGGCGTGACTGACGCGACCACGACGACCGTTGGTGCTGAAGAACAGCAGGTCACCGGGCTCCAGTTGATTGCGAGCTACCAACGGGGCGTTCACGTTGATCATTTCGCGAGTGGAGCGCGGCAGGTTCATGCCGGCCTCTTCGCGGAACAGGTAACCGATGAAACCGCTGCAATCGAAGCCGGCTTCAGAGGTACCGCCAAAACGGTAGCGGGTACCGATCAACGACATGCCACGTTCCAGGATGCTGTCGGCCAGCACTGGAAGTTGATAAGGCTTGCTGCCGGCGAAGGCTGCCAGTTCTTTGTCGGAGGCCATTTCTTCCTGGAACGCAACGGAGGAAGACTGGGCGGTAACGGAATTCTGGACCTGTGGTTGTGGTGCTTGCTGGGACACTGGAGAGTGGGCAGCGCAACCGAACAACAGGGTAACGAGTGCGAGAGGCACGAGGGGTGCGAAGCGATTTAGCATGGGCACGACCGTGGCTGAAGTAGTAAAGATGGCGAGACTATGCCTTCTATCAACCTCATTTGCAAATTCAATCGATGCAAATGTGACTTCTCGGTTTTACGTTTACATCTAAGCGCTTAAGCCCGTTTTGAACGTCACGCAGCCTGCAGCCCAGCAGCGCCGCGGGCTTCGCCGCGCCCAGACAAGGCTATGAGCCACTATTTGCAACGGTTCTACCAGCCCAGGGTTTCTTTCAAAAAAGGAATAGTCAACTTGCGCTGGGCCTGAAGTGAGGCCTGGTCGAGACGTTCGAGCAATTCGAACAATGCGCTCATGCTGCGGGTGCCACGGGTGAGAATGAAATGCCCGACTTCATCGGTCAGGTGCAGGCCACGCCGGGAAGCGCGCAGCTGCAATGCACGGAGTTTGTCTTCGTCGGACAGCGGGCGCATCTGGAAAATCAGCGCCAGGGTGAGACGGGACTTGAGGTCCGCCAGCTTCACCGGCAGTTCCCGCGGCGAGGTCGAGGCGGCGATCAGCAAGCGCCGACCGCTGTCGCGCAACCGGTTGAACAGGTGGAACAGCGCCTCTTCCCAATCAGCCTTGCCGGCCACCGCCTGGAGATCGTCCAGGCAGACCAGTTCGTACTGCTCAAGGTTGTCGAGGATTTCAACGCCGCGATCCAGCAACTCCGCCAACGGCAGATACACCGCCGGCTCGCCCAACTGCTCGAAGCGCAGGCAAGCCGCCTGCAACAAGTGCGTGCGCCCTACCCCATCCTTGCCCCACAGGTAAATCAGGCTCTCGGTCCAGCCGGCGTCGGCTTCGCAAAGCCGCTCGACATAGCCGAGTGCAGCGGCATTGGCGCCTGGGTAGTAGTTGATAAAGGTGGCGTCATCACGCAGACGCACACCTAGGGGCAGCTGAATCGGTTTCATGCTGACTGAACAGTTCCAAAGGAACCGTTAGTGGCCTCTGTGTAAAGTGTGCAAAGTTTATACCCGTGGCGCGGACCGCACAATGCGCCGGACCACGAGCAAAATCAAAGGTTTGCAGCGCCAGGACAGCGGCGCGGCAGTTTCCCTGACGCTGGGGCAGCTGCCACGCCTGCCACTCGCCCTACAGATCAGGGTCTTCGGCGCCGCTATAGATGTCCGAATCCTTGTACAGATCGTGCATATGGCGCACCAGCACCATGATGACCGCCGCCACTGGCAGCGCCAGCAGGATTCCGGTGAAACCGAACAACTCGCCGCCCGCCAGGATCGCGAAGATCACCGCCACCGGGTGCAGGCCGATGCGATCGCCCACCAGCAACGGCGTCAGCACCATGCCCTCCAGGGCCTGGCCAACCATGAACACCGCCACAATGCCAATCATCGGGTAAAAATCGCCGCCGAACTGGAACAACCCGGCGACCAACGCCGCGCCAATCCCGATCACAAACCCCATGTACGGCACGATGGCCGCCAGCCCGGCGATCATGCCGATCAGCAGGCCCAACTCCAGCCCCACCAGCATCAACCCGGCCGCGTAGATAAAGCCCAGCGCCACCATCACCAGCAACTGCCCGCGTACGAACGCCCCGAGCACTTCGTGACATTCGCCGGTCAGGGTCATGATGCGTTCTTCACGGTGCCGTGGCAGCAGGCTGCGGATCTTGGCCATCATCAGGTCCCAATCCCGCAGCAGATAGAAGGCCACCACCGGAATCAGCACCAGGTTCGCCAGCCATCCCATCAACGCCAAGCCCGAGGCCGTGGCCTGGCTCAATACCACGCCAACGATGTCAGTGGTCTGGCCCATGTGCTCGCTGATGGCCGCCTTGACCTTGTCGAACTTCCAGAAACCGTCCGCCAAGCCCAACTTCGATTGCACCCACGGCACCGCGCTGTGCTGCAACCAGTCGAGCATCTGCGGCGCCAGCTCATACAGACGCACCAGTTGCTTGGCGAGCATCGGTATCAACACCAGCAACAGGGCGCTCACAATCAGCGTGAACAGCGCAAACACCGCCACCACGCCCCAAGTCCGCGACAGACCGAGTTTTTCCAGGCGATCCACCACCGGATCGAACAGGTAGGCCAACAGCAACGCAACCAGGAACGGCGTGAGGATCGGATGCAGCAAATAGATAAGCGCAAACAGTAGGGCGACCCCACCCAACCAGAACCAACGCCGCGTATCGCCCATGAACCACTCCTAGCTATATAAAAGAAAGAAAACCTACCAGCGGAAGCGCAGGCTGGGAATCGGCGCAGGCGTTGGCGCTGCGACCGGCGCCGAACCATCAGCAACTGGTTGGGCCGCTGGCTCCGGCGCGACGGCCTCACCGGGCGGAACTTCCTGCAATTTCGCCAGGGCCAGTTGCGCTTTCAACTGCTCGGCGCTGCCGTTGACCCGATAGACGATCCGGTCACCTTCAACCCGCTGCAATTGCCCACCAAACGGCTCGAGCAAACGCCCAAGCGCCGCATAACGCTCAAGGTTCATGCCCTGCACTTCCAACAATTGTTCGGTGGCCACGCCCGGCTTGGCGACGAAGCGCGGCGCCAGGCGCTGGCTCACCGCCAACATCACCGCATCGGCCAGGGCGGCAGGATCGGCGCCCTGGGCTGTGCCCTGCTCGCGCTGATCCCCCAGCCACAAGCGCCAGGTCCCCTGCCACTGACCGCCCTCTTCCTTGGCGTGGACTGCCAGCAAGGCGTCCGCCGCGTAGCGCTCCGAGGCATCCCGCAGCGGAGCGGGATCGTTGCCCTCCAGGTTCGGCGCGGTGGCGACGATCTGCTCGCTCAAGTCTGCCAACGGCAGCCGCAGCGGCAGGCCCCGGTGCTGGGCGGCGCGGCGCAATGGCGCGGCGCTGGCCTGGCCATCGCCCACCAGGCTGGAACCCTCGGTCGAATCGTTCAGCCACCAGCCCAGGATCGACGGCCGGTTCGCCCCCCACAGCGACAACCCCGCCGTGCGCAAGGCCCGATCCGTGCTCACCGGGTCGAAGTCGACCTTGAGGCTTTCCGGTGGGCCGGCGTCGTAGCCATATTGAAGAATGATCTGTTGCGGGTCCTTGCGGACCGCCGCCAGGCCAGGATTCTGGGCGGCCTTGGCGTCGCCGGTCAGGCGCAGAACCAGGGTGTCCAGGGCGCGCAGGGTCGCCTGGTTACGCTCCTCCGGGGCCTGGTTGCTGACCGGCTCAAGCACTTGATAAAGGCCATTGAGGGTTTCGGCATGGCTCGCCAGGCTGATCAGCGACAAGCAGCCCACAGACAAGAATTTGAACAAACGCATGGAAGATTCCCGGACATAACGGCTGGAACAGGCCGCGTGAAGAAGATTGAGCATGGCTGTGACCACAGCACCCGGCAAAACATTCACACGCCCGATGGAAGTTTCGCCCTGTCATCACCATAACCGGTTACCGCTACACCTTATACAGACGCGCTACACAGTACCAATATAAGAAATATCGGTTTTTTTCCGTGGATATGTCCCTGCCCGTCGGCGCGAGGATGGCCGCTGCCCCTCAAGCCTGATAAAATCGCGCGCCTTCGCAGACCGGCAATGGCTGGGCACCCGGAATAATTCGTACAACGGTTATTCAATGGCCCCGGCGTCGGTCGTTACCCAGAAATCCCCCCTAAAGGCCTGGATCATGAGCAAGCAACCCTCCCTGAGCTACAAGGACGCCGGTGTAGACATCGACGCCGGTGAAGCATTGGTCGAACGCATCAAGAGCGTCGCCAAGCGCACTGCGCGTCCGGAAGTCATGGGCGGCCTGGGCGGTTTCGGCGCCCTCTGCGAGATCCCGGCCGGCTACAAGCAACCGGTGCTGGTCTCGGGCACCGACGGCGTCGGCACCAAGCTGCGCCTGGCACTGAACCTGAACAAGCACGACAGCATCGGCATCGACCTGGTGGCCATGTGCGTGAACGACCTGGTGGTCTGCGGCGCCGAGCCGCTGTTCTTCCTCGACTACTACGCCACCGGCAAACTCAACGTCGACACCGCCGCCCAGGTAGTGACCGGCATCGGCGCCGGCTGCGAATTGTCCGGCTGCTCCCTGGTCGGCGGCGAAACCGCTGAAATGCCGGGCATGTACGAAGGCGAAGACTACGACCTGGCCGGTTTCTGCGTCGGCGTCGTGGAGAAGGCCGAGATCATCGACGGCTCGAAAGTCGCCGCTGGCGACGCCCTGCTCGCCCTGCCGTCCTCCGGCCCGCACTCCAACGGCTACTCGCTGATCCGCAAGATCATCGAAGTCTCGGGTGCCGACATCGAGAACACCCAGCTCGACGGCAAGCCACTGGCCGACCTGCTGATGGCTCCGACCCGCATCTACGTCAAGCCGCTGCTCAAGCTGATCAAGGACACCGGCGCCGTCAAGGCCATGGCCCACATCACCGGTGGCGGCCTGCTGGACAACATCCCGCGCGTACTGCCAAAAGGCGCCCAGGCGGTGGTCGACGTAGCAAGCTGGACCCGCCCGGCGGTGTTCGACTGGCTGCAAGAGAAAGGCAACGTTGATGAAACCGAAATGCACCGCGTGCTGAACTGCGGCGTGGGCATGGTCATCTGCGTGGCCCAGGAGCACGTCGAGACGGCCCTGAAGGTACTGCGTGAAGCCGGCGAGCAGCCTTGGGTCATCGGCCAGATCGCCACCGCCGCCGAAGGCGCTGCCCAGGTCGAGCTGAAAAACCTTAAGGCGCACTGATGTCCGCAACCTGTGACGTGGTGGTGCTGCTGTCTGGCACCGGCAGCAACTTGCAGGCCCTGATCGACAGCACGCGGACCGGCGACAGCCCGGTCCGTATCCGCGCGGTGATTTCCAACCGCGCCGACGCCTACGGCCTGCAACGCGCCAAGGATGCGGGGATCGACACCCGCGTCCTGGATCACAAGGCGTTCGAGGGCCGCGAAGCCTTCGACGCCGCACTGATCGAACAGATCGACACCTTCAATCCGCACCTGGTGGTGCTGGCCGGCTTCATGCGCATCCTCAGCGCCGGTTTCGTGCGTCACTACCAGGGCCGCCTGTTCAATATCCATCCCTCGCTGCTGCCCAAATACAAAGGGTTACACACTCACCAGCGGGCGCTGGAGGCCGGTGACACGGAGCATGGCTGCTCGGTGCACTTCGTCACCGAGGAACTCGATGGCGGACCACTGGTCGTACAGGCAGTAATACCGGTAGAGTTGCACGACACGCCACAAAGCCTGGCGCAACGGGTTCACGCCCGCGAGCACCAGATCTACCCGATGGCCGTGCGTTGGTTTGCCGAAGGACGGTTGACCCTCGACGATCGCGGTGCCTCACTGGACGGCCAGTTACTCGCCGCCAGCGGCCATTTGATTCGATACTAGGAGATTTTATGCGTCGCGCCCTGCTCTTCGCTTGCGCTCTGCTGGCCTTGCCCCTGGCACAGGCTGCAGAACTTCAACCGTTCTCCGCCAGCTACACCGCCGACTGGAAACAGTTGCCCATGAGCGGCACCGCCGAGCGCAACCTGACCAAGGAGGCCAACGGCACCTGGAAGCTGAGTTTCAAGGCTTCGATGATGATCGCCAGCCTGACTGAAGAAAGCACCCTGACCCTGGACAAGGACACCCTGCTGCCACAGTCCTACCACTTCGAACGCGGCGGCCTGGGCAAAGCCAAGAAGGCCGACCTGGACTTCGACTGGAACACCAAGATGGTCACCGGCACCGATCGCGGCGACGCGGTCAAACTGCCGCTCAACCGTGGCATGGTCGATAAATCCACTTATCAGCTGGCCCTGCAGCACGACGTAGCGGCCGGCAAGAAAAGCATGAGCTATCAGGTCGTCGATGACGGCGAAGTCGATACCTATGACTTCCGCGTGCTGGGTTCGGAAAAGGTCGACACCAAGGCCGGCCAGATCGACGCAATCAAGGTCGAGCGCGTGCGTGACCCGACACAAAGCAAACGCATCACCGTGCTCTGGTTCGCCAAGGACTGGGACTACCTGCTGGTGCGCCTGCAACAGGTCGAGACTGACGGCAAGGAGTACAACATCATGCTCCTGGACGGTACGGTCAACGGCAAGGCTGTGAAAGGCAGCTGAGCCACGCCGAAAACAAGAAGCCCTGCCTATGCGGGGCTTCTTTTTGCCTGGGTTTCCTGATTACCCAAATGAACCCACAGGTTTTTGCATTTACCGAAGGATTACCTCCTGCATGAAACCTTCTTCATGAACACCTCCTGCGACAGAATGCCGCGCACTGCCTGGCCTGCAGGAATATTGAGTTTTTCATGAAAACTTCTTAACGAACCCAGGCATTTACTTAGCCGGCTATCCAAATCTATAACAAAGTCCTGCACACGCCTTGCTGCAGATAACAGAGATTGGAGCTTGCAAGATGACTGTGAAAGTAACTGAACGTGATGACGCCCATATGTCCCACGAAGGCATTGCCGCCGGTATCCGGATCTGGGATGTGCATCAACAGGATTTGCTGGTGGGGATGTTCCATTCCGAGACGGATGCCCATAGCTACAAGGCTGAGCTGGAGCGCGAAGAAAGGCTGCGCTCGCGCGAGATGGCAGAATCGTAAGAATTGGCGATGAAAATCCTGTGGGAGCGAGCAAGCTCGCTCCCACAGGTTCTGTGTTTCAGCTCAATGGCATTGCGCCCGGCTTACCACATTAAATCATCAGGAATCTGATACGCCGCGTACGGATCATCCGCATCCACTTCTTCGGTCTGGGTATTGAGCTGGACGATGCGCTGGGGGTCGCGCTCCTGGATCTTCAGGGCCGCTTCGCGTGGGATCACTTCGTAACCGCCGGCATGATGGACGATCGCCAGCGAGCCACTGCTCAGCTTATTGCGCATCAGGGTGTTGACCGAGAGGCGCTTGACCTTCTTGTCGTCGACGAAGTTGTAATAGTCCTCAGTGGTCAGCTTCGGCAGGCGCGAGACTTCGATCAATTGCTTGATCTGCGCGGCCCGGGCCTTCTGCTCGGCCTTTTCCTGTTGCTGACGATTGAGTTCCTGGTCGCGCTTGACCTTCTCGGCCATGGCCTCCTGGGCCGCGCGCTGCTGGGAGTCATCCAGTTCGATCTGGCCTTTGTGGGCCAGACGCTGCTGCTTCTGTTTCTCTTTGCCGACCTGCTTGGCCTGCTTTTGGTTGACCAGCCCTGCTTTGAGCAACTGGTCGCGAAGGGAAAGGCTCATGGTGCTTACTCACTTAGGCAACGGCCTCAGCCACAGCTGGGCAAATTCTTTTCCTGGCGTTTGGCTTCGCCCCACAAGGCGTCCAACTCTTCGAGGGTGCAATCTTCCATGGGACGGTGGGTGTCGCGCAATGCCTGTTCGATAAATCGGAAGCGTCTTTCGAATTTCCCGTTGGCGCCACGCAGGGCCGTTTCCGGGTCAACTTTGAGGTGGCGAGCCAGGTTCACCACACTGAACAGCAGATCGCCGATCTCATCGCTGATGGCCACCGGGTCATTGTCGGCCATGGCTTCGAGCACTTCGTCCAGTTCCTCGCGGACTTTGTCGAGCACCGGCAACGGGCCTGGCCAGTCGAAACCGACCTGACCGGCACGCTTTTGCAACTTCGCCGAGCGGGATAACGCCGGCAAGGCCGCCGGCACATCGTCGAGCAACGACAACTGCTCCGGCGCCGAGGCTTTCTCAGCACGCTCCTCGGCCTTGATTTCCTCCCAGCGCCGCTTGACCTGCTCTTCGCTCAGGCGCGGGATGTCCACGGGCGCGTAGAGGTCACCGGTAGGAAACACATGGGGATGGCGCCGGATCAGCTTGCGGGTGATGCTGTCGATCACGCCGGCGAATTCGAAGCGATTTTCTTCCCGGGCCAGCTGGCTGTAATACACCACCTGGAACAACAGGTCGCCCAGCTCGCCCTGCAAGTGATCGAAGTCGCCGCGCTCGATGGCATCGGCCACTTCGTAGGCTTCCTCAAGCGTATGGGGAACGATGGTGGCGTAGGTTTGCTTGATGTCCCACGGGCAGCCGTACTGCGGGTCGCGCAGGCGGCTCATCAGGTGGAGCAGGTCTTCAAGGCTGTACATTAAATCCGTCCCATCACACAAAACACTGTGGGAAATAACCCAATGAGAGCAAGCCTGTGGGAGCAGGTCTGTGAGAGCAAAGCTTGCTCGCGATTGCGGTGGTGACCCCAACCTATATGGGGACTGACCCACCGTTATCGCGAGCAAGCTTTGCTCCCACAGGCTTGCTCCTACATTTGGACTGCGATTAACCCGGCGTCCGATTGCGCCGGGTCTCGATGATGTTCGGCAGCTGGGAAATCCGCCCCAGCAACCGCCCCAGCGCATCCAGCCCCGGAATCTCGATGGTCAGGGACATCAGCGCGGTGTTGTCTTCCTTGTTCGAACGGGTGTTGACCGCCAGCACGTTGATCCGCTCGTTCAGCAACACCTGGGACACGTCACGCAGCAGGCCGGAGCGGTCGTAGGCGCGGATGACGATGTCCACCGGATAGGTGAGCACCGGCACCGGGCCCCAGCTGACCTGGATGATCCGCTCCGGTTCACGGCCGGCCAGTTGCAGCACCGAGGCGCAGTCCTGGCGGTGAATGCTCACGCCACGGCCCTGGGTGATGTAGCCGACGATCGCATCCCCCGGCAACGGCTGGCAGCAGCCCGCCATCTGGGTCATCAGGTTGCCCACGCCCTGGATCTGGATATCGCCGCGCTTGCCTGGCTTGTAGCCGGTGGCCTTGCGCGGGATCAGTTCCAGTTGTTCGTTGCCGCGTTCCGGCTCCACCAGTTGCTGGGCCAGGTTGACCAGTTGTGCCAGACGCAGATCGCCGGCACCGAGGGCGGCGAACATGTCTTCGGCGGTCTTCATGTTGGCCTTTTCGGCCAGCTTGTCGAAGTCCACCTGAGGCAGGCCCAGGCGACTGAGTTCGCGCTCGATCAGGGTCTTGCCGGCGGCGACGTTCTGGTCACGCGCCTGCAACTTGAACCAGTGGACGATCTTCGCCCGCGCCCGCGATGTGGTGATGTAGCCCAGGTTCGGGTTCAGCCAGTCACGGCTCGGCGTGCCGTGCTTGCTGGTGATGATCTCGACCTGTTCACCGGTCTGCAGGCTGTAGTTGAGCGGCACGATCCGCCCGTTGATCTTGGCGCCACGGCAGTTGTGGCCGATCTCGGTGTGGACCCGGTAGGCAAAGTCCAGCGGCGTCGCGCCCTTGGGCAGGTCGATGGCGTGACCGTCGGGGGTGAAGATGTAGACCCGATCCGGTTCGATATCGACCCGCAGCTGTTCGGCCAGGCCGCCGATGTCACCCAGCTCTTCATGCCACTCGAGCACCTGACGCAACCAGGAGATTTTTTCTTCGTAGTGGTTCGACCCGGACTTGACGTCGGTGCCCTTGTATTTCCAGTGCGCGCAGACGCCCAGCTCGGCCTCCTCGTGCATGGCGTGGGTGCGGATCTGCACTTCCAGCACCTTGCCCTCGGGGCCGATCACCGCAGTGTGCAGCGAGCGATAGCCGTTTTCCTTGGGGTTGGCGATGTAGTCGTCGAACTCCTTGGGAATGTGCCGCCACAAGGTGTGGACGATCCCCAGCGCGGTGTAGCAGTCGCGCATTTCCGGGACCAGTACACGCACGGCGCGAACGTCGTAGATCTGGCTGAACTCCAGGCCTTTGCGCTGCATTTTGCGCCAGATCGAATAGATGTGCTTGGCCCGGCCACTGATGTCGGCTTCCACGCCGGTGGCCTGCAATTCTTCGCGCAGTTGGGTCATCACATCGGTGATGAAGCGCTCGCGGTCCAGGCGCCGCTCATGTAACAGCTTGGCGATCTGCTTGTACTGGTCGGGCTCCAGGTAACGGAAGGACAGGTCCTCCAGCTCCCACTTGATATGGCCGATGCCGAGACGGTGGGCCAGGGGCGCGTAGATGTCGAACACTTCCCGGGCGACGCGGTTGCGCTTTTCGTCATCGGCGGCTTTCACCGCACGGATCGCGCAGGTTCGTTCGGCCAGCTTGATCAGCGCGACGCGCACGTCGTCGACCATCGCCACCAGCATCTTGCGCAGGTTTTCCACCTGGCCCTGGGTGCCCAGGACCATGGACTGGCGCGGGCTGAGGCTGGCGCTGATGGCGGCCATGCGCAGCACGCCGTCGATCAGCTTGGCGACCACCGTGCCGAAGCGCTGGCTGACCACCGGGAGCTGGATCTGGCCTTCGCGCACGCCACGGTACAACACCGCCGCCACCAGCGAATCCTGGTCGAGTTTGAGGTCGGCGAGGATCTCGGCGATCTCAAGGCCCGTCTGGAAACTCGAGGTGCCTTCGGACCATAGGTTCTTCGCCGCGTTGTGTTGCTGTTCCGCCTCACGAGCGAACTCGCAGGCGGCCTTCAAGGCTTCGCGATCCAGTGCCGTGTCGATACTGACCGCGTGATCGAGCCAAGCCTCGAGATTGATACTGCCGTCGGTGTTGATCGGCTGGTGTGCTCTCACCTGTACCATCTTTACTTACCTTCCCTACGACGCAGATTCAATGCGTCAACATCGCTGCCCTTTGGTGTTCGTGTGTGCGCCCAAGGCTGTGGCGCGTTGGCACGAACGGGTCAGTCGGACAAGCCATCCTGGCTCGCTTCAAATAACGCCATGGCCTCGACATGTGCCGTCTGAGGAAACATATCGAGAATCCCGGCACGTTTTAACCGGTAGCCCTGCTTGATCAATTCGACCGTGTCCCGGGCCAAAGTTGCCGGGTTGCACGATACATATACCAACCGTCTGGCGCCCAGGGACGCCAACTTGCGCACCACCTCGAAAGCACCGTCACGGGGTGGGTCCAAGAGTACCGCAGAAAAGCCTTCGCCGATCCATTGCGCACCCGCCAGTGGCTGGGATAAATCGGCCTGAAAAAAGGCAGTGTTATTCAAATTGTTGCTGAGGGCATTCGCCGCCGCACGGTCCACCATGGTCTGCACGCCTTCGACGGCCACCACCTGGCGCACGCTCCTGGCCAGCGGCAAGGCAAAGTTGCCCAGGCCGCAGAACAGATCCAGCACCCGCTCCTCGGCTTGCGGCGCGAGCCATTGCAGCGCCTGGGCAATCATCGCCTCGTTGACCCCGGCGTTCACCTGGATGAAGTCCCCTGGCCGGTAAGCCAGGTCAAGATCCCAGGCCTGCAAGCGGAACCCCAGGGTTTGTCCCGGCTCGACCGGTTGTGGCTCGCCTTCGCCATGCAGCCACAACTGGGCTTCGTGGAACGCACAGAAATCCTTGAGGATGCTCAGGTCGGCGTCCGACAACGGCGCCATGTGCCGCAGCAACACTGCCAGGGACGAGCCGGCGAACAATTCCACATGCCCCAGCGCCTGGGGTTTGCTCAAGCGTCGGAGCATGTCCGGCAAGCGGCTCATGATCGGCTGCAAGGGCTGTACCAGCACCGGGCAATCGCCGATGGCGACGATGTCCTGGCTGCCAACGGCACGGAAGCCCACGTCGAGTTTTTTCGCCTTCTGGTCCCAGCGCACCGCCACGCGGGCGCGACGCCGATAACCGAATTCCGGTCCGCTCAACGGCGCGGCCCATTCATCCGGTTCCACCCCGGCCACTCGCGACAACTGCTCGGCGAGCATGCGCTGTTTCAGGGCAAGTTGTTCTTCATGGGGCAAATGCTGGACGCTGCAACCGCCGCAACGACCGGCATGGACGCAGGGTGCCGCTCGCCGCAGTTCACTGGACAGGAACACCCGCTCGGTGCGGGCCTCGACCACTTTGCCATGGGCGCCCAACACCCGCGCCTCGACCTCTTCGCCGGCCAGGGCACCGATGACAAACCAGGTGCGCCCGTCGACAAAGGCGATGCCTCGGCCATCGTTGGCCAGGCGCTCGATGGTCAAGCGCTGCTTTTTACCGGTGGGCACTTGCGGGGTCCGGCTTCCGCCGCTGGGCTGAAAGCGCAAACCTCTCTCTTGCTTGGCCATCAGTTGGGCGCGTCGAAAATGCCGGTCGACAGGTAACGGTCGCCACGGTCACAGATGATCGCGACGATCACCGCGTTTTCAACTTCCTTCGACAGGCGCAGCATGCCCGCGACGGCACCGCCCGAAGACACGCCACAGAAGATGCCTTCTTCGCGCGCCAGGCGACGGGTCACGTCCTCGGCTTCGCTCTGGGCCATGTCGATGATGCGGTCCACGCGCTCGGCCTGGTAGATCTTCGGCAGATACTCTTCAGGCCAACGCCGGATACCGGGGATGGCCGAGCCTTCCATCGGTTGCAGGCCGATGATCTGCACGTTCGGATTCTGTTCCTTGAGGTAGCGCGAAGTGCCCATGATGGTGCCGGTAGTGCCCATCGAGCTGACGAAATGAGTGATGGTGCCGTCGGTCTGGCGCCAGATCTCAGGGCCGGTGGTGGTGTAGTGGGCTTCGGGATTGTCGCCGTTGGCGAACTGATCCAGCACCTTGCCACGGCCTTCGGCCTGCATGCGCTCGGCCAGGTCCCGGGCACCTTCCATGCCCTCCTCCTGGGTCACCAGGATCAACTCGGCACCGTAGGCAGTCATCGCCGCCTTACGCTCGGCGCTGGAGTTGTCGGGCATGATCAGGATCATCTTGTAGCCCTTGATCGCCGCCGCCATGGCCAGGGCGATGCCGGTGTTGCCGGAGGTCGCTTCGATCAGCGTATCGCCAGGCTGGATCTGCCCGCGCAATTCACCACGGGTGATCATCGACAGCGCCGGCCGGTCCTTGACCGAACCCGCTGGGTTATTCCCTTCGAGCTTGAGCAAAAGCGTATTGCTGGTAACGCCAGGCAGGCGCTGCAAACGGACCAGCGGAGTGTTGCCGACGCAATCGGCGATGGTTGGGTACTGCAAAGTCATGGCGTATTCGCAATCCGGACTGCGGGGGCGCCTATCATACCGGCAAACCTTGCAAGGCCATATCACGCAAAGTGTGGTGGTTATGGCTTATGGGAATAAGCAACGCGCGTGGGGGGCTGCCGGATGTAAGCCCGTAAGGATGCACAGCGACATGAACTTTACGAAGATTGCCCGCCTGCAAATCGCTACACTGCGCAGGTATTGCGTGCCGGATGCGCGCAAAGCTCAATCAGACCGCTGGATGCAGGAGACAAGTGTGCTCAAGAAACTGGGAATCAAAGGCCGCGTGTTGTTGCTGACCCTGTTGCCGACCAGCCTGATGGCGCTGGTCCTGGGTGGTTATTTCACCTGGATGCAGCAAGCGGACCTGCACGCCCAGTTGCTGCAACGGGGCGAGATGATCGCCGAACAGCTCGCGCCGCTGGTCGCCCCGGCCATGAGCCGCCAGGACAGCGATCTGCTGGAGCGCATCGCGACGCAGTCCCTCGAAGAGACAGATGTACGCGCCGTCACCTTCCTCGCCCCCGACCGCACGCCGCTGGCCCATGCCGGTCCGACCATGCTCAACCGCGCACCGGAAGGTAATAGTGCGCAATTGCTGCAGCGCACTGGCAACGACGCCACGCGCTACCTGCTGCCGGTGTTCGGTAAACACCGCAACCTGGCCGGCGAACTGATCCCCGAAGAAGCCGACCGCCTGCTGGGCTGGGTCGAGCTGGAGTTGTCCCACAGCGGCATGTTACTGCGCGGTTACCGCAGCCTGTTCGCCAGCCTGCTGCTGATCGGCGCCGGCCTGGGCCTGGCCGCGTTGCTGGCCTTGCGCATGGGCCGCACGATCAATCGACCGCTGAGCCTGATCAAACAGGCCGTGGCCCAACTCAAGGACGGTCATCTGGAAACCCGCCTGCCACCACTGGGCAGCCAGGAGCTGGATGAACTGGCCTCGGGCATCAATCGCATGGCCGGCACCTTGCAGAACGCCCAGGAAGAATTGCAGCACAGCATCGACCAGGCCACTGAAGACGTGCGCCAGAACCTGGAAACCATCGAGATCCAGAACATCGAGCTGGACCTGGCCCGCAAGGAGGCCCTGGAAGCGAGCCGGATCAAGTCCGAATTCCTGGCCAATATGAGCCATGAAATCCGCACGCCGCTCAACGGCATCCTCGGCTTTACCCACTTGTTGCAGAAAAGCGAACTGACCCCGCGCCAGCTCGACTACCTGGGCACCATTGAAAAGTCCGCCGACAGCCTGCTGGGGATCATCAACGAGATCCTCGACTTCTCCAAGATCGAGGCCGGCAAGCTGGTGCTCGACAACATTCCGTTCAACCTGCGCGATCTGCTGCAGGACACCTTGACCATCCTCGCCCCCGCCGCACACGCCAAACAACTGGAGCTGGTGAGCCTGGTGTACCGGGACACGCCGCTGTCGCTGGTGGGCGATCCGCTGCGTCTCAAGCAAATCCTCACCAACCTGGTGAGCAACGCCATCAAGTTCACCCGCGAAGGCACCATCGTCGCCCGGGCCATGCTCGAGGACGAACACGAAGATAGCGTGCAGTTACGCATCAGCGTCCAGGACACCGGCATCGGCCTGTCCAACCAGGATGTGCGGGCGCTGTTCCAGGCGTTCAGCCAGGCCGACAACTCGCTGTCCCGGCAACCGGGTGGCACGGGGCTGGGCCTGGTGATTTCCAAGCGCCTGGTGGAACAGATGGGCGGCGAGATCGGTGTTGACAGTACACCGGGCGAAGGCTCGGAGTTCTGGATCAGCCTGCGCTTGCCCAAGACCCGTGACGATGCCGAAGACCTGCCCGGCCCGCCGTTACTGGGCCGGCGCGTGGCGGTGCTGGAAAACCATGAACTGGCCCGTCAGGCCTTGCAGCACCAGCTCGAAGACTGCGGCCTGCAAGTGACGCCCTTCAACACCCTTGAAAACCTGACCAACGGCGTGACCATCGCCCACCAGACCGATCAGGCAATCGACCTCGCCGTACTCGGCATCACCAGCAACGACATGCCGCCGGAACGCCTCAACCAGCACATCTGGGACTTGGAGCACCTGGGCTGCAAAGTGCTGGTGCTGTGCCCCACCACCGAACAGACGCTGTACCACCTCTCGGTGCCCAACCCCCACAGCCAGTTGCAGGCCAAGCCGGCCTGCACCCGCAAGTTGCGCCGCTCGCTTTCCGACCTGGTCAACCCGCGGCCGCCTCGCAGCGAACCCCACGAACCGGTGGCCAGCCGCGCACCCAAAGTGCTGTGCGTGGACGACAATCCGGCCAACCTGCTGCTGGTGCAAACCCTGCTCGAAGACATGGGCGCCAAGGTGTTGGCCGTGGAAAGCGGCTACGCGGCGGTCAAGGCCGTGCAAAAGGAAACCTTCGACCTGGTGTTGATGGACGTGCAGATGCCGGGCATGGACGGTCGCCAGAGCACCGAGGCGATCCGCCAGTGGGAAAGCGAGCGGCACTGCACGCCATTGCCGATCGTCGCCCTCACCGCCCACGCCATGGCCAACGAAAAACGCGCCTTGCTGCAAAGCGGCATGGACGACTACCTGACCAAACCCATCAGCGAGCGGCAACTGGCCCAAGTGGTGCTGAAGTGGACCGGCCTGGCCCTGCGCAATCAGTCGCCAGAGCGCAGCGGCGATGCCCAGGGCACCGGCGAACTGCTGGTGCTCGATCACGAAGAGGGCCTGCGCCTGGCCGCCGGCAAAGCCGACTTGGCGGCGGACATGCTGGCGATGTTGCTGGCGTCCCTGGAAGCCGACCGCGAAGCGATCCGCCAGGCCAGCGAAGCCAACGATCAAAATGCCCTGATCGAACGGGTCCACCGCCTGCACGGCGCCACACGCTACTGTGGCGTCCCGCAATTGCGCGCGGCCTGCCAGCGCAGCGAAACCCTGCTCAAGCAACAGGACCCCAAGGCTGCCGCCGCCCTGGAAGAACTGGAGCGCGCCATCAATCGCCTGGCGAGCGAGGCGCGTATCAGCGCCTGATCCAGGGCAATACCCTTGGAACCGGAATCGCTGAAAATCCATGCTCCTACCCGGACGGGCTTATTTTTTTATGCCAGGAGGCCGCCATGCGCGTGATTCTTTTCAGCAGCCAGACCTATGACCGCGACAGCTTCAGCAACGCCCTGGCGCCTGCCGGCCTTGAATTGCAGTTCCAGCCGGCACGCTTGAACCTGGACACCGTGGCCCTGGCCGAACGACATGACGTGGTGTGCGCCTTTATCAACGATGACCTCAGTGCCCCGGTGCTGGAACGACTGGCGAACGGCGGGACCCGGCTGATCGCCCTGCGCTCGGCCGGCTACAACCATGTCGACCTGCTCGCTGCCAAACGCCTGGGATTGAGCATCGTCCGGGTTCCGGCCTACTCGCCCCACGCCGTGGCCGAACACGCCGTGGCGTTGATCATGGCCCTCAATCGCTGCCTGCACCGCGCCTACAACCGCACCCGGGATGGTAATTTCAGCCTCCATGGGCTGACCGGTTTCGACCTGGTGGGCAAGACGGTCGGCGTGATCGGCACCGGGCAGATCGGCGCGACGTTCGCACGGATCATGGCCGGCTTCGGCTGCCAGTTGCTGGCCTATGACCCGTACCCCAACCCGCAGGTCGAAGCCTTGGGGGCGCGCTACTTGCCCCTGGCCGATCTGCTGGCGCAAGCGCAGATCATCAGCCTGCACTGCCCGCTCAACGAACAAAGCCGACACCTGATCAACGCCCAATCGCTGGCCGCGATGCAACGCGGCGCGATGTTGATCAACACCGGGCGTGGCGGCCTGGTGGACACGCCGGCCCTGATCGAAGCCTTGAAAAGCGGCCAGCTCGGCTACCTGGGGTTGGATGTGTACGAAGAAGAGGCCCAGCTGTTTTTCAAGGACCGCTCCGACCTGCCCCTGCAGGACGACGTGCTGGCACGGCTGCTGACCTTCCCCAACGTGATCGTCACCGCCCACCAGGCGTTCCTGACCCATGAAGCGTTGGCAGCCATTGCCATCACCACCCTGGACAACATCGCCGCCTGGGCGAAAGGCACGCCACAAAATCTGGTAGATAGCTAAACCTTGAGCCAGCTCCCACAGGGGATGGAGTTTCGTCGGCCTGATCTCCAGATGCCCGCCATCGAGACCATCCCAAGCCATGCCCCGTGCTAGCATATCGCGCCTATTTGGAGGACCCATGGCCGAACACGATTTCCGCTACACCCTGATGAACCCACAGCACACCTTGACCGAGGTCCGCGCCCTGGCGCCGGGCCGTTACCAGGTCACCGGCAATGGCGGTTCGATCCAGGCCAACGATGTACTGCTCGTCACCCTCAAGGGCAGCAAGGATTTGTCCATGCGCCTGACCGTGGACACCGTTCGGCATCTGCTCAAGCCCATGGGTCAATGGACCGCGATGACCACCGGTCCGGTGTTCGGTGAGCTGGCGATCCACACCTGGCAGGTCAATTGCGACAGTTGCGCCAAGGAACTGAGCTTCGAATTTGCCGTCGATGCCAAGCTCGGCGTCAAGGCCCAGAAACCGGCGGCCAGTGCACGCATCGCCGAACTGGGCTGGACCACTGTCGGTGAAAAACACCTGTGCCCTAAATGCCAGGAAGCCGCCTGATGAAACGCTTGGCCCTGGCCGCGCTGATCGGCGCCGGCCTGATGGGTTGCGCCGCCGAGCCGGTGCAACTGCAACATAACCGCAGCTACATCCTGGAATGGATCGGCGAACGGCCATTGATGGACTACAGCCACCTGACCATCACCCTCGGGGATGACGGCCGGGCCTACGGCAACGGCGGCTGCAATCACTGGTTCGCGCCCTACACCCTGGAAGGCCACCGCTTGAGCTTCGGCAAGATCGGCAGCACTCGCAAACTCTGCGCCCCGGCCCTGATGGAGCAAGAGACACGCTTTTTGCAAGCGCTGGAAAAGGTCGAGCGCTGGGACATCTCGCCCATCGAGCAGATGCGCTTCTGGCCGGCCCAAGGCAAGCCGTTGCGGTGGTGGTTGGAGGAAGGCTGAGGCCTGATCCCACTTGATCGTTCCCACGCTCCGCGTGGGAACGATCATCACAGGTGTTATTTAAGCGCCTGCAACGCCTCAAGCTTGGCCATCACCCCTGCCGCCGTCTGTTCCCCCAGCAACTGCTCGCGCACTTTGCCCTGGTTATCGATGATGTAAGTCACCGGCAGCCCTTCGCTGCGTGGAAGGTCGAAGATCTCGGCCGGATCCCGGGCCAGCACGGTGAAACGAATTCCCATCTTGTCGCTGGAGCTCTTGAGCTCCTCGCCCTGCACCTGGTCGAAGTTGACCCCGAACACACCGACATTGCGCCCCTTGAGCTGCTCGGCCAAGGCGTTGAACTCCGGGATCTCGGTGCGACACGGCGCACACCACTCGGCCCAGTAGTTGAGCACCAGCCATTGTTTGTCCAGCCGCTGCGAGGCAATGGCCTGGCCGTTCTGATCCACCCCGTAGTCGTTTCCGCAGCCGGCGAGCAACAAGATGCCGATGAATGTCAGTGCTGCCGTCAATCGCCTTGCCATGTGCCAATCCTTAGTCTGAATGTGAACGTCACCGCGACCTAACGCCCTGCAAGGTGCTAGAGGCCTCGCAGCACAGTAGAATAGCCGCCACCTTACGCAAGATGCGACCCGCTCATGACCGATCTGACGCTTTATCACAACCCGCGCTGCTCGAAATCCCGCGGTGCGCTGGAACTGTTGGAGGCCCAGGGCCTGGCGCCTACCGTGGTCCGCTACCTGGAAACCCCGCTCGACGCCGCTCAGCTTGAACGCCTGCTGGGCAAGCTCGGCCTCACCGCCCGGCAACTGCTGCGCACTGGCGAAGAGGAATACGCCACGCTCAATCTGGCCGACGCCAGCCTGAGCCAGGCTCAGTTGATCGCCGCCATCGCCGCCCACCCGAAACTCATGGAGCGGCCGATTCTTGAAACCGCAGACAAAGCCATGATCGGTCGTCCGCCGGAGAAGATCCTGGAGATCCTGCCGTGAGCACACCGTACATCCTGGTGTTGTATTACAGCCGCAGTGGCTCCACCAACGAAATGGCCCGGCAGATCGCACGGGGCGTCGAGCAGGCTGGGCTGGAAGCACGGTTGCGCACGGTGCCTGCCATTTCCACCGAATGCGAAGCCGTGTCGCCGGACATTCCCGAGCAAGGCCCGCTGTACGCCAGCCTCGATGACCTGAAGAACTGCGCCGGCCTGGCCCTGGGCAGCCCGACCCGTTTCGGCAACATGGCCGCGCCACTGAAGTACTTTCTCGACGGCACCAGCAACCTGTGGCTGACCGGTGCCTTGGTGGGTAAACCCGCCGGGGTGTTCACTTCCACCGCGAGCCTGCATGGCGGCCAGGAAACCACCCTGCTATCGATGATGTTGCCGTTGCTGCACCACGGCATGCTGATCACTGGCCTGCCCTACAGCGAATCGGCCCTGATCGACACCCAAGGTGGCGGTACGCCTTACGGCCCGAGCCATCACGCCGGAGCCGACGGTAAAAGCGGCTTGAATGAGCATGAAGTCGCGCTGTGTCGGGCCCTGGGCTTGCGCCTGGCGAAAACCGCACAACTGCTGGAGAACGGCCGTGGCTAAGAAGCCGAAAATCCTGCCGCCTATCCAATGGCTGGAACCGCGCGTACGCATTGCCCGCATCCTGAGCCTGCTGTGTTTTTTCGGCCTGGTAGGGCTGCTCAGTGCGTATTACCTGCTGATCGCAGACCTGCACGGCGCGCGGCCTTGGGTGATTCTGCTGATCGAGCTGGTGCCGCTGCTGATCCTCGCGCCCGGCATGCTCAGTGGCAGCGCCCGCGGGCATTCGTGGATGTGCTTCGTGGTGAACCTGTATTTCATCAAGGGCGCGCTGGCGGCCTATGACCCGAACCGGCAGGTGTTCGGCATGCTGGAAATGGTGGCGAGCGTGGCGGTGTTCTGCTCGGCCTTGTTGTATGTGCGTTGGCGGTTTCAGTTGAATCGACGACTTGCGGGGGAAGGCGATATTTCCGTCGCCTGATAGACCGCTATCGCGAGCAAGCTCGCTCCCACACTGGATCTTCGGCGTTCACCAATCCCTGTGGGAGCGGGCTTGCTCGCGAAAGGAGCAACTCGGTCTCAATGATTCACTGTATACGCCAGCATCATCGAAATCTGGCTCATCGGCCGTCCACCGCTCTCTTCATGCCACTGGTTAAAGGCACTCTGCACCGTCGCCAGGTCCCGCAGGCTGGTGGGGACTTTGTCGATGATGTCCTGGGCATTGAGCGCGGCCACCACGTCATAGCTGGGCACGAAGGTGTCCTTGCCCATCATCCGCAGGAAGCGCGGTGCCGACAGGCCGCCCAGTTGATGGCCGTGCTTTTTCAGGTAGGTCCACAGGCCGACGATGTCAGTCACCGGCCAGTCGGCGATCAGCGCACCGAAGCTGCCCTTTTCATGGGCCACGTCCACTATCAGTTGCGCGTTGCGCGGCACGCTCTTGAGCTTGCCCAGATGGCGGATGATCCGTGCGTCCTGCATCAGCCGCTCCAGGTGCTCGGCGCTCATCAGCACGACTTTTTCCGGGTCGAACTTGAAGAACACCTCTTCGAAAGCCGGCCACTTGGCGTCCACCAGACTGTGCTTGAGCCCGGCCCGGAAAACCCGCAGCGCCATGGTCGAGAGGTAGCGGTCGTCGCTGATCTTGCGCAACTGCGCCGGGGTCTTGGGAACCGGCAGGTGGGCTTCCAGTTCAGCCGCCGAACCGAAGCGGTTCAGACAATACTCGTGCAACCACTTGTAATCGCGCATGCCCTCTCCCGGGTCTGAAATGAAAACGGCGCTTCGCGAGCGCCGTGAATAGGAGCCCCTGCCCTCGTCAGAGGTTCACCACGTTGACGAACCGCGGCGTGGCGTTTTCATCAATGCGCAGGCTGGTGAAGTCGAACAGGTTACGGTCCGCCAGTTGCGATGGAACGACATTCTGCAAGCCACGGAAGATGCTCTCGGTACGGCCCGGGGTCTTGCGTTCCCACTCCTGGAGCATTTCCTTGACCACCTGGCGCTGCAGGTTTTCCTGGGAGCCACAGAGGTTGCAGGGAATGATCGGAAATTGCTTGAAATCCGAATAGGCCTGGATGTCTTTCTCGCTGCAATAAGCCAGCGGGCGGATCACCACGTTACGCCCGTCATCGGCCCGCAGCTTGGGCGGCATGGCCTTGAGCGAGCCGTTGTAGAACATGTTCAGGAAGAAGGTCTCAACGATGTCGTCACGGTGGTGACCCAGGGCCATCTTGGTCGCACCGATCTCATCGGCGAAGGTGTAGAGCGTGCCGCGACGCAGGCGTGAGCACAGCGAGCAGGTGGTCTTGCCTTCAGGGATCAGCTCCTTGACCACCGAATAGGTGTCTTTCTCGACGATGTGGTATTCCACACCCAGCGACTCGAGGTAAGCCGGCAGCACATGCTCGGGGAACCCGGGCTGCTTCTGGTCCATGTTCACCGCGACGATGTCGAACTTGATCGGTGCAACCTTTTGCAAATGCATCAGCACATCGAGCAAGGTATAGCTGTCCTTGCCGCCGGACAGGCAGACCATGACCTTGTCGCCGTCCTCGATCATGTTGAAATCGGCGACCGCCTCACCGGCCTGGCGGCGCAGGCGCTTTTGCAGTTTGTTCTGGTTGACCGTAAGAGTGCCCATGACGCGAAATCCGTGAGGTGTGACGAAAGGCCGGCATTTTACGCAAAAAATCCCGAATGTGGCACCGCCCCTGTGGCGAGGGAGCTTGCTCCCGCTGGGTTGCGAAGCAACCCTCTGGGCTCGTCCTGTTGGCGTCTGCTTCGCAGCCGAGCGGGAGCAAGCGCCCTCGCCACAGGAAATCTCTTCGCCATAGCGAGCCCACACAGATCACGTCGCGATTAGCCTGTTCCTTTACAGCGCGATTTGCTCTAAGCCCCCCATCCCCCTGGCGAGAACTCCTTTCTATACTGCGACATAAGGTCGCACACATATTCAGACCTTTACTTACTTGGCCACATTGGCCCGTAGGCGCTCCGTTGGGGGGCGATGGCAATAACAAAGGAGTGACTGACTATGATCCATCATGTCGTGGGGCTCTTTACCCACCCTGATCAAGAATGGAAAGAAATCCGTGGCGATCAGGAGGAAAGCATCAGCCACATGTACCTCACCCACACGCTGATCCTGGCGGCCATTCCCGCGGTATCGGCGTTTATCGGCACCACGCAGGTGGGATGGGTCATCGGCAATCGTCCACCGGTGATGCTGACCCAGGAAAGCGCGCTGTGGATGACCGTCATGTCGTACCTGGCCATGCTGGGCGGTGTGGCGGTGATGGGGGCGTTCATCCACTGGATGGCCCGCACCTATGACGCCAACCCGAGCCTGGCCCGTTGCATCGCGTTCGCCACCTACACCGCGACACCGTTGTTCATTGGCGGCCTGGCGGCGCTCTACCCGCACATGTGGCTGGGGATGATCGTCGGCACGGCGGCGATCTGCTACACGGTCTACCTGCTGTATGTGGGCCTGCCGACCTTCATGAGCATTCATCAGGACGAAGGCTTTCTGTTTTCCAGTTCGGTGCTTGCCGTCGGCCTGGTGGTGCTGGTGGCCATCATGGCGTTCACGGTGATTGTCTGGGGGCTGGGCGTCGGCCCGGTGTACACCAATTAAACGATAGAGCTCTCCAATAAGAAGCAGGATCTGCCAACACAGGCCGCCGCAAGGCGGCCTTCCTGTGTTTGGAGAGGGCAAAACGACCGCTGGGCGCCCGGGCGATTCGCAACGGCCGGCGGTTGCGGCATACTCGGGGTTCTGGAGACCCGTAAAGCATGCTCGAACACCTCAATACCCGCGTCGAAGAGTGTTACCAACAAGCCGAATCCTTTTTCAAACGTCCTTTCAAACGCCCAGTGGTCAGCTTCAAATTGCGTGGCCAGAAAGCTGGGGTCGCGCACTTGCATGAAAATCTGCTGCGCTTCAATCCACAGTTGTACCGGGAAAACGCCGAAGATTTTCTCAAGCAGACCGTCGCCCACGAAGTCGCGCACCTGATTGCCCATCAACTGTTTGGCGAACGCATCCAGCCCCATGGCGAAGAGTGGCAACTGATCATGCGCGGGGTCTACGAACTGCCGCCCAACCGCTGCCACACCTACGAAATCAAACGCCGCAGCGTGACCCGCTACATCTACAAATGCCCCTGCGACGGCAGCGACTTCCCGTTCTCGGCCCAGCGCCACAGCCTGGTGCGGCAGGGGCGGCGGTATTTGTGCCGTAGCTGTCGCAGTACCTTGGTGTTCAGTGGGGAGACGCGGGTGGAGTAGCCAAGGTTTGTGGTGTTCTTTGGGGCCCCTTCGCGAGCAAGCCCGCTCCCACAGGATCCAGTGTGTGCGAGCTTGCTCGCGATGGCTGCCTGAAAGGCGCTACAAAACCACCCCACTGCGACGCAATTGAGCTATCCGCTCAGCACTAAACCCCAACTCCCCCAACACTTGATCCGTATGCGCCCCCAGCCCCGCGCCAATATGCCGAGGCTCGGGCAGCCCTTGTGAAAATTTCAACGGACAAGCCATCTGCGCCTGGCTCGAACCATCGCCACGGGGCACTTGGGTCACCACTTCCCGGGCCTGCAATTGCGGATGCCTGAGGGCTTCGTCCAGGCTCAGCACCGGCTCGACGCAGGCATCAATCCCGGCAAACAAGCGGCAAAGCTCGGCGAAGTCATGTTTCTCGAACTCGGCTTGCAGGGCCTGCTTGAGCGCGTGCTGCTGCTCAGGCTGGGGTGACAACCCTTGGGCCGCCAGTTCCGGTCGCCCCAGAGCATCGCAAAGCGCCTGCATGAAGGCCGGCTCCAGGCTGCCCACCGACATCCAACGACCATCCCGGGTGCGGTAATAGTCATAGAAGCTGCCGCCGTTGAGCATCTGGTTTTCCCAACCCGGTTCCACACCGCAGGCCAGGTAACCGGCGCCGGCCAAGGCGTTCAGGCTGAACACACAGTCGGTCATGCTCACGTCCAAGTGCTGGCCCTGCCCGCTCTGCTGACGGGCGATCACCGCCGCCAACAGTCCGATCACCCCGTGCAGCGAACCGCCGGCAATGTCCGCCGCCTGGATCCCCAGCGGCAGCGGGCCGCTGTCGGCACGGCCGGTGTGACTGGCCAGCCCCGCCAGGGCCAGGTAGTTGATGTCGTGCCCGGCGCGGTCCTTGTAGGGCCCGGTCTGGCCGTAGCCGGTGATCGACACGTAGATCAACCGTGGATTGATCGCCTTCAAGGCCTCGTATCCCAGGCCCAGCCGCTCCATCACACCGGGACGGAACTGTTCCAGCAGGATGTCGTAGTCCTCCAGCAACGGCTTGATCACGTCCAGGGCTTGCGGTTGCTTGAGATCCAGCGCGAGGCTGCGCTTGTTGCGGTTGAGGTAGGCATGGCTGGCCGAGGCACCTTGGTCATGGGGCGGCAGTATCCGCAAGAGATCCGGGCGGGTCGGCGACTCGATGCGCAACACCTCGGCGCCCATGTCCGCCAGCAACAACGAGGCGAACGGGCCGGGCAGCAGGGTCGAGAAGTCCAGAACCTTGAGCGATGCCAGTGGACCTTGCATAGCGGTCTCCGGTGGGTGATGGACTCAAGACTAGGCAGGGGTTGGTGGTAGGGCAATCACCGCAGGTGCCAGTCTGGATGACCATTGCGCTCAGCGTGAGAACTCTTCCAATAAAAAAACCCGCCGAAGCGGGTTTTTCATTGCAACTGGAAGGTTACTTCACAGCGCTTGGAACCGAGCCCTCGGCCACGGTTTGCTCGTCTTCTTCACGAACGTCAGAGATACCGCGACCACCGGAAGCCAGCTCGGTTTGCAACTGGTCTTCGTCCAGCTCCTTGACCCACTTGGCAACCACGATCGTGGCAACGGCGTTGCCCACCAGGTTGGTCAGGGCGCGGGCTTCGGACATGAAGCGGTCGATACCCAGGATCAGTGCCAGACCGGCCACCGGCAAGGTACCCACGGCCGACAGGGTGGCCGCCAGCACGATGAAGCCGCTACCGGTCACGCCAGCAGCACCTTTGGACGACAGCAGCAGCACCAGCAGCAGGGTGATCTGGTGAGTCAGGTCCATCGGGGTGTCGGTGGCCTGGGCAATGAACACCGCGGCCATGGTCAGGTAGATCGAAGTACCGTCGAGGTTGAACGAGTAGCCAGTCGGGATCACCAGGCCTACTACAGACTTCTTGGCACCCAGGCGCTCCATCTTGATCAGCATGCGTGGCAGGGCCGATTCCGACGAGGAAGTACCCAGCACGATCAGCAGTTCTTCACGGATGTAGCGGATCAGCTTGACGACGCTGAAGCCGTGGGCGCGGCAGATGGCGCCCAGTACCACCAGTACGAACACTACGCAGGTGATGTAGAAGCAGATCATCAACTGGCCCAGTTGCACCAGCGAACCGACACCGTAGGCGCCGATGGTGAAGGCCATGGCACCGAACGCACCGATCGGCGCCAGCTTCATGATCATGTTGATGATGATGAACATCACGTGGGCGAAGCGGTCGATGAAGTCCAGCACCGGCTTGCCGTAGGACCCCAGGCGATGCAGGGCGAAACCGAAGAGCACCGAGAACATCAGCACTTGCAGGATGTCGCCGTTGGCGAACGCGCCGACGATGGTGTTCGGGATCACATTGAGGATAAAGGCGATGATGCTCTGGTCTTTACCGGCCGAGATGAAACCGGCGATCTTGCTGGTGTCCAGGGTCGATACATCGATGTGCATGCCGACACCCGGTTGCACGATGTTAACCACGACCAGGCCGATCAGCAGGGCGATGGTGGAGACAATTTCAAAGTACAGCAGCGCATAGCCGCCGGTCTTGCCGACCGATTTCATGTTCTGCATACCGCCGATGCCGCTGACGACGGTACAGAAAATGATGGGGGCGATGACCATTTTGATCAGCTTGATGAACCCGTCACCGAACGGCTTGAGGGCAACACCGGTCTGTGGGTAGAAGTGGCCGAGCAAAATACCGATGGCAATGGCTACGATCACCTGGAAATACAGGGATTTGTACAGGGGCTGACGAGTCGTCATGGCAAACCTTCCTCAAGCGTCCCGTGTGACAACATCCATCTGTCGTCCACGGCACCTCAACTTCGCGAACCCTCCTGCACTGGAGGGATTTGTTTTTGTCGGCTGCACGCGGCAGACCTACTCAACGTATTGCAACGCACATGCCATTTTCGAGAAAGCTCCTACACCCCGTATTACACGCGGGTTTGCGAATTCCACAGGGGTTAAACTCGGCGCACACGATGGCGGTTTTCCGCCCGAAGGCCGCTCCCTGTTCCGGGATTTGGCGGATATCCGCCTTGTTCAGCCCCCACCCCCTGCTACCATCGCCCGCTTAACGGACGGATTTTTTGTCATGCGCCAACGCACGATCGCCAGTCACTTCGCCCGCGCTGCCCTGGGCGGCGCACGTCGCCAGGGGTTCGACTATTTTCCTTTGCTGCAACAGTTGGGCATCAGCCCTGAGCTGCTGGATGAACCGCGCGCGCGAATCGCTCCGGAACAGTTCACCCGCCTGTTGCAAGCGCTGTGGCAAAGCCTGGACGACGAATACCTGGGGTTCGGCCGGGGCCTGAGCAAACCCGGGACGTTTGCCATGATGTGTCACGCGCTGATCCACTGCCGCACCCTGGGTAAAGCCCTTCAGCGCGGCCTGTTGTTCTACAGCCTGTTCCCTGATGCCCCGGACCTGACGCTGGAGACCGAAGGCGAGCGAGTACGCCTGGTGCTGGACGACTCGACGTTGCGGGACCCGGATCATTTCCTGAGTGAAAGTCTGCTGGTGATCTGGCATCGCCTCGGCAGTTGGCTGATCGGCCAGCGGATCGACCTGGAACAGGCGACCTTCGGCTACGCCAAGCCCGCCCACGGTGCCGAATACGACTTGCTGTTTCCCTGTCCGCTGGTGTTCGAAGCACAACGCTGCAGCCTGTTGTTCCACCGTCGCTACCTGGACATGCCGTTGCTGCAGGACGAACGGACCCTCAAGCATTTCCTCGAGCGCTCCCCCGCCGACCTGCTGTCGCGACCCGACGATGGCCACAGCCTGAGCAGCCAGTTGCGCCGCCTGCTCAGCCGCGACACGGCACGCTGGCCCGACCTGGACAGCGTCGCCGCGCATCTGCACATCAGCCCCCAGACCTTGCGCCGGCATCTGCGAGAGGAAGGCACCAGCTTCCAGGAGCTCAAGGATCAGCTGCGGCGGGATATCGCCATCTATCACCTGGGCCGCGCGGACCTGTCGTTACAGCAGATTGCCGAGCAGTTGGGATTCTCGGAGCCGTCGGCGTTTCACCGGGCGTTCAAGAAGTGGACGGGGGTGACGCCGGGGGCTTATCGGGAGCAGGAGAATTGAGTGGTGAGATCCAACTTCTGTGGGGAGCCCCCCCGGCCCCTTCGCGAGCAAGCCCGCTCCCACAGTTGATCTGCGGCGAACACAGATTTGTGGCTATTGAAGATCCAGCGTGGGAGCGGGCTTGCTCGCGAAAGGGCCCGCCGACACAGCGAAATATTCCAGTCAAACCACCGAAAAGTGAATCCTGAAAGCCGCCCCGCCCAGCTCGGAATCCCCCAGGGTCAACCTGGCGCCGTAGCTTTCGATGATGTCCTTGACCACCGCCAGGCCAATGCCCTGCCCCGGGTGCTGGCGATCCAGCCGTTCGCCACGCTGGAGAATCCGCGCGCGTTGATCCGGTGGCACGCCCGGCCCGTCATCCTCGACGCATAACTCAATACCGCCAAGCGTCTGGTGCACACTGACGCGCACCTCGCCCAGGCAGAGCCGATAAGCGTTTTCCAGCAGGTTGCCGAGCATCTCCAGCAAGGCGCCCTGTTCGATCGGCACCTGGCAGTGCTCTGGCAGGTCGAAACTGACATTGACCCGTTTGTCGCGATAAACCTTGTCCAACGTGTCGCACAGGCTTTGCAGCACCGGGCGCAAGCGCACCTGATGGCGCACCAGCCCGCTTTTGCGCAGGCTGGCGCGCTGCAGCTGATAGCCGATCTGCTGGCTCATGCGCTCGATCTGGGTTTGTAGCACCCAGGCCTGCCCACGATCCTCGGGGCGCCGGGCCATGTCTTCGCTGACGCCCTGCAACACCGCCAGCGGGGTTTTCAGGCTGTGGGCCAGGTCATCGAGAGAGTCGCGGTAACGGCTACGCTGCTCCCGCTCGCTGTCCAGCAGGCGATTGAGGGAACCGGTCAGGCGCAATAGCTCGCGGGGATGCTCGGTACTGAGGCTTTCCCGCGCTCCACTTTCAATTTCGTCCAGCTCCTGACTCAGCCGCCGCAATGCCCGAAGCCCCCAGGTCAGGCCGATCCACAACAGGGCCAGCAGCACCAACAGGGCGGCGCCAAAACCCAGGTAGAGATTGTCCCGCAACCCTTGCAGGGTTACCTCGTAGTCGCGCACCGGTTGCAGGGTGACGATGCTGAACGCCGCGCTCTGGCCGCCGAGCAGCTTGATCTCGACGTCATAGACAAAAAATTCCTGGCCGTCGTTCTCGCGGATGCGCGCGAACTGGTTGCCCTGGCCGTCATAGCGCGGCGTGTAGTTGATGTTTTCTTCCTGGGTCGCCTTGGATCGCCAGACCAACCGCCCTTCACGATCATAGATGTAGCCCAGCAGGCGGGCGTCGGCGAGGTTGAAGCGCTCATCGGGCAACTGTGCCGGCATCTTCAATTGCTTGTTTTCCACCCGGGCGGCGGAAATCAGGGTGGTCACGTCCGAAGCCAGGCGTTGCTCGATGGACTCCTGCAACGCCAGGCTGAACGCACCTTGCATGGCCGGTAACAGCGCCAGCATGAACAGTACCGCCAGGGTCATGGCGGCCAGCATCAAGCGCAGGCGTAGCGAACGAATCACTGGCAGCGCTCGTTGAACAGGTAACCCAGGCCACGCACGGTGTCGATCGGCTTGAAGCCGGCCGGCGCTTCCAGTTTACGGCGCAAGCGTCCCACCAACACTTCGATGACGTTGGGATCACGCTCGTCGTCATCGGGATAAAGCTGCTCCATCAAGCGGTCCTTGGCGACCACTTGCTGATGATGGCGCATCAGGTATTCCAGGATGCGGTATTCATAGGCGGTCAACGCCAACGGCTCTTCGCCGAGGGACGCCTGCTTGCGGTTGAGGTCCAGCACCAGCGGACCGGCGACGATGGTCGACTGGGTGAAACCACTGGAGCGGCGCAACAGGGCATTCAAGCGGGCCTCCAGTTCTTCGAACTGAAACGGCTTGACCACGTAGTCGTCGGCCCCGGCGGCCAGGCCTTCGACCTTGTCCTGCCAGTTACCCCGGGCGGTCAGGATCAGGATCGGGAACGCCTTGTCCTGGGAACGCAGCCGGCGGATCAGCTCCAGCCCGCTGATGCCTGGCAAGCCCAGGTCAATCACCGCCAGGTCGTGGTTGAACTCATGGACTTGATACAAGGCTTCTTCAGCATTGGCCACGGCCTGCACCACATGGCCGCTGTCGGTGAGACGGGTTTGCAGGTGATGACGCAATAACGCTTCGTCTTCGACAACCAGTAATTTCATGGAGCCTCTCCCCAGGCAAATCAAACAGTCCAGCATTGCGCCTCGCAACGAAAGGCGCCGGATCGTCTTGGGCCGATCCGGCGCAATGCACTCACCATCGACCGCTTAGAACGTGTAGTTGGCGGACAGGTAAGTCTGGGCACTGCTGGTCAGGTCCAGCGAGCCGACCTTGCCGCCACCGTGCGGGCTCATCTCAGTGCTGGCGTTGCTGCGCAGGTAACGGTAACCCAGTTCCACCGAGGTGTTCTGCGAAATTTGTTGCAGGACGCCCCCCTGCAAGCCCACCGCGTAGCCGATGTCAGTGTCGCGGCTGTAGCCAGGGGAATCCTGGGTCAGTTTGGTCAGGCCCGCCGTGCCGCCGCCGAACAGTTTGGTACTGGCGGTCACCGGATAGAACACGTCGTAGCTGCCCAGCAGATTTTCCTGGCGCAGTTTGATGCCATTGTGGGTCCCCGAGACATTGTCGTAGGTGGCGTAGTAGCGACCCTGGTCGTTTTGCCGGCCCAGGCGCACACCGTAAGTGGTGTCCTTACCGATGATGCCGTCGGCGTTGGGGTTGTTCAGGGCACTGTCCAAGGCATCGGATTTCTTTACCTTGTCACTGGTCTGGCCGAGGGTCAGGCTGGCGAAGTTGTCATCGGCGTGGGCCATGGCGCTGACGCCCAACACGGTGAAAGCCAACAGCAGTTTTTTCATCTGAGTCATGGTCAAGCTCCTTTGAAGCGTGAAGTGTGTGTGAAGTCGCAGTCACGTTAACCAGCACTCCCTGAACACCTCTTGAACGTTCTCTGAACCTGCGCTGAATGAATCGGCTAGTCTGTTCGAACTACTTTTTAAGGAGATCCGTCATGCGCAGGTTGCTTGCTGTTGTCCTTCTGGCCCTGAGCGGTACGAGCCACGCCGCCATTCAGACCCAAGAGATTCCCTACAGCAGTGCCGACGGCACAAAGCTGATCGGCTATTACGCCTATGACGACGCCATCAAGGGTCCACGCCCGGGCGTGGTGGTGGTGCATGAATGGTGGGGGCTGAACGATTATGCCAAGCGCCGCGCCCGTGACCTCGCGGGCTTGGGCTACAGCGCCTTGGCCATCGACATGTACGGCGATGGCAAGAACACCGAGCACCCCAAGGACGCCATGGCCTTCATGCAAGCGGCGCTCAAGGACGGCAAGGCAGCCAGTGCGCGCTTCCAGGCCGGGCTCGACCTGCTGAAGAAACAACCCCAGACCGACCCGGACAAAATCGCCGCCATCGGTTACTGCTTCGGCGGCAAGGTGGTGCTGGACGCGGCACGCCAAGGTGTACCACTGGCCGGTGTGGTGAGCTTCCACGGCGCACTGGTGACCAACACCCCGGCCACGCCTGGCAGCGTCAAGGCCAGGATTCTTGTCGAACACGGTGCGCTGGACAGCATGGTCACCGGGGACAACGTGAGCGCGTTCAAGAGCGAGATGGACAAGGCCGGCGCCGACTATAAATTTGTCAGCCTCAAGGACGCCAAGCACGGCTTCAGCAACCCGGACGCCGACCGCCTGAGCCACGGCGAACATGGCGGGCCGGACATTGGCTACAACAAAGAAGCCGATGAAAAGTCCTGGGCGGATATGCAGAAGTTCTTCAAGAAACTTTTTAACTGACGCAGACCTTGTGGCGAGGGGATTTATCCCCTCGCCACAAAAGCTCGGCCCCACTACCCAGCGCCAAGCCAACCCGGCAAAATGCCGGGCATGAATGCACTCCCCGCCCTGCCCGCCTGCTGTACGCCTCTGGATGAACACTGGCTCCTGCCCGATGCGCTGCCCAATACCGTGCTGCTGAGCACCCGCTTCGATCCGTTGCTGCTGAGCGGCAATGACTTTTTGCACAGTGCCATCGAACCACCCGCAAGCATCCAGCGTTCGGTGGCCAAGCGTCAGACGGAGTTTCTTGCCGGGCGGATCTGCGCCCGAGCGGCGTTGCGCCAGCTGAACGGCCAGACCTGCGTGCCGCCCATCGGCGAAGATCGCGCCCCCGTATGGCCGGCCCATGTCAGCGGTTCGATCACCCACAGCACGGGTCGGGCGGCAGCCATCGTCGCCAGGAAAGATCACTGGCAAGGCTTGGGCATGGACCTGGAAAACCTGCTCGACGCCGAACGGGCCGAGCGCCTGGCTGGCGAAATCCTCACCCCGCCCGAGCTCCTGCGCATGACCACCCTCGCGCAAGATGAGCGGGCATTGCTGGTGACCCTGACCTTTTCAGTGAAGGAAAGCCTGTTCAAGGCGCTGTACCCGATCGTCGGGCAGCGCTTTTATTTCGAGCATGCCGAAGTGCTGGAATGGACACACAGCGGACAGGTGCGACTTCGGCTACTGACGAACCTGTCGACCGAGTGGCGCCATGGCAGCGAGCTGCAGGGGCAGTTTGGGGTCAAGGATGGGCAGTTGTTGAGTCTGGTGGGGATCAAGGCCTGAACTCAGTAGTGCCTGGAAGGGCCCCATCGCGAGCAAGCTCGCTCCCACATTGGAATGCGGTCCTCTGTGGGAGCGAGCTTGCTCGCGATGAGGCCGGCACAGGTGCCACACCTCTCAAGACCTATCCTGATGCCTCGGCCAACTCAAGCTGAAACAGGCCCCACCCAGGCTCTTGCTCTTGCCGACCAACGCCCGGCCGTCGTGCCAATGAATGATCCGTCGCACAATCGACAACCCCAACCCATGACCACCCGAAGCACGGGCGCGGCTATCGTCCAGGCGCAGGAAAGGCTTGAACACTCGCTCCCACGCCGCCTCCGGCACGCCCGGCCCATCGTCCTCGACGTCGACCCGACAACGCAACTGGCCCACCTGGTAGCTGACGGTCACCCGCGAGCTGGCGTGGCGCATGGCATTGCCTACCAGATTCTGCAGGGCGCGGTGCAGGAAGCGTGGCTCGGCCTCGACCCAGGCGCCGTCACAATCGGCGGCGGACAGGCATAGACCGCGCTCGACCGTAACCCCCACCCGCAGCGGTCCCAACTCCTCGATCACTTGATTGACCAACGCATCCAGATCCACCCGCTGGAAATTCAGGGCCGGCGAACCCTGCTCCAACCGCGCGTAGGTCAACATCTCGTCCACCAGTCGATCGAGGTCTTCGATGTCGTGGTCCATACCCGCCAGGTATTTGTCCCGGGCCTGGGGCGTGGTGGCGCTGCCGAGCATTTCCAGGCCAAAACGCAGGCGTGCCACCGGGGTACGCAGTTCATGGGACACCGCGCGCACCAGCTCACGCTGAATCGCCAATAGCTGCTGCAAATGCTCGGCCATGCCATTGAACGCGGCGGCCAACCGCCCCACCGAGTCGGCCCCCCGGGCCGGTACGCGGGTTTCCAGGCTGCCCTGGGCGATCTGGGTCGCGGCCGATTCCAGGCCGCGCAGCCGCCGCTCCAACTGGCGCACCAACAGATAGACGATCAAGCCGATCAGGCTCAGCCCCAGCGCCGCGATCAACACCAACCATTGCGGTGGATAAGGGTTCATCTGGTACAGCGGGCCGATCTCCAGCACCCACGGCGTACCGACCATGCCGGCGAACACCCGGATCGAATCGCCGCCCTTGCCCAGCGCCATCACCGTGTCACCCTCGGACACCCGACGGCGCTGGTCTTCGTCCATGTCCGCCGCCGCGACAGTCATCAGGCGCAGGTCGAAACCGAAACCTTTTTCCTGCTTGAGTTGCGCGAGCCGTTCAGGCTGCTCGCCGACCGGGTAGCGCACCAGCTCGTCGGCCAGCAGGTAGATGGTCGCCCGGGCCAGTTGCTCGCTGATCTGTTGGACCTCCCCCACCAGCATCAGTTGTTCGCCATCGCTGACCAACCGATAGACCTTCGCCGCATGGGGCCCGGTCTGCTCCACCAATGCCTGGCCGCGCAGCACGCCAGTGCGCTGGCGGAGGTCCAGGTCGGTCTGGGCAAAGGTCTGCAAGGCCAGGGGGATGCCGAGCAGGCGCTCCCACACCGCCAACGCCCGCCGACGCTCGGTGTCGTTCATTGCCCGCAGGTTGTCGGCCATCAAGGAAAACGTACCGTGGGCCAGGCGCTCACGGTATTGCTCGCTGCGCGTCTGGTTGAGCAGATGCAAGGCCAACACGCCGAGTACCGCCACGAGCACCAGTGCGGCACACATGCCGCCATAGATGCGCAGGAAGATCGAGTTCACGGCGCCGGGTCTACGCAAGCTTCAGGAACGAACAGGTAGCCTTTGCTGCGAATGGTCTTGATCAGCCGTGGATGGTCCGGGTCGTCGCCGATCTTGGGGCGGATGCGCGAGATGCGTACATCGATGGAGCGGTCTTGGCCGTCATAACCGATGCCACGCAGGGCCGTGAAAATTTCCTCCCGGGACAGTATGCGTCCGGCATTGGACACCAGCAGCCACAGCAGGTCGAATTCGGCACTGGTCAGTTCGATGCCATTGCCCTGCAACCAGGCTTCGCGCAAGGCGTTGTCCACCACCAGCGGACCGAATTGCAGGCGCCGCTGCTTTTGTGGCCCCGACGGTTCCGGTTCGCTACGCCGCAGCAAGGCCTGGATGCGCGCCAATAGCAAACGCGGGCGCACCGGCTTGCAGACGTAGTCGTCGGCGCCCAGGTCCAGGCCCTGGATCTGATCGGTGTCATCGGTGCGGGCGGTGAGCATCAGGATCGGCCCGTCGTAATGCGCGCGCACCTTGCGGCAGATGCTCAGGCCGTCCTCGCCGGGCAGCATCAGGTCGAGAATCACCAGGTCCGGCTGCTCGGCGATGATCCGCGCCGCCGCCACGGCGCCGTTACCTTCGATGGCCACGCGCAGGCCGTTGCTTTCAAGGTATTCACGGGTCAACTCGGCCAGACGCTGGTCATCCTCGACGATCAATACCTGCCAGGCTTCTTGTTCCACGGGGGCCTCGTCTTGTTGCGAATATAAAAGGAAGGATCGGCACTCACCTGTGGCGAGCAAGCTCCCTCGCCACAAAAGGTGCCCACTCCAGGTATTCGAACACAGCGCCTCCCCCATCTTTTTGTCATGTTAAAGGAGGATAAACATGCTCATGCACGGGCCGATTGTATAAACGTCGCCCTCGGAGAAAACAAGCGGACAAATGCATTCGGTCGCGCGCGACTTGTGTGGTAACGTCCGCGCCCGAAAAAACCATCGGGCTGTTTTCGAGCCGTCAAAACGATGAAAAAAGGTCCACTCCAGCTAGGTCGCGGCCTACAGAGCAGTTCCACGTTTCGCACACAAATTACGCACAGGCTTATCCACAGGTAGTACGTTGCATTCACCCCCCAAAACGCATTATCTTGTAGCCCGCCGCGTAAAAAACCCTACATGTAGGGTTTTAGGCCAAAAACCAAACACAAGTCGGACAGAGAATTCAAGCGCTTTTCTTGCTTCTGTCTACCTGAAACAGCGCATTTTTCCCAAGCCCAGACCGCCCCTGCGGATGGCAACTGTTTCAAGGTCGAAAACGACCGAAACGGTACGGGTGTTGCAGTCCATTGCTGCCACCCCGCAATCCGGTTTCGAGCCTTGGCTTGGAACCCCAGAACTTCGGATGGAAGCGGCATTTAACGCCTGCCTCCTACTGTCCCGAAGTTGTTATGCCCGGCGCCAGTCGGTTGTAGTGCTTCAGGACGGAACGGTGGGCACCGTGATGGTGCCCAAACAAACATAAAGAACGTGGAGACACCCATGCACACCGACACAACTCGCGAGAACCCGCAGGGCACCGCGCCGCTGGCCGCCGATTCGAGCCCGGATCTGTCCGCCACCGCGCCGGGCCAACTGCGTGTGATCAAGCGTAACGGCACTGTCGTTCCTTACACCGATGACAAGATCACCGTCGCCATCACCAAAGCGTTCCTCGCAGTTGAAGGCGGCACCGCTGCCGCTTCGTCGCGAATCCACGACACCGTGGCCCGCCTGACCGAGCAGGTCACCGCGACCTTCAAGCGTCGCATGCCATCGGGCGGCACTATCCACATCGAAGAAATCCAGGACCAGGTCGAACTGGCCCTGATGCGTGCCGGCGAGCAGAAAGTGGCTCGCGACTACGTGATCTACCGTGATTCGCGCGCCAAGGAACGTGCCATCCGCACCCCGGCCGACGCACCGGTACAAGCTCACCCATCGATCCGCATCGCCCGCGCCGACGGCAGCCTGGCGCCGCTGGACATGGGCCGCCTGAACACCATCGTCACCGAGGCCTGCGAAGGTCTGGAAGAAGTCGATGGCGACCTGATCCAGCGCGAAACCCTGAAGAACCTCTATGACGGCGTCGCACTCAAGGACGTCAACACTGCGCTGGTGATGACCGCGCGCACCCTGGTGGAACGCGAGCCGAACTACTCCTTCGTGACCGCCCGCCTGCTGATGGACACCCTGCGTGCCGAAGGCCTGAGTTTCCTGGAAGTCGCCGAGAGCGCGACCCACCACGAGATGGCCGACCTGTACGCCAAGGCCCTGCCGTCCTACGTCGCCAAGGGTATCGAATACGAATTGCTGAACCCGGTGCTGGCCGAATTCGACCTGGAAAAACTCGGCAAGGCCATCAACCACGAGCGCGACCAGCAGTTCACCTACCTGGGCCTGCAAACCCTGTACGACCGTTACTTCATCCACAAGGATGGCGTGCGTTTCGAACTGCCGCAGATCTTCTTCATGCGCGTGGCCATGGGCCTGGCGATCGAAGAGAAACAGCGTGAAGACCGTGCCATCGAGTTCTACAACCTGTTGTCGTCCTTCGACTACATGGCCTCGACCCCGACCCTGTTCAACGCCGGTACCCTGCGTCCACAGCTGTCGAGCTGCTACCTGACCACCGTGCCGGACGACCTGTCGGGCATCTACGGCGCGATCCACGACAACGCCATGCTGTCGAAATTCGCCGGCGGCCTGGGTAACGACTGGACTCCGGTTCGCGCGTTGGGCTCGTACATCAAGGGCACCAACGGCAAATCCCAAGGCGTCGTGCCGTTCCTCAAAGTGGTCAACGACACTGCGGTCGCGGTCAACCAGGGCGGCAAGCGCAAAGGCGCGGTCTGTGCCTACCTGGAAACCTGGCACATGGACATCGAAGAGTTCATCGAGCTGCGCAAGAACACCGGTGATGACCGTCGTCGTACCCACGACATGAACACCGCCAACTGGATCCCTGACCTGTTCATGAAGCGCGTCTTCGATGACGGCAAGTGGACCCTGTTCTCGCCGTCCGAAGTACCGGACCTGCACGACCTGACCGGCAAGGCTTTCGAAGAGCGCTACGAGTACTACGAAGCCCTGACCGAGTACAACAAGATCAAGCTGTTCAAAGTCGTCCAGGCCAAAGACCTGTGGCGCAAGATGCTCTCGATGCTGTTCGAAACCGGCCACCCATGGCTGACCTTCAAGGATCCGTGCAACCTGCGCAGCCCGCAGCAGCACGTGGGCGTGGTCCACAGCTCGAACCTGTGCACCGAGATCACCCTGAACACCAACAAGGACGAGATCGCGGTCTGCAACCTGGGCTCGATCAACCTGCCGAACCACATCGTCGACGGCAAGCTGGACACCGCCAAGCTGCAACGCACCGTGAACACCGCCGTGCGCATGCTCGACAACGTGATCGACATCAACTACTACTCGGTGCCGCAAGCGAAGAACTCCAACTTCAAGCACCGTCCGGTCGGCCTGGGCATCATGGGCTTCCAGGACGCTTTGTACCTGCAGCACATCCCGTACGGTTCCGATGCCGCGGTCGAGTTCGCCGACAAGTCCATGGAAGCGGTCAGCTACTACGCGATCCAGGCTTCCTGCGACCTGGCCGACGAGCGCGGCGCCTACGAGACGTTCCAGGGTTCGCTGTGGTCCAAAGGCATCCTGCCGCTGGATTCGCAACAGATCCTGATCGCCCAGCGTGGCCAGAAGTACATCGACGTTGACCTGAACGAATCCCTGGACTGGGCACCGGTTCGCGCCCGTGTACAGAAAGGCATCCGTAACTCCAACATCATGGCCATCGCACCGACCGCGACCATCGCCAACATCACCGGCGTGTCGCAGTCGATCGAACCGACCTACCAGAACCTGTATGTGAAATCGAACCTGTCGGGCGAATTCACCGTGATCAACCCGTACCTGGTTCGCGACCTCAAGGCCCGCGGCCTGTGGGACTCGGTCATGATCAACGACCTGAAGTACTACGACGGTTCGGTGCAGCAGATCGAGCGCATCCCGCAAGAGCTCAAAGCGCTCTACGCCACCGCGTTCGAAGTGGACACCAAGTGGATCGTCGACGCCGCCAGCCGTCGCCAGAAGTGGATCGACCAGGCTCAGTCGCTGAACCTGTACATCGCTGGCGCCTCGGGCAAGAAGCTGGACGTGACCTACCGCATGGCCTGGTACCGTGGCCTGAAAACCACTTACTACCTCCGTGCCCTGGCCGCCACCAGCACCGAGAAGTCGACCATCAACACCGGCAAGCTGAACGCTGTTTCCAGCGGCGGCAACCACGGTGACGATTCGGTCCTGGCTGCTCCAGCAGGTCCGGCGCCAGTGCCAAAGGCCTGCGCGATTGACGAGCCGGATTGCGAAGCTTGCCAATAAGCTGAGTGGGTGGGCGCGTAAAGGCGCCTGCTGAAAGAAGCCCCCGATAGACCGCTGGTTTATCGGGGGTTTTCTTTTGCCTGCGGGAAAGTTCGCTAAAAAAAACGGCAAAGCCAGGGTTGTGGCTTTGCCGTTTGTGTTTATCTCACCGCAACATCCACTGAAAAGCGACGGATGCTGCGGTGGCCAGATGGCACTTAGACCGGAAGGGTGAAAGAGTCGCCGTTGTTGGTAAAGAACGTCTCGATGGTGTTTGCGCCTGCATACCAGTCTTTCAGGAAAACACCGGAATCCAGGTTGCCGCTCTGGTAATCGGCGGCATTGAAGATGTAGGCGCCTGTATCGATTCGGATAACCTGCACGTCGTTGACGCTCTGGATGTTTTTCAACGTGACCGTATCGGCACCTGTCGTTCCTGTATCTTCAATGGCGACCATGGTTTTGGAGTTGACCACGTAGGCATCCCCCCCTTCCCCGCCATAGGCGTCACCGGACGCATTCATGTTGAAGGTGTCAAAACCCGCACCACCATGAAGTTCATAGCCATAACCGGTTCCCGTCAAGGTGTCGTTACCATCGCCGCCATAGGCAATACCGGAAGAGACCGTCAGCGAGTCACTGCCAGCCTCGCCGTAAAGCACGCTGCCAGCGTCGTTACCGCTGCTACGCATGGTGTCATTGCCATTGCCGCCATAAAGCGTATCGGCCTCGACGCTGGTGGAAGGTGTCAATCCGAGAGCGCTGGTATCCGTTGCAGTACCGCCATAGATAAAGTCATCGCCATCACCGCCATAGAGCAAGTCGTTACCCGCACCACCTTCCAGCTTGTTCGAGTAGGCGTTGCCCGTCAGCGTGTCGTTGAATTGCGAGCCGATCAGATTATCGATATTGGCCAACACGTCGCCTTGGGCATCACCACCCGACGCGGTTCCCGCGAGCAGGTCGATCTGCACAGCATCGCTGCTGGTCAGGTACCAGGCACCGTCACCACGGCCCAAGCCATTGAGCGTGTCGGCGCCTGCACCACCGATAAAGTTTTCCGCAGCGGCGGTACTGCCGGTGAAAGTATCGGCCTGGGCAGTGCCTTGGAAAATCTCAATGGAGGTGTAGCTATCGCCTGCCGCGATACCCCCCACCAAAGGCGCACTCAGATCCAGCGTGATGCCTGAGCCTTCATTGGAAAAGCTCAGCATGTCCATGCCGGTGCCGCCATTGAAGACATTGACACCTGCGTCACCGACAAATACATCACTGTAATTGGAGCCTGTAATCACTTCGATGCTGCTGTAGGTATCCCCCGCCGCGATCCCGGTATGGACGCCCGTCTGCGTGTTGATGGTCAAGCCCGCGCTGCTGTCAGCGTAGCTGACCGTGTCGTTTCCGGCACCGCCGATGAACTGGTCCGCACCCGCACCACCGAGCAGGAAATCATTGCCCACCCCGCCAGTGATGATGTTGTCCGAGGCGTTGCCGTAACCGACGAAGTTGCCCGTACCGGTGTAGGTCAGGCGCTCGACGTTGGCCGCCATCGTCAGGTTGAGGAGGTTCGTCTGGATTTCGTCATCGCCTTCGCCGGCCACTTCGATGACGTTGACCGACGTTCCGCCGATGACGTAAACGTCATCACCGGCACCGCCCCTGAGGGTGTGCCCGGTGCTTTGGGCGGTCAGCCTGTCGTTGAAGGACGAGCCGACCACGGTTTCGAAGTTCGACAGTTTGTCGCCCTGCGCATCACCGCCGACACCCACTGCGCCAGCAATCAGGCTGACGGTCACGGCACTGGCCGAGGTGGAGTAGTCGATGGTATCGATGCCGCCGGTGCCGTCGAACTGGTCTGCCGCTTCGCTGGCAGTAAACGAATCGTGGTTCTGCGAACCCTGGATCGTTTCGATGCCCACGTAGGTATCGCCGGCAGCAATGCCACTGTTCACACCGGTCTTGGCGTTGATGCTCACCGCCACGTTACTGTCGGTGTAGCTGACCGTGTCGTTTCCGGCGCCGCCGATGAACTGATCCGCACCCGCACCACCGAGCAGGAAATCATTGCCCACTCCGCCAGTGATGATGTTGTCCGAGGCGTTGCCATAACCGACGAAGTTGCCCGTGCCGGTGTAGGTCAGGCGCTCGACGTTGGCCGCCATCGTCAGGTTGAGGAGGTTCGTCTGGATTTCGTCATCGCCTTCGCCGGCCACTTCGATGACGTTGACCGACGTTCCGCCGATGACGTAAACGTCATCACCGGCACCGCCCCTGAGGGTGTGCCCGGTGCTTTGGGCGGTCAGCCTGTCGTTGAAGGACGAGCCGACCACGGTTTCGAAGTTCGACAGTTTGTCGCCTTGCGCATCACCGCCGACACCCACTGCGCCAGCAATCAGGCTGACGGTCACGGCACTGGCCGAGGTGGAGTAGTCGATGGTATCGATGCCGCCGGTGCCGTCGAACTGGTCTGCCGCTTCGCTGGCAGTAAACGAATCGTGGTTCTGCGACCCCTGGATCGTTTCGATGCCCACGTAGGTATCGCCGGCAGCAATGCCACTGTTCACACCGGTCTTGGCGTTGATGTTCACCGCCACGTTACTGTCGGTGTAGCTGACCGTGTCGTTTCCGGCGCCGCCGATGAACTGGTCCGCACCCGCACCACCGAGCAGGAAATCATTGCCCACTCCGCCAGTGATGATGTTGTCCGAGGCGTTGCCATAACCGACGAAGTTGCCCGTGCCGGTGTAGGTCAGGCGCTCGACGTTGGCCGCCATCGTCAGGTTGAGGAGGTTCGTCTGGATTTCGTCATCGCCTTCGCCGGCCACTTCGATGACGTTGACCGACGTTCCGCCGATGACGTAAACGTCATCACCGGCACCGCCCCTGAGGGTGTGCCCGGTGCTTTGGGCGGTCAGCCTGTCGTTGAAGGACGAGCCGACCACGGTTTCGAAGTTCGACAGTTTGTCGCCTTGCGCATCACCGCCGACACCCACTGCGCCAGCAATCAGGCTGACGGTCACGGCACTGGCCGAGGTGGAGTAGTCGATGGTATCGATGCCGCCGGTGCCGTCGAACTGGTCTGCCGCTTCGCTGGCAGTAAACGAATCGTGGTTCTGCGACCCCTGGATCGTTTCGATGCCCACGTAGGTATCGCCGGCAGCAATGCCACTGTTCACACCGGTCTTGGCGTTGATGTTCACCGCCACGTTACTGTCGGTGTAGCTGACCGTGTCGTTTCCGGCGCCGCCGATGAACTGGTCCGCACCCGCACCACCGAGCAGGAAATCATTGCCCACCCCGCCAGTGATGATGTTGTCCGAGGCGTTGCCGTAACCGACGAAGTTGCCCGTACCGGTGTAGGTCAGGCGCTCGACGTTGGCCGCCATCGTCAGGTTGAGGAGGTTCGTCTGGATTTCGTCATCGCCTTCGCCGGCCACTTCGATGACGTTGACCGACGTTCCGCCGACGACGTAAACGTCATCACCGGCACCGCCCCTGAGGGTGTGCCCGGTGCTTTGGGCGGTCAGCCTGTCGTTGAAGGACGAGCCGACCACGGTTTCGAAGTTCGACAGTTTGTCGCCCTGCGCATCACCGCCGACACCCACTGCGCCAGCAATCAGGCTGACGGTCACGGCACTGGCCGAGGTGGAGTAGTCGATGGTATCGATGCCGCCGGTGCCGTCGAACTGGTCTGCCGCTTCGCTGGCGGTAAACGAATCGTGGTTCTGCGAACCCTGGATCGTTTCGATGCCCACGTAGGTATCGCCGGCAGCAATGCCACTGTTCACACCGGTCTTGGCGTTGATGTTCACCGCCACGTTACTGTCGGTGTAGCTGACCGTGTCGTTTCCGGCGCCGCCGATGAACTGGTCCGCACCCGCACCACCGAGCAGGAAATCATTGCCCACCCCGCCTGTGATGATGTTGTCCGAGGCGTTGCCATAACCGACGAAGTTGCCCGTGCCGGTGTAGGTCAGGCGCTCGACGTTGGCCGCCATCGTCAGGTTGAGGAGGTTCGTCTGGATTTCGTCATCGCCTTCGCCGGCCACTTCGATGACGTTGACCGACGTTCCGCCGATGACGTAAACGTCATCACCGGCACCGCCCCTGAGGGTGTGCCCGGTGCTTTGGGCGGTCAGCCTGTCGTTGAAGGACGAGCCGACCACGGTTTCGAAGTTCGACAGTTTGTCGCCTTGCGCATCACCGCCGACACCCACTGCGCCAGCAATCAGGCTGACGGTCACGGCACTGGCCGAGGTGGAGTAGTCGATGGTATCGATGCCGCCGGTGCCGTCGAACTGGTCTGCCGCTTCGCTGGCAGTAAACGAATCGTGGTTCTGCGACCCCTGGATCGTTTCGATGCCCACGTAGGTATCGCCGGCAGCAATGCCACTGTTCACACCGGTCTTGGCGTTGATGTTCACCGCCACGTTACTGTCGGTGTAGCTGACCGTGTCGTTTCCGGCGCCGCCGATGAACTGATCCGCACCCGCACCACCGAGCAGGAAATCATTGCCCACCCCGCCAGTGATGATGTTGTCCGAGGCGTTGCCGTAACCGACGAAGTTGCCCGTACCGGTGTAGGTCAGGCGCTCGACGTTGGCCGCCATCGTCAGGTTGAGGAGGTTCGTCTGGATTTCGTCATTGCCTTCGCCGGCCACTTCGATGACGTTGACCGACGTTCCGCCGACGACGTAAACGTCATCACCGGCACCGCCCCTGAGGGTGTGCCCGGTGCTTTGGGCGGTCAGCCTGTCGTTGAAGGACGAGCCGACCACGGTTTCGAAGTTCGACAGTTTGTCGCCTTGCGCATCACCGCCGACACCCACTGCGCCAGCAATCAGGCTGACGGTCACGGCACTGGCCGAGGTGGAGTAGTCAATGGTATCGATGCCGCCGGTGCCGTCGAACTGGTCTGCCGCTTCGCTGGCAGTAAACGAATCGTGGTTCTGCGAACCCTGGATCGTTTCGATGCCCACGTAGGTATCGCCGGCAGCAATGCCACTGTTCACACCGGTCTTGGCGTTGATGTTCACCGCCACGTTACTGTCGGTGTAGCTGACCGTGTCGTTTCCGGCACCGCCGATGAACTGGTCCGCACCCGCACCACCGAGCAGGAAATCATTGCCCACTCCGCCAGTGATGATGTTGTCCGAGGCGTTGCCATAACCGACGAAGTTGCCCGTGCCGGTATAGGTCAGGCGCTCGACGTTGGCCGCCATCGTCAGGTTGAGGAGGTTCGTCTGGATTTCGTCATTGCCTTCGCCGGCCACTTCGATGACGTTGACCGACGTTCCGCCGACGACGTAAACGTCATCACCGGCACCGCCCCTGAGGGTGTGCCCGGTGCTTTGGGCGGTCAGCCTGTCGTTGAAGGACGAGCCGACCACGGTTTCTATGGCCGTCAATGTATCGCCCTGAGCATCCCCACCCAGGCCAGTCCCTGTGATTAGATTGACTGTCACTCCTGCAGTCGAATTCACGTAGGACGCCGTATCGACACCTGTTCCTCCATTCAGGACGTCCGCGCCAGCGCCCCCCTCCAGCCAATCGTTGCCGTCCCCACCACTCAGCGAGTCATTCCCTGCTAACCCGTACAGCTCATCCGCGCTCGAAGTCCCAACCAGAGTGTCCGTACCCGATGTCCCATTTATCACTGCCATTATTTCTTCCTTGCCGTATTGATGAATCGGTTGTGCGTCGACTAATCAGCAGAGCCTCATCCTTCCCGGAAGGCCCGCTGAGCATGGTCGCTGATCGGTTTAAGCAAATAGGACATGACGTTCCTGGAGCCGGTCTGGATCATCGACTCCACGGGCATTCCCGGAACCAGGGCAAGCCCTTGCAGCTTTGCCAATTCGCTTTGAGGAATCTTGATACCCGCCCGATAAAACCCTATTCCGGTACGTTCATCCTGAATCAGATCCGCTGACAACCGCACCACGGTGCCGGTCAGTTCGGGTGTAGTGCTGCGGTTGAACGCGCTCAAGCGTAAGGTCGCGGATTGCCCGACCGTTAGCTGGTCAATGTCCTGGGCACTGATTTTCGCCTCCACCAGCAGTTCATCGTCGGCGGGTACGATCTGCATGAGCCCCTCGGCCGGTGAGATGACGCCACCGATTGTGTGCACGGCCAATTGCTGCACGCGTCCGGCAATAGGCGAGGTGATGTCGATGCGTTTGAGCTGATCGCTGGCAGTGATTTCCCGCTCGATCAATTCGCCCTGGCGGGCCAGCAAATCTCTCAACTCTTGGGACACTTCACTGCGGAAAGTCTGGTCAACCTGGAGTCGTTGCAACTCGGTTTCGGCGATCTTGCCCCGCGCCTCGGCAATGGAGGCCATCAGTTGTCCACGCTCCCCACGCAGCCGGGCGATACCCCGAGCCAGGGCATTGACCCGGTCGAGGGTCATCATCCCTTTATCGAACAGTTTCTTGACGGCCTGGTATTCGCTATCGATCAGTTCGATTTCTTCCTGCTTGGTTTTCTGCTGGATGTCGTGGCCGGCAATGGTTTCATTGAGTTGCTGGACACGCTCGCGCAGCTGTTTCTTCTGGCCTTCGCGGGAAGCACGTCGATCAATAAACAATTGCTGCTCAATGGCCATGACCGACTTGGCCTCCTCCAGGCTCATGCGGGTCAGCAACTCTTTGGGTATCGCCACTTCGCGGGCATTGTCCCGCTCGGCCTCCAAGCGAGCCAGACGGGCCCAGGCCTGGTTCAAGGATTTACTGACAATGGCTTGGCTGGCGGCGGGCAGTGTGGCATCGAGGCGCAACAGCACATCCCCGGCAGCGACTGTCTGCCCTTCCTTGACCAACAGTTCGGCCACTACGCCGCCGGTAGGATGCTGGATGGTCTTGACGCTGCCTTCCACGGCCACCACGCCCGTCGCGATGACCGCGCCGGACAGACTGGTGCTCGCTGCCCAGGTCAGCCCTCCGCCGAGCAGCACCACCAAAGAGATTGCTCCCCAACGCAAATGGCGGGACAAGGAGTCGGTCAGGCTGGCTTCTTGATCGGTGTGCATCAGTTGGATACTCCCAGTTCCACAACATTATTGGAGGGCCGGGAGGTAGCAGCAGGAGGTCGCTTCAGGACGACATCCCGGGGGCCGTAAGCTGTTTGCACGCCGTTCTCGAGGATCAGCACCTGATCGATCACCGCCAGAATATTGGTGCGATGGGCAATTACCACCACGATTGCGCCACGAGCCTTGAGCGCCAGGATGGCCTTGGCCAGCGCCTGTTCGCCTTCGGCATCGAGGTTTGAATTTGGCTCGTCCAGCACCACCAGGAACGGCTCACCGAACAATGCCCTGGCCAGCGCCACCCGTTGTCGTTGGCCGGCCGAGAGGTTGATCCCCCCCTCGCCCACTTGAGTCTCATAACCTTGGGGCAGTTGCAGAATCAGCTCATGAACCCCGGCTAACTGCGCAGCGCTGACAATCGCGCTGTCCTGTGCCAAGGGGTCCAACCGGGCGATGTTCTGGGCGACGGTTCCGGTAAACAGTCCGACGCTTTGCGGCAGATAACCGATCAGCTTGCCTCGAGCCTGCTCGGTCAGCAGATCCAGCGGTGCGCCATCGAGCCGGACGTGCCCCCGCGCCGGAGTCCAGGCGTTGACCAACACGCGCGCCAATGACGACTTGCCCGATGCGCTCGGCCCCACCACACCGACAGCGGTGCCTGCGGCGACCATGAAGTTGATATTTTGCAAGGTCAGACGCTGCGCGCCGGGCGGCGCGGCAAACACACTTTCGACCTGCAAACTGCGATGGGCGGTGGGCAGTTCGGTCTTGCTTTGGGCATCCGGGAACAGAGAGAACACTTCCAACAGCTTCTTCCAGGCGATCTGAGCACCCAACAGGCTGCGCCACGTGGCAATGACCTGCTCCGCCGGTGCCAGAGTCCGCGCCACAATAATCGAGGCCGCGATCATCGTGCCACCGCTCAAGTCGCCTTGGATCACCAGCCATGCGCCCAGGGCCAGGGCGGCCGACTGAACGACCTGGCGCAAGGTCTTGGAAATGCCACCGTAAAAGCCGCCAATGTCGATCGAGCGGCGCTGCAGGGTGATGAAGGTGCTGTGATTTATCTGCCAGATATTCGACGTGTTGGCCAACATGCCCATGGCCATCAGCGCTTCGGCGTTCTGGTGAGCTTGCTGACCCAGGTGATTGCGCTTGTTCAACGCATCGGCCGAAGCCTGCATCAGTTTGCGGGTTTGCCGGTCAGTGATCAGGGTCAGACCAATGAGGATAATCATCAGGCCGGCGGCCAAAAGGCCGAACAACGGATGAATATAAAAGCAAACCGCAAGGTAAACCGGCATCCAGGGCAAATCGAAAAAAGCCACCAGGCCCGGTCCGCCAATAAAACCGCGAATCTGATCCAGCTCCTGGGCCGGCTTCAACGCATCGCCGGTAATGGGCGTTTTCAGCGACGCACCGGCGATGACATTGAAGACCTTGGCGGACAACGCCAGATCCAGCGAGGAGGCAATTCGAACCATGACCCGGGAGCGAATGACATCCAGCAGGCCTGAAAGCGCATAAACCCCCAGCGCCAGCAGCCCCAGGGCGATCAGGGTCGGGACGCTCTGGCTGGGAATGACCCGGTCGTAGACTTCCAGCATGAACACCGGGCCAACTAGCGCCAGAATATTGATCACACCGGAAAACAGCGCAGCGCCCAGCAGCCCCCGACGCAGTACCGATTTCAATGAAGGTGCAACGACAGGCGCACTGATAGCGTTCTGGGGTTTCAACTGGTGTCCGTCCCTTGGTTTTCGTGACATCCCTGTCGTCAGTCAATACAGACTCGATGACAGTCGTATGGAAACTTGACGCTCGGTGAGCGTTTAGGACTGAAGTGCAAGTTCCGCACCAGCCAGCCGACAAACGGTCGTTATTCCGTGAAGAATTTCGCGCATAAAAAAACCGATGCCTCGGGACATCGGTTTTTTAAAACAGCCAGCTATCAAGTCATCTGAATGATGGTCTGCATGATGGTGCTCTGGGTGGAGATGGTCTTGGCGTTCGCCTGGTAGTTGCTTTGCGCCTTGATCAGCTCGACCAGTTCGTTGGTCAGGTTGACGTTGGACTCTTCCAGGGAGTTGGAGACGATCGAACCCAGGGTGCCGGTTTGCGGGGCATCATAGCCCGGAATGCCCGACGCAAAGGTCTCCTTCCAGCTGGTGCCGCCCACAGGCTGCAGGCCTTGTTCGTTGGTGAAGCTGGCGAGCGCCAGCTGGCCAATCGGCTTGGTCTGGTTGTTGCTGAAGTTGGCCAGCAATACACCGCTGCCGTCGATGGTCAGGTTGGTGATCTGGCCAGTGGCGTAACCGTTCTGGGTCGGAATCGAGCGCGCGGTGTCGGCGTTGTACTGGGTGGTGTTGCCCATGGAGATCGTGATGGTTGGCGCACTGGCGGCACCGTTGGCGGTCCACACGCCGTTGGTTACGGTGCCTGGCACCCAGCCGGTCAGTACCAAATCGCTGTTGATAGTCGCTGGCGGGGTGCTGACCTGGACCAGCTTACCGCTCGAATCAAAGGTCATGGTCGAAGGAACCGGTGCGGTCACACCCGTCGTAGTCGGCAAACTGCCGTTCAGGTTACGACCATCGATCAAGGTATAGACATTCCAGGTGTTGCCGGCAGTCTTGACCATGTATTGGTCCATGGAATGCTGGTTACCCTGGGTGTCGTACACCGGGGTGGTGAACTGCTTGGTGAAAGTGGCCGTATCGGTCGGATTGAACGCCGCCGTGATCGGCAACGCCGTCGAGTTCAGGTTGATTGTCGACGAAACCAGGCTGGTGGCAGTCGGCGGCAGGTTGGAGGTGTCGATGCGCAGGTCGGTCAGAATACCGTTGAGGATATTGCCATTGGCATCCACACCATAGCCCTGCAGGCGCGAGGTGCCATCGGTGTTGGTGATGAAGCCATCCTTGTCGGTCTTGAACGTACCGGCACGGGTGTAGCTCAGGGAACCGTCGTTGCTCAGGACAAAGAAGCCGGAACCCTGGATACCCATGTCCAGCACGTTGCCGGTGTTGTTGACGTCACCCTGGCCGAACTGCTGGGAAACGTTGGCCAGGCGCACGCCGTTGCCGACGGTCTTGCTGCCCGAGCCGAGCCTGGTGGCCGAGTAGACGTCTTCGAATTCCGCGCGGGACGATTTGAAGCCGGTGGTCGCCACGTTGGCGATGTTGTTACCGGTCACGTCCAGATGTTTGCTGGCAGCATAGAGACCGCTAAGGCCGATGTTGAAAGACATGTTCCACTCCTTTTGCCGGGTTAGTCGGCTCTACATACCAATAGTTTGTACTTTGGACAGGGCAATGCTGCCCAGCCCGGCCAGGTTGAGCATCAGCTCACCGCCCGTCTGGCTGATCGTCACGCTGCTGACCGTTGCCGGCAGGTTGGTGATCAGCGACGTAGCCTTGCCGTCGATGGTGGTCGAGGCCGTAAAGGTGTAAGTGCCCGACTCGACCGTAGTGCCCGAGTCGTTCTTGCCGTCCCAGATGAAAGCGGCATTGCCGGCATTCTGGCTGCCCATGTCGATGGTGCGGACGGTCTTGCCATCCTTGTCCACGACCTTGAGCTCGAGGGAGGACACCGAAGTCGGCACCACCACCGTGCCGTTAAGGCTTTTGGAGGTATCGACCACGGCCTTGTTGCCTGGAGCAATGACCGAGCGCCCGACCAGTGACGAAGCCTGCAAGGCCTGGGACGAGCTGTAGTTGCTGGCGAGACCGCTCACGGTGTCGTTAAGGGTGGTGATGCCTTCCAGGCTGCTGAACTGCGCCAACTGAGCAACGAACTCGCCGTTATCCTGCGGTTCCAGCGGGTTCTGGTTTTTCAGCTGGGTGACCAGCAATTGCAGGAACGCATCCTTGCCCAGCTCCTTTTTGCCAGTTGTCGCACCTGTCAGCGAGGACAGGCCATCGGTAGTGGCGTTGGTCTTGACCGAGGAGTTGGCCAGAATTTCGTTAAGGCTCAAACCACTGGTGGTGTTGGTAACGCTCATGTGACTCGCCCCTTATCACTGACCGAGGGTCAGGACCTTCTGCATCATGGTTTTGGCGGTGTTCATCATTTCGGCGTTGGTCTGGAATGAACGACTGGCAGAAATCATGTCAGCCATTTCTTCGACGACGTTGACGTTCGGGTAGTAGACGTAACCCTTGGCGTCAGCGGCCGGATGGTTCGGCTCGTAACGTGCGTCGAGGTTGCTCTGGTCTTCGACCACGCCAAGCACCTGTACGCCCTGCCCGGCCGCGTCCTGCTCCTGGAACAGCGAGTCGCTGCCGCCGGACTGGCCGCCCTGGAACATGGTGGCGAATACCGGGTGACGGGCGCGGTAGGTCTGGTCGATGCTCGACGAAACGGTCTCGGCGTTGGCGATGTTACTGGCGACGGTGTTCAGGCGAGTGGTCTGGGCACTCATGGCACTGCCGGCGATGTTGAATACGCTCGCAATCGACATGGCTTACTCTCCGCGCAGGGCCGATACCAGCCCTTTGAATTTGCTGTTGAGCAGGGTGAAGCTGGCCTGGAAGTTCACGGAGTTTTCCGTGTAGTTGGACTGTTCCAGTTGAGCGTCCACGGTGTTCTGGTCGATCGAAGGCTGCATCGGCGTCCGATACATCAGCGACTCATCACCATTGCCCAAGCCTTCGGCTTCGATATGACGACTGTTGGTCATATTCAAAGCGAAATGGCCGTTCTTGGCTTTCTCGTTCTGCTCGGCGAGCACTTTAGAAAAGTCCAGATCCCGAGCCTTGTAGTTCGGGGTATCGGCGTTGGCGATGTTGTTGGCCAGGACTTCGGCACGTTGGGCGCGGAAGCCCAGGGCCTTTTCGTGGATACCGAGCGCTTTATCGAAGCTGATGCTCATGTCGGAAACCTATGGGTGACCAGAATTTACGTACGATGAACTTAGCAAGCGTCGTGCCACTTTGAAAAAGCCCATAAACCGGGGCTTTGCGAGGATCGGCAACGCGGCAATGCCAGAAAAGCGGCAATCGGCTTCCGCTGGCTGCCGCTTTTCTGCCGCTTCTCGAGGGCAATGACATTCAAACTGTGGGAGCGGGCTTGCTCGCGAATGCAGTGTGACAGCGACATTTATTTCGATTGACACACCGCCTTCGCGAGCAAGCCCGCTCCCACAGGGATAGTGGCGGGAGAAAGTAGGCGGGCATAAAAAAACGGGAGCCCCTGAGGACTCCCGTTTTTTGACAACCCCAGCGAATCACTTCGCCTGGTAAATGATCCCCGGACTGCACTGGACCATCTGGTAATGATCGGGCAAACCGTTCAACGCTTCGGAGGCACCGAGGAACAGGTAGCCGCCAGGCTTGAGGGTGCTGTGGATCCGCAACAGGATGTCTTTCTTCACTTCGGCGGAAAAGTAGATCAGCACGTTGCGGCAGAACACGATGTCGAACTTGCCCAGGCTGGCATAACTGTCCAGCAGGTTGAACGAGCGGAACTCCACCCGGCTCTTGATCGGTGCCTTGACCACCCATTTACCCGGCCCTTTCGGGTCGAAGTAGCGTTGCAGACGATCAGGCGACAAGCCGCGGCCAATGGCCAGGCTGTCGTACTCACCGGTCTTGCAGTTATTGAGCATGGTCCCGGACAGGTCCGTGGCAACGATCTGCACGCCGCCTTTCAACTGGCCGATGTTGGTCCGCTCGAATTCATCGATGGACATCGACAGCGAATAGGGTTCCTGCCCCGACGAGCAGGCCGCCGACCAGATCCGCAGGCGTTGGCCCGGGCTGGCCTTGATGGCCGCCGGCAACACTCTGTTCTTCAACACCTCGAACGGATAGGTGTCGCGAAACCACAGGGTTTCGTTGGTGGTCATGGCGTCCACCACCATCTCGCGCAAACCACTGCGCGGCTGGGTCTGGATACGTTGCACCAGTTCGCCCAACGATTTAAGGCCCTGTTGCTCCATCAACTTGTTGAGACGGCTCGACACCAGGTATTGCTTGTTCTCACCAAGCAAAATGCCACAGGCTTTTTCCAGGAAGACCCGGAACTGTTCGAAATCCAAATTACCCGTAGACAAGATACCGCCTCTTTCATTGTGTTGGCTTGCCGGGCGCACAACGCGCCCGACCTTTATTCTGCTGCTTTGATCCGGTCGACGACTCGGGAGGCCAGGTCATCGGGCCGGAACTTGGCCAGGAAGTCATCGGCACCGACCTTCTTGACCATCGCCTGGTTGAAAACCCCCGACAACGAAGTATGCAAAATGATATGCAGCTTTTGCATACGCGGGTCGTTGCGAATTTCCGACGTCAGGGTGTACCCGTCCATTTCCGGCATTTCGATGTCGGAGATCATCATCAGGAACTCTTCTTCGGGCTTCTTGCCCTCATCGACCAGTTGGCGCAGGTAATCCAGCGCCTGCCGCCCGTCATTCAACGCTACCACTTCAACGCCGATCGTTTGTAGACAACGGGTGACCTGCTTACGTGCTACCGAAGAATCATCGACAGTCAGTACCCGCAGCGATATCGCCTTGTGCTGGGTTTCGGCATCCACCACACCCAAGGAGATCGTCTCGGTGGTCGGCGCCACCTCGGCGAGGATCTTCTCCACGTCGATGATTTCCACCAACTGGTTATCGACCCGGGTCACCGCCGTCAGGTAGTGATCGCGGCCCGTGCCCTTGGGTGGTGGATGAATCTCTTCCCAGTTCATGTTGACGATGCGCTCCACCGAGCGAACCAGGAAACCCTGGGTCTTGGTGTTGTACTCGGTGATGATCACGAACGGATTGCTCTGATCCAGCAGCCGACCGGAACCGGTCGCCATGGCCAGATCGAGAATCGGGATGGTCGCTCCCCGGATATTCGCCACACCGCACACGACGGGACTGGACTTGGGCATCAGGGTCAGCTTAGGACATTGCAGCACCTCGCGGACCTTGAATACGTTGATTCCATACAATTGCTGGCCGTCGAGACGGAACAGCAACAGCTCCAGGCGATTCTGACCGACCAGCTGTGTACGCTGGTTTACCGAGTCCATTACTCCCGCCATGCCCTGACTCCTACCTAACGCTAATGTGTCCGACGCGCATTCATCACTAAACGGCACGGGGCTTGCTATTCAACCGGCATGAACGCACAAACGACATTTTCTCGACGCCTGATCACTCACTGCCGCCATTGGCTCGGTGCACTGTTGGCTGTCTGCCTGTTCACTTCGGGCGGCCCTGCCCTCGCTGCTGTTCCGGTTACCTTGCCTGATCTACTTATCGGCGTCACTCAGGGCTTTCTTGAATTCACCGTAGAAGACTACCTGGCTACCAGTCAAACCGAAGGCCGCTACGAAATCGAAGTCAACCAACTCGACCCACGGTTGCGCATGCCGATGTGCGACAAGGAATTGACTGCTTCGCTGGAGAGCCCGGCCCGGCCCATGGGCCGCGTCACCGTGAAAGTGCGTTGTGACAGCGCTGCGCCCTGGACGGTGTTCGTGCCCGCTCAAGTGCGCCTGTTCCGCGAAATTGTCACCACCACCCGTCCGCTCAAGCGAGCCGGGATTGTCGAGCCTCAGGACGTGGTGTTGCGCGAACGGGATATCAGCCAGATCACCCAGGGTTTCCTGACCTCCGTCGACCAGGCGATCGGCCAGAAACTTGTCCGACCAATGGTCGCCGACCAGGTCGTTACCCTGGTGCACCTGGAGCAGGCCGAAGTGATCCGCAAAGGCGACCAGGTAGTCATCACCGCCCGCAGCGGAACCTTGGCCGTGCGGATGCCGGGCGAAGCCCTGTCCAACGGCGGTATGCGTGAACAGATCCGGGTAAAGAACCTCAACTCCCAACGGGTAATCAAGGCGCAGGTGATGGCCCCAGGCCAGGTGGAAGTGGCTATGTAGCGATAAGGTAGAGACGGGTAGAAAGCTGGCGCTTGATCCCGGTGTTCCCTAGACTGTGCCTTACGCAAAGGCAAGCGCAGACGTGCGCACGTTCATTGAATAAATGAGCCTAAAGTTTTTTTGGGGATGGCCGAAAACATGGCAAGCGTCCAAATACCCAGAGGTTTTTTACCATGGTCATCGATTTCAATCGTTTAAACAGCTCTTCACCGTTGACAGGCACTACGCGTACCAGCGTGAGCAAGGAAACTGTCGAAACCGACAAATCCGCACCGCTGCCTACCCCGGCCGAACAAGTCAGCAACGGAGAGTCGGTACACCTCAGCAATGAGGCTCAGCAGTTGCAGAAGGTCACTGACAAGCTGCGCGATCAACCTGTCGTCGACAACGCCCGCGTGGCCGAGTTGAAAGCAGCAATCGCCGATGGCAGCTATAAAGTCGACAGCAGCCGCGTAGCCAGCAAACTGCTCAACTTCGAAGCCCAGCGCTAGGCTGCCGCCAGCGCCAGGCTTTTGGACGCTTAAGACCCAAGGCCAGCCATGCACGACACTAATTTGTTGCAACTGATCACCGACGACTTTATTCCAGCACAACAATTGCTGGAGTTATTGCAGGCCGAATCCCTGGCACTGCATGGTCGCGATATGCCCTTGCTGGAAAATATCCTGGCGCAGAAACAGGCATTGATCATCTTGCTCGATCAGCATGGCCGCAAGCGCAGCGAGACCCTCGCCAGCCTCAACCTGCCCGCCAACCACGAAGGCCTTGAACAACTGGCCAGCCAATCATCGATCGGCGATCAGTTGCTGTCCCAAAGCGCAGTGCTCAATGAGCTGCTCGCCCAGTGCCAGGCCGCCAACGTTCGCAATGGCCAGTCGATCCAGGTCCAGCAGGCCGCCACTGCCAACCAGTTGCGCATCCTCAATGGCGGCGAAGTGCCGACCCTGTATGACGCTCGCGGCTCGACCGCCAAGATGGTCAAGCACCGCCCGCTCAGCCAGGCATGAAACGAACAATGCCTGCGCTCTATCAACGCGCGATACATGCTGGCAAAATGCTGGCTTTTTGTAGTCGTATTTTGCCTGGAGATTGACCCACCGTGTTCAATGACTCAAACGCGGATGATGCTCCGCAGCCACCCAAGGTGCTCAGCACGCCCCTGGAAATCGCCGGCAACCTGCGGATGCTGCAAGATAGCCATGACCCGTTGATCATTACCTTCCACGAACGTACCCAGCGCTTCCAGAGCTACCTGGTGGACATCGATCGCGAGAGCAACTCCATCGCCCTGGATGAAATGATTCCCCGGGACGGTGAACGCTTCCTGCTGGCAGGCGAACCGTTTCGTGTCGAGGGTTTCCATGACGGCGTGCGCATCGCATGGGAAGGCAAAGGCCCCTTGACCATCACCGAATCCAGCGACGGTCGCTGCTATCGCGGCGCCTTGCCCGACGAAGTGGTCTACCACCAACGCCGCAACGCCTTCCGCGCCGCCCTGAAACTGGCGCAACTGGTGGACGTCGAACTGGGTGGCGAAAAGCTCAAGTCCTCCGTCAACGGCAAGCTGCTGGATATCTCGGCAACCGGTTGCAAGCTGCGCTTCGAAGGCGACATTACCGCGCGCCTGCAATTGGGCCAGGTTTACGAACGTTTCATCGCAGCCCTGCCCTTTGGCAACATGACTGCACCGGTTGAACTGCGTTACCTGCATTTCGAAGAGCGGATCAACACCACCTTCGCGGGTGTGCGCTTCCACAATATCACTGGCCTGGTGCAACGGCAGGTCGAGCGTTTCGTCTATCAGCTGCAGCGCGAAGCCCGGCGTTTCGATAAAGACGACCTCTGATCTGCTTCGCGCCACGAAAAACGGGCAGTCCCTTGCGGTAACTGCCCGTTTTTTATGCCTGGTTCAAGGCCTGGCTTGAGTAAAACTGGGGGTCTCTGGCTCGTCAGGCGCCGCTTCGGTTTCAGCGACCGGCTCTGCAGCCGGTTCTGACTCAACGTCCGGATTGGCCGGCGCCTGCATCTGCTCCTGCACCACCTGCTCATCCACTCGCGGATCGAGGCACGCCACCAGGGGTGAACTCGACATGCTGTCGGGCATTGCCACGTGATGCAGCGGTGCGTCATCGACCTGATGCAGGTTGGTCACCGCTTTCGGCCGGATCCGCCACACCAGCACCAACGCGAAGAACGCGAAGAACGCATATAGCATCTGACTGCCAAACATCTTCATCAGCACCCCGGCCACCAGCGGCCCGATACTGGCACCGACGCCGTAGGTCACCAACAGCATTGCCGTGAGCGACACCCGACGATCCCCTTCGACATGGTCGTTGGAAAACGCCACCGCCAGCGGATACAGGCAGAACTGCACCAGCGAACAGAAGAATCCCGCGACGAACAGCACCTCCAGCGGTACTTTCGGCAGGATCGCCAGCGGTAACGCGCACACCACCAGGACCAGCGCAAAACACCGAATCAGCAACGCCCGATCATAGCGGTCGGACAGCCAGCCCAGCGGCCACTGCACCAACAGTCCGGCGAAGATGCAGCTACCCATGAACAGACCGACCTGCTCGGTCGACAGGCCCTGCTGAGAGGCGTACAGCGGTGCCAGGCCATAGAACGAGCCGACGATCAGCCCGGAGCCCAACACCGTGCTCAACGACTGCGGCACGCGCTTGATGAAGAATCGCGGCTCCATCGGCGCCGGATGCAGCGCCGCCGGGTGAATCCGCCGGGTCAGCGCCACCGGCACCAGGCACAGGGCGAAACACAGCGCCACCAGCATCAGCAGCTCCAGCCCAAGGGCCGGGTGCATGACCAGGATCAGTTGACCCAGTACCAGCCCCAGGTACGAGGCGATCATGTAGCCACTGAACACCACGCCACGCTGCTTGGCCTCCGCCTGTTCGTTGAGCCAGCTCTCAATGACCATGTACTGGCACATCATGCCCAGGCCGACAATCGTCCGCAGCACGATCCAGGCCGGCAACCAGTCCACCAGTCCATGGCCCAGCACCGCCGCCCCGACGATCCCGGCGCAGGCCGAATAGGCGCGGATATGCCCGACGCGAGCGATCAGCCGGTGGCCGATCTTGCCACCCAGCACCAGGCCAAAGTAGTTGGCGGCCATCAGCGCACCGACCCACAGGCTGTCGACATGGTCGGCGGCCAGACGCAGGGCTAGGTAAGTACTCAACAAGCCCGAGCCGATCAACATCATCAGCGAGGCGAAATACAGTGCTCGAAAAGGTTTCCAGATTTGGCGCATCGGCGTTCCGAGCGGCTCCTTGAGATAAGTAAGGGCTACCCCTGAAGATAGCCCTAATGCGACGGTTCGTTATGCCTGGGCCGCTAGAACACGCCGCTCCCAGGGAGTGATTTCATCAAAGAAGCTGGTCAGTTCCATGGACTTCGAAGCGACGTAGCCTTCGATGAACTCCGCACCGAACAGTTCCTTCGCCAGATAGCTACGCTTCAGACGCTCCAGGGCGGCATGCAAGGTACATGGCAGCGACAGATTATCCGGCACTTCGAACTCGCCCTGGATCGCGGCGCTCGGCTCCAGGTGATTTTCAATGCCATAGAGCCCGGCTGCCAGGCTGGCGGCAATCGCCAGGTAAGGGTTGGCATCCGCTCCCGGCAAGCGATTCTCGACCCGACGAGCCACCGGCGAACTGGCAGGGATACGCAACCCGGCCGAACGATTGTCATGGGACCAACAGGCATTGTTCGGCGATGCAAATGGGTGGCACAGGCGCTGGTAGGAGTTCACGTTCGGCGCGAACAACGCAGTGAAATCGGCCATGCCGGCCTGTTGTCCGCCGATGAAGTGCCGGAAAGCTGCCGTCGGCTCACCCGTCGCATCACTGAACACATTGCGACCGCTGCCCAGCTCGACGACGCTCTGGTGGATATGCATCGAACTGCCTGGTGTATGGGCCAGGGGCTTGGCCATGCAAACCACAGTCAGGCCGTGCTTGAGCGCCACTTCCTTGAGCAGGTGCTTGAACAGGAACGTCTGGTCGGCCAGCAACAAAGGGTCGCCGTGGAGCAGATTGATCTCGAACTGGCTCACGCCCATTTCATGCATGAAGGTGTCGCGAGGCAAGCCCAGCGCCGCCATGCATGCATAGACTTCACTGAAGAACGGTCGCAGGCCATTGTTGGAGCTGATACTGAATGCCGAATGACCTTCTTCTCGACGGCCATCCAGGCCCACCGGCGGCTGGAACGGCTGGGTCGGGTCCGGGTTGGGTGCGAAGACAAAGAATTCCAGCTCGGTGGCCACGACTGGCGCCAGGCCCAGGGCCGCATAGCGAGCGATGACGGCCTTGAGCTGCCCGCGCGTGGAAAGCCGGGAGCTTTCGCCGGTCAACTCATCGGCGTCGCAAATCGCCAAGGCACGGGGCTGTTGGCTCCAGGGCAGGCGATGGATCTGTTTCGGATCGGCCACCAGCGCCAGATCGCCGTCGTCGCTGCCATAAAAGCGCGACGGCGGATAACCACCCATGATGCATTGCAGCAGCACGCCCCGCGCCATCTGCAACCGTCGACCTTCGAGGAAACCCTCGGCGGTCATCACCTTGCCTCGCGGCACGCCATTCAAATCCGGCGTAACGCATTCAATCTCATCAATGCCCGTCAGTCGCTGCGCGAGTGAACGCTGGCCATCGGTCGTCATGACGCAATCCTTGTTATGTGCGAGCCGCGAACGGCAACCCGTACAAAATAGGCTTCACCTGTTCGGAATATCAAGCATCCCAGGACAATAAACCCCAAGCTTCTGGAATACATTGTGGGAGCGAGCTTGCTCGCTCCCACAGGGGATTTGTGTTGGTAGGGTTATTTGCGCAGGCAGGCTCAGGGCAGATAAATCCGGAACACCCCACCACCGAGCACACCGCCATTGGCAATCTCGGTGCGCCCGCACAGGCCGCCACGCTGATGCAGCCCGGCGATCCGCGCGGCGAAGTACAAGCCCAGCCCGGTGCTGCCGCTGCTGTGGTTGATGCCCTGCACATACTCGGCCTGACGCTCGATCATCTCGGGCGGATAACCTTCGCCGTCATCATTGATGGTCAGCACCAACTGCCCGGCTTCGTCGCTCGCACTGATCAACAACGTTTGGCGCGCATGGCGAATGGCATTGTTGATGCTGTTATCGAGCACCGAAGCAATCAGCTCGCGATCGAAAAAGCCCAGAGGACTGAGCGGATCGACTTCGTACGTCGCCATGATCCCGCGGCTACGGAACACGTCCTGATGGCCGGCCAGCTGCGCTTCGATAAAGTCATCCAACTCATGGTAGGCCGGGTGCAGCGGCAGCTGGTTGACGCCCAGCTTGTACAGCCCCAGCAGTTGCACCAGCAAGCCATTGAGATGAGCGAACTCGAACTCGATGACGCCCTGCTCCGAAGTCTGCCGCTCGGGATCGGGCAAACGCTCAAGCCATTGCGTATGCGCCTGCATGAGCAAAGTCAGGGAGTTCTTCATGTCGTGTACGGTAGACGCGATCACCGTGGAAAAATCGAGTGCCTGTTCGCTGTCATTCATCGCCAAATGCCTTGCTTCGCAGTTTCTGATAACGCGCAAAACGCGCATCGGTGTCGGGCATCATGCCCACCAGTTTCAGGCAGGCGCGACATTCCTGCAGCAGCTCCGATTCCACGCTGGTATCGGTACCATGCAGCAGGGACTGCGCCATGTTCAGGGCAATACTGATGTTCTTCGGTTGCATCTTCAGGGCACGACGGAACAGCTCCCGCGCCTCGGGCAACGCGCCGGTCTTGTAGACGCGCACGCCTTCGCGGTTCAGCTCGGCGGCGGCATTGCCTTGATTGAGAATGTTCGGGTCGTCGGTCAGCTTGGCAATGCCTTGCATCACCGTCGGGTCGTCGCCGTAGATCTCCGCGCAGTTCTTGAGCATCGACTCGCCGGCACTGGTCTGGCCGAGCATTTGTAGCTGCTTGGCCACCAACAAGGCCGCTTCGGCACTCATGAACTGCTCCATGCCGTCGAGGCGCTGCAAGGCCTGCTCAGTGAGCTTTTCGGCAGTTTCAGCATCGTTCAACAGCAGGCTCGTGGCCTTCATCAGCCGCGCCCGCACCTGCAGTCCCGGGTCATTGAGGTTTTCCTTGGCCACAGCACTGAGGGTCGTGTTGATCTCCAGCCGGGTCCGGGTATCCAGACCCTTCTCGCTGCCCTTGCTGATCAGTGCATGGGCCAGGCCTAAATTGCTTTCCGGATCCTTGAAGCGCGACTGCGCCCCCTGCCCGACCGCCTGGCGATAAGCCTTGGACGCCGTTTCGTAGTCTTCGTTGGTCATCGCCAACTTGCCCAGCAGCGATTGCCGGCGCACCGCCAGCGGCGACAGGCGCACCGCCTCTTCCAGTACGTGTTGCGCCTGTTTCGTATCGCCTTCGGCCACCAATACTTCTGCCATGCCGTCGTACAACGCCGGCATCATCGGAAATACCTTCAGGGCCTTCTCATAAACATCCTTGGCCTGGCCGACCTGGCCACGTTTGAATAGCAACTTCCCCAGGCCCGCATAGGCCCATGGCAACGGACGGTCGGCGAGGATGGTGTTGTACAGACGCTCCAGGGCTTCGTTCTGATTCAAGTCGCGCAACGCATCGGCCCGATAACGCAGGCACAACGGTCCATAACGCGGATCCTGTTTGCACAGGGCGATGCAGGCATTGAGCACCTCCATCGGCTTGCCACGATCAAGGGCTTGCAGGATCGGCTTGAGCAGGGTCTTGCGCTGCTCCAGCCGCTCCAGCCGCTGAGCCAGGCCGGAGCGATTGAACGGCTTGGTCAGGTACGCATCGGGCTCATGCTCCAGGGCACTGAGCACCATCGCCTGACTGCTTTCAGCCGTCACCATGAGAAACACACTTTCATGGCTGATCAGCTTCTCGACCATCAAATCTTCAAGCACCTGCTGGCCGTTCTTGCGGCCGTCGCCCAGGTGATAATCCTGCAAAATGAAGTCATAGCGTTTCTGCGAGCACATGCGCAGCGCGACTTCACCGGTGTCAGCGGTGTCCACGTCCTTGACACCCAGCTCACGCAGCATGGACCGGACGGAGCTGCGAAAATCCGAGAAATCATCGACGATCAGAAAACTTTTTTGGTGGTACGCCAGCATCGAGGATGTCCAGGCAAGTAAGAAGATAACCCAATGGCAAGCAACGAAACGCTGTCTCATAGCCGGCAAGGCGCGCAGATGATAGCCACCAGCCACTTACGATCAAGGGTTTTCCGAACCTCTTGTCCTGGCTGTGCCGTGGTGCACATTGCACGCCGTTCCTGCACGCCGAAACGCTGGAGAGAACGGGGCTCAACAGGTTATCGGCCGAAAATGACGTTCCGTTAAGCAGATTATAGGCAAGAGGCTTGAAGGGTTTGGTGCGAGAAAATATGGTGTCCCAGGGCAGGTTCGAACTGCCAACCTTCCCCTTAGGAGGGGGATGCTCTATCCAATTGAGCTACTGAGACACGAGTCGACCACGAGAAACGCGGTGCGAAGGACGGCGTGCATGTTAACGGCCAGTCCTGCGTTTGTCATGTCGTCCATGGTTTTTAAGTGTAGCCAAAGGGTACCGCTGGCCAGACTCACAGGTCGAAGACAGCTGATATTCAACCGCCACTCATCTGCCCTGACTCACCTCACGCTAGTAAATCGGCAAATTGCCACTATCCTATACAAAACAAGGACAGCACGCGCCTTTGCCCTCGCGCCGGTTATCCGCCGGACGGTATGGCACATAGACACGATGCAGTGGTCACAAATGCGGACCTGTTGATTTTTCAAACCAGTCCGCATTTTTGATGAAGGGTGCTGGCATAACGCCTTTACCCGGATCAATATTTGTCACAGAATTGGCGCCAATGATCTGGCAATTTTGAGGCATGATGCGGGCCTCTTAACAATTCAGGTTGAACATTTGGCTACAGGCCTTGTCCTAACGACATCCTGCGGCCAATCCCGAGAACCGCTCCCCTGAACTAACCGGTTAAATATATGCGCCCATTGAAACAGGCAGTTTACTCCAGCCGTACAGCTGACAAGTTCGTGGTACGTCTGCCAGACGGAATGCGGGAACGCATTGCCGAGGTGGCTCGCAATCATCATCGCAGCATGAACTCTGAAATCATCGCGCGCCTTGAGCAAAGCCTTATTCAAGAAGGCGCTCTTGGTGAAGAGCTCAGCATGCGCTTGGACAGCCCTGAGCTGTCCTTGCATGAGCGCGAGCTGCTGCAACGATTCCGACAACTCTCCCATCGCCAGCAAAACGCCCTTGTTTCGCTGATTGCCCATGATGCCGAAATGGCCGCAGACGCGTCCTGATCGCAACGAATATCTTAAAGCCAGCCTTGTGCTGGCTTTTTTTTGCCTGGCGTTTGGCCCTGATTTGAATTTTTGAGCATCCATGAAAAAGCCCGCCAGATAGGCGGGCTTTCTTGACGAGTGATTCAGAGCAGGAAAATCGTCGCCAACCCCAGGAAAATAAAGAACCCACCGCTGTCAGTCACAGCGGTGATCATTACGCTGGCACCCATGGCAGGGTCACGCCCCATGCGGGCCAGGGTCATGGGAATCAATACCCCCATCAGCGCCGCCAACAACAAGTTGAGGGTCATCGCGGCGGTCATGACCACCCCCAGCGACCAGCTGCCGTAGAGCAGATAAGCCACCACACCGATCACCCCACCCCAAATAACGCCATTGATCAGGGACACGGCCAGCTCCTTGCGCATCAATCGCGAGGTATTGCCGGTACTGACCTGGTCCAGCGCCATCGCGCGGACGATCATGGTGATGGTCTGGTTGCCGGAGTTGCCACCGATGCCGGCAACGATGGGCATCAACGCCGCGAGCGCCACCAGCTTCTCGATGGAGCCCTCGAACAACCCGATCACCCGAGAGGCGACAAAAGCCGTAATCAGATTGATTGCCAGCCAGGCCCAACGGTTACGCAGGGATTTCCAGACCGAAGCGAAGATGTCTTCTTCTTCGCGCAGACCGGCCATGTTGAGGACTTCGCTTTCGCTTTCCTCACGAATCAAGTCGACCATTTCATCGATGGTCAGACGGCCGATCAGCTTGCCGTTCTTGTCGACCACCGGCGCAGAAATCAAGTCATAACGCTCGAACGCCTGGGCCGCGTCATACGCGTCTTCGTCCGGGTGGAAGCTCACCGGGTCGCTGGCCATCACCTCGGCCACTTGCTTTTCCGGATCATTGACGAGCAAACGCTTGATGGGCAGCACGCCTTTGAGCACGCCGTCGTAATCGACCACAAACAGCTTGTCGGTATGCCCCGGCAGCTCCTTGAGACGACGCAAGTAACGCAAGACCACTTCAAGACTGACATCCTCACGGATGGTCACCATCTCGAAGTCCATCAGCGCACCGACCTGCTCCTCGTCGTAGGACAATGCCGAGCGCACACGCTCGCGCTGCTGGCCGTCGAGGGTTTCCATCAGTTCGTGGACAACGTCCCGTGGCAGCTCGGGCGCAAGGTCTGCGAGTTCGTCGGCGTCCATTTCCTTGGCCGCCGCCAACAACTCGTGATCATCCATGTCGGCGATCAGGGTTTCACGAACCGAGTCGGACACTTCGAGCAGGATGTCACCGTCGCGATCAGCCTTGACCAACTGCCAGACCGTCAGACGCTCTTCCAGTGGCAGGGCTTCAAGAATGTAGGCGACGTCGGCGGAGTGCAGGTCATCGAGCTTGCGTTGCAGCTCAACGAGATTCTGCCGGTGGACCAGGTTCTCGACCCGGTCATGATGCGGGCCTTCCTGGCGATGCGTCAGGTCTTCCACGACCCGCTGGCGCTGCAGCAGCTCAACGACTTGAGCGAGACGATCCTGAAGGCTTTCCTGCGTTTTTTTGACTTCTACTTGGGACATAGGCGAACTCCACTCCCAGCAGTGGAGCACGCCGGAAGGATCAATCAGTTAATTCATGATTGGCAAAACTAGATATTGAGTAACTACTGGGTAAGTCCATGGAAATATTCCAAAGCCCCGGCGGGGCTGACGGGCGCAATCATACACCGCTTGACGCTTTAAAACGCTAAAAAATCATGGCAAGAACAAGCGCTTGCGAGACAAACCTGAACGCAGGCTGAACCTCTGGCTTTGGACGACTTATCCTGAAAAGAAAACACACGCCCCAGGAGAGATGCAGCGGCTAGCCTTCTGTTTTTTATCGTCAAGGAGGACGCTCGCATGCCCGCCAATCATTACCTTTTTTTGCTCGCCACCCTGCCCTGCCTGCCTGTATGGGCTGCCGGGCAGACCGTGCATCGCTGCGAAAGTAGTGTGGGGCACGTCACATTCACGACGTTGAGCTGCGGCCCGGGAGAAGACCTGTCGCTGCAGCAGATTCATCCGTACAGCCCGGGCACCAGCGGACCGATAACCGAGTCGTTACTGCCCGAAGCAGAGCCCCGACAAACATCCAGTAATAGAACCTCGCGCAAGGAGCTGACCGTTGTCGGCCAGTTCGAAGACCGCTGCGCAAATCTGATCGACGCCAGGCAACGCCGCGACGCGATCATGAACCAGCGCATCATCGCCGGCATGAGCCAGCAGGACGTAGAGAGCGCCCTGGGCAAACCCCACTCAATCAAAATAAGGAATTCGAGCACGCGGTATACCTACAAAGCGAAAAAAGGTCGCAGCGCGGAGATCGTGTTCGACGAGAAAGGATGCGTGAAAGGCAAATCGTAGACAGCAAAAAGCCCGCGTTAAACGCGGGCTTTTTGGTGTTTGGTGCACTCGACAGGATTCGAACCTGTGACCGCTCGGTTCGTAGCCGAGTACTCTATCCAGCTGAGCTACGAGTGCAGATTGTGGTTTTATACCAGATCACAACTGGTTGAAGCCAAGTAATTTGCATTGCTGCAAACAACTCTTAAATGGTGCACTCGACAGGATTCGAACCTGTGACCGCTCGGTTCGTAGCCGAGTACTCTATCCAGCTGAGCTACGAGTGCATTTGTTGCCGCGCATTATAGGTCGTCGAATCTTTTTGTAAAGCGCTTTTTTCCAGTAATTTCAACAACTTACGGATGAAGCCAGATTGCGTCGCACTAAATAAATAATGGCGGAGAACGGGGGATTCGAACCCCCGACACCCTTTTGAGGTGTACTCCCTTAGCAGGGGAGCGCCTTCGGCCACTCGGCCAGCTCTCCGCAACACGGGGCGTATATTAACCACCTTCATCCCCGTTTGCAAACATAAAAATCGATAAAAATTAATGGCTTGGTTCGTCGTCCTTCTCTTTCTTGATACGCAGGTAAATTTCCTCCCGGTGCACAGCGACCTCTTTCGGGGCGTTCACGCCAATACGCACTTGGTTTCCTTTGACGCCGAGCACGGTCACGGTGATTTCGCCATCACCAATAATCAGGCTTTCTGCGCACCGACGAGTCAGAATCAGCATACCTTTCTCCTCACGCAATTCAGTAAAGGGACAACAGTCTGCAAAAAAAAGGCATTGGACCGACAACCGGAACGGTCGCAGCCTACAGGCCTAAGTATTGACCAGCGCGCGCAAAAGAACAGTTTTGGGACGCGCCATTCAAAAAAACAAAGGGCGCGGTATAACCGCGCCCTCAAGGCAACGCTTACTCGCCCTGTCGGGCAGCTGCGTCGAGTTCGAAAGCCGTGTGCAGGGCGCGCACGGCCAGCTCCAGGTACTTCTCTTCAATCACTACGGAAACCTTGATTTCCGAAGTAGAGATCATCTGGATGTTGATGCTTTCCTTGGCCAGGGATTCGAACATGCGGCTGGCCACGCCTGCGTGGGAGCGCATGCCGACACCAACGATCGAAACCTTGGCGATCTTGGTGTCCCCTACCACTTCCCGGGCACCGATCTCGCCAGCGGTCTTGTTCAATACAGCTTCAGCGGCCTGGTAGTCGTTGCGGTGTACGGTGAAGGTGAAGTCGGTGGTGTTATCGTGCGCGACGTTCTGCACGATCATGTCGACTTCGATGTTCGCGGCACTGATCGGGCCGAGAATCTTGAACGCCACGCCGGGGGTGTCTGGCACGCCACGGATGGTCAGCTTGGCTTCATCGCGGTTGAAAGCGATGCCGGAAATGATCGGCTGTTCCATGGATTCCTCTTCATCAATAGTAATGAGGGTGCCCGGACCCTCTTTGAAGCTGTGCAGAACGCGCAGCGGAACGTTGTACTTGCCAGCGAATTCGACCGCCCGGATCTGCAGCACCTTGGAACCGAGGCTGGCCATTTCCAGCATCTCTTCAAAGGTGATCTTGTCCAGGCGCTGAGCCACAGGCACTACCCGTGGGTCAGTGGTGTAGACACCATCCACATCGGTGTAGATCTGGCATTCGTCAGCCTTGAGGGCTGCCGCCAGTGCTACGCCAGTGGTGTCGGAACCGCCACGGCCGAGGGTGGTGATGTTGCCCTGCTCGTCCACGCCCTGGAAACCGGCGACAACCACAACGCGGCCCGCCTTCAGGTCGCCGCGAATTTTCTGATCGTCGATCTGCAGAATACGCGCTTTGTTGTGCGCGCTGTCTGTCAGGATACGCACCTGATTACCGGTGTAGGACACCGCTGGCACGCCACGCTTGATCAGCGCCATGGCCAGCAAAGCAATGGTCACCTGCTCGCCGGTGGAAACGATCACATCCAGTTCACGGGGAACCGGTTGCTGGTCGCCGCTGATTTGCTTGGCCAGATCGATCAGACGGTTGGTCTCGCCGCTCATTGCCGACAGCACAACCACCAGGTCATCGCCCGACTCACGGAACTTCTTAACCTTGTCGGCGACCTGTTCGATTCTCTCGACAGTGCCGACCGAGGTGCCTCCAAATTTCTGTACGATCAAAGCCATTTCAAAGCCGCCTCTGCCCATGAAGGGCGCCCAATAATCAATCAACAGCGACCGGGCCCGCCACTAGACTGCAAGCCCGGGACGCTGCCTTAAATACCCTGCTCTACAAATGCAACGGTCTGGGCCAGTGCCGCGTCCAGTGCGCCGGCGTCGGTACCGCCGCCTTGCGCCATGTCCGGACGACCACCGCCCTTGCCGCCCACTGCCGCAGCGGCCTGCTTCATCAAATCACCGGCTTTGAGTTGGCCAGTCAGGTCCTTGGTCACGCCCGCGACGAGAACGACCTTTTCCTCATGGACACCGCCGAGCAGGATCACTGCGCGGCCGAGTTTGTTTTTCAGTTGATCGACCAGCCCCAACAGAGCCTTGCCGTCCTGGCCGTCGAGACGCACAGCCAGCACTTTCACGCCCTTGACGTCCACGGCCTGGGCCGACAGATCGTCGCCCGCGGCGCTGGCAGCCTTGGCCTGCAACTGCTCGAGTTGCTTTTCCAGCAGACGGTTGCGCTCCAGCACAGCCGACAGCTTGTCGATCAGGTTGTCACGGCTGCCCTTGATCAGGCTCGCCGCTTCCTTGAGTTGTTCTTCAGCCGCGTTGAGGTACGCCAGGGCCGCAGCGCCGGTGACCGCTTCGATACGGCGTACACCAGACGCCACGCCGCCTTCGCTGATGATTTTCATCAGACCGATGTCGCCGGTGCGGTTGGCATGAATGCCACCGCACAGCTCAACGGAGAAGTCGCCCATGCTCAGCACGCGCACGCTGTCACCGTACTTCTCGCCGAACAGCGCCATCGCACCTTTCTGTTTGGCGGTCTCGATGTCGGTTTCTTCGGTTTCTACCGGGGAGTTCTTGCGAATCTCGGTATTGACGATGTCTTCCAGCGCCTTGAGTTGCTCAGGCTTGATGGCTTCGAAATGGCTGAAGTCAAAGCGCAGGCGCTGACTGTCGACCAACGAACCTTTCTGCTGGACATGGTCACCCAGTACCTGGCGCAACGCCGCGTGCAGCAAGTGCGTCGCGGAGTGGTTCAGCGACGTGGCGTGACGAACCTCGGCATCGACATGAGCGGCCACCGGGGCTGCGATCATCAGGCTACCCGAAGCCAAAACGCCGTGGTGCAGGAACGCCCCGCCGGTCTTGGTGGTGTCGCGCACATCGAAGCGCGAGCTACCGGCCTGCAGGTAACCGCTGTCGCCGATCTGGCCGCCGGATTCAGCGTAGAACGGCGTCTTGTCCAGCACGATCACGCCCTCCTGGCCTTCGCTCAGGATGTCGACCGACTGTCCGTCCTTATAAATAGCCACGATCTTGGCCGAACCGGTGGTGCCGGCATAACCGGTGAATTCGGTGGCGACGTCAACCTTGACCAGGCTGTTGTAGTCCATGCCGAAGGAGCTGGCGGAACGCGCGCGCACCCGCTGGGCTTCCATCTCGCGCTCGAAACCGGCCTCGTCGAGGGTCAGGTTGCGTTCGCGGGCGATGTCGCCGGTCAGGTCCATCGGGAAGCCGTAGGTGTCGTACAACTTGAACACCACGTCACCCGGGACTACGTTGCCCTTGAGCTCGGCCAAGTCCTGCTCGAGGATCTTCAAGCCTTGCTCCAAGGTCTTGGCGAATTGCTCTTCTTCAGCCTTGAGCACACGTTCGATGTGAGCCTGCTGGGATTTGAGCTCCGGGAAGGCTTCGCCCATCTCGGCCGCCAGTGCCGCGACGATCTGGTAGAAGAAGCTGCCCTTGGCGCCCAGCTTGTTACCGTGGCGGCAGGCACGACGGATGATGCGGCGCAGCACATAACCGCGGCCTTCGTTGGACGGCAACACACCGTCGGCAATCAGGAAGCCGCAGGAACGGATATGGTCGGCCACCACTTTCAGCGAAGCCTGGTTGTCGTTGGTGCAACCGATGGCCTTGGCGGACGCGCTCAGCAGGCTCTGGAACAGGTCGATTTCGTAGTTGGAGTGAACGTGCTGCAACACCGCACTGATTCGCTCCAGGCCCATGCCGGTGTCGACCGACGGCGCAGGCAGCGGATGCAACACGCCATCGGCGGTGCGGTTGAACTGCATGAACACGTTGTTCCAGATCTCGATGTAGCGGTCGCCGTCTTCTTCCGGCGAGCCTGGTGGGCCGCCCCAGATGTCGGCGCCGTGATCGTAGAAAATCTCGGTGCACGGGCCACACGGGCCGGTATCGCCCATGGTCCAGAAGTTATCGGACGCGTAAGGCGCGCCTTTGTTGTCGCCAATGCGCACCATGCGCTCAGCCGGGACACCGACCTCTTTGGTCCAGATGTCATAGGCTTCGTCATCGGTGGCGTAGACCGTTACCCAGAGCTTTTCCTTGGGCAGGTTCAGCCACTTGTCGGAGGTCAGGAAGGTCCAGGCGAAGGTGATGGCGTCGCGCTTGAAATAGTCGCCGAAGCTGAAGTTACCCAGCATTTCGAAGAAGGTGTGGTGACGGGCGGTATAGCCGACGTTTTCCAGGTCGTTGTGCTTACCGCCGGCGCGCACGCATTTCTGGCTGCTCACCGCACGGGTGTAGGCACGTTTTTCCTGGCCCAGGAAGCAGTCCTTGAATTGGTTCATCCCCGCGTTGGTGAACAGCAGGGTCGGGTCGTTGCCCGGAATCAAAGAGCTGGAGGCTACTCGGGTGTGGCCTTGCTCTTCGAAGAAGCGAAGGAAGGCTTCACGGATTTCTGCGCTTTTCATTAGGTTCTTCCACGGAGGCTGCGGCCAAAGGCCTGTGCAAAACGTCAACAGACGAAGCAACGGCAAAGGGCCGCATTATATCGGCCCTTCGCGTGGGGTACAGCGTGTTTATGCGATAGAAACGCTCAATTGGCGCGCTTGACGGGTCAGTGGCGGGAAAAATCGACGAAAGTGGCGATCACTTGGTCGATTTGCGCCCCGCTCACGTCCATGTGCGTCACCATTCGCAGGCGTGGCGCCGCGCTGAGCTTGACGCCCCGTTCATCGGCAAATGCCTTGATCGCCTCGGCCCGCTCGCCCATTTGCACGTAGACCATGTTGGTCTGCACCGGCTCGACCTCGTAACCCGCCGCCCGCAAACCCTCGGCGAGCCGCTGGGCATTGGCATGGTCATCGGCCAGGCGCTGGACCTGATGTTCCAAGGCATACAACCCCGCCGCCGCGAGGATCCCGGCTTGGCGCATACCGCCGCCGACCATCTTGCGCAACCGCCGCGCCTTGCCGATCAACTCGGCGCTGCCGCACAGGACCGAGCCAATAGGTGCGCCAAGGCCTTTGGATAGGCACACCGAGACCGAATCGAAATATTGCGTGATCTGCCGAGCATCGACGTTCAGCTTGATGGCGGCGTTGTACAGCCGCGCGCCGTCCAGGTGCAGGGCCAGGCCATGCTCCTGGGTGAAACGCCGGGCCTGGGCCAGGTAATCGAGCGGCAACACCTTGCCCTGCATGGTGTTTTCCAGGGCCAGCAGACGAGTGCGGGCAAAATGAAAGTCATCGGGTTTGATCGCCGCCGCGACATGCGCCAGGTCCAGGGAGCCGTCCGCCTGTACCTCAAGGGGCTGGGGCTGGATCGAACCGAGTACCGCCGCGCCGCCACCTTCGTATTTGTAGGTGTGGGCCTGCTGGCCGACGATGTATTCGTCACCGCGCTCGCAGTGGGCCATCAACCCCAACAGGTTACTCATGGTACCCGTAGGCACGAACAGCGCCGCCGCGAACCCCAGACGCCCAGCCAGTTCGGCTTCGAGGCGATTGACGGTCGGATCTTCGCCGTAGACATCGTCGCCGGTAGGCGCGCTGGCCATGGCGTCGAGCATGCCGGCGGAAGGTTGGGTGACGGTGTCGCTGCGAAGATCGATAACGCTCATGAATCTGGCCTCGGGTGCGGGTGAGGGGAATTCCCTTTCGAAGGTCAATTACTGCGGTCATGGCGACGATTAATCAAGGCCAGTCGAAGGAAAAGATCACCTGCACCTGAAGATCACTCATAACCCCTGTGGGAGCGAGCAAGCTCGCTCCCACAGGGGTTATGTGTTAAAAATCCTCCGCCGCCAAAAACCATGGCGGCAAAACGTTCTCAGGGCGGGGTGTAATTCCCCACCGGCGGTAATTGCACGCAAGGTGCATAGCCCGCGAGCGCTTGGCGATACACGGCTTTGGCGGTGTAGCGGCAAGGTCAGCAGACCCGGTGTGATCCCGGGGCCGACGGTCATAGTCCGGATGAAGAGAGAACGGGATCGACACCCAAGGGCCGACTGCGACTGTCTGTGCGCGGCGTACCCTCGAATCCCCTTCGATTCATGACGCCCTGTTTTTCACACAAACAGGAACCAGAACATGCAACCCACTGCAATCGACAGCAAAAGCAAAAGTCATCCGGGCGAGCGCGTTGCGTTCATCCAGGCCTGCTGGCACAAGGAAATCGTCGACCAGAGCCGCAAAGGCTTCGTCGCGGAAATGATCAGCCAGGGGTATCAGGAAAGCGACATCGATTTCTTCGAAGTCGGCGGCGCCTTTGAAATCCCGCTGCACGCCAAGCTGCTGGCCAAGTCAGGCCGTTACGCCGGCATCGTCGCTGCCGGCCTGGTGGTGGATGGCGGCATCTACCGTCACGAATTCGTCGCCCAATCGGTGATCAGCGGCCTGATGCAGGTTCAGTTGGAAACCGAAGTGCCGGTGTTCTCGGTCGTGCTCACCCCCCATCACTTCCATGCTGGGGAAGAGCATCAGAAGTTCTTCTTCGAGCATTTTGTGCACAAGGGCCAGGAAGCGGCGAAGACCTGTGCCGATACGCTGCACAAGACCCGGGCGTTGCGGCGTAGTGAGCAGCGGGCGGTAGCGGTTTAAAGCTGCAAAAAAACTGTGGGAGCGAGCTTGCTCGCTCCCACATTTGTTTTGTGGGGACTTCAGATCAGGTTTTCGTCAGTCGCCGGCACGATCAGGATTCCCGCCCGCAAGCCATTCTTGACCTTGGGGTTCGGAAAAATGATCCGGGCACCCTCTTCTTCAATCACCCAGCGTGTCTGGGCGATGTCTTCGGCCAGCACATAGCCTTTGGCCAACTCCGAGAAGTTTTCAACGCTCGCCGGCAGATTCAGGCGGAAGCTGTCGCTGTGCTTGATGATTTCCCGCGCCACGCTGAACAGCTGCAGACCATCGAGCCCCTCATCCATTTCAGGTTCGCGGCCTTCGATGATCTGTTGCAGGCGGGTTTCCAGCAGGCTGACGTTGACGCCGTCGTTCTGCCCGAACGGCCGGGCCTTGCCCAGTTCCAGTGTGAAGGACTCGGCGCCGAGCTGGTCGTAGGTATAGGCACTGAACACAATGGACGGTTTGTTCTGCAGCAGCACCGCTTCCATGCCGGCGGCGCGCAGGCGTGCCAGTTCACGGCGTGAATGCTGGCGGCCTTCTTTCCACGGGTAGAGGGCGAACTGCTCGATCTTCGAACCGCGAATGGCAGTGTGCAGGTCGTAATGCAGGCGGCTGCGTTCTGGCCGGCTGAAGAAACTCGCGGCCAACCGTTCCAACTCACAGGCCCGCAGCGCCTCGACACCACCGCTCAGCTCATGGCGACCATTGAACAGCCGGTTGACGTCCTGTTCGACGAAACGCTCTCCGCGCCGAATGGCCTCGGGGTTGCCGAACAGAAACAGAATGCGTGCCCGAGGCTTCAAATCGCCTCGGGCAATGTCATGCAGCAAGCGGTCGAGCAATTCGATGGGCGCGGTTTCGTTACCGTGGATACCGGCCGACAACAGCAGGTCCAAGCCGTTATCCCGGGCTTCGGGCGGTTTGACCTCCAGCGCGCCCTCACTCAACCAGCGCATCCGTACGCCTTCGACAGTCAGTTGAGTCTTCTCCGCCGGTTCACGGCCAGCGAGGGTCAGTTCAAGCAGTTTGCCGAGGGCGAGCATAGCGCGGTTTCCTTAATGGTCGTGGCCGCAATCCGGGCCATGGACATGGTCATCGTCGCCGACGTCCGCCGGTTCCATTTCCAGTTGCAGGCTGACCAGATTGGTCGCCAATGGACGCAACAACAGGTTGGCGTATTCCTCATCCCCTTCTTCGACATCGACGCCAATCAACAGCTGGCCGCGGCCGTCCTGCTGGATCCACAACTCCTTGCCTTGCCACATCACCGCGACGCGGGTGCAGGAGGTTTCCAGTTGGGTGCCGTCGGTGTCTTCAAGGATCAGCTGCAGGGTATCGCTCATGTTTTAACGTTCTCGTCTGGGGATAAGGCAACGCGCCCTGCTTTGACTGTAGTCAGGTCGCGCGCGCTTTCAATTGATCTGGAAAGGATAAACCGCGCCAAGTTTAAGGATTTGTGTCAGTTCATCCAGTGCCGCACGGCACTCGAGCAACAACTGCGGGTCCGCCAGATCGTTTTCGGCCATGCGGTCGCGGTAGTGCCGCTCGACCCATTGGGTCAGCGAATCGTACAACGGCGCGGTCATGATAACCCCTGGGTTGACGGCCGCCAGCTCGGTTTCATTCAGGGCCACGCGCAACCTCAGGCACGCCGGGCCGCCACCGTTCTGCATGCTCTGCTTGAGGTCAAAGACCTTCACCTCGCGAATCACCCCGCCGGAGCCCGTCAGGCCTTGCAGGTATTGCCAGACGCGCTCGTTGCTGCGGCACTCTTCCGGGACGATCAACAGCATCGAGCCGTCGGGACGCGACAACAACTGGCTATTGAACAGGTAGGAACGCACGGCGTCATCGACCGTCACCGCCGAACGCGGTACACACACCGACTGAAATTTCCCACCGACTTTGGCGAGTTTGCTGCTCAGCTCGGCCAGCATCTTGTCGGTCTCGAGGAACGCATCCTCGTGATAGAACAGCACTTCGCCGTTGCCCACCGCGATCACGTCGTTGTGGAACACACCCTGGTCGATCACCGACGGGTTCTGTTGGGCGTACACCACGCCCTCTTCCCTCAACCCATGCAGACGGGCAACGGCCTGGGAGGCTTCCAGGGTCTGGCGCGCCGGGTATTTCTGCGGTGCGGGGTAACGGGTGTCGAAAGCACTGCGACCGAAGACGAAGAATTCGACACCGGCCTCGCCGTAGGCGCGGCAGAAACGGGTGTGGTTGGCCGCGCCTTCGTCGCCGAACTGTGCCACCGCCGGCAATGCGGCGTGATGGGCGAAGTGTTGCTGGTTGGCGAACATCGCCCCCAGCACGCGACTGGTGGTCGGGTGTTCGATACTGCGGTGGTATTTGCAGTTCAGGTTGGCGGCGGTGAAATGCACGCGACCGTCAGCGGTATCAGCACTCGGGCTGACGGTGGCGGCGTTGGCCACCCACATGCTGGAGGCCGAGCAACTGGCGACCAGCAGCGGCATCGCTTCTTTCGCGGCCTGCTGGATGACCTGGGCATCGCTGCCGGCAAAACCCAACCGACGCAAGGCCGCCACGTCCGGGCGCTCCTGTGGCGCCAGCACCCCTTGCTGGAAACCCATGTCCATCAGCGCTTTCATTTTCGCCAGGCCCTGCAACGCCGCTTCCTTGGGGTTGGAGGACTGCTGGCTGTTGCTCTGGGACGCGACGTTGCCGTACGAGAGCCCGCCGTAGTTATGGGTCGGCCCCACTAGACCGTCAAAGTTGACTTCATAGGATTTCATCAGCGAGGCTCCACGAGAATCTGTTTTTTTATAGGCATCAAGTAACGGTTCATCGAACACCGCGGCGCGGCTATCGCGGGCAAGCCTTGCCCCACAGGTTTTGCATAACGCCTGTGGGAGCAAGGCTTGCCCGCGATGGCGGTCTCAAGACATGCGCACGCCGGGGGTCAGGGCAGCCGGCATGGCAAGGCTCGGAGTTTCCAGGGAAGCCACCGGGTACGCGCAATAATCTGCCGCGTAATAGGCACTGGCGCGGTGGTTGCCCGAAGCGCCGACACCGCCGAACGGTGCGCTGCTGGCAGCCCCCGTCAGTTGTTTGTTCCAGTTGACGATACCGGCACGACTCTCCAGCCAGAACTGCTGGTAACGCGCTTCGGAGTCCGACAGCAAACCGGCGGCCAGGCCATATTGAGTATTGTTGGCCTCGGCGATCGCCGCTGGGAAATCCGTGTAGCGAATCACCTGCAGCAACGGCCCGAACAGCTCCTCGTCAGGACGCTCGGCCACCGCCGTCACGTCGAGGATACCCGGCGTCAGCAACGCCGCCTGGGCCTGGGGTTGGGTCATGGCCAACAGCGGCACGGCGCCCAGGCCCAACAAATGGTTCTGCGCGTCCATCAACGCCTTCGCCGCGGCCAGGGAAATCACCGAGCCCATGAAAGGCGCCGGTTGCTGGTCGAAGGCTCCCACCTCGAGGGTCGAGCTGACCGCCACCAGGCGCGCCAGCAAGGCATCGCCCCACGCACCTTCCGGCACCAGCAGGCGGCGCGCACAGGTGCAGCGCTGGCCGGCAGAAATGAACGCGGACTGGATAATGGTGTAGACCGCCGCATCGACGTCCGCTACCTCATCCACCACCAGCGGGTTGTTACCGCCCATTTCCAGCGCCAGGATCTTGTCCGGGCGTCCGGAGAATTGTTGATGCAAGAGATTGCCGGTGCGGCTGGAGCCAGTGAAAAACAGCCCGTCGATCCCCGGGTTCGCCGCCAGGGCGATACCGGTTTCCCGCGCGCCTTGCAGCAGGTTCAGCACGCCCGCTGGCAGGCCGGCCTCGACCCAGCACTTGACCGTCAGTTCGGCGACTTTCGGCGTCAGCTCGCTCGGCTTGAACAGCACGCTGTTGCCGGCCAGCAGGGCGGGCACGATGTGGCCGTTGGGCAAGTGGCCAGGGAAGTTGTAGGGGCCAAATACCGCCACCACGCCGTGAGGCTTGTGGCGCAGCACGGCGGTGGCGTCGCCCAGGGGGCCGCTCTTCTCGCCGGTCCGCTCACGGTAACTCTGTACCGAAATGGCGATTTTGTTGACCATGGTGGTGACTTCAGTGGCTGCTTCCCACAACGGTTTGCCGGTTTCTTCACCGATACACTGGGCCAGTTCTTCAGCATGGCTTTTCAGGGTCGCGGCAAAGGCCTCCAGTACCTGGATGCGCTCATCCAGCGTGCGCCGAGCCCAGTCCGGAAACGCCTGGCGCGCGGCCTGCACCGCCGACTCCACTTGCGCAGCCGTGGCGCCCTTGCCCGACCACAGCACCTGCTGCGTCACCGGGTTCAACGACTCAAAAACGTCGCCCTGGCCTTCCAGCCAACTTCCTGCGATGTACAGCGAATTCATTATTTCGACTCCCGAGCAGCAGACAACGCGACGGCACGCACCTGATCGCCGGCGTTGAGTTGAAGACGTTTGGCGGTCAGCGGATCGACCACCAGGGTGCCCGCAGCCAAGCGCGCCGGCGCGGCCGTGATACGGCAGTCCTCGCGCTTACGGTTATGAATGATGAATGGCGTGGCGTCATCACCCGGCGTGCCAATGGCCAGCACCAGCGCCTGGCTGTCGCGAATCGCGCGGATTTTGCCGGTTTCGCATTCCACCGCCGGGCCGGCGTCGAAGATGTCGACGTAACCCTGGTAGCTGAAACCTTCACTCTTGAGCATCGACAACGCAGGTTCGGTGTCAGGATGAACCTGGCCGATCACCGCACGGGCGTCCTCGGACAGGAAACAGGTGTACAACGGGAACTTGGGCATCAGCTCGGCGATGAACGCCTTGTTGCCCACGCCGGTCAGGTAATCGGCCTGGCTGAATTCCATCTTGAAGAAGTGCCGGCCCAGGCTTTCCCAGAACGGCGAACGACCGTTGTCGTCAGACATGCCGCGCATCTCGGCGATGATCTTGTTGCCGAACAACTGCGGGAATTCAGCAATGAACAACAGCCGCGCCTTGGCCAGCATCCGGCCATTGAGGCCGCTACGGAAGTCGGCGTGCAGGAACAGCGAACACAGCTCGGAATTGCCGGTCAGGTCGTTGGCCAAAAACAGCGTCGGGATTTCCCGGTAGATATTCAGTTCCTGGGAGGCGCTGACCGTCAGGCCGACCCGGAAGTTGTACCAAGGTTCACGCAGCCCCACGGCACCGGCGATGGCGGAAATGCCCACCACGCGACCGTCATCGTCTTCGAGCACGAACAGGTAGTCCGCGTCACCGCGCCCGGCTTCGCCGCGAAAGGTCTTCTCGGCCCAGCCGACCCGATGGGCCAGACGCTCTTCGTTGGCCGGCAAGGTGGTCAAGCCAGTGCCAGTGCTGCGGGCCAGGGCGATCAGAGCGGGTAAATCGCTGCTGCGTACGGGACGAACGATCATGCTATCTCCTCAAACGGGCCGCTTGCGCCACCCGCGAAACTCAGCTGTAAGGCGTTAAACCGCCACCAGGCGCACGCTGGCACCTTCACCAACGCCCAAGGCCTCGGCCGCTTCCATGTCCAATGTCACAGGTTTGCCCGGCGCGTAGTCGAGCTCGAGCAGCACGGCGCGGTAGTCCTGCAACTGGGCATTGGCCACCAGGTATTGGCGGCCGGCGCCCTTGACCGGTTCGCCGATCTTGACCGGCACCACGCGGCTCTGGGCAATCGAGCGGATTCCCGAGACACGCGCATGCAAGGTCGGGCCACCGTCAAAGATGTCGATGTAATGATCGGTCTCGAAGCCTTCGCGCATCAGGATGTCGAAGGTGATCTGCGCCCGCGGATGAACCTGGCCCATGGCCTCCTGGGCAGCGTCCGGCAACAGCGGCACGTAGATCGGGTAATGCGGCATCAGCTCGGCGAGGAAGGTGCGGCTTTTCAGCCCGCACAGACGCTCGGCGGCAGCGTAGTTGAGGTCGAAGAAATTACGGCCGATAGCGTCCCAGAACGGCGAGTCGCCATTCTCGTCGCTGTAGCCAACGATCTCGGTCACCACCGAATCGGCGAACCGCTCCGGATGGCTGGCGACGAACAACAGGCGCCCGCGAGAATTGAGTTCCGACCATGGCGAGCCGACCAACTCTGGAACCACATAGAAACTGGTCAGCAGGCTGTTACCGGTCAAGTCGTGGCACTGGGAGAGCACGTGGATCTTGTTGTGGATCTTCAGCTCACGGGAGGCGTGGACGAAGGTCTCGTTGCGAAAGCTGTAGAACGGCTCGGAATAACCGGCCGACGCGACGATGGCCGAGCAACCGGCCAGTTTGCCGGTGGCGGTGTCTTCAAGGACGAAGAAATAGCTTTCCTCGCCGTTGAAGCTGACTTCGGCGGCAAACGAGGCTTCGCTCGCGGCGATCTTGTCGCTCAGGCGTTCCACGTCATCCGGCAAGGAAGTGACACCGATCGGACTGTCCGCAGCCAGACGCTGTACCTCGCCCAGATCCGCCATTTGCGCGGGGCGCATCACCAGCATGGTGTCACTCCTTAACTTGAAATAAAGGGTTCGACCGTCAGGTCGATACACAGAAAAAAACTAAACGAACACGCTGGCCCGCATTGCATCTGCGGCGGTCTTCGATTTTTCAGCCGCTGCAAGACTCCTGTGGGAGCGAGCTTGCTCGCGATAGCGCAGTGTCAGCCAACATTCATTTCACTGAGACACCGCCATCGCGAGCAAGCTCGCTCCCACAGGGGGATTCAGCTCAGCCCTCAGCCCTCAGGCCTGAGTCAGCTTCGCCGCAGCCCGCTCGAAACGGTCCAGGCCGGCATCGATGTCAGCATCTTCCACCACCAGGCTCGGGGCGAAGCGAATCACGTCCGGACCGGCTTGCAGGATCATCAGGCCTTCCTGTTCGGCGGCGTTGAAAATGTCCTTGGCCTTGCCTTTCCAGGCGTCGTTCAGCACGCAGCCAATCAGCAGGCCCAAGCCACGCACCTGGGTGAACAGGCCGTACTTCTCGCCGATCTGTTCCAGACGCGCCTTGAACTTCTCGTGCTTGGCTTTGACACCGCCGAGCACTTCAGGGGTATTGACCACATCGATCACCGCTTCAGCCACCGCGCAGGCCAGCGGGTTGCCGCCGTAAGTGGTGCCGTGGGTGCCGACGACCAGGTGCTTGGCCAGCGCTTCGGTGGTGAGCATCGCCGCGATCGGGAAACCGCCGCCCAGGCTCTTGGCGCTGGTGAGGATGTCCGGGATCACGCCGTAGTGCATGTAGGCGAACAGGTGGCCGCTGCGGCCCATGCCGGTCTGCACTTCGTCGAACACCAGCAGCGCGTCGTGGGCATCGCACAGGTCGCGGGCACCTTGCAGGTAAGCCTGTTCAGCCGGCAGCACGCCGCCCTCACCCTGGATCGGCTCCAGCACCACGGCGCAGGTCTTGTCCGAGATAGCTGCTTTCAAAGCCGCCAGGTCGTTGTAAGGAACGTGGGTGATGCCGGTAATTTTAGGACCGAAACCGTCGGAGTACTTCGACTGCCCGCCGACGTTGACGGTGAACAGGGTGCGACCGTGGAAACTGTTGAGCGCGGCGATGATTTCGTATTTTTCGCTGCCGAAACGATCGAACGCGACACGACGGGCCAGCTTGAAGGCGGCCTCGTTGGCTTCAGCGCCGGAGTTGCAGAAAAACGCGCGCTCGGCAAAGGTGGCGTTGACCAGCTTATGGGCCAGGCGCAGGGCCGGCTCATTGGTGAAGACGTTGGACACGTGCCACAGCTTGTTGGCCTGCTCGGTCAGTGCGCCGACCAGCGCCGGGTGGGCATGGCCCAGTACGTTGACTGCGATACCGCCGGCGAAGTCGATCAACTCACGACCGGACTGGTCCCACACGCGGGAACCGGCGCCACGCACAGGAATGAAGGCAGCAGGTGCATAGTTGGGAACCATCACCTGGTCGAAATCGGCGCGTTGTACCGCGGCTTGCTCAACGGACATCGGAGTCTCCTGAAGAGGAACGCCCGCCTGAAACTGGCGAGCGATGAGAGGATTGTAAGGACAGTTTTCAGCCCGGCCTTGCCGCCAAGCGACAACTTCTTATAGCGCCAACCCACGTTTTTCGCGGGTTTACGGCAATGCGACAAATAGCGTCGCAAAGGCGCAGTTTAAACGTTGGCAGCGGATTTGAGGCGCCCGCCTCGAGATTTGATTCAGACGCTTCCCCCTTGCCAGGCACAACACTTGTGGCGAGGGGATTTATCTGTGGGAGCAAAGCTTGCTCGCGATGAACGATAACTCGGTTAGCCTGCACAAACGTGGCGCCTGCATCGCGGGCAAGCCTCGCTCCCACAGGCCCTGCTCCCACAGACCCACTCACCACAAGGCGGCTGTGCCAGCCTTAGCCCCGCTCGGACGGCACCGACGACAGTTCGAACGGGCTGCTGCTGCGCCGCTGGTTCCGATCTTCTCGCGGCGTGGCGCCGAAGAAGTTGCGGTAGGCGCTGGAGAAGTGTGGCCCCGAGGAGAAACCGCAAGAGAGGCCGATCTGGATGATGGATTTGCTGGTCTGCATCAGCATCTGCCGGGCCTTGTTCAGGCGCAGTTCCAGGTAGTACTGGCTCGGCACACGATTGAGGTACTGCTTGAAGATTCGCTCCAACTGCCGACGGGACACGCACACATGCTGGGCGATTTCGTCAGTGGTCAGCGGCTCTTCGATGTTGGCCTCCATCAACAGCACGGCCTGGGTGAGCTTCGGATGGCTGGAGCCAAGACGGTTCTGCAACGGGATACGCTGGCGCTCGCCACCCTCGCGGATGCGCTCGACCACCAGTTCTTCCGACACCGCACCGGCCAGTTCCGCGCCATGATCGCGAGCCAGCACCGCCAGCAACAGGTCAAGCACCGACATGCCGCCGCAAGCGCTCAGGCGATCACGGTCCCAGTCGAACAGATGGCTGGTGGCGATGACCTTGGGAAAGCGTTCGGAGAAGTCGTCCTGCCAGCGCCAATGCACGGCGGCACGGTAGCCGTCGAGCAAACCCAGTTGAGCCAAGGGATAGACCCCGGCGGACAAACCGCCAATCACACAACCGGCCCGCACCAGTTGCTTGAGGGCGCTACTCAGGGGTGAGGCCAGCGCGGTCGGCGGCTCATCGGCCAGCAGGAACAGCTTCTGGAAGCCTTCGAGCTTGCCGACCCAGGGTTCACCCGGCAATTGCCAGGCGCCCTCAGCGGGCGGTTCGGCCTGCAAGAACGACAGTTCGTAGACAACATCCGGATGCACCCGCTGAGCAACACGCAAGGCCTCCTCGGCCAGCGCCAGCGTCAAGGCTTTAGTGCTGGGCCAAATCAGGAAACCAATTCGATGGGCAGTCATGGCGGGCAATCCGAAGCGAAAACAGTGTTAAAGCCGAAAGCGGCTGCAACCAAATTAGACCATCTGGCGCGCGGCGCGCAGCATGACCCAAATCAGGTGCGTAACGGGAGCGATTACTTGAGGCTGCCCGAAAGAAATTGTTGCAGGCGCTCCGATTGCGGATTGACCAGCACTTCGCGTGGGTTGCCGCTTTCTTCGACGATGCCTTTGTGCAGGAACACCAGTTGGTTCGAGACTTCGCGGGCAAAGCCCATTTCGTGAGTCACCACCACCATGGTCCGGCCTTCCAGGGCCAGGGCCTGCATCACTTTGAGCACGTCACCCACCAGCTCCGGATCGAGGGCCGACGTCGGCTCATCGAACAGCATCACCTCAGGCTCCACCGCCAGCGCCCGGGCAATCGCCACGCGCTGTTGTTCGCCGCCGGACATGTGGCCCGGGTAAGCGTCCTTGCGATGCGCCACGCCGACCTTGTTCAGGTAATACTCGGCCTTTTCGCGAGCCTCGGCCTTGGCCACGCCCAGCACATGCACCGGCGCTTCCATGATGTTTTCCAGCGCGGTCATGTGGGACCACAGGTTGAAATGCTGGAACACCATCGACAATCGCGAACGCATGCGCTGCAGCTGCTTGGCGTCCGCAGCCTTCAAGGCGCCATCCTTGCCGGCCACCAGTTTCAGCTCTTCGTTGTTGAGCAGAATCTTGCCGGCATGGGGTTGCTCAAGCAGGTTGATGCAACGCAGGAAAGTACTTTTGCCCGAGCCACTGGAGCCGATGATGCTGATCACATCGCCGGCGGCGGCTTTCAGGGACACGCCCTTGAGCACTTCGTGACTGCCATAGCGTTTATGCAGGTCTTGGACTTCAAGCTTGTACATGCGGTCGGTTCTCACAAAACGTCAGTCGTTGAGCAGTCGATCGGATCGATGCGTTATCAGTGCTTGCGCGGGGCCAGGTAACCCAGCCAGCGGCGTTCGGCCAGTTTGAACAGGCGCACCAGGATGAAGGTCAGGCACAGGTAGAAAACGCCGGCCGTGATGTAAGCCTCGAACGGCAAGTAGTACTGCGCATTCACCGTGCGCGCGGCACCGGTGATGTCAATCAGGGTCACGATGGACGCCAGACTGGTGGTCTGCAGCATCATGATCACTTCGTTGCTGTATTGCGGCAGCGCCCGGCGCAGGGCCGACGGCAGCAGGATCCGGCGATACAGCTTGTAGCGCGACATGCCCATGGCCTTGGCCGCCTCGATCTCACCGTTAGGCGTGGCCCGCAGGCTGCCGGCGATGATTTCGGCGGTGTAGGCACTGGTGTTGATGGCAAAGGCCAGGCATGCACAAAAGGTCGCGCTGGACAGCCACGGCCAGAGGAAACTCTCGCGCACGGCTTCGAACTGCGCCAACCCGTAGTAGATCAAGAACAGCTGCACCAGCATCGGCGTGCCGCGAATCACGTAGGTGTAGAGCCACGCCGTCATGTTGACGACCGGCTGCTTGGACACCCGCATCAGCCCCAGAGGCAGCGCCGCCAGCAGACCGAAAAACAGCGACAGCGCCAGCAGCTTCAAGGTGGTCAGCAGGCCACTGAAGTACAGCGGCAGGGCTTCATAAATGACGTTGTAGTCGAAGATCATAGATCAGCCGCCCTTACGCCTACCGAGTAGCGCTTCTCAAGGTGACGCAATGCCAGCAACGAGACACTGGTGATCACCAGGTACATCGCCGCCACTGCCAGGAAGAAGGTGAAAGGCTCGCGAGTGGCATCCGCTGCCTGCTTGGCCTTGAACATCATGTCTTGCAGGCCCACCACCGAAATCAGCGCCGTAGCCTTGGTCAACACCAGCCAGTTGTTGGTGAAGCCCGGAATCGCCAGCCGGATCATCTGCGGCACCAGCACCCGGAAAAACACCTGGAACCCGTTCATGCCGTACGCCATGCCCGCCTCGGCCTGCCCCTTGGGGATCGCCATGAACGCACCGCGAAAGGTTTCCGACAGGTACGCACCGAAGATGAAACCCAGGGTGCCGATACCGGCCGCCAGCGGGTTCAGGTCGATGTAATCGTCATAACCGAGCATCGGTGCTACGCGGTTGAGCAGGTCCTGGCCGCCGTAGAAAATCAGCAGGATCAGCACCAGATCGGGAATGCCGCGAATGACCGTGGAATACAGGTCACCCAACCACGCCAACCAACGCACCGGCGAGAGGCGCAACGCGACCCCGATCAGCCCCAGGACAATGGCCAGGACCATGGACGACAAGGCGAGCTGAAGCGTCAACCATGCGCCATCGAGGATGACAGCCCCGTAGCCTTTCAACATGATTCAGGTCCTCGAAAGTGGGATGAAAAAATGGCGCAAACCGCAGAGATCCTGTTGCTTGCGCCATTTCGCACGAGTGGCGGGACGTCGTTACTTGCCGTAGATGTCGAAGGCGAAGTACTTGTCCTGGATTTGCTTGTATTTGCCGTTCTCGCGAATAGCGGCAATCGCGCTGCTGATCTTGTCTTTCAGCGCATCACCCTTGCGAACCGCGATACCAATACCGTCGCCGAAGTATTTCTCATCGGTGAAGGCCGGGCCGACGAACGCAAAGCCTTTGCCGGCGTCGGTTTTCAGGAAACCGTCATCCAACAGCGTAGCGTCTGCCACGGTACCGTCGAGACGGCCGGCGGCTACATCCAGGTAGATCTCGTTCTGCGAACCGTACGGTTTGATCTCGGCACCCAGCGGGGCCAGGACTTCACGGGCGAAACGCTCGTGGATCGAACCGCGCTGCACGCCGATGTTCTTGCCCTTGAGCTCGGCCAGGCCGTCGCTGACCTGGGTACCGGCCTTCATCACCAGACGCGCCGGGGTGTTGTAGTACTTGTTGGTGAAATCAACGGATTTCTTGCGATCTTCAGTGATCGACATGGACGACAGAATCGCGTCGATCTTGCGGACCTTGAGCGCCGGGATCAGGCCGTCGAATTCCTGCTCGACCCACACACACTTGACCTTCATCTCTTCACACAGCGCATTGCCGATGTCGTAGTCGAAACCGACGATGCTGCCATCCGGGGCTTTCGAGGCAAACGGAGGGTACGCCGCTTCGATACCGATCTTCAGAGGCTTCTCATCGGCGAATGTCGGCAGGGACAGCACGGACAGTGCCAGGGCGCCAAGCAGCACAAGTTTCTTCATCTTGGAACTCCATCGGTAAAGGGCGAAAACGGCAGAGTGAGCAACAGCCCAATATGCGAATGGGTGGAACGAACTTTGGTGCTGCGTCCTAGGAAGCCCACGTTTTATTCAACGTGAGCCACGACGAGCGAGTGATCGGCATTCTAACGACAGGTCCGAAGCCGATATTTCTTCAATGCGACAACAAATTACAGAAGCACCGAGAAAGCTGTTCAAGCACATTGACAGCCCCGCAAATTCATGCAAGAGCAAAAGAAGGGAAACCGATCTATGCTGCAAATAGCGGGCCCATTATTCGCAAACCCTTCTAATCCGGCAAGCACAGCGTGTCGGCTTATTTTATGAGGGGTAGGCAAAGGCCCTGAAACGGGGCTTTGCGTTTCCCGCCGCCCCGTTGTGGCGCCTTTGGTTACACATTTCGAAACACGGGTAACGTTCGGAAGCGTCCTGCTTTGAAGGTCGATATTTATTCGCCGACTGCTCCAGGCGCGCTGAGTTGTGGGAGCAAAGCTTGCTCGCGATGCAAGCGCCTCGGTTTCTGAAGGACCGCATCGCCTGCATCGCGGGCAAGCCTTGTTCCCACAAATCGGGGATAAATCCCCTCTCCACAAGGATCCACGCCGGACGCATAAAAAAGCCCCACCCGGCAAATACCGGGCAGGGCTTTTCGGTGTTACACGCTACCGTCAGGCGACGTTCATGGTCTTGTGCGTCTCGATCAGATGCGCCACCACACCCGGGTCGGCCAGGGTGGAGATATCACCCAACCCATCGTATTCCGCCGTGGCGATCTTGCGCAGGATGCGGCGCATGATCTTGCCGGAACGGGTTTTCGGCAGGCCCGGGGCCCACTGGATAACATCCGGCGAGGCAATCGGACCGATCTCCTTGCGCACCCAGTTCTTCAGCTCCAGGCGCAGGGCTTCGCTGGTTTCCTCGCCAGCATTCAAGGTGACGTAGACATAGATGCCCTGCCCCTTGATGTCGTGCGGCACACCGACCACCGCCGCTTCGGCGACTTTCGGGTGGGCGACCATGGCGCTTTCGATCTCGGCCGTGCCCATGCGGTGGCCGGACACGTTGAGCACGTCATCCACTCGACCAGTGATCCAGTAGTAACCGTCTTCGTCACGACGCGCACCGTCACCGGTGAAATACATGCCGCTGAAAGTCTTGAAATAGGTGTCGACAAACCGATCGTGGTCGCCGTACAGCGTCCGCGCCTGGCCTGGCCACGAATCGAGGATCACCAGGTTGCCTTCGGCAGCGCCTTCCACCAGGTTACCGAGGTTGTCCACCAGCGCCGGCACCACACCAAAGAACGGACGCGTGGCCGAACCCGGTTTCAACGCCGTAGCACCTGGCAACGGGCTGATCAGCACGCCACCGGTTTCGGTCTGCCACCAGGTGTCGACGATCGGGCAACGCTCCTTGCCAACATTCTTGTAGTACCAGCCCCAGGCTTCCGGGTTGATCGGCTCGCCCACCGAACCCAACAGGCGCAGGCTGCTGCCATCAGCGCCTTCGACGGCGGCGGTACCCGAAGCCATCATCGCGCGGATGGCGGTCGGCGCGGTGTAGAGGATGTTGACCTTGTGCTTGTCGATGACCTTGGCCACCCGGGTAATGTCCGGATAGTTCGGCACGCCTTCGAACAGCAGCGTGGTCGCGCCATTGGCCAGCGGGCCGTAGACGATATAGCTATGGCCGGTGACCCAACCCACGTCAGCGGTGCACCAGTAGACTTCGCCAGGCTTGTAGTCGAACACCCGCTCATGGGTCAGCGCCGCGTACAGCAAGTAGCCGGCCGTGGTGTGCTGCACGCCCTTGGGCTTGCCGGTGGAACCGGAGGTGTAGAGGATGAACAGCGCTTCCTCGGCACCCATTTCCTTCGGCGCGCAAACGGTGCCGGCCACTTTCATCAGGTCTTCGTACCAGATGTCACGGTGCTGGTTCCACTTGATGCCGCCACCGGTGCGCTTGCACACGATGACCTTCTGGATGCTGCTGGTTTCCGGGTTGGTCAACGCGTCATCGACGTTGGCCTTGAGCGGGATCTTCTTGCCGGCGCGAACGCCTTCGTCGGCGGTGATCACCACTTTGGATTTGCAATCGATGATCCGACCGGCCAGTGCTTCAGGCGAGAAACCGCCGAACACCACCGAGTGAATCGCGCCGATCCGGGCACAGGCCAGCATGGCGACCACGGCCTCGGGGATCATCGGCATGTAGATCGTCACCACGTCGCCGCGATGCACGTCCTGGCCGCGCAGGGCATTGGCGAACTTGCAGACTTCTTCATGCAGCTCGCGGTAGGTGATATTGCGGCTCTCGGCAGGGTCATCGCCCTCCCAGATGATCGCAATCTGATCACCGCGCTCGGCCAGGTGACGGTCGAGGCAATTGTAGGAAACGTTCAAGGTGCCATCGGCAAACCACTTGATATCGACATGGTGATCATCGAAGGATGTCTGCTTCACCGTGGTGAAAGGCTTGATCCAGTCGAGACGCTTGGCCTGCTCGCGCCAGAAGCCATCCGGGTTGACCACCGACTGCTGATACATGGCCTTATAGGTCGCCTCGTCAGTCAACGTGTTAGCCGCAACCTCGGGACGAACGGGATACAGAGAAGCCGCACTCATGTTTCTTACCTCGGTGACATAGTTGTTTTTGTATGGTCCCGTTGTAGCCCGGGGCGGGCCTATAGAACCATTCGACGATGGTAGTAACAAGTCCCTACAAAATGTCGGTACTAACGTGCAAGGCCCTGCCCGCAGGCTTTTCCCTGTGTGAGAGTGGGCTTGCTCGTGAGGGAGGTGGGTCAGTCAATATCAATGTTCGATGCACGCCGTCTTCGCGAGCAAGCCCGCTCCCACAGTTGAATTTCAGTAAACGCCTATTTTGTGTCCAACACAGCCCCCCCTGTGGGAGCGGGCTTGCTCGCGAAGACGGCAGTAAATCCAGCATAGATGTAACAGACAGCCAACGGTCCCTAGGACGATTATTACCAGATCAACCAACAGTGTTTATCAAAACCCGGTCTTTTTGCGATTAACCCCACCCCCTAAAATCCACCTCGCCAACCGGCAAACACGATTAACGCAACACAGCCCCCACGAAGGCCGTTAATCCAACCTCCAAAACCAAGCTCCACACGCAACCCCAGAAAGGTTGCGTGACCCCACTCGACCTCAAGAAAGGTGAATCAGATGAAAGCTTTATGGGTTCCAGTCCTCGTCGGCCTTTGCGCCAGCGCGATGGCAGACGAAGCCCCGGCCGATGTCGCCCAGCAAAAACCCGCCATTGAGGAGTACACCTACTCCACCCACCTGGACATCGCCAAAGTCATCTCCATGAGCGAGATCCCCAATGTCTGCGAAGTGGTCCCGGCGAAGATGGAATACGACGACTCCAAGGGCCAACGCCACATCCTGCGCTACAGCGTCATGGGCAACGGCTGCTCCAACGGCTGATCGACCTTTAACCCCATCGGGAGCAACCACCATGAAAACCCCACTGATCCTCGCCCTGACCCTGTCCGTGCTGGCCGCCAATACCTTCGCCGCCGACGGTTTCGATCGCACCGGTTCCGCGGTCGCTGAAGACGGCTACGACCGCACCGGTTCTGCCACCGTCGCGCAAGACGGCTACGACCGTACCGGCTCCGCTACCGTCGCGGAAGATGGCTACGATCAAACCGGTTCGGCCCGCATCGGCTGATCATTACTGGCATTTTCCACGGCCCGGTTTCGATCGGGCCTGGTTGTGTCTGGAACCGCTTAAAACCCTCCACAAACACAACATGTAGTGCAAAACCGCAAAAAACGCTGGTTTTTTGATCAAAAAAAACCGCCATGCGATCCATGCAAAAAAAATCTTCAGCGGCCAAAGCCTTGTAAACCCTCGCTCCCACGCGGATATGCCACCCGCCAGCCCCTGCGTGGGCTATTTCGCCGCACCACGTAGGCAAAAAAGTCCTTATAATGCCGCCTTAAACGGGCCTGCAATATTCCCTTACAGGGAATCACGCCAGCCTGAAGCCACGCAGGGGCCAATCACCGCCCAGCGTTCACAGCCGCTTCAGCATGACCCGTACATTTTTCTGTTTGTTGCCTGCGTCAGCTGCAAGAAACGATTTTTCCAAGATCCACCGTGGCCAGTAGGGCCCTCATCGGGCATCTGGCCCTCACGCAGGAGACGACACGTCATGCTGAGCTGGGACGAATTCGACAAAGAAGACGGCGAAGTCGCTGTAAAAGGCGCCAACGCCGGCCACGCTTCTGAAGCCAACATGGACCGCCTCGACAGCGCCGGCGGTGCCGCCGCCCTCGAAGCCCGGGCCGTGACGGCCAGCGACTCGGCCGCGATCATTCGCGCCAAGGCCGCCCTCGACAAACTCGACGTCGCCGAAGGCCTCGCCGAACTCGAAGGCGCCTCCGCCCGTGTCGCCGTCGATGAAAAGCGCATGATCAACTGCCGCGCCGACCTCAACCAGCTCGTGCCGTTCAAATACGACTGGGCCTGGCAGAAGTACCTGGACGGCTGCGCAAACCACTGGATGCCGCAAGAAGTCAACATGACCGCCGACATCGCCCTCTGGAAAGACCCGGAAGGCCTGACCGACGACGAGCGCCGCATCGTGATGCGCAACCTGGGCTTCTTCTCCACCGCCGACTCCCTGGTTGCCAACAACCTGGTCCTGGCCGTGTACCGCCTGATCACCAACCCGGAATGCCGCCAGTACATCCTGCGCCAGGCCTTCGAAGAGGCGATCCACACCCACGCCTACCAGTACTGCATCGAATCGCTGGCCATGGATGAAGGCGAGATCTTCAACATGTACCACGAGATCCCATCGGTCGCGAAAAAAGCCGCCTGGGGCCTGAAATACACCCGTTCGATCTCCGATCCGAAGTTCGAAACCGGCACCCCGGAAACCGATAAAGAGTTGCTGCGCAACCTGATCGCCTACTACTGCGTTCTGGAAGGCATCTTCTTCTACTGCGGCTTCACCCAGATCCTCTCCATGGGCCGCCGCAACAAAATGACCGGCGTCGCCGAGCAGTTCCAATACATCCTGCGCGACGAATCCATGCACCTGAACTTCGGCATCGACGTGATCAACCAGATCAAAATCGAAAACCCGCACTTGTGGGATGCCGAGATGAAGGAAGAAGCGACCCAGATGATCCTGCAAGGGACTCAGCTGGAAATCGAATATGCACGCGACACCATGCCTCGCGGCGTGCTGGGCATGAACGCGGCGATGATGGAAGACTATCTGAAGTTCATCGCTAACCGTCGCCTGTCGCAGATTGGTCTGAAGGAAGAGTACCCAGGGACGACTAACCCGTTCCCTTGGATGAGCGAGATCATGGACTTGAAGAAAGAGAAGAACTTCTTTGAGACTCGGGTGATTGAGTATCAGACGGGTGGGGCGCTTAGCTGGGATTGATTCGAAAGAAAAATCCTAGGCTGCACGCGTAACTAAGAACCCCGTGAAAACGGGGTTTTTTGTATTCTACGGAACCAAAACCGCGTTTAACTTCAGGACAGGTACGTTACCTCTGCCCTACGAAAAACTCAGAATCGTTCCGTATTGACGCCGTATTGCCTAGTCGGATTTTTGCGAGGGTTTTGAGATTCAATCAGAAGCCGTCGTCCATTGTTCGGGCGGCGGTTTTTTGTTGGTGATATGGAATTTGGGGCTGCTCCGTAGCCCAGCGGTAGCAAGCTCCCTCGCCACAGGTTGGTGTCAGGGCGCAGGTGGGTGGCAGGTTTGATGGCCGGGTTGATTTTGGGAATCGCGAGCAAGCTCGCTTCCACAGGGGGTTTATGGCGTGTTGAAACTTTGGGTGCAGCCCGCCGCGTCCTTCGGTATTAATACACTTCCTCTCACGGACCCGAGCCCCGATGAAATTTGACACCGCCTACTGCCTCAGCCTCGATGCCAAGCTTTCGATCTATGACGTTCGAGATCTGAATTTCGACGAGACCATGGCATTCGATTCGGCCAAGGAGCGTTTTCAGTGCCCCAACGATGCCTGTCGGGCGGCGTTTGATGAGGAGAACCGGCTGACGACGTTCAACGCCAAGAACGTCAACTACATCCGCACGCCACATTTCAAGAATCAGCCAACGACCCAGCATATCGAGGGCTGTCCTTATGTCAGTCCGAAAACGCAGGGGTTGGGTGCGGAGGGTGTTGAGGCGGAAACGGATGACGACCGTGAAGAGCATTTTCCGTCGGAGCTGTTGCTGACTCGGCGTCAGTACGTGCGTAAGCCGTCCGAACTGTCAAAGGATGTTGAAGCGACTCGGCCTACGCCCCCCTCCGTCTCGTCCCACGGTGATAACACTCATTCCGCCCAGGACTCGACACCGGACAAGACCAGTGTCTTCGCCCACCCGGTGGAATGTTTCGTCTCGAATTTCGATAACAAGGACCTGCTCAAGCGCATGCCATTGAAGATTGGCGAGCACACGGCGCCCTATGGGTCGTTCTTCAAGAAGATCGAGTACCTGCTGGACAACAAGGGGTTGATTTACTGGGGCAAGATCAAGGAGATCAAGGATTACACCCAGAGCTTTCGCATCGATTTCGAAGCAAAGGTCTGGTTCAAACAGCCGGACGAGGAGAAGAAAAAGCCATACTCGGTCAACGTTTACCTGAGCAAGAAGCTGATCGACAACTACCGCAAGCGCAAAGCGTTTCTGGAAGAGATCAGGCACGCCGTCGACAGTGAGCGGGATTTGTATTGCTTCTTTTATGGCGTGACGCCGGAGTTGAAACAGGTGCCGAGCAAGAAGAACCCCGAGCAGACGTTCGGGGTGTTCAGTGCCAATATTGAGAATCTGGATCACTTCATTATTCGAGAGGCGCCAGGATTGACTGATCAGTAGTTACCCTACCCCTGCCACATCCCAACCATCACCAACATCAACAGCCCCACATACACTCGCGCATGCAGGCGATCCGGTATCCGCCCGATCCATGGCGTTGCCAAGCGAATGCCCAGTAGCGCGCCAAGCGTGAGTGCAACAAAGGCCAGTAGGTCGACATAACCGATAAACCACGGGCCGAAGTCTATATCGGTGAAACCGGCCAAGGCCATGTAGGTAACAGTACCGGCCAGGGCAACGGGCAAGCTCAGCGGGTTAGCCATGGATGTGGCCTGGGACATGCTCAGGCCACAACGGCGCAGCAGCGGCACGGTCATGACGCTGCCGCCAACCCCCAGGACCGTGGCGATGATTCCGATGGTGGTGCCGCCCAACGCGCTCTCCATCGTCGCCAAAGGGCGTGGGACGGCATCGCGGGAGTGTGTCAGAAAACCTCGCCGCAGCAGGCAATCCAGAATGGTCAGGCCCAGGTAGGCAATGAAAGCGTAGCGAATAATCTCGCCGCTGAGCCAAGTGGCGGCCGCTGCGCCGAGGATCGCCCCCAGGGCAATGAAGCCGCCGAACGGCCACAAATAATGACGAATCAACTGACCGGCTCGGTGATGTTTTCCTGTGGCGACCAGGGCGTTGACGATCATGACGCAGGTGGAGGTGGCGACGGCGATGTGCATCGCCGACTCACCGATGACATCACCGGCGTGATGAGCCGTCAGCATGCGATACATCAAGGGCACCACGACAAAACCGCCGCCGAACCCGAACAGCACGGCTGTCACGCCACTCAGGCAGCCGAAGCATGCGAGCAATACATAGGACATTGAGGTGAATCCGTGAAATGGGGGGCGCCCACGATAGGTAAGCGACGCCTGGCCTGCTGTAGCAAACAAGCCAATAATGTTCGCGTTTACGCCAGCCACGAGTGGCCCTTCGATGCGCAACACTTCGATCGATTTATTGGATGCAACCCCCAGGGCGGTCGTCGCCATTGGCACCGATTACTCCCACGGACATTTGCTGCCGTTGCACCGCCATCGTCGGGCGCAGTTACTCTATGGCGCCACCGGTGTGATGCAGGTGAGCACGGCGGACGGCAATTGGGTGGTGCCGCCGCAACGGGCGGTGTGGATTCCGCCCGGGGTTGCCCACGAAGTGCTGATGCTGGGCGTCAGCACTCGCAGTTTGTACATCGAACCGGCAGCGGTGACGGCCATGGACACCCGCTGCCAGGTGATCAATGTGTCGCCCTTGATGCGCCAGTTGCTGATGGAAGCCGTGGAGCTTGCGCCGGACTACGATGAGGTTGGGCGCGATGGGGCGCTGATCGACTTGCTACTGCACGAACTGCTGCGCAGCAACCATCTGCCGCTGCACCTTCCACTGCCCCAAGACCCACGCCTGCTCGGCCTGTGCCAGGCATTTCTGAAACACCCAGACGCCCACGCCTCGCCCGGGCAATGGGCGACGCAGTTACATATCAGTTTGCGGTCGTTCAACCGCCTGTTCAGCCAGCAAACCGGGGTAAGTTTCAGCCAATGGCGGCAACAGGCGTGTGTGATGTCGGCATTGTCTCGATTGGCCGTAGGCGATTCGGTAACCCGCATTGCCCTTGATCTGGGCTACGACAGCCCCGCCGCATTCTCCACCATGTTCCGCCGGATACTGGGTCACGCGCCGAGTGCCTGGTTGGAAAAGACCGCTGGTCATTGATCAAAAAAATGAGATTGATCCGGATTCAAAACAACTGTACAAAAACACAGTATTTTTTGAATCCACAGCTTTGGAGAATCCCATGGCCTCTCTCGCAATCAAAACCACCCTGCAACGCATCGCTGTCTATCAATTCACCCCAGCCCACAGCGCGCAGGCCCGAGCCATGCTGGGCTGGAGTGTCGAGGAGCTGTCGCGGCAGTCCGGCGTTTCGGTCCAAGCCATCCGGCGCTTCGAAGCCGGGGGTGAGCTGCTCGACGTGACCCGCCTGGCGTTGGCCTTTCGGCTGGAAGCCGAAGGCCTGGTGTTCTTCCCTGGGTTCGCCCCGGGGCGAGGCATGAACATCAAGGGCGCCACGCCGGATCCGATGGAGCGCCCAGACTACGCAATGATCGAATGATCGATGCGTCTGGAGTCAGGCCATGTCGGGCTGGTCCTGATAAGCCGAGGGCTCCACGTCCAGCCACCAGGCCCGGCCACGTTGTGGCTGAGTCAGGGTGAATGCTTCGCCCATTTGCGGCGTGGCGATGCTGACGTTGCGCTCCCAGGCCAGGGCCAGGATACGATCGAAGGGTTCATACCAGGCATGCATCGCCAGGTCGAATGTGCCGTTGTGGATCGGCAGCAACCAGCGGCCCTTGAGGTCGATATGAGCCTGTAGGGTTTGTTCCGGCTGCATGTGGACATGCGGCCAGTCGACGTTATAGGCACCGGTTTCCATCAGCGTCAGGTCAAAGG